>JBJEJX010000062.1:0-31853 GCA_051878345.1 Paludibacteraceae bacterium | reverse complement strand
TCCCCAGTCCTGCCGACATCACCGAGTCGCGCACCTGCTCCAGCACATTCCCCGCACGGTCCAGCAGATAGGGGTTACCATGCGCATCCAGCACCGTATCTCCAGCCTGCAAACGAGCCTGCAACGCGGTGTCGGTTATCACTTGGTGGGTGAAGTTCGTGCTCGGATAAATCCTGTCCCACAACTGCGTCAGCGGACCCAGAATCATCGCCGTATAGACGGTCTTCGCGCCAAACTCATTGCCAATCAGCAGGAATGCTAGCAGCAGCAAGAACGCATTGATACCCATCACTAAATAGGAGAACGTGTCTGCATCGCCGCCTATCAGCGTGTTTATCACGATGGACAAACCCGAGATTGTACCGATAATCAGGTGGCTCGGCATGAGGAAATAATACACGGCGGCGGCACCCAGCATCATGCCGATGGTCATCACCACCAACTCGCGCCAAAACTTCTTGGTGTGCAAGGCATGCCAAAAACTCAGGCACAAATCCTTCCAATACGCAGCACTCAAATACTGCTGCAAATAGGTGTTCATGGTATAATAGTTAATAATAACAAATAAATATCAATTCAAAACACATCCACCCTCTCTAATAATAGATTCTCTTTATTGATTTTATATAGATTTCTGAGCGTAGCGAAACAAGTAAATAATTGCTCAATCTATTTTTAGCAAAGATTTTATGTGGATTATAGAGTAGATTTTTTGTAGCTAAATCTACCATACAGAGAGTCTACTTATACAATGCTACTACATATTTAACTGAGGAATAGAATGTATTGTTCTATAGCAGCGGACAATCTATTGTGTGTTCTATTCTTATTGAAATTGTTAAATTCATTGTGTTGTTGTAAACGATCAAAACAATCTTGCATAAGCTGCCTCTCGGTTATTGCAAAAACCGATTGTACACTAACATCAACATATTTCTGTACAAAAATACTTACCTTATTCATCGCACTCATATACGAACTAACAGTACCGCGAGTATATGTTTTTAGAAGAAAATCACGGAATCTTCCTTTTTGTTCTGCTATGTTATCATCGGTAGTTAAGCGTTTCTGCTCTTGTTTAAGAAGGATTTGGTTAGTCTGTTTATCTGCCAATATACGAATACGTGCATTCACTTCTTCATGTACGGCTACACCCACTTCCTCAGATAGACAAAGGATACAATGGAGTTTTTCAAGTTCTGTCATATTAGATTATTGATTTTAATGTTTGGCTTGTATATTATCGCTATCCTATCAGAATAAGGAAGAGTTATAGTATAAAAACTTTCACTAATCAAAAAAAAACGTTACTAATTTTGAGTTAACCAATTAATGATTAATTACACGAAAATTATACGTTACAGAAAAATCAATTTTTGGAAATTTTTGTTGAAATAAAAAATTTATGTTTTTCTTTTTGGGGTATTTTTGTTTCAAACCCCCTCTTTCATCACCAGCCGTGCCGTCCGGCGTGTGGTCTGACTCAGCAATATCTCCCGCCCCTCTTTCTCGCGCGCCAGTACCTCCGGCGTTACGCCGCGGATGGTCAGCAGCGACAGATGTTCGTTGTACACCACCCGATAGTTCTCCGACAACTGCTCCAGCGCGCTCTGCAAGTACCGGCTGTTGTCCACGCATACCGTGATACTCACCGCCGACGACTGTATCAGCGACACCCGCAACCGATGTTCCTTTATCACGTCGAAGATATGGCTCAGGCTCTCCTCCAGCACGAACGAAAAATCCTTCGCGCGCATAGTCATCAGCACCTGATTCTTCTTCCATATATATATAGGCACGTCTATCGGTCCTTTCGCGTCCGCATGTATCACGCTCCCTTTGGCAGTCGGGTCGCCGAATGGCTTCACATACAGCGGAATGTGCTTATTCTCCAACGGACGTATCGTCTTCGGATGGATAATCTGCGCGCCGGAATACGACAACTCCACCGCATCGTTGTACGACAACTCCGGTATCAGCACCGTGTCTGCCACCAGCCGCGGGTCAGCGTTCAGTATGCCCGGCACGTCTTTCCATATCGTTACCGACTCGGCTTGCAGGAAATTGCCGAACAGCGCTGCCGAATAGTCCGACCCCTCTCTGCCCAATGTCGTGCGCTCGCCGTGGACCGTACCGCCGATGAAGCCTTGCGCCACCACCACGCGCGGACGACTGTCCCTATTCCACCCCGCAACAATCTGCTTCTCCGACACCTCCATATCAACCTTTCCCTCGCAGAATGTGTCGTCTGTCCGCAGCAGTTTGGGCACGTCCCACCACTCCGTCGCTATCCCTTGGCTCAACAGGTACACCGCCACTATCTGCGTGGACATCAACTCACCCATCGACACCACTTGGTCGTAGTTCTTGTCGTAACTGTCTTCTTTGCAGAAAGGTATCTCCGTCGGCAGGCGCAGGTCCACGTTGTTCTTCAGCCCCAACTCGCTCATTATCTGCAAGTGGTAATCCATGATAGCCGCCCATTCCGTCTGGGCTTGCTCGTCCAGCCCTGCCATCTTGGCTGCCACCACGCGCTCCAAGGCGTTGGTTGTCTTGCCCATAGCAGACACCACCACCAGCAACTCGCCTTCCGTCCGAGCCACTATCTCGCAAAGATTGCGCACTCCCGCCGCATTCTTCACCGACGCTCCACCAAACTTAAATACTTTCATCAAAAAAACGCTAAACTCTAAACACTCAACTCTAAACGCTAAACTACAAATTCGCCATCCGAATAGCCGTATAGGCACCTTCCACGCCTTTGTTACCCAATCGTCCGCCTGCCCTATCCAACGCCTGTTGTTTATCCAGCGTGGTCAGCACAGAGAAAATCACGGGCACATTCCCCTGCGCGTTCAGTATCGTTACGCCCTGCGTAACCGACTGACACACATAGTCGAAATGCGGCGTATCACCTTGTATCACACAGCCTATCACCACGATAGCGTCCATGTCCGCATACTCGTCTATCATCCGCGCCGCCGCGTAGGTCAACTCCACCGTCCCGGGCACATGCTGCACCAAGATGTTGTCCTCCTCCACGCCGTGTTTGCGGAACGTATCTATCGCCCCCTGCGCCAATGCAAACGTTATCTCCGAGTTCCAGTCTGCCACAATAATTGCGTAACGCTGACGTTTCAGCACGTCAGCGTTAGGCAATGTGTTCGCATCATATTTCGACAAATCCGTCGTCATAACTTATTGAGCGATAGCAATATACTTATCTATGTCTTGCGCCTCGGTCGAAGCAGGATAGTCTGCCTTCACTTGCTCAAAGGCTTTCTTCGCAGCACGCTTGTCGCCCTGCTCTAAATAGACGATACCGGCTTTCTTTAGGCTCATCGGAGCAATCAACTCGTTGCCCGACTTTGCAGCAGCCTCAAAGGCAGACACTGCCTTGCCGTACTCGCCCAACTCCACGTAGGCATCACCCAGCAACTGCGAAGCAGCAGGGTCTATCATCAGGTCTTTGGCGGAGAACTTCTTCAGATACTTTGCTGCGTCCTCATATTCGCCCAACTGATAATAGCAGATTCCTGCGTACAGAGCAGCCAGTTTGCCGGTCTGATACCACGAATAATCATCCGCAATCTGCTCAAAACCAACGCACTCTGCATCATCGCCGTGCAATGCTTTCTCAAAGTCGCCTGCCATGAAATACACCACAGCCTTGGCGTTCTCGTTGCTTGCCTCCACGGCTTTAGGTTTCAGCACGTACTGGTTCAGCGCGATGATACCCATCACCACCACTACTACTGCCAACACAATCCAACTCAGCAGATTAGCGTTTTTCTCAATCCAAAGACCTGCTGCCGACAAACTCTCGTTCACTTCCGCCAAATTCTGGTCTTCCTTCTTAAACTCTTCTTTCTTTGCCATAATTATTTTGATATTTTATATTTTCAATAGATATTACTTATTTTTATCTGTGCAATAGATATTACCTGTTTTATGCAATCAACAGACATCGCCCATTCGATTTCCCTCAAATAAGCGTGCAAAGATACTACTTTTTTCCGATATACACAAATTATTTCGCTTTTTTTTCACTTTTGTTAGATTCTCGTCTTTATTTTCTATTGATGTCTAAGCCCAATCGAAATTTCCATAATCCACCATCAAACGACTATCAATCACCCACCCCACGTAGAGCATACACCTACACAGCAGTCAATCTCGAAAACAACTCGAAAAAAGGACGAAGAAAAGACGAAGAAAGTACAAAGAAAGAACGAGTGAAAGACGAGCCAAACACGGCAACGAGACGGCAACGACACGGCAACAAGTCGAAAGAAAAAGCAGAGAAGAAGCTGACAAAGAGCAGAGAAGCCACTGGGGACGCGGGCGTCTCGCCCGCGGTCTGCACAATCTAAGGAAGGGCGGTCTCTAGGCTGCCCCAATTTTTAATCCCAACAATACAAGCCCCACAAAGACAACACTACAAAGAAAATGATTTAGAACATTAGCAGTATAACCCTATACATCTAACGCTGCCCTAACAATAAACTATCTACATCGTTAATTATCATTTGTGTACGTATCAAACACCCATCATAGGTGAGATGGTAGTTCGTATCATAAAATAAAGAATCAGGGAAAGCATATCGTTTTGTATCAACGGGATATGGAATATTCTCAACATCCAGCAGTTTCTCTATCTCATTGATAAAATCCTTGTCTATTTCATACGCATCCTCATGATATGTTGGCGGAAATAGCAAGAAAGTGGCAGATTCTTGATGACAATGCTCTCTGAACTCTTTCAAAAATGATACTACATCCTTATTAATGTTGTGTTGTGGTGTTGTATTTTTTGGCATAGATATATCTTTATGCAATCTATATTCATATAAAGTTACATCTCCATACTCATTCAAACTATGCGAGGAATAAGGAGATGTGCTATTAATCGAATCATTATATAAAAAATCCCATGTTTCTTTGATAGCAGTAAAGAAGTATTTAGAAAGATACATGTATTGTTTACAAGAGATACTATCCATTGCATCTTGCATAGTAGCAGTCATAATACGCCATGCCGTCTCATCACCATAAAATTGATTTGTAAACTGCAAATATTCAGGTATAACCAACACAATATCCCCTTGTTCTACATATGACTTTACCAAAAGAACTTGGAGTCGCAACCCTAATCCTGCGTGAGTACCTGTATTTATAACAGGCATCTGATAATGTTTGGAAAGTAATGGAGATATAAAACCAAAGCCACAACCTGAGCCTCCGATTATAATAATAGAAGGAGTTGTCTTTTTCTTTAATTTCTCAATAGATTGTTCAACGTTAATCTCATGTGAATGAATAGTATATCTATTTGGATTAGCAAGCATCCATTGATACATTCTAAAACATGTTATTAGTAGAACAATAGCTAAAACAATTATAAAAGCACTTGATTTGTATAAGAACTTACTCATAATCTTCTAAAAAGCAAAGTAGATAAACTCACTATGATTACCTAAGTTAAATGCAATCACAATATATATCGCGAATAAAATGTAAATAATCCAACGAACAACCAGTGGGCAAGGATATTTTAGTAGATTTTCTGGTTTCTTCCTGATACGCCATTCCTCTATTAACATAAGTGCAATACAAATAAATGTAGGAATATAATAGCACCTATTCATCAGCCACGGTATGGTGAACAACGAAGGCGAGAAAATACCCGTTACCCATGCCGTTAGCGTCTTCATACCTGTGGCGCGGAAGATAATCCAACCAAAGACTACGAGCACAAAGGTTAGCAGTATCTTGGGCAGGTCGCGCCAAGTGGGAGCGTCCATATACTTGCGGTTTTTGCCCGTCAGAATCAGCGGCAGGAACAGCAGTGCATGATACGCTCCCCATAGCACAAACGTCCAGTTCGCACCATGCCAGAAGCCACTCAACAGAAATATCACAAACGTATTCCGTACCACAATGGCTTTCTTGTACGCCTCAGGATGACGAACATTGACCGGTATCTCAGGTCTGCTGCCGCCCAATGGAATATACACATAATCCCGAAACCAAGTCGTCAAAGAGATATGCCACCGCCGCCAAAACTCCGCAATGTCCCTGCTGAAATATGGCACGTTGAAATTACGCATCAAACGAATACCAAACAACTTAGCCGTGCCTATCGCTATATCCGAATAACCCGAGAAATCACCGTAAATCTGAAACGTGAAGAGCACCGCAGCCAATGCCAACGTGCTGCCCGACTGCTCACCTATCGAACCGAAGACCGTATCCACATACGTCGCGCAGTTGTCTGCCACCACTATCTTCTTGAATAGTCCCCACAATATCTGACGCATGCCGTCCACAGCCTGCTGATAGTCAAACACACGCGATTTCTGGAACTGAGGCAGCAAGTTCGTTGCACGCTCAATAGGTCCTGCCACCAACTGAGGGAAAAAACTCAGGAAAGCGGCAAACGCCACCAAATCCCGCGTGGCGGATATCTTACCCTTGTACACATCAATGGAATAAGAAAGCGCCTGAAAGGTGTAGAAACTGATACCCACAGGCAATACCAAATGCAGCAAATGCGTTTCCGCATCCACACCAAACAATCGCGCAAACGACTCTACAAAGAAATCGTAATACTTGAAAATACCTAAGATACCGAGGTTGAGCAACACATTCGCCCACAACCAAAACTTCCTCTTCCACAGCGGTGCGGTATTCATTCCGCATCCTGCCGCGCAAGATTCCCTTTTCTCCAACCCGCTTTCTGCTACCTGAGAAGAATCTTCTTGCGAAGAATTACCCCCCCCCGTACGGTTAAACCCTTCGCGAGCAATCAGCAGCCCGCTGCCGTAAGAGCATAGCGTCGTGAGCGCTATGAGGAGCAGGAACTTCCAATCCCACCAACCATAAAACACATAACTCGCTACAAGTACAAACAAATTCTGCCACCACAACTGCCGACGGCACCTACGCAAAGCGTAGTCAAACACAAACCAATACAGCAAAAATACAATCGGCAGAAATATCGCAAACTCAATGGAATTAAACAGCACGGGATTATGATTGTGAATTGTAAATTATGGATTGAGAATTATAATAGCATTGCAGGACTATGGTCATCAAACGACAGGAACAAAACACCTGTACAGATTGCATAAAAAAGTGCCATACAGCGTATGCTCGAGAAAACTCCTAATGAATAGGATTTGAAGTGTGCCTTTCCTTTGTAATCCGACTACCTCATCGCTACGATATTGCTATCGGTCACCGCGTAGAGTATCGGCACGCCATCAGTCGGTAGGGACTCCAGTTAAAAATTTTTGTTGAGTTTTCCGGTCTCTTGCTGTATAGCACCTAATAGTTTCATTTAATCATGCGCCTTATCATCTGTTGTGCCAACCCAAAGTTACTACAAAGCGATGGGTACGCCCGCGCATGCCGTCCGTAATACAGAGTTCATGCAGTTGGAAATCCAAATCCTGCAACTGGTATTGATAAGCCGCCTGCACAATCATGTTCTTCCCCCGATAGCCGACACCACAAGATATGTACTGCGTGCTACGGGTGTACAGCGCATGAGTGTTAGTCTCCACTGCATTGTAACTCAACGCATACGGCAACAGCCTATCCGAATTGCGGAAAGTACTCTCATACACATAACCCGCATTGATAAACAACCGTTGCACAGGCACAACCTCCAATCCAACTTTCAGCGTATGCACATCGTCCAAATACTTATGGTGTGCATAGTCATATTGGAAGGCTATCATGCCGTAGCGTTTCCATTGGAAAGCCAGACTTGTACTTAGTCGCAGAGGTAGCGACAATCCGTCATACGAAGCGGTATTGCTCGGCGTTGTTGCAGTATAAGTACTGTCCCCAATCTTGCTTCTCATCTCGCCGTAGTTGGTTATGGACAGCGTTGAAGCCGTGGGTGTAATAAACGATACGCCAAACCGCAACCACTCCAGCGGGTGTCCTATCATACCTATCGCTCCATTCACACCCAACCCGCTCATTAGCAACGTGCTGTAATTCGACAACGACACATCAGACTGTTGTGCTTCCTCGGCATACTGCTCCGTTTGCGACAGGTAGAAAGAGGTCATACGGATACCTGCACCCACATACCAGCGGTTGGAAATGTTCATGCCCCAATCCAGCGCGTACTCGTCCATATAGCCCCGCTCGCGCACATGAATGGCGCTATTCACCTTCTCACCCTGCTGCAAGTTCGCCGCCCATTGGTTATCTGCCAACGGATTTATCATATAGGTATCGTAGCCCAGCAAACTGAGCCAACCTATTTCCGTATCGTTCCATCTTCCTTCCGGTTGCAAGTACTGTTCTTCTAATCCGTTGGTCTTTAATGCAATCACATCCGCCAACGAACCACTGCAACCACTCACGGCAGCGGTATACTCCCGCTGGTACTGACGCACACGGTTGTAAGAAACCATAAAGTTGTTGGCTATCACTCCGCTTGTACGATAGGGATTGCCAAAATGGAAACTCCACGACACCTGTGGCATCTCAAATTTCTTGTTTAAGTTGCTCCATCCGCTACCTGCCTGCATCGTTTGGTCGAACACGCTACCCATCGTAATCGACACCTCCATGCGCCTGTACACCCCTAATCCCGCAGGGTTATCCTTCACAGCGGACGGGTCGCCGCCCACCGCCGTCATGGCTCCACCCATGCCCACATAGCGTGCCGTACCCGACAAGGCTCTTTCCGAGAGCCGTGCCTGCTCTTGCGCCGATACCATACCAGCAACCGACAGCATTGCTATCAGCCAACCTCCACGCCATATGTGTTGTACCTTCCGCATATCAATATCGTTTGATAACTGCTTTCACCACCGTGTTGTCCGAGCGCTGTGTTACGCTGTCTTCCACAAAGGTTATCGTAACGATTTCAGGCTCTAATGTTTCCGTATCAACTTCCTCTGAATAAATGGCGGAATCATCGACCGTTTCAGTCCACTCCACCGTCTCGGCAACATTTCCCTCCTGCCAATAGTACACATCATCCACCACCACGTCCGCATACCCGCCCAAACAGGGCAGCATCGCCAAACAGGCTATAAACACTATGTACCATCCTTTCTTCATACTAACAAAAAAATACGCACAAAGACCGTGCCAAAACCTAATAACCTAATTTTCTAAATCCGATAATCTCGCGCACTTCTTCTATGGTCTTCTCTGCCGACGCTTCCGCCGCTTGTGCACCCTGCCGCATCACTTTCTCAAGGAACGCATCATCGCTGCTATAAGCAAGTATCTTCTCGCGAATAGGTGCGCAGAAAGCGTTAATGTCGGCAGCCAACTGCTTCTTCATATCGCCGTAGCGAATGGTCATATTGTTGTAAGCATCGTTGAAATAGTCGTAGGTGTCGCGTGTAGAAACCAATTCCATGAGGGAGAACAAGTTTTGTATCACCTCCGGTTTCTCCTGATTCATCATCACAGGTCCCGAATCCGTCACCGCGCGCATCACTTTCTTCTTGATTGTTGCCTCATCATCGCACAAATAAATGGCATTTCCTTCCGATTTTCCCATCTTGCCCGTGCCATTCAGCCCGGGCACTTTCACTGCCTTGTCCGAGAAATGGAACGACTCCGGCTCCTTGAAGTACTCCACATTGTAGATACGGTTGAACCTACGGGCAAACAGCCTTGCCATCTCCATATTCTGCTCCTGGTCTTTGCCTACGGGCACTTTGTCCGCCTTGTGCACCAATATATCCGCCGCCATCAACGTCGGATAGGTCAGCAGTCCGGCATTCACGTTCTCCGGTTGCTTGCGTACTTTCTCCTTAAAAGAAGTAACGCGCTCCAACTCACCCAAATAGGCATTCATATTGAGGTACAAGTACAACTCCAGCACCTGCTTCACATCGCTCTGCACATACAATGGTGCTTTCTCGGGGTCTATGCCGCATGCCAGATACTCCGCCAAAATGGTCTTCACCGATTTGCGGATATTGTCGGGCGTCGGGTGCGTGGTGAGCGAGTGCCAATCGGCTATGAAGAACAAGCAGTTGTATTCGTCTTGCATCTTCACAAAACTCTTCACCGCACCAAAATAGTTCCCCAAGTGCAGGTTGCCCGTCGGTCGTATGCCGGATATTACTTTCTCCATTCTTTGCAACAATATAAAGAAGTAATGTCAATTTAGTTACATGCTCTTATCCTATCGGCAGTGTGCGCGAGAAACGCTGGTCAAGCGCCGTCAGCGTCTCGGTGTTTGCCACGCCGGGGATTTCCTGTATCTTCGAATTGAGCAACTCCATCAAGTGGCGGTCGTCCTTTGCATAGAGTTTTATCAGCATGGAGTAAGCACCCAATGTAAACTGGGTCTCCACTATCTCGGGAATCTTCTCCAAATCAGCCGCCACCGACTTGTATAAAGACGCTTTCTCAAGGATTATCCCCACATACACACACAACTGATAGCCCAACATCTTCGGATTCACTTGATAGCCTGACCCCGTAATCACACCGTTGTCAAACATGCGTTGTACACGCTGATGAACAGCGGCACGACTCACACCGCAAGCCTCAGCCACATCTTTGAAAGGAATACGTGCGTTTTTCGTGATAATACTCAGGATTTTTACATCCAACTCATCTATCTTTTCCATAAAGCAAAGGTTAATTATTAAAATTCGGTGCAAAATTAGTGTTTTTTTTGGATATATGCAAGTTTTTTCGTACTTTTGCGCAAATTTTCTTCACCTACACACAAATAGTGCTATTGTTACTTATCAAATTGTAAAATCAGGACATGGATATTTCCGACTACATTGAATCCCACTCCACCCCCGAAAACGATACCCTCCGCTTTATCACACGCGATACCTATTGCAATGTGCTCAATCCCCGTATGGTCTCCGGGCACATACAAGGTCGGCTGCTTGCGATGATTAGCCGCATGATTCAGCCGAGGCGTGTTTTGGAACTGGGCACGTTTACCGGTTACTCCGCCCTTTGTCTCGCGGAGGGTCTGCCGGAAGAGGGTGTGCTCACGACCGTGGAGCACAACGATGAACTGGAAGATACCATTCGCCGCAACCTCGCGCTCTCGCCTCTGAGCAGCAAGATAAATCTTGTGATAGATGACGCGAAGGCGTTTTTGGCAGAGCAACAGCAAGCGTTCGACCTTATATTTATGGATGCAGACAAGCGGGAGTACTGCGCCTACCTCGATTTGCTGATGGAGGAGAAAGCCGACGGGACTTCGGTTTTGCCTGTCGGCGGTTGGCTACTGGCGGACAACACGCTGTGGGACGGGCACGTCATCGACCCCGCCTACGACCGCGACCAACAGACCCTTGCCCTGCGCCGCTTCAACGACCAAGTGGCAGCCGACCCGCGGCTGGATAAGGTGATACTCCCCCTTCGAGACGGACTGAGTATCATCCGCCGAATCTCCTAATTTTCCCAATCTATGCAGATAGTCGTGCTACCTTATCTTCGGTAAGGAGCCGGGCTGTCGTCGGCATATGGTCCCTTCGTGGTCTCGGTATGGTCTCGGTTATCCTACGTATATCCTACGTATATCTTACGTATATCCTACGTATATCCTACGTGATGGTCTCGGTGTCGTCCGTAGTGGGACAGTAGGAGGATTCGGGGGAATATGCAGGTTTGGCATAAAAAATCACGCCAAAAAGCACCTGACTCTTGCATATTCCATTTCTTTTTAGTAACTTTGCAGCCGTTTTTAACCGTATTAACGATGACCATGAAGCACTATTCTTTTCTTTTTGCTTTTGCATTTCCCTTTTTTATTGCGTGTACGACTGTTACTCCCCCTACCGAGGAAGACCCTATTTCTCAAGGGGATTCTACCCATCAAGAAGACCCTTATCAGCCTGCGGCGGTGGGGTCGTATGCCTATGGTGCGGACTGCTCTTGGATAACCGAGGAGGAGGCTGACGGCGTGCTGTTCTACGACTCCGTGGGCAATCCACAGGAGGGTATGCGCCTGATGCGCGACCACGGCATGAACAGTGTGCGTCTGCGCGTGTGGGTGAACCACAAGACAGGCTGGTGCAACCAAGAAGACGTGTTGGTGAAAGCCAAGCGTGCCGCCGACCTCAAACTGCGCGTGATGATAGACTTCCACTATTCCGACTACTTTGCTGACCCGAGCCGTCAGACCACCCCCGAGGCGTGGAAGAACTACTCGCTTGATGAGTTGCTGCAAGCCGTGGCAGCCCACACGACGGAGGTGCTGGAAGCGCTGAAAGCCGAAGGCATCACGCCCGAGTGGATACAAGTGGGCAACGAGACCCGCAACGGCATGCTCTGGCCTACGGGCAAACTATGGGACCAAAACGGCGACCTGCCGAACGGATGGAAGAACTACGCCGCGCTCACCACCGCGGGCTACAACGCCTGCAAAGCCGTCTTCCCCGACGCCGTCGTGATTGTGCATATCGACAACGCCTACGAGAACAACAACTGGTTCTTCCGCAACTTAAAGAACAACGGCGGCAAGTTCGACATGATTGGACTGAGCCACTATCCGATGATGAGCGAGTGGACAGGCAAGACATGGCAGGAGACCAACCGCCTTGCCGCACAGAACATCCAACTGCTCTACAACGAGTTCAAGTGCCCGATTATGGTAACCGAGATAGGCACGCTGGCGAGCAAAGAGGCAGAGGCGGTAAAGGTGATAGAGGACTTCCGCGAGCGCGTGGACCAGTGGGACTACATGAAAGGTATCTTCTACTGGGAGCCGCAGATATACAACAACTGGAAGCCCAAAGAGTACGCCACCGACGGCTGGGGGGCATACCAAATGGGAGCTTTCAACAGCAAAGGTCAGCCCAACGAGGCGCTGAAAGCGTTGTGGAAGTCCCTCTAAACCAAGACCCACTAAATCCCCCTCAAAGGGGGACTTTGGACTACATAATCCATAAAACCCAAGATAATACAGGTATTCCGAATATCCAAGGTAGTATAAGAACAAAACTATAACAGATATGCACACTATCCTATTGGCTATCAGCACGCTGCTGACCTCGTGGCAGTTTGCCTTCGAGCAACAAGACCACCAAATGCCTGCCGCCCAAGACAAGGTTTGGCAGGAAGTAACCGTCCCCCACGACTGGGCTATTTACGGTCCTTTCGACCGTAAGAACGACCTGCAGAACGTTACCGTCTGGCAGAACGGCGAGACCTTTCCTTCCATCAAGACAGGGCGCTCCGGCGGACTGCCCTATATGGGGTCGGCATGGTACAAGACCAACATTCAGCCCACAGCCGCAGAGCATGTGGAACTCCTCTTTGATGGCGCAATGAGCGAGGCGGAGGTGTATGTCAACGGCGAGAAAGCAGGCTACTGGCCCTACGGCTACAACGCTTTCCACGTGGACATCACGCCTTTCCTGCGCGAGGGGCAAAACGAGATAGCCGTCCGCCTGCAAAACCATGAGCAGTCCAGCCGCTGGTATCCGGGCGCGGGTTTGTACCGCAACGTACATCTTATCTGCTCGCCGAGCGTGCATGTACCCGTCTGGGGGACGCATATCACCACGCCTTTCGTTACCGACGATATGGCAAGTATCAACCTCAAAACCAAGGTAACCAACGCACTCGGAAAGCAAATCCGTCTCCGCACGCATATCGTGAACAAAGCCACGGGCGAGGTGGTGGATTCGCTCTGCAGCCTGTACGACGTGAAGCACGACCTGCCCCTGGAGCAGAACTTCACGCTGAGCCATCCCCTACTCTGGTCGCCCGAAGCGCCTAATCTCTATATCGCCCGCACGAACCTCTATGCTAATGGCGAGTGGCAGGAGGAAGTGGAAACGGTATTCGGTATCCGCAGCGTGCAGATAGTGCCCAACGTGGGTTTCATGCTCAACGGCAAGGTGCGCAAGTTCCAAGGTGTCTGCCTCCACCACGACTTAGGTCCCTTGGGGGCAGCCGTCAGCACGGACGCCATCCGCCGACAACTCCTTATATTAAAGGACATGGGGTGCGATGCCATCCGTACCTCCCACAACATGCCCGCACCCGAATTGATAGACCTCTGCGACGAAATGGGATTCATGGTAATGTGCGAGCCGTTTGACGAATGGGACTGGGGCAAGTGCAACAACGGATATCACCGTTTCTTCAACGACTGGGCGGAACGCGATATGGTGAACATGCTCCACCACTTCCGCAACAATCCGAGTATCGTCATGTGGTCGGTAGGCAACGAAGTGCCCACGCAGTGCGCACCCGAAGGCTACCAAGTGGCGAAAATGTTGCAGGACATATGTATCCGCGAGGACGGTACGCGTCCCTGCACGGCAGGCATGGACCAAGTGAGTTGCGTGCTGGAGAACGGCTTTGCGAGCATTCTGCAAGTGGTGGGTCTCAACTACCGCGCTTATCGCTACGAGGAGGCATACAACAAGACCCCGCAGCGCCTTGTGCTCGGTTCGGAGACGGCGTCCACCGTTTCTTCCCGCGGCGTGTATTTCCTGCCTGCGGTGCCCGATAACACCGAGACCATCACCAACATGAACCACCCCGGCGGCAACAGCAAGACCAACCAGTGTTCGGGCTACGACCTGCAATACTGCCCGTGGAGCAACCTGCCCGACGAGGATTTCCGCAACATGGACGACTATCCCTGGACCATCGGTCAGTTCGTATGGACGGGCTTCGACTACCTCGGCGAGCCTTCGCCGTGGGACACTGACGCGTGGCCCAGCCATGCCTCCTACTTCGGCATAGTGGACCTCGCGGGTATTCCCAAGGACCGATACTATCTCTACCGCGCGGAGTGGAACAAGACGGCGCACACCGTCCACCTGCTCCCGCATTGGAACTGGCAGCAGGGCGACACGGTGCCCGTAATGGCATACACTAATGCCCGCGAGGGTGAACTCTTCCTCAACGGCAAGAGCATGGGCAAGGTGCGCAAACTCACCAAAGAGGAAGCCGAAGCCGCTGCCAAGGCGGGCGACCCGCTCGCGCTGCAACGCCGCTACCGACTGATTTGGGACAACATCCCGTGGCAGGCAGGCGAGATAAAAGTGGTTACCGAATACGGTGAGGCAGTGCGCCGCACGGCAGGCAGGCCCGTCCGCATCGTCGTATCGGAAGAGCCCTACTCGCAAGGGAACAGCGGTCTGCACTTCCTGCGCGTGCAGGTAGTGGACAAAGACGGCAATATATGCCCCAATGCCGACCACTTGATAAACTTCTCCACCAAGGGCAACGGGCGGTTTGTGGCTGCCGCCAACGGCGATGCCGCCAACCTCGACCTCTTCCACCTGCCCAAGCACCATGCTTTCGCGGGCGAACTGACGGTGATCGTGGAAGGCAACTGCACGCTAACCGCCACCGCCAAAGGGCTGAAAGGACACTCACTAACAGTCACGGGACCCACAGGACCCACCCCTGCCCTTACAGGACCCTCCCCTGCCCTCCCTACAAAGGGAGGGAGATAGGACCCACCTCGACCCTTCTGACCCTCCCCGACCTTACAGGACCCTCCCCGACCCTCCCTACAAAGGGAGGGAGAAAAGTAACTAAACCTATTTAGTACTTTAGTATCAATACTAACCTAACTAAATACCAACTAAATACTAACACCCATTACTAATACCAATACTAATAACTATATGGAACTTCAAGAACTGAAATCCGCCTTCGAGGCGGCGTACAACCAACATGCAACCGACATCTTTTTTGCCCCCGGGCGAGTGAATCTGATTGGTGAGCATACCGACTACAACGGCGGTTTTGTCTTCCCCTGCGCGCTGAGTTTCGGAACCTACCTGCTGCTGGCTCCCAACGGCGAGGGACTGATGCGTTTCCGATCGCTCAACATCTCCGACGTGTTCGAGTTGCCGCTCGACCAACTCACCGCCGTGCTGCCCGACAAGGCATGGGCTAACTACCCGCTCGGCTGTATCGCACAGTTCATCCACCGCGGTATTCAACCGAAACAGGGCTACGACATGCTCTTCTGGGGCAACGTACCCGCGGGAGCGGGACTGAGCAGCAGCGCCGCCATGGAAGTGGTAACCGCCTGCGCTTTCAACGAACTGCTGCACACGGGCTACGACCGCACCGAGTTGGCAAAGATAGGTCAAGCCGCAGAGCATGAGTTTGCAGGCGTAATGTGCGGTATCATGGACCAGTTTGCGTCCGCACAGGGCAAGAAAGACCACGCTATCTTCCTCAACTGCGACACCATGCAGTTCTCGCTCGTACCCGTCAAGTTGGAGGGAATCAAGGTAGTTATCGCCAACACCCACTCTCCTCACCACCTCGACTCGGGTGCGTACAACGACCGCGTGAAACAATGCCACTTGGCTGTGGAGCAGATTAGCACGGTGCGTCCTATCCAGTACCTTGCCGAGTTGTCGCAAGCGGAGTTCGAGCAGGTGGAGAACGCCATCACCGACCCCGTTGCGCACCGCCGTGCCCGCCACGTGGTAGGCGAGGTGCAGCGCACGAAAGACGCGGTTACCGCCTTGCAGAACGGCGACATCGCGCAGTTTGGCAAACTCATGACGCAAAGCCATGTCTCGCTGCGCGACGACTATGAAGTAACGGGTCCGCAGTTGGACGCGCTGGCGAGCGCTGCATGGGAAGTGGAAGGCGTGTTGGGCAGCCGTATGACGGGCGGAGGCTTCGGAGGCTGCACCGTGTCGCTGGTGCGCGAAGAGGCTATCCCCGCGTTCATAGAGCAGGTGGGTGCCAAGTACACCGCCGCCACAGGGCTGAAAGCCGACTTCTACATCGCAGAGATTAGCGACGGCGTGCACCGCGTAGAGTAAGGGGACGACCGGAGCCTCAAAGGCAAGCCCCCAAAAGGACTCTCTAATGCCCCTCCAACTCCCCCAAAATCCAAGATTTTCGGGGAGTCCGCAAAGGGGTACTTTGCATAGCCACAGAACAAAGCGACAGGGCTATCCTCGCACGAGGGTAGCCCTGTCGGTTTATGGTGTAATGAGGTGGGAAAGAATTGTGCGCGGAGTGGCTATGCGCACCCTTACGGGATGCGCATAGCAAAGAGTAATCTTTTATAAATCTTGAACCAAACGGACGGATTGCCCCCAGCAGTTCATTAGAGTGTACCAGTAGTAGGCTCTATTCGAGCGGAAGTCCAGGCCGTAGGCGCTGTCACTGAGGTCATCTTCCTCAGGCGCAGTAGCAGACCAGTAGAAACCTCTCTCCCCATAGTAGAAACGCGACCCGTCGCGGTAACCCGCAGCAGGCAAGAAGACAGCACCTGCCGCCTCCAACTTTTCCCACTGATCGAGAGTGAAAGTTTGGTAATCGGCGTAGGCTTGTTCGCTGTCAGTGCCAGAGAAACCGGATTTGAAGGTAACTTCCATGTCCGTCCAGTTATCAGGCAAGAGGATTAGACCATTGGCATAGGTTGTGCCTGCCTCGTCAAGATTGATACGCGCTACACCTATCTTACTACTTGCATCTGTTCGACCGGATACCACATATACCCACTCACTGTCTGTCAGCGTGCGCCATGTGGTGCCATCGCCGACATTCTGCCCCCAGTCGGCAAATTCGCCGTAATAGTTGCTGCTGCTCATGGAGGTGCTGATTCCCCAAGGAGCAGTAGTATTTTTTGCACTCCAACCGAACATGTCTATCTTGTCTGCCAAGGCACCATCAACTATATTGGCAGTACCTATTATATCGTACTGATTGGCGGCAAAAGTCCATGCTGTATCCGTGCCTTGTATGGTACATTGCAGGTTGCCTTTGGAGAAGTTCACTTGTTTGTCTGCCGACACGGAGAATACGCCTGCCAAAGGAGCATAGGGGTCGGGAGGGCATTGGTAAATGGTGTCGTGCACCTCTACAATCACCTCTTTTATCACCGTGTCGTGCACGATAATCGTGCGGGGAAGGATAAGGTGCAGCGTGTCGGAAGACTCCAACTCGGCGGCGAAGGTAATGCTATCCACCGTCGGAATAGGGCTGCCGTACATCACTTTGCCGTTTTGCCAAATCACTTGGTTCTGCTGCGCCGTGGCGCAGAGGGTTGCTGCCAACAGGGCAGCGAAGAAAAATAGTTTTTTCATAATGAGTTAATTTGTTTTTGTTGTTGATATATACACTTCTTTATTAAGTTATGTCGCCCTTACAGGGCTTTGCTTTTGAGGTGTGTTTTTTACATAGGGGCGAGCCCCTACGCTGGTTTATATCGCCCCTTCGGGGCTATGCTTTTGAAGGGGTTGATTTACATCCCGACCCCGACTTGTCGGGAGCCGCACCTTTGTGTCTGCAAGGCTTGCGCCTTGCCCGCAGGCGGGACGCCTGCGTCCCCAGTAGGTGCCCCGCTCGCAGAGCAGGGGAATCGGGGTGCTCTCTGCGGTCAGTTTGGGACAAACTATTTGAGTAGGCAATGCTTTCGCCATCAAGGCTTGCGCCTTGCCCGCAGGCGAGACGCCTGCGTCCCCAGTGGGTGCCTCTAAATCCCCATGCCCCTCTAAATCTCCCGAAATCCACCCCAAAAATCAGAGATTTTTCGGGGACCCCGGAAAGGGGGACTTTTTTTCAAAGGGGGACTTTTTGCGGGCGGTTAGTCCTTAATGATTTTGAAGGCTTCGCCGTTGCAGAGGAGGAGGTAGGTGCCTGCGGGGAGGTCGCTGACATCCAGCGTGGTGCGGGCGGCGGTGAGGGCAACGGTTTTGAGCAGTTGCCCCTGTTGGTTGTAGAGGCGTGCCTGTTCGCTTGTGGCGGGCAGACCCTCCAATACCAGAGTTTCTGCCGCGGGGTTGGGATAAATGCGCAGACGGATGGCGTCGGATTGGGCGTCCTCCATGCCCGTGGTGGGGTCGCCGCCCTCGGAGTAGGCGAGTTGCTGCACCTTGGTGAGTTGCTCGCGATAGAGCACCGTGCCGAAACTGTCGTAGAGGTAGAGCGAGTCGCCGTGATAGACTACCTTGCCAATGGTAGCCAACTCGCGACGATAGTCCGCACCCGACAGAGGTTTGACCACAAGGTTGGTCGCCATTGCCTGTACTCCGACAGCAAGGGCAGCCAAACAAAGAAATAGCCATTTCTTCATAATCGTTAGTCTTTCCATGAGTTGCAAGCACCTGACAACTCGGTGAACGGAAACAGAAAAGCGTGGTGCTTCCTTTTTTGCTTATTCTCCACATAGAGGCTCTGCAAAACCTTGACAAAAAGAATAAACAATCCAAACGCCCACGCCGAATATGATAATCTTCGTACATGGACGAAAGGACTAATCATATCCTGCAGGCGTTCATTGTCATTCTTGCCTTGGTTTGTCGAAAATTGCAGATTCCTATGCGCCAAAACAAGCGCCAATAAACGCTTTTATATAAACTATGGTGAAACCTCAATGCTCGGCGTGTGCGACTTTCCGCTTGTTCGCTACTTGGTCGTGTCGGTTCGGCGTGCGCCTCACCCACAGCCCCATCTACGGTTTCAAGGGACAAAGGTACTGCTTTTCTTTGAACTATGCAAAAATTTCGGACGGAAAAGTGTATTTTTATGCTGCAAAACACATTTCCCAGACTGTTAGACCCTCCCCGTCCCTCCCTTAAAGGGAGGGGGAAAGCGCCGCGATAGACGGGACCCACCCCGTCCCTCCCTACAAAGGGAGGGGGAAAGACTTGCGATAGACACGCGGGAGACGGGACCCACCCCGTCCCTCCCTACAAAGGGAGGGGGATAGACCTGCGGGAGACGGGACCCACCCCGTCCCTCCCTACAAAGGGAGGGGGGAAAGCGCCGCAAACGATATATCGCGGCGGCGAACGAACACACGAACGACCCGCGATAATGTTCCGATAGACACGCGATAGACACGCGATAGACACGCGATAGACCCGCGATGATGTTCCGATAGACCCGCGATAGACCTGCGATAGACTTGCGATAGACTTGCGACAGACCTGCGACAGACCTGCGAAAAATTATGCCTGTTCGTAATTATCGGTGAACCAGTGAACCAGTGAACCAGCAGTTTCCATAAATACACCCGCGCGCGTACGCATATATGTTTTAGAAAAGTGCCGGTTCACTGGTTCACCGGTTCATTTCCCCTCCCTTTGTCCCGCCCCCGCATGGGTGGCGCGGGGGTAGCGCAGGGGTAGCGCAGGGGTAGCGCAGGGGTAGCGGATATGAGGCTTTTATATTTGGGGGACGGTTGGGAATATAATAACATAAAATTAGTTAAAAAGGATAATTTCTTATACTTTTGGCACAATGTTTGTTTGTGAGGGAGTGGCGAGAGTCGGGAGTTAGTTGAGAGTTGAGGGTTTAGAGTTTTGAGTTGAGAGTTTTGAGTTGAGGGTTGGGAGTTAGTTGAGAGTTGAGAGTTGAGAGTTGGGGGTTGAGAGTTGGGGGTTGAGAGTTTGGAGTTGGGGGGGGGTGAGTTGAGAGTTGAGGGTTGGGAGTTGGGGGTTGGGAGTTTTGAGTTGAGGGTTGAGAGTTGGGGGTTGAGAGTTTGGAGTTGGGGGTTTTGAGTTGAGAGTTGAGGGTTGAGGGTTTAGTGTTTAGTGTTTTGTGTTGAGGGTTGAGTGTTGAGGGTTGAGTGTTTAGTGTTGAGAGTTTTGTGTTGAGGGTTGAGTGTTTAGTGTTGAGTTTGAGAGTTTTGAATTTGAGTTTTGAATTTGAGTTTTGAATTTGAGTTTTGAATTTGAGTTTTGAGTTTTGAGTTTTGAATTAGGAGGGCGTGCCGCTGCGGAATTGTTCGGGGCATTGCCATTACAAACCATAAAGGGATTTAATCGTTAACCCAAGGGATTTAGTCGTTAACCCAATGAAAAAGACCATTTTATTTCTTGCGCTGTGTGCCTGCACCGTGTCTGCCGCCGCGCAATATACCGTGAGCGGCAAAGTGGTGAGCGCAACGGACGGTAGCCAACTGGAAATGACCACAGTACGATTGTTTCAATACCACGGCACCGACTCCACCCTTGTGCAAGGTGCGCAGACCGATTTCGACGGAGAATACTACCTGACCAACATCCGCAACGGAGAATACAAACTCTTTGTATCCAACATCGGTTACAAAGAGCAGGTAGTCGCCATCTCCGTAGAGGGGAAAGACCTGAGCGTGAAGACCATCCGCCTGCGCGAGGACGTGCAGCACCTGGCGGAAGTGCAGGTGCAGGGACACGCGGCGGAAATGACCGTGAAAGGCGACACCATAGAATACAACACCGCCGCCTACAAAGTGGCGGACAACGCCATGGTGGAAGACCTGCTCAAGAAAATGAACGGCGTGCAGGTTGACCAGCAAGGTAACGTAACAGTGAACGGCGAGACCATCACCGCCGTGCGCATAGACGGGAAGAAATTCTTCGGCAACGACGTGCAGTCCGCCACGAAGAACATCCCCGCCGAGATGATAGAGAAGATACAGGTGATAGACGAGAAATCGGAAACCGCCAAACTGACCGGCTTCGAGGACGACGAGACGGAACATATCATCAACCTGACCCTGAAACAAGACCGCAAGAAAGGCGTGTTCGGCAAATATACGGGTTCGCTCGGTGCGGACATGGTAACCGAAAACGACGGTTGGTTCAACTACGGCGACCCCGCCTACGGCAGCACTTCGGCGGAGCAGGCAAAGCACTTCTTCGAGGACGACTTCCGCTACAACGCCAACATCTTCACCAACCTGCTGCTGGGGGAGAGCCAGACGACCATCATCGGATCCGCCAACAACACCAACGAGGTGCGTTCGGCTCGCGGACGCGGAAACTTCGGGCAAGACGCGAACGCCGGTATCACCCGCAGCGAGAACATAGGCGCAAACACCAACATCGACTTCAACAACCGTATCACCAAAATAGACAATCAGACCAGCCTGCTCATGGGCGGCGACCTCGCCTTCAACCATGCCTACAACGACACCCGATCGCAGACCAACAAAGAGCAATACGCGGGAGAGGTAACCTACCTGAACAACGACTCTACGAACAAGTTTGCGCAGACATGGGACATGAACCTTCGCTTGGAGTTTCAGTATCAGATAGACAGTATCAACAAACTGATTCTGCAGCCTACCCTATCCTACACCGGCACCTCCTCGGTGAGCAGCGACGAATACACCTACTACCGTTCGGACAGCCTCGTGAACGACGGTGCGCAGAACCAACAAGACACCTCGCGCACCATCTCTGCGGGCTTGCGCCTGACCTATAACCACAAGTTTCAGCGCCCCGGTCGGTCGCTGACGCTGACAGGACGCATCAACTACAGCAACACAGACGGCTACTCGGAGACATACGCCTTCGACCGGCTGCTCAACGCGAGCACGGTAGACCAGCATACCTTCAACCGTAGCAACGACCTGCAATACAACATCCGCCTGTCGTACGTGGAGCCCATCTACAAGACCAACCACCTGCTGGAGATTGCGCCCGCTTTCTCAAGCACCATCCGACACTCCACCAAAGACCAATATAGCAAGACCCTCCCCAACCCTCCCTACGAAGGGAGGGAGTTGCTTGGGAGTGCGGGTTCATCGGAATATGCCTACGACTCCACTTACAGCAACGCGCTGAGCAACCTCTTCTACAACGAGCAGTTGGAGGTGAACTACCGCTGGCTGACCGAGAAAAGCGACCTGACGGTGGGTGTGCGCGGCATACTGACACAGACCCACTCCACCACCTACTACGGCAGCATGCTCAACCGCGACACGGTGGTCTGCTCGTGGAACGTGGCACCGTCCATCAACTTCCGATACAAGTTCGGCAAGAAAGAGTTTGCGCGTGTCCGCTATCGAGGCCGAGTGTCGCAACCGACCGTTACCCAAATGATTCCCGTGCGCAACAACTCGGATGCAATGAACGAAACCATCGGTAACCTCTCGCTGAAACCCGCCTTCCAGCACAACTTCTTCAGCATGTACTCGCGCTTCAACGAGACCCGCTTCTCCTCGATAATGACCGGCATACGCGGATCCTTCACCCAAAACGCGCTGGTGAGCAACACGCTCTACGACGGCACGGGCAAGCGATACAGCCAGACGGTGAACGCCAATGCGCTGCCGTGGAACATCAGCGCAGACCTAATGTACAACACGCCGTTCTGCAACAAAATGTTCCAATTCAACACCCGCACCATGGTGGGCTACAACCAGCGCGTGGCATACACCTCGACCATCGAAGGGACACTGTCGGACAACGGCGACATCAGTTATATCCCCCTCGGCACCCAATCGCTCACGGGTAACTTCCAAGCATCGGAAGACCTGACACTGCGCTTCACGCACGACATAGTGGACATAGGCGTAAGGGGCAATGCGACATACAGTTACACGCACAACAACATCACCGCCGCCAGCACCAGCAACGTGTTCAACTGGACGGTTACGGGAGACCTTGAGTTCCACCTGCCCAAGTCGTGGAACATCTCGGCGGAGTGCAGTTACACCGACCGCTACGGCTACGACCTGTCGGGCAAGGTGAACGAGGTAATCCTCAACGCGGAGATAGAGAAATCGTGGGGCAACGCCACGCTCGCGCTGCAAGCCTACGACATCCTGCACCAGAAGAAGAATATCGTGCAAGTGGTGAGCGACAACATGGTATCTTACGCCAAATACAACACGCTGCCCACCTATTTCCTGCTCACCTTCACCTACAAACTCAACCGCATGGGCAACCTGAAAGCCACCGGCATGGGCGGACACATGCAGGAAATGATAGAGAACGGCGGCAAACCCGGCACTCCGCCCATGGGTCCGCCACCGCACATGATGTAAGACCAATGAGTGTACTACGAAAACAAAAGAGGCTATCTAACAAATAGACAGCCTCTTTTTTGCTAAAATCTTATTTCGGGATCACATTATCTTGAAAGCGATTAGTAGCCGTAGTTATTCCACAAGTTGCCGTTGGAGGCGGTAATGTAGTGCGTGAAAATAGGCCAGTACTGGCGGCTCTCGAGTTTCTCGGCATCTATGTAGAGGGGATAACTGCTGCGCGCGAAGTCCCATCCTCCCTCTTCGGAGCCGAAGATAGCCTTTTTCTCTATCCAGCCGTTGTTTTTGTCGAAGTATTCGGGTTTGGTCGTTTCGCCCGGACAGAGACCGTAAATCTCATCCATGACCCATGCGTTGTTGAAGGCAGGCTCCTGGCGGTATCTGTACCAATACTTGGAGGATATGGAGACCTGTTTGCCGTTCAGTTCGGTCGTAATGACATCCTCGTCGGAGATAAGCGAGCGGCAGAACTTCTCGGCGGCTTGTACCTGCTCTTTGAGGATACCCCATCGCATAAGGTCCCATTTGCGGATATATTCTCCGCAAAATTCTTTTGCCCGTTCCATTTGTATGGTCTCGAAATCGAGTACCGCAGCATCGGCGAGGTGTGCACGGCGACGCACTTTGTTCAGTTGCTCAAGCGGGTCAAGACCCGTGTTGTTGGTCGGCGTAACATCCATGTTGCTCCCGATAGCGGCTTCGGCGAACATGAGCAGCACATCGGCATAGCGCAGAATGGGGAAGTCGATACCGTCATCGCCGAGGCACTCGTGCTGCATCCATTCAAAGCGGTATTTGGCTACCCAGAAGTTCTTGACATTCGCCGATTTGCGATATGCACGCTCTTCGGCGGGCAGTCCGTTGACAGACTTGTTATCATACGCCCATGCACCTTGCACGCAGGTGGTGGAACGGCGCGTATCGGCAGCGTCGAACTGGTAGAGCAGCCACGGGTTGATACACAGGTGTCCGTTCGTCTTCGCCCCGTCACCGATACCCGGCAGTTTACCCGCCAGTTTGACAATGTCGGACGAACCCACTTTCGGTGCATTGAAAGCGAGTACCTGTCCGCGTGCGCCGTCGGCAAACGGGATTACCCACAAATGCTCCATCTGGTCGTAGGCGGTAACATCGGAACATATCTGACGGAAAGGCGTCTCGAAGTCGGGTGCCAGTTTGTCCTCGTGGTTAATGATTTGTGCACACGCCCAAAGCACTTCTTCGAAGACCGCCTTGCGCAGGTTGTCATCGGTGAAATTGGGTTGAACGGCATAGCCCGTGGGGTCTTCTATGGTGGTGGGTCGCACCGCCTTGCCGGCATACATCAGGTCAGCGCGTGCGAGCAGCGCGAGCGCCGCGGCTTTATTACCCCGCCCTACTTTGTTGCGGCAGGGAGCGGGTACTTCCGAATCATTCGACCACGGCATCAAGCGTGCCGCCTCGCGGAGGTCTGTACGCAGGTGGTCGTAAATGACATTCCGGTCGGTCTTGCGTGCGTTGACACTCTCGGGGTCGGCACTGAGGGAAGTGAACCGAGCCGGCACATCGCCCCAGTACTTGACCATCTCAAGATAGGCGAAAGAGCGCAGGAAATACGCCTCGCCGAGATAGTAGCGGAAAGTGGCATCCGTGGTGTCGCCGTAGAGTCGGATTCCCTCGATAATGTTATTGCAGCGCTCAATGATAATGTTCAGATAAGACCACGAGTCGGAACCGTTCTGGTTGGCAATGGCGGTACTGGAAAGAGGCACCTCGTAGGTAACCAATTTGGCACGGTCGTCGGTTCCCGTTGACCATGCCGACCACTCACAGTCCGTGTTCAGCCCCACATAGCCGCATGCGAGGCGGTTGACATAACCCTTATCATGCGCCAAAGCCTGGTATGCTCCGCACATCGCCTGCTCGGTGAGGGTGGCATCGGAGAACACTTTCTGAGAAGTTTCCGCGGATGGCGACTCGTTGGAGAAAAACGAATCACAAGAAGTGAAGAAGACCACACAAAGTGCCGTCAGACCGGCAATAAACAGCCTGTTAGATATTTTTTTCATAACCGATTAGAATGCTAAGTTAAGACCAAAATTGAAACTGCGACTCTTGGGGAAGGTGGAGAAATCCACTCCGACAGCCAGCGGGTTGATTCCCGAACGGGTATCCACCTCGGGGTCAGCCCCCGAATAATTGGTGGCTACAAAGACATTGGTGGCGGAGAAGAATATCCGCGCCTTGGTTATCTTCGCCTTGCCAATCCATCTGTCCGGCAAGGAGTAACCCACATTGAGAGACGCGAGACGGAGGAACGAACCGTCTTCCACATACTTGTCCGTCAGCACACTGTAACTCGAATAGGGGTTGGCTGTCGTGTTGCCGGCGTTCGCCGACTCGATAGCCGCCGCGAACGCGTCATAAGCCTCTCCCGTGAGGTTGGTGGCGGTGATAAGCGTGCGCCCTATGAGTTGCCCGTCGTTGTCGAACAAGGTGTAGTGGTTGGCATGTATCGCCAGCAGGTTACGGTTCTTGGTGGACGAGTTGATTGTCGAGAAATCGAGCGCCGTCATGTTAACGACATCATTGCCAATGCTGTAGGTGAAGTTGGCAGCGAGGTCGAACTTACCCCACGCGTCGCCCCCAATGAAGAAACCGAGGTTGAATCCGCCACTCACGACCGGAAGGGTGTTGCCGAGTTTGACCATCTCTTCGCTTTTGAGTTTGGTCATACCCGGATAGGCCTGCCCAATGAGGGTCTCGACGACGGATCCATCTTTCTCCCACGGCGACAGTTGCTTGTTGCCGGTGTTGTAGCCGTCGAAATCGGCGGTGGTGTATATGCCGTCGGTCTGATAGCCGTACACATCTCCAATGGCGGAACCCGGAGTGAGGTAGAACTCATATCCCTGCTTGTAGTAGGTGGAGAAGCACTCGGAACTAACCTGATAATCCGCCATTCCACCAAGATCCACCACGGTATTCTTGTTGTGCGCGATATTGGCATCGAGCGTGAGTCCGTAACTGAGTTTCGGGCTGTGGTGGTCGAGAATAACGCCCCGTATGGAGAACTCGACACCCTTGTTGTCGGTCGAACCGATATTGCGGAACTGGTAGTTGTAGCCGCCGGTGGCGAGCCGGTATTTCAGAATGAGGTCTTTGGTAGTGTTCCAATAGAGGTCAATACTACCGTTGAGTCGTTCGTTGAAGAAGCCGTAGTCCATACCGAAGTTGCGGGTAACGGTCGTCTCCCATTTGAGGTTAGGGTTCGGCGCAATGAGTTGCGAGGAACTGCCTCCCTTGCCGTCAATGAGGACGCTATTCATGTCCTGCATATAGTTGGCGGTATTGTCGAAGAGATAATCCAGATTGAGATAACCGAGGTCCACATTGTTGTTGCCGACCGTACCATAGGACAAGCGCCATTTCCAGTTGCTCATCACATCCTGCGCGGGGTGCATCCACGGCTCGTCAATCATACGCCACGCAATGGCTCCGGAGGGGAAAAAGCCCCACTGGTTGCCGCGCGTGAATTTGGTTGACGCATCGGCACGGAAAGTGGCGGTGAAATAATAGCGTCCGAGGAGTACATAGTTGGCGCGTGCAAAGACGGAGAGCATGTTGTCGTTGGGGTTAATATAGTCTTTGGTAAGCGTCTTTTGGGCAGACTCAAGATTGCTGAAAATGGTTGCCGGCGCAATAGAGGGGTCGAAACCGAAAGAATAGATATAGTGGTTAGACCCTTTGTTGATAATCTGCTCCTCACCGACCAAGACGGTCAAGTCATGCTTCCCGCCGCGGAATTTCTGCGCATACTCAAAGGTGTTGGTCTCCTTGAAACGCGAGGAACGCGTAGCCGTGGAGAGCACATGTCCGAGCGGCGAGCCATCCGCCGCCACCGCCTGAGACTTGCCGTCTCCGTTTTTGGCATAACTGGTGGTGGCACCGAAATAGCGCATCTGGTCAATGGAGCGGCTCTCGTAACCGACTTCGGCACGGACGGTAAAATGGTTGAGAAACTTGTATGCCACATAGCCGTTGACGCTCCACTTATGTTCGATCTTGGTCTTATAGTTATCATCCACGGAGGTAAACGGGTTGAAGAGATTCCAAATGTTGACTTCCGCATCGTCTTCCAACGACTCGTTGGCGGACAGTTTGACGGGAATACCGTACAGCGGCAGGAAAGAAACAGAGTTACGCAGACGGCTGTCGCTCTTGTTGTTTTTTGCCTCATCGAGGCTGTTGCTTCCCGAACCGAGGGTGTTGGTATTCGTATAGCGGGCGTTGATACCAATGTTGAGTCCCTTGACGGGTTTGAGTTTCAGTTTGAGGGAGGCATTGTTTCGGTTGAAGTCGGAACCGTACATGATACTGTTGTCATCCACACGGTTGTAGGAAAGATTCAGACTGAACAGTTTATTGCCAATGTCGAAACCGAAAGAGTGGTTGGAGTTGAGATGGTTGCCGCCGTATATCTCCTCCTGCCAGTCAACCGTCCCCTTATCCGACCAGAAGTCCACCAGGCTCTGCAAACCGGTGCCCGTCCATGTCTGTTTGTCCCATCCGGCGATGTTGGGTGTACGCATATAGCGTCCCTGTGCGGGGTCGTAGGTGCTGTAGGGCGTAAAGAAGCGCGAGTTCAGTTTCTCGGCGTCCCCTTTCTCGGAGAGATAGAGGAACTCGTACTGCATGCGGAGATATTCCTCGTTGTTCATCATGTCGTAATGGTGCACCATGGAACGCCATCCCATATAACCGGAATAGTCGGCATGCACATTGAGTTTGCCGCCTTTGGCATCCCCGCCCGTATCGGATGCGTTCAGTTTCTCACCTTTGGTGGTAATCATGATTACGCCGTTGGCACCCTTGGCACCGTAAATGGCGGTAGCAGCCGCGTCTTTGAGCACATCGATGGACTCGATATCACCGGGGGCAATATCCGAGATACTGGAAACGGGGAAGCCGTCCACGATATAGAGCGGTTCGCTGGACTGGGTGAGGGAGGTTCCGCCGCGCACACGAATCTTCACTTCGGCATCGGGGGAGCCTTCTGTGGTGGTTACCTGCACACCTGACAGTTTACCTTGCAGCGCTTCGGCTACATTCGTTACCGCCATGTCTTTGAGTTGGTCGCCGGACACACTGGCAACGGAAGTAACGAGGTCGCGCTTTTTGGTGGTTCCGTAACCGGTAACGACCACTTCGTCCAGCACTTTGTTGTCCTCTTTGAGCACCACGGAAAGAATGTCCGTCGTAACGGGCAGTTCCTGCGTTTGCATACCGAGATAAGAGAACACAAGGACGGCACCTTCGGGTGCATCAATGGTGTAGTTGCCGTCCACATCGGTTACGGTGCCGACGGTTGTTCCCTTGATAACGATGGTGGCGGAGATAATGGCTTCGCCTGACGCATCGGTTACACGACCGCTCACTATTTTTGCTTCTACCATCACCGGTATCAGCAGGGTCATCATGATATAGATTATTCTTTTCATACAATAATGATTATTTTACCGTATCATTATTTTTTATTCCAAAGTTATTTCAAACCAATCAACATCGAGCCATCCGGCATCGTTGAACTTGCGGTTATCGCGTGTACAGTAGAGACCCACTTGGGCTCCTATCCAGTGTCCCTCCTCCGCTTGGAACTGCTCTTGGGATTTGGTCCAGTGTACGCCGTCGGCAGAGGTATAGAATTGCCCCTTTTGACTGGCATCCATTACAAGCCGCAGGTAGCACCACTCATCGGTGACGGGTGCCTCAAGGGTGAAGGATTTGCGTCCGAAGACGACCATACCGGCTTGTTCGGCACCTGCCATCTTCTTGTCCTTATGAGGCTGGAATCGCACGCGGGCGGTAGCCGTGAAGGCTACGGCGGGTATTTTCTGCAACATCATGTTCGGGATAAAACCGTCCTCCCAGCGCGGAGCACTGTAGAGGCGCAGACGGCTGTTGACGGCATCGCAGAAGAACCACTGGGGCTTTATCTGCGCACCGGCAAACTGCCAGTCGAGTCCGAGTTCGAATTGGTCAAACTCGTCGCGGTGTGCGAAGTTGGCATAGGTACACTCGCCGTTCATCAGTCGCCCTTGCCCCTTTACAGGTTCGCCGTTGTTCCCCATAACCGGCCAGTCGTTGACCCATTTGACAGGTTGGAGGTGGACGATACGCCCCGCCACTCCCACATCCTGGAAATGGAAGAACCAGTTTTCCCCTTCGGGCGTCTCTATCCATCCGCCTTGGTGGGGTCCGTTGATACGGGTCTTGCCTTGCGCAAGGGTAACTTTGAGTTCGTAAGGTCCGTAGATATTACGGCTGCGTTGCACCACCTGCCAGCCGGTGGGTACACCGCCGGCGGGGTGCATAATGTAGTAGTAGCCATTGCGTTTGTAGAGTTTCGGTCCTTCGCTCGTGGGGTGATCCGGGTGGCCGTCGAAGATGATTCTGCCGGGCACTTTTACGCTGAGAGCATCTTCGTTCAGTTCCGCCATCATGAGCACGCTCTTGAGTCCGAAACGGCTTCCCGCCACGCCATGGCAGAGCCACACGCGTCCGTCTTCATCCCACAGCGGGCAAGGGTCAATATAGCCTTTGGCGGCAATGACCAGCACGGGGTCTTCCCATTCGAAAGGAAAGCGGAAACTCGAAACATCGAACGGTTTGCTCCGTATGCAGTAGATACCGCGGTCGGGGTCGCCATAGAAAATATAGATTCTGCCATTATGTTCGCGGATGGAGGGTGCCCAAACGAAGTTGCCGGTTACCCTGCATCCTTCTTCGAATCCCGGTACCTGATAACGGATGGCGGCATCCACTATCTCCCAGTGGACAAGGTCTTTGGATGCGAGAATCTGCAATCCCGGTACGTTGTTGAAAGACGATGAAGTCATCAGGTAGGTATCCCCCACCCTGCATACATCCGGGTCGGAATAGTCGTACGGCAAAATGGGATTGGTGAACGGCACCACTGCCGCCGCACAAAGCGACCACAGCAGCATGATACTGACAAAACTTATTTTTCTCATGGCGAATAAGGGTTACCTGCTTGTTTATAACTGAGCACCTAACACATTATAGCGGATGCCGTTCTTGATGATAACAACCTGTCCGTTTTCAATAACCTTTATGGCATCGGTTGCTATTTTTACATCCCCAACGCCTTCTCCCGTATTCGGGTCTTCGGGCAGTTCGTCCGTGTATTCCACTGCGGCGATGAAGCAAACCTGCTTGCCGCCGAAGAGGAAGGTGAACTCGTTTTTGGGAGTGGCGGGTTCCTTGACAATAACCGTCGGGTTGGTGTAGTCTTTGAGGCTGAACACGGTGTCTTTTGCGTTTTCACCGTCAAACTCTTTGAGTGAGCCCACATCGGTGGAATCGTTCGTTACGGCATAAAACTCCACCTTGGTGGCATACAGCCCTGCGGGCAAAGTAACCGTAATCTGCTTGCCGTTGGAGTTTTTGAGTGATTTGTACTCAGCGCCTTTATACATCAGTTTGCTGCCGCCGCTCCACAGAGCACCATCTTCCATTGCTATCGTCCATCCTTCTGCCAACGAGCCCTTAGCACCCGTAATGGCATTCACTTTTCCTGCATCGCCGAGGTCTGCGCCGTCCTCACCCAAGTTATAGGAGAGGAGTGCCGTGGGAACCACCACCGGCTCAACCGGCTCTACGTCGGAATAGGTAACCACCGCAATGAAACATACTTGCTTACCGCCGAAAGTAAATGTGAATTGGTTCTTGGGGTACTCCATTACTTTCATGATGTAGGTGGGGTTATCGTAGTCTTTCAGACTGTGTACCGAGTCTTTGCATGCCTCGCCGTCGAATTCTTTGAGCGTACCTTTGGCAGTAGAGTCATTGGTCACTACATAGAACTCTACCTGAGATGCATACAGACCTTCGGGCAGCGTGACGGTATTTTGTGCACCGTTGGAGTTCTTGATGGTTTGCAGCGAATCTCCGTTAAAGAAAATTTTACCGTTACCGGCAGTCCATTTCTTTTCGGTGTTGCTGGTAATTGCAATCGTCCAACCTTCGGCAGGAGAACCTGCGGCACCCGTGATGACGTTTGCGGCTGTAGGCGCAGTGCCATTCTCGCCTAAGTTCCAAGCAATAACCACTTGGTCTGCCCACA
>JBJEJX010000061.1:0-6898 GCA_051878345.1 Paludibacteraceae bacterium | reverse complement strand
TATGACCAAATTTTTAAGCAACTTTTTTGCATTTTCTTCGTAACTTACTGATTTTCAGTGTTACTTAGAAATCAGGTTTTCAGAGAGCACTATTTGACTTTGGCGCAAAAAAATTAGAACATCGTTTGATGGTTCTACTTAGATTTGCTTGGTCAAATGCTTTGAGAAATTGTTTCTTTCTCGAAAGCGGGTGCAAAATTACTGCTTTTTTACGACATGACCAAATTTTTTGGAAGATTTTTTGCACTTTCTTTGTAAGTAATTGAAAATCAACATATATTTTTTGAGCACTTTTATACAAGGAAAATCCTGTACTCCGATTCAGGACGGTTAATCGGGTGTTTCTGTCTTTTGTCAATGTCCATCTTCGTCGCTTTTGTGCTATCATTCATAATGTTCGCGCGTGCGCGAGCGAGAATTACTTTTTTTCGGCTTTTCGCGGCAATGACTAACAGAATGATATCTTGTCCGGGTGTTGCAGGGTCTCGATAAGGTCTCGACAAACTCCCGAAAGCGACTCGAAAAAGTCTCGAGTTTCATTTTGAGAGACAAAAGGATAATATAGTTTACAAAATGACAACGGAGATTATAAGGAGGGGAAAGAGGAAGAGAGGAGGTCTTTTCGGAGGCGCAGAAGGGGTAGCGAGAGGGAAAAAGAGGGCGAAGATTGACAATTGGCGCAATTTTCTGCACCAAGTGATGTTTTTTACTAAAAAATTTGGAAATGAGGATTTTTTTTAGTACCTTTGCGGGCGATTTAGATTACCCTTATTCTCCCTATGAAGGAGGAAACAAATTCAGATATTTAATTGTTAAGAATATGAAAGGAATTATTTTAGCGGGAGGCAGCGCGACGCGCTTGTACCCATTGAGCAAAGCGATTAGCAAGCAAATTATGCCTGTGTATGATAAACCGATGATTTACTATCCGTTATCTACGCTGATGCTGGCAGGAATAAAGGAAGTGCTGGTGATTTCCACGCCTCGCGACTTGCCAATGTTCAGAGAATTGTTAGGCGACGGAAGCCGTATCGGTATGCAGATCGAATACAAGATACAAGAGGTGCCCAACGGATTGGCGCAGGCGTTTGTACTGGGTCGGGAGTTCTTGGGCGGCGAGCCCGGGTGCTTGATTCTGGGTGATAACATGTTCTACGGACAGGGCTTCAGCAAGATGTTGCGCGAGGCGGTAGCCGATGTGGAACGCGGCGAGGCGGGGGCTTGTATCTTCGGCTATGAGGTGAGCGACCCTCGGGCATACGGCGTGGTAGAGTTTGACAGTGAAGGACGGGTGCTGAGCCTCGAAGAGAAACCTGCTCAACCCAAGAGCCGTTATGCCGTACCCGGGTTATATTTCTACAATAAGAGCGTATGCGAGAAAGCAGCCGTCTTGGAGCCGAGTGCCCGCGGAGAGTATGAGATAACTGACCTGAACAAGATGTACCTGACGGAAGGAACACTGAAAGTGAAGTTGTTCGGTCGCGGCTTTGCATGGTTGGACACGGGTAACTGCGACAGCCTGTTGGAAGCAGGAAACTTCATTGCAACGATACAAAACAGGCAGGGATTCTACGTGAGCTGCATAGAGGAGATAGCATGGCGCAACGGGTGGATAAGCACTGAAACGCTGGCGGCATTGGGGAAAGAGATGAAGACAGCCTACGGACGATACTTGGAGGGATTGGCGGAGCACGCGAAGTAAATCCCGGCGAAAGAGGGCAATGCCCGCCAAAGTGATTTTAGCAGAAAGCATGCTCCCTAACCCTTCCCCGCAAAAGGGGCGGGGAGGAGGAAGACTTAATTTCTTATTTAAAGATATTGCTATGAGACATATTGCTTGGAAACGGATGCACGAAAGATGGCGCAACGGCTTGCTGTTGTGTCTATTGTGGCTTGCAGGAGGAGTATTCGGCATTGCAGGGACGACGGAGCATTACTTGGTGAAACATTACTCGGTGGAGAACGGGTTGAGCCAAAAGACGGTGATGTCGATACTGCAAGACCGACAAGGGTACATGTGGTTCGGCACATGGGACGGACTGAACCGGTTTGACGGCTACAACTTCCTTGTATTCAAAGCAATGTCCAACGAAGAAGAAGCGCAGGTGAACAACCGCGTGGACTTGATATTTGAGGACGAAGACGAGCAACTATGGTGGATGACCTATGACAGACACTTCTTCATGCTGGACAAGAGCCGACAGGCGATGAGCGAGAAAAGAGAAGAGGAGATACCGGTCGGCATGCGTGAGCAACTGGAGAGGATGCATGAGATGCTGATGGTGGACGGCAACGGGATAGCATGGCAAGCAAATGACAATGAGGGAATCAGCCGCTATAGAGACGGTAAATGGAAACACTTCACCCCCGCGTTGGACAGCCGCTACGCGGGTCAGTTGGACAAGAACCTGATTGTGCTGGAAGACCGTTTCGGCAGGACGTGGGTAAATCCGACGGGCGGCGGCTGGAGCTATTATGACGCAGAGAAGGATATGCTGGTAAATCCGTTGGAAGGTCTGATAACCAACATGATTCATACCGCCTACATGGACAGGGACGGCATGATGTGGGTAGCAACATACGACGGAGGCGTGGAGTGTATCAACATGGACTCGCAGCCTTACACATTGCATGATTTACGGAAATCGCCAAAAGATATAGGAGAAGTACGCGCTTTCGTGGCGCTAAAGAACGGAGATATACAAAAAATAGTGAAGAACCGCTGGCGCGTGTACTGTGGTTTGGACGGGAAGCACGGTCGCCTTTACGGCACCAAGGGCAACGGTCTGAAACGCCCGACGGGCGCCCACGTGGAAACAAGCCATGCAAACATATACGACATAGCCGAGGGGGACGACGGGACACTGTATGTGGCAACCTACGGCGATGGTATCAACATACTGCCCTACAACAAAGCGACAGGAGGATACGAGTATCCCATTGTAGTAGGGAACGGGCTGAATGTCAGGACTTTACTACTGCAAGACAGTATTCTATGGGGCGGAACGACGAAAGGATTGTTGCGGGTGGATTTGCACAATTTCAGCAGCAGGCTATTGCCTTGCTATGACGTGCGGGCGTTGTATTTCGGACAAGGCAAACTTTGGATTGGCACATTTGGCGGAGGATTGCGCATGCTGGATGTAGCCCAAAACGATTCTACCATTCAGCGCGTCAACACAATGCAAGATATCGTGATGAGTATGACGGGCGAAGGGGAGTATCTGTGGTTCTGCTCGGAAAAAGATATCACTCAGATGAATATGCAGACGGGTGAATGTCTGTATTTCAACGCATTAGAGGGGCATGAGAACGCATGGTTTACGGAGGCGAAGGCTGTTCGTCAGGCGGACAGCGTGATTCTGTTCGGCTATACGGAAGGCTATTGTTCGTTCGACCCGCGGGAGATTCGGGCAGCGAAGTCGGTACCTCCCATGCAAATCATTGGTTGCTACACCGACGGGGAAAGGATTGACCCGACCCAACCCATAGAGATAGCCTACGGGGGCGACTTCGAGGTGGAGTATGCGGCGCTGGAATATGCGGGCAGCGACAAGATTTCCTATTCGTACATGCTGGAAGGACTGCAAAACAGTTGGACAGAGGTGTATGACCAACGCAGGTTGATTTTCAGCAACCTCGGACACGGGCATTATGTTTTCCATGTGCGCTCTACCAACCGCGAAGGAATGGAGGTGGCGAACGAGATTACACTGCCCATTTACGTGCAGTCTTCAATATGGAGCAGTTGGTGGGCTATATGTATGTATATCATAGGGCTATTGATAGTGATTATCGCTATCGGTTATGTGCTGTGGAGTTATAACATGCTGCAACAGAAGATAAAGGTGGAGCAGCAAGTAACGGATATCAAGTTGCGTTTCTTCACAAACATTAGCCACGAGTTGCGCACTCCGCTGACGCTGATTATCGGTCCCGTTACCAACATTCTGAACACGGAGCGGCTGTCGAACGGTGTGCGCGGGCAGTTGGAGATTGTGCTGAGCAACAGCCAGCGCATGCTGCGCATGGTGAATCAGTTGCTGGACTTCCGCAAGATACAGAACAACAAGATGCGACTGAAAGTTCAGAGGAGCAACTTGGGGTTGCTGGTGGACGACACATGTGCAAACTTCAAGAAAGAGGCCTACGACAAGCACATTAACCTCACTATTGAGAAGCGGGCGAAAGACAGCACGGTATGGGTGGACAGAGGTCGTGTGGATACGATACTTTTCAACCTGCTGAGCAATGCCTTCAAGTTCACACCCGCGGGAAAATGTATCACCGTAGTGGTGGATGAGAAGCCGGGGTATGTGATGATGATTGTGAAAGACGAGGGTATCGGTATCCCGATGGAGAAACGGAGCGTGCTGTTCGAGCGCTTCTCCAGCAACAACGAACTAAGTACTCAGAACAACAACACGGGTACCGGCATTGGCATGAACCTGATAAAGGAGTTGGTGGACTTGCACCACGGCTATATTGAGGTGGAGAGCGAAGTGGGCAAAGGCTCGACCTTCACAGTGCTCTTCCAACGCGGAACGGAGCATTTCGGTCAGGAAGCGGATATCGTGGTGGACGATACCAGCACCGGTCCGTCCATTACTCCGAAAGAGACCTTCGAAGAGAAACTGGCGGAGATAGAGGGGCAACAAGACAAGCGAAGGATGGTGCTGGTGGTGGACGATAATGAGGACATGCGCACTTTCTTGAGCAACATTTTAGGAAACGAATACCGTGTAAAGATGGCGTCGGACGGAGTGGAGGCGCTGAAGGCAGTGGAGCAAGAGATTCCGGATGTGGTTATCACTGACCTGATGATGCCCAATATGGACGGACTGGAACTGACCAAACAGTTGAAAGGAAGTGCCGACCTGACGCATGTGCCCGTTATTCTGCTGAGTGCGAAATCGGCGATAGAGAGCAGGTTGCAGGCCATGCAGGAGGGGGCGGACGACTACGTAACGAAGCCGTTTGAACCTGAGTATCTGCGCGCAAGGGTGAAGAACCTGATTAAGCAGCGGCAGATATTGGAGGCAAGTTATCGCCAGCGTTTGATGCGCTTAGACCCCCAGACCTCCGATGACGAGTTGAAGGGCGATTCGTTCCTCGCCAAGTTGCTGAGTATCATGGACAAGCAGATGGACAACAACACGCTGACCGTGGATGAGTTGGTGGACGATATGGGTATGGGCAGAACCGTGTTCTTCAACAAACTGAAGAGCCTGACGGGACTGAGTCCTGTGGAGTTTATCCGCGAGATGCGTATCAAGCGCGCCGCACAACTGCTGGAGCAGAAAAACTATAACATAACGGAAGTTACCTACATGGTCGGCATGAACGACTCCCGGTATTTTGCGAAGTGCTTCAAGGCAACCTACGGCATGACGCCTTCGGAGTACAGGAAGCAGCGTTTGGAGGACATTGAGAGGGAGCGGAAGAAGTAAATAATGAAAGGGATAAAGAAGGGTACATACGGCAGATTGGTATGCTTTTTGTGGTTAGGTATTGCGCTCATGTCGGTCGGTTGCAACCATAGAGGTCCGCAACGACCGAGTCAACGAAGCGGCACTGCTCCCAAAGAAGACAGCGCGGCATTGGCACTGATGGAGATGAACCAGCGCATGGCAATGGCGGCGGACGAGGAGGTGCTCCGCTATGTGCAGGCACGAGAGGACGCAGAGCGTTTTGCGCAGATGCCTCTCAGCAGCGCGTGGGTGCGCATTGTGGAGAGAGGGGACGAGCAGAGTGCCCTCCCGCAGAAAGACGAGGTGTGGCGGTTGCATATCAAGACCTATTCGCTACAAGGGCGATTGCTGCTGGATACGGAGCAGGAATATCGAATGGGCAGAAGCGAGTTGCCGATGTGTATTGAGATGAATATCAGCGAGTGGCACCACGAGGCAAAGGTGATGATAGCCGCGCCGTGGTATGCCGCCTACGGCATGATGGGGACGGAGGATGTGCCGGCATACGAAAATGTTTTATTGGAAATAAGTATATTGTGATAGATGAAAAAGGTATTATTCGGATGGATGTGTGTGTGCGGGGTGCTGTTGCTGGCGGGTTGCGAGCAGAACAGTTATTCCGCTTTGCGTGAGAAAGAGGACAAACTGATTGCGAACTATATCTCCCGCACGGGTATCCGCGTGCTGGAGACCTGGCCGGGAGACGACTATACATGGGACGAGAAAGACTATTACCGCGTGGCGGGATACGATGATTTGTACTTCCACCTCGTCAGCCGCGGGGATTCGGTGTATGTGAGTGCGGGGGGAGACACCGTGAAGATAGACCGCTTGAGCGGGGGAGAGACCATTCTGATGCGCTACAAAGAGTATGAACTGACCGAGGGTTCCGACACCACCAGCAACTGGAACACCAACGATGCACCCTACCCGACCGAGTTCAAATATGACGGCTATGGCGACAACAGCACTTCGTGCGTAGGCTGGCAGGTGGCAATTGGACTGATGCGCTATCCGAACTCGGAATGCAAGGTGATAGTACCGAGCAAGCAAGGATTCTCGGCAGCCATGAGCAACGTGAAGCCTTACGGGTACGACTTGTATATGCGCGTGAAACCGTAAAGGGCGGTAAACCGTTGTTTGGGTTGGTTTTGTGGCGCTCGTATAGTAACATTTTAATTCCAATAGATTATGAGTTTGGTTAAAAGTATTTCCGGTATTCGCGGCACGATAGGCGGTCGCGTGGGTGACGGGTTGAACCCCGTGGACATTGTGCGTTTCACGGCAGCATACGCCACGCAGCGCCGCGCAGCGCTACCCGAAAACAACAAGATAGTGGTGGGCAGAGACGCGCGTATATCGGGCGAAATGGTGTATCAGATTGTGAGCGGCACGCTGATGGGCATGGGCTACGATGTGGTGAACAT
>JBJEJX010000060.1:0-1822 GCA_051878345.1 Paludibacteraceae bacterium | reverse complement strand
CAAAAGTGCAATAATTTGCCAAATGGGTGTAAAAACAAAAAAAAGAAGAATTATTTGCATATTTCAGAGGTTTTTATTATCTTTGCACACGATTTTTGATACACCACCATGAAAAATGCCGTTCATCATGCCTTTATGGCCAAGAGACCCCTACCCTTCTCATTGTTGGTTTCCATGTTTGTTTGCACCGCTCTGCAAGCACAAGACTACTCGCTTCGTTACTATGATGAAAGCAGAGGGCTTAGTCACCACCACTCCTCCCGCGTGCTCCAGGACAGCACGGGAATGATGTGGATTGCCACCTACAACGGTCTCAACCGTTTCGACGGGTACCAGTTTGTGGCTTTCAAAGCCGAAGAGGATGACGAGCCGAATATAGCCAGCGACCGTATCCGTCGCATCCTACCGGCGAACGATAATAATCTCTTCTGTCTGATTGATGACAGTGTATTCCTTTTCAATACGCATACCTGCCGGTTTGAATCGGTACCCGCTGAAGATAGCGAGACAGCGAAGCATGTGCGCATGAGGTCCAATCCGGATTTATGGAAAGAGAAAAACCAGTACACTTCGTTAGGCAACCTCCGATTCAAGGATATTCTTTACCGTTACGAAGACCGTCAGGGCAATCATTGGTTGATTGACGAACATGGTATCTATGTGGCTACGCCTGTTCCGACGCGCGGCGTATGCGTGAACGGGGATGAAGTGCGTGCGATGCGGCAACTCAGCGACGGGTGCATTCTTGCATCCATACGCGGTGCCAAACAACTGGCTGTCTATGATAGCACGATGTGTCTGCAAGGCTATGTGTGTCCCGATGGGCGGGTCATTCGGCAGCCTGCCTCCTTCGGCTCACAGGTCTATTGCATTTACGAAAGCCGCGACCGGCAGAGCCTCTGGATGGGGTGCAAACCCGGAGGATTGATAGAGGTACGAGGGGACAAGGAACGGAAGATTGTGGACCATTACCCCGAAGTGCGCAATGTGTACGATGTGGTGGAAGACAAGGACGGGAATATATGGGCGGCGACTTTCGGCTTCGGACTCTGGTGTAGGAAGCAGTCTGCAACCGGCACTGAGCCCTCGGAATTTACCTTTGTGCAGGGAACGGAGGGGATGAGAATCCGCAGGTTGCTGGTAACCGAAGACAACACGCTGCTGGCTGCAACCGGAAAGGGTTTGATGGTTGTTCGGGACGGCAAGATGACGCTCCACCAGCGTGAAGCAGGCAGAAAGAACTCGCTGAACAGCAGTGCGCTCATGTGCATGGCGTTCTTCGACGGACAACTGTATATCGGCACCGAAGGCGGAGGTATCAATCGGCTTGTCAGCAAGGATATCCACGCCGACAAGTTGGAATTCGAGCATATCACCCAAGCCGGCGGACTCGGTAGCGACATCGTGTATGAGTTTTTGCCTTGGTCGGAGAACGAACTGTTGGTGCAATGCAACAACGCCCTGTCTATCCTCCATACGCGCAACGGCAACATTATCAATTACGGCAAGTCGTTCTTCCGCTTTATCGGAGACAAACCTTTCAACTTGGGCGAAGTGCAACCCGTTGATTTAGGCGACAAACTGCTTATCGCCCCGCTCGATGGATTGTTGTTGCTCAACAAATCCGAACTGCTGCCCGAAACAGCCCCCGTGCGCATTGCGCTGAGCAGCATTACGCTCGAGGATCAAACGAACTACGCGGTGGACGAACTGACACACCTCACTTTGTCGCCCGAAGAACGCAGCCTTGAACTCACTTTTGCGGCGTTGGACTACCGCGGTACCACCGACATTCAATACCAAACGCGTTTCTACTCATCAA
>JBJEJX010000059.1:0-1857 GCA_051878345.1 Paludibacteraceae bacterium | reverse complement strand
TTGTCCTGCGTGTTGAGGCGCGCGGAGGTGGCGGGACGGTTGCCGTAGTCTTCGCGGCGGGCGGAGAGCACGAGACAACTCTCTCCTGACACGGGATGCCGCTCTATGCTGATGTTGCGCGGGGTGTAATACTGCATCTCGGCATTGCCGCCGCCGCGGGCGTTGTCATCCGCGTTCCAGTAGGCGGCATTGAGTTCCGTACCCTCGAAGTTGTCTTCCCATACCAAGCGGTACTCCTCTTTCTGCCCGCAACCGCAGAGGGCTGCCGCCATTATCGCCATGGCTATGTATTGGTTTGCTTTCATGTTGTATTATTGTTTTCGTTGCTTACTGGGGACGCGGGCGTCTCGCCTGCGGCTGTTTTTCGTATGTATTGTTGTTTCCGTTGCTTACTGGGGACGCGGGCGTCTCGCCTGCGGTTGTTTTCATAAGGTTCGTAAATCACGACAACCACGAAAACTACGCTTAAAGGATTATCCTTTCCTTTGAGAGCATAGGCGAACCCAATCGCCTATACCCGTTTATGGTCTTAGAGTTGTGCACCGAGCACGGTGTACTCTACCCCTCCGCGCACAATCACCAACTGACCGTTGCGAATCGTTTTGGTAACTTTTGCGTTCACTTCCGTGTTCTCGATACCTTCGGCTGTGGGGACAATCACCACTGTCGGATTGGCAACGGAACTCTCTGTGTCGAACAGCGGTATATACAGGAACTGGCAGTTCTCGGTACCTACGGCAGGCGCACTAACCACTATGCCGTCCTTGTTCAGGAACTGGATGCTCTCTGCGGCAAACCACTTGGCGTCCGTACCTTCGGCATTGTCGGCGATGTTGAAACCTACGCCTCCCCATGCGCCGGTGGCTGTCCACGCATCTATGGCATTGTACTTGGTCTGCGACATTTCTTTCCAAGTCCAGTCCTCACTCTTGCCCGTCCCCCACGGGTGCTTGATATACATATGCTCTTCCACGGGTTCGGGAGCCGCACCAATCTCGGTTATCTTGATACACTTGATAGTGATGTCGTTGTTGCCGTCCGTCCACCCGAATCCGAATACAAGCGGACCCTTGTCGGTAGCGAGGTTCTCGTTGGCAAATACGGAGTCTGTGGCGAAATGGTAGATGCCGCCGCCGATGTTGAGGTCATACAGAGCCTGCACGAAGAAGGGATCCTCATCGCTGTCGTTCACTTTCACGGTCATACATACCTTGCCCGTGGATACGATGTCAAACTCATAGTGGTATGCCTTGCCTGCCTCGAAGGTGAAGCCGGGGTCAACGAATACCTGACCTTGCCACATATCGATGAACGCTTTGTCCACGTGAATACTGATAACGCCGTTTGAGATGTCGGCGGTGCAACCGTCGTTCGCGCCCCATCCCTCCGAAGCAAAGTAAGTGGAGTTGATAAGCGCCTTCGCGGGGTCGTACAAGCCGTGCTCGCCCGCGCACTCGTCCTCTGCCGGCACTTGCTCCGTTACCGCGATGGGCAATGCCTGCGGTTTGTTATAGACGGAGTTCACTGCCTCTATGGTGTACTGCTTGCCTGCCTCCAAAGTAGCCGCTATCTTGAAATTGTTGTAGAACAAGATGGTGTCGTTGCCCATGATGCCATAGACGGTGTTCTTGCTGGCAGCGAGGAATGCCGTGTCGGCGGCTACGCTTATGTTCTTGTACACCACATACTTGCTCTGGTCTGCCGCGGTGGGTGCGCCGGTAGCCAATGCGGGTTGTGCGGGCGTGCCCGGGGTGATGCTCAGTTCGTCCTTCGGAGTAACGGGAATCAGTTCGTAGAGTCCGTTGTAGATTTTCACCGTAGCCACCATGCCCTTCGCTACCCTGTCGCCGGCTGCCA
>JBJEJX010000058.1:0-1883 GCA_051878345.1 Paludibacteraceae bacterium | reverse complement strand
AATCGGGCAAATAAATTTCTTGTTCATTGTCGTAAAGTTTTGTTTAATGTTGGTTGATATGGTTAATTTTGATTATGCAAAAATTGTACCAATTTTTTAGTTGTCAGTTGTCAGTGGTTAGAGCAGTGGCATGTTAACTGTTAATTGTTAATTACCAAGCGTTTCAACTGCTTTTTTCGTTATCTCATCATCTCGCTCAAAGAGCGGGAAGAAGCCGTCGTCGCCGAGGATGTTGCGCACGATATACGCGTTCACCAGCCTGAGAAGCAACGGCTTCGACTTCTCTATCTCTCGTTGGTTGGGCTCCACGCCTTTGTCCTTGCAGTAGCGCACGAACTCCGGCAGCCAGTTGGCATCCAGCAGGTGCTTCTCCAGCGACTGCCAGTCTTTGTAGCGGCTCAGTTCCTTGCGGTGTGCATCGGTGTATTGGTACGCAAACTGGTAGGTGTAGGCGCGGTTCACCACTTGGTTGAAATAGGCGCTGTAGAGCGTGGTGTCGCGTCCCACAAACACATCCGGCATGATACCGCCGCCGCCGTGCACCACGCGTCCTTTCTTCGTGCGATAGACCGTGGTGTCCTGGTAGTGCACGCTGTCGGCATTGTAGAACTCGCCGTGTTCGAAGCGGTCGAGCAGTTCCATATGATAATCCTCTTGGTCGCCCAGCGTGTAGGGTTTCTGTATGCACCTGCCCGAAGGCGTGTAGTAGCGCGCCACCGTCAGGCGTATCGCGCTGCCGTCCGAGAGGGGCATCTGCTGCTGCACCAGTCCCTTACCGAAGGAGCGGCGCCCAATGACAACGGCACGGTCGTTGTCCTGCATGGCACCCGCGAAAATCTCGCTCGCCGAAGCCGAGAAATTGTCTATCAGGACTGCCAGAGGCACATCTTGGAAACGCCCCGTGCCGGTGGCACGCGCCTCGTAGCGGGGATAAGCACGCCCCTCCGAATAGACAATCATACTGCCCGCTGCCAGAAACTCATTCGCCATGCGAATGGCTTGGTCCATGTAGCCGCCGCTGTTCTCGCGCAAATCGACGATATACGCCTCCGCCCCTTGCGAACGGAGCGTGGCAAGCGCAGAGATAAACTCGGTGTAGGTCTTCTCGCCGAACTTGTTCACGCGGATAAACCCAATCTTCTTCTGTCCCTCAATGATAAACTTTGCGTCCACCGAGTTGACGGGTATATCACCGCGCGTAATGGTGAAATGCAGCAACTCGGGTTCGCCGCTGCGCATCACGCCAATCTTTACTCTCGTACCCTTCTCGCCGCGCAGGGTGTGCATCACTTTCTCGTTGTTGATATGCTTGCCCACAAAGAGCGAGTCGTCCACGGTAATGAGTTTGTCGCCAGCCACCACGCCCACGCCCTCGCTCGGACCGCCTGCGATAACCGCCACGATATGCACCGTGTCGTTTTGTATGTTGAACTGCACCCCAATGCCGGAGAACGACCCCGATAACTCGGAATTGACCATCTCAAGGTCTTCCTTCGGGATATAAGCAGAGTGCGGGTCCAGTTTCTGTACCAACTCCTGCATCACCTCATCTGTGATACTGTCCATATTCAGTTCGTCCACATAGGCGGACTCCATGAGTTGCAGCAGTTGCTCCACCTTGTTGGCGGGTGCTTGGTAAATCTGCCCGTTTTGAATGAAGAAACGCTGGGCATTCACCTTGTTGCTCACCGCATTACCAATGAGAAACCCCACCAGCAACGCCAGCACTGCAATGGTGGGAAACAAATACTTTTTTACATTCGGTTTCATAGTCGGATAAAATGATAGTGGTTAGTGGTTAGTGGTTAGTGGTTAGTGGTTAGTGGTTAGTGGTTAGTGGTCAGTGGTTAGTGGTCAGTGGTTAGTGGTCAGTGGTTAGTGGT
>JBJEJX010000057.1:0-34114 GCA_051878345.1 Paludibacteraceae bacterium | reverse complement strand
GCCATCGTCTGCTCGCCGTTGCTCCACTCGCTCCAGCAGCCGCCGAAGTAGTAGGTGAGCGTGTCGCCCAACTGATACTCTCTGATCGACAGCAGGGAGCCGTCTATAATCTCCTGACGGGTGGCATTCGGAGTGATGACTGCTACATAGTTGCGCCCTTGCGAGGTGGAACCGTTGTAGTCGAAGTTCATCTTCGCCGCTCCCTTGTCGGAGAGTGCGTCCTCGGCGTATGCCACTGCGCCGCACTTGCACTGCATGATGTTGTCCACCGTGTCGTGCAGGTAGATACCGCCGCCCGCATAGAGTTGGGGCAGAGCAATCTTCGTGCGGTTGGTGATGACGATGTCAGCACGGTTCAGCAGTTTGCCCGCCTCCGCGGTGATGGTGACCGAAGCCTGCATCACTTGGTTGCAGACTAGCAGACTGTCGTAGTGGAGACGGAAGGAGAAGCGGTCGGGCGTCTGCTCCAGTATCTCCCAGCGGCTGTACGGTCCGCCCACATAGAGCACGTCCTCAGCCACTACGGCAAGACCGCCGCAACCTACGGTATGCGCCACCTTGTAGCAGTCGAGACCCTTGCCGTAGTTGATATGGTAAGGCTCGCCCAACTCCAACTCATGGTAGTACATCGAGTCGATACGCAGTTCGGGGCTGCTTTTCAGCCACAGGTCCACACCGTTGGAAGGGTTCTCAGGCAGCAGGGCAGGTCCGTAGAGACGGAAAGCCGCATACTCGTTCTCCCATGCAAAGTCGTCTTTGCGCTCGGGCACGTAGCGACCGTACACCTTCGCCGCCTGTTCGGCAGCGGGCTGGCACGCTACGAGCGCGAGAGCAAGAGAAGCAATGAAAAGTACTTTCTTCATGGCTTATTCGGGTTGTTTGCCAATGTAAGCCAAGATACCGCCATCCACGTAGAGGATGTGTCCGTTCACAGCGTCGGAAGCGTGCGAAGCGAGGAACACGGCGGGACCACCCAACTCCGACGGGTCGAGCCAACGTCCGGCAGGAGTCTTCGCGCAGATGAACTGGTCGAACGGATGGCGGGTGCCGTCTGCCTGCAACTCACGCAGCGGAGCGGTTTGCGGGGTAGCGATGTAGCCCGGGCCAAGACCGTTGCACTGGATGTTGTAAGCACCGTACTCGGAGCAGATGTTGCGGGTGAGCATCTTCAAGCCGCCTTTGGCTGCTGCGTAAGCGCTCACGGTCTCGCGACCCAACTCGGACATCATGGAGCAGATGTTGATAATCTTACCCTCACGACGCTCCATCATCTCAGGCAACACAGCGGCGGAAACGATGAACGGACCTACCAAGTCGATGTCGATAACCTGCTGGAACTCGGCGCGTTTCATTTCGTGCATGGGGATACGCTTGATGATGCCGGCGTTGTTCACAAGGATGTCGATATTCCCCACTTCTGCGTGGATTTTCTCAACCATCTCTTTCACTTGGTCTTCCTTCGTTACGTCGCAAACATAGCCGTGAACGTTGGTGATGCCTGCGTCTGCATAGTTCTTCAGACCGCGAGCAAGGAACTCCTCGTTGATGTCGTTGAAGATAATGTTTTTGATACCTGCTGCAACGAACGCGCGTGCGATGTTGAAGCCAATTCCGTAAGACGCACCGGTGATGAGGGCGTTCTTACCTTCCAAAGAAAAAGGATTCATGATAGTTAGTTATTAAATGGGTTGATAATTGTTTGTTGTCTAAGAGGATAAAGGAAGAACGACTTGCTGTGGATAATGATAAAGGATAAACGATAAATGATAGAGGATAAATGATAAATGGTAAATAATGAAGGATGATAGATGATAGATGATAGATGAAGGACTTTACCACCCCCGCCTCTGATGCTCGGAGTCGAAAATGTGTAGTCTTTTATCCTGTATTCCGAGTCCTTATCCGCCGAACTGTTTAGTCTTCAATCTTGTATTCTGATTCCTTATCCGCCGGACTGTTTAGTCTCTTATCTTGTATTCTGATTCCTTATCCGCCGAACAGTTTAGCCTTCTATCTTGTATTCTGAGTCTTTATCCGCCGGACTGTTTAGTCTCTTCTCTTGTATTCTGAATCCTTATCCGCCGAACTGTTTAGTCTTCAATCCTGTATTCAGAATCCTTATCCGCCGAACTGTTTAGTCTTCAATCTTGTATTCTGCGTCTTTATCCGTCGAACAGTTTAGTCTTTGTTCCTTTATCTTTCAGCGAAGCGGTCTTTCCGCGCGAAGCGCGGTCGGACAGCCTCGGCTGTCCTACTTCAGGTCTGTAATCAGGCTGAAGTCTTGGTCTCCGTAGTCGAGGTTCTCGCCGCCCATACCCCAGATAAAGGTGTAGTTGTGGGTGGCGGCTGCGCTGTGGATAGACCACTCCGGCGAGAGCACGGCTTGGTTGTTGTGCATCCAGATATGGCGTGTCTCGTTCACCTCGCCCATGAAGTGGCAAATCGATTGGTCTTCGGGCAGTTCAAAGTAGAAATACGCCTCCATACGGCGCGAGTGCACGTGTGCGGGCATGGTGTTCCATACGCTGCCGGGAGCCAACTCTGTCATACCCATTTGCAGTTGGCAGGTAGGCAGCACTTGGTTGACAATCATTTTGTTGATATTGCGCTCGTTGGACATTTCGAGGCTGCCCATGTGCGCTACCACGGCATCTGCTTTCGTCACTTTCTTGTCGGGATAGGTGGTGTGTGCGTTCGCGGAGAGGAAGTAGAAGAGGGCGGGGTGCTCTGCATCGCACGACTCGAAGGTTACTTCGCGGTCGCCCTTGCCCAAATAGAGTGCCTCTTTGTAGTCCAACTCAAAAGCGGTGCCGTCCACTTTCACGATACCCTTGCCGGCACCCACGTTGAAGATACCTATCTCGCGGCGGGTCAGGAAGTGCGGAGCCTTCAGCGGGTCGATGGCTTCCAGCGTGAGCACCTCGCCCACGGGCATTGCACCGCCCACAATCATACGGTCGTACATGGAATACACCATATTCACTTCGTTGGGAGTGAATACATTCTCAATCAGGAAATCGTTACGCAGACGGGTCGTGTCGTAACTCTTTGCGTCAACGGGGTTCGACGCATAGCGAATCTCATAATTTGTTTTCATGTCAGTTAGTATTAGTTATTAAATATTGTTTATTATTTGCGTTTATTATTAGCGTTGTTCTATCAATTCTATAATGCCCTTATTATTAGTTATTAGCGTTGTTTTGCCAATTCTATAATGCCCTTATTGCTTGTTATTAGCGTCGTTTTACTATCTCTTGAACTCCCACAGCCATGCCAGATTGATAGACAACTCCATGGGGTTTGAATTGCGGAAATGAGCCGTCAGAGAGGCGTCAAAAAGCGTGCCAAGACTATAGTTGTAGCGCACCTCTAATTGGTAGAGTCCCGCGTTGCGGCTGCGGACATAGAAACCCAAACCGCCCGTTATCCCCCAGTCGAAGGGCTTCTCAACGGGGCTGTATTGGTGCACTTCGCTCGTTTGCCTCGTGCCGTTCCCCCCGTTGTCGTACACGCAATAACCTATCTGCGGACCCAAATTGACAAAGCCTCGGACGGTCTGGCTGCCGAAATAGATATGCATCAGAAACGGCAACTCTATGTAATGTAGCGCACGCGTATAGGCTCCCTCTGCGTTGGCCTCCCGCCAACCGCGTTGCAGGTAGTTGAGTTCCACCTGCACGGCGCAGCATTTCTGTCCGCTCCAGCGGAACACCAGTCCCCCGTTCCCGCCCAAAACGACGGCGTCGGTAATCGGAGACATGTTCGGCACCGTGGGCGAGAACTGCACCATTGATGCGGTAACCCCGCCGTGCACTCCCAGATATATCTCAGGTCTGTGCAGCCGGGGCTGCGCCGCCGCACACGCTGCCGCCAGCCAGAAGGCGCAAAGGACAATATGACGATAAGAATGCCTGATTGTTGATTACTGATTGGTGTGTATTACGTGTACGTTGGTGTTGATATATCCGCCTTCGGGGGCAACTTGCTCGAACCGTATGTCCGACTGCAGGCCGCAGGCGGTGGTGTCGTTGAGTAGCGCTGCCATGGTGCGGGTAAGGTCGTAACCCAACAGGTCGTAGCGGGGAGTCTCCGACACGTGTTGGTGTCCGAAATAGCGGGCATACAGCATCTCATAGTCTGCCCGCTCCGAAGACCTGTCTGTCTCCGTCGCAAAGATGGAGGTATATATCAGCGGCATGGGGATGTTCTCGCGTGTCCACGAGTACTGTGCGCGGAGAGTGATCCGGTGCTCCCCCTTTCCGGCATGGAGGTGCGGAATAAGTACCTGCACGTTGCTGTACTTTTCGGTGTTGAAGATAAAGATATTCTCCACGCTGTCGCGCAGCGCATGGAGAATGGAGTCGCCGAGGATTTGCCGCACGGACACCATGGTGTATGGTATATGTCTGTCCTCTATCTCCTTGCGCAGAATGCGAACGGAAGCGGGGATATCGGCATCTTTCGCCTCTACCAGTACGCAATTGACACTGTCGCGGCGGGCTTCCAGCCATTGCCCCATTGCCTGTGCCTCCTGTTCGGCGGAAGAATTGAACAGGTATAGGTACGGATTACTCTCTATACCCTCCATATAGTCGATAAAGGGAGCGAGGATAGGCACTTCGTTCTCCATAGCCCACGGCATTGCTTGCAGCAGTTGCAGGGGGTAAGCCAGTCCTATCACCGCTTGTGTACGGGCAAGACTGTTGCTGTCAATGAGTTGGCGGACGTTGGTAATGCTCTTCTCTGTGTCATACACATCCAGCACCACCCGTTGTCCTTCCGCTTGCAGGTCGTAGGCGGCAAGCAGACAACCCTCGTAGAACTCCATAAATCGTTCCATGCCTTGGTCGCGCTTGGCGTTACGGGCTTGGAAAGGTAGCAGGAGGGAGAGGCGGATGGCGGTGGAGTCATTCCAGTCGGAGGATACAAACAGGGTGTCCGTCGCCGTGGAATCGGCGGCAGGCAGGCTGTCCGCAGGCGTTTCCGCGGGTTGGGGATCCTCTACGCGCGGCTCGTGCAGTCGGCGGGATACGGTGTCCGCTTGCGGCAACTCGCGGGGCTGTACGGGCTTGCGTCTGTCGGGCTTCGGTGCCGGCTCCTGTTCGGCAACGGCGGCAGGCTCTTGTTTGGCAACGGCGGCAGGCTCTGCTTTGACGCTCCTACCCTCAGGCACGGGGATATAAATCACCTCCCCGAACCGCAGCCCGCGCGTGCGCAACTCTGGGTTTGCCTCCACGATAAGGTCTTGCGACACTCCGAAATTCTTGCTCACGCGGTAGAGTCCCACGCTCTTCTCCACGGTATAGCGGTACATAGCCCGCCCTTGTATGGTGTCTATCGGGCACCGTGCCGCCATGCTGTCAATGGCTGTTTCTTGTGCGGCAATGGGCAGTATTGGAACAAAGAACAAAGAACAAAGAACAAAGACGAGAAAGTGCCGGCTCTGAGAAATCAGAGACGGATATAATCCTCTGTTGTTCCGCGTTCCTTGGTGTTCGTTCAACATCGCTTTATGTTTAATTCCTTGTTCTTGATGCATAGGTAATCAGTCTTGGTTCTTTGTTCCTGCTTCAGGGCTCTTATTCTTTTGCCAACTCCAACCCCGCGAGAATCAGCGGTCCGACGCCCTTGGGGTCGTTGTCGCGTATCTGTTCATGGATGTAATAGTCATATTCTCCGCTGCGGTAGGGATTGCCTCCCAAGCCCGCTACGGCGCAGCAGCGTGTCAGGCTGACGGTGCCGTCCTCGTTCTCCACGATGGCGCTCTGCCAGATACCCTCGTAGGTCTCTTGGGCGATGGTGCGGAACTTCGCGGGCAGGTAACCCATACGCGCGCCTTTCGCCATGGCGTAGCAGAACATTGCCGAGCAGGTGGACTCGGTATAGTTGCCTTCAGCATCGGGCAAGTCTGGCACTTGGTACCACATCTTGGTCTTTGTATCTTGCAGAGGCAGTAGTGCTTCGCAGACGCGGTTGAGGATAGCAATCAAGTCACCGCGCCCCTCATGGTCGGCAGGCAGATAGTCCAGCACGTCGCATATAGCCATTACGTACCAGCCCTCGGCGCGTCCCCATGTGTGCGGACTGCAGCCGGTCTGCGGGTCAGCCCAAGCCTGTTGGCGGCTCTCGTCCCACCCGTGGAAGTTGAGGTTCGTCTCAGGGTCAAGCGTGTGCTTGTCCACCACGCGGAACTGACGCACTACGTCGTTGAATATCGTGTCCTCGCCTGCCCATACGGCATAGTGTGCGTAGAAAGGCTCGCCCATATACAAACCGTCCAGCCACATCTGCCACGGATAGACCTGCTTGTGCCAGAAGCCGCCCTCCGAGGTACGCGGCTGGGCCGCCAACTGCGACCGCAGCAGACGGATAGCCTCCTTGTACTGTGGCTGCGGGTTCAGCGAGTCGAGCAGGAAGAGGAAGTTGCCGCCGTTCACACGGTCGATGTTGTAGGTCTCCGGTTTATAAGTCTTGATACTGCCGTCAGGCTGGATGAAATAGTCCGCAAACCCTTGCACGTAGTTCAGGTAGGCGCTGTCTCCCGTAGCAAGATAGGTCTCCAACATAGCCTTGGCGATTAGCCCCTGCGTGTAATCCCATTTGGGTGCTTTCAGGAAGTCTGCCATCCACAATTCAGGATTGTGCTGTATCTCTGACTGTGCGATGCGTACAGTCTTGCCCAGATAATCTGTAGCCGTCGGCTCACTCGTCCGACAGCACCCCGCTGCAACCACGGCAGCAAGAAGTATAAAAATAGTCTTTTTCATATTGGTAATTGATATGCTGTGTTTTTCGGATGGTTCAGAGTTGTTCGGAGCATGCCGAACCTCTTCTATAATTTCACGGAGGCTTTTGTGTATCTGTACCTTCGTATCAGGTAAACGATGAGTCCGACAAAGGCAAGCAGGGCAATCGGGGTGATGGTGGAGAACAGTTGCATCTGCGTGCGTTGGTCATGCGCCCGTCGGTCGTTGAGCAGGCGCAGGGCGATGGTCTTCTGCCGGAGCGGAATCAGTCCCTGCTCGTCGGTGAGGTAAAGCACTGCGTTCACAAGGAAATCGCGGTTGGCAAACTGCATGCCCGAGTAACGGTCGTACCCCGCGGGCAACGCCTTCCCTTGTTGTATATCGTTGCGTATCACGCTGCCTGAGGCCACTATCACCTGTCGGGACACTTCCGTGGACGCAGGAGTCCTGTCTGCGGCTGAAAGTTCTATCCCTTCGGGCACCATACGGTGGGCAAAGACCGAGGGGAAACGCCCTTCCATTGCCACGGCAACGGGCACGTACTGATAGCGGAATGTGCTCATGTCGGGGTTGAGGTCGCCGAGGTCCACCTCTGCCGGAGTGGGGATAAGGCGTGTGGCGGTGGAGGTCGCGAGCAGCACCTCTTTGCGGATACCGTCCTCTCCGCCTACCACATCCACAGGCGAGGCAAACATACTGCTCACCTGCCCGAGATTGCGTGTTACGGGCGATGCCTGCGAAGTGAGCAACAGCGGTGCGTAGTACCACGGCATGGGTTGCAGGTTAGGCTGCTGCGGGTCGGAAGACACGTTCACGGGTACGGGCAGACACTGCACATCCTGCAACAAGGCGGGATTGACACGCACGCCGTAGCGGAACAGCATATCCGTCAGGTTGAGGTCGAGGGGCAACACCGGTGTATAACCGGCTTGCGCCAGCACATCCTCCGAGAAACGCACGCCGTTCAGTACCCACAGGACACTGCCGCCCTGCTGTATGTAGCGGTCGAGAATGTACTTGTCCGCTTCCGAGAAGGGTGTCTGCGGGTCGGCGATTACCACTGCCTGATAGCCGTCCAGCGCGTACGGGTCGCTGCCCAACGCGCCGCGGTCTATCTGAAAATACTTGCTCAGTGCAAGACTGATGTCGTACACGTTCTGCTCCGGCAACTCGCCGTGCCCTTCGAGGAACGCCACTTTGGGTACCTCTGTCTGCTGCACGCGGTGTATAGCCTCGGCGAAGGCATACTCAAGGTTCTCAATGCTGGCGTTCAGGTTCTCCTCTCCCGACATTCCGCGGTTGTTTTGCAGCAGGCTGACTACAGCCGTGCGTCCCTTGTAGCGGACGAGCGCATACGGATACACCGTATGCTGCACCGTCGTACCATTGTGCGCCCGCTCATGAATAACAATGGGGGCAAGACCTAATTCCGTGAGAACGTCCTTTGAAGAAGCGTCCGCGAAGTCTCCCTTTAAGGGAGATTTAGAGGGTCTCAATTCGCCCATTTCCTCCAACAACTCCGCTGTGGCGTTTTTCAGCCGTTGGAAAGACGGGTTGAGGTCGCCTGTCAGATAGACCGTAATCTCCACGGGCTCATCCAAATCCTCCAGCAACTGTTTGGTTGCCGCCGAGAGACTGTAACGCCGGTCATCGGTCAGGTCAAGCCGCAAAATGCAGAAATGTGCCGCCACATTCAGCAGCACCACACTTACAACGGCTATGACCCACCAATAACGTTTCATAATGGAACAATTAAGAATTAGCACCCCGCATACTACTGCCTTGAGCACTCGGTTTATTCCAAATACTCGGACAACTCAGAGTATCCCCCTATTCTCCCTCCCTTCGCAGGGAGAAGCGGGGAGGGCTATTTCAGTGTATTTATCACTTCTTCGTTCAACACTACCTCATACTTCTTGCGCAGTGCCTCTATCCATAGTTTCTCAAGGTAGTCTTGGTAGTCGGTCGTTACCTTCCCGCGCTCGTCGGTGTACTCTTCCGGCGCTTTCAGCACTTTGCCCACGCATACCACGTGCGGCAGCAGGCTGTCCGTCTCGCACTCTGCCCCTTTCACCTTGAAGCCGTATTTGTCCACCATCTTGTTCTGTCCTTTCTCCCACAGTCCGTGCTGGAACTTGATATAAGTAGTGCTGTCGATGTTCAGGCGCTGGTTGAGATACGACGCTACGGAGTCGGGCTCTGCGTTCTTGATAATCGCTTTCGCTGCTTTCAGTGTTGCTTGGTCTTTGCATTGCAGCACCCATCCTTTGTAGCGCGGTGCGTCCCATGGATAGTTCTTCTTGTTGGCGGCAAAGAATTTGGTCAGTCCCACCGTATCTTTTGCCGCTTTGTCCCATACCTCGCGCAGCGATACCTCAAAGAGCAGAATACCGTCATGGTACTCGCGCACAAGGTTGCGCAGGTCTTCGTACTTCTCTTCAAGGTGCGCATCTGCATATTCCTTCACCTCGCGGTCGCTCATGCTCTCCGGCAGGTTATACTCCGCGCGGGTCTTGCGTATGAACGACTCGTCGGCGGCACGCATACGCTCGTCGCGCTGCACCTGACGCAGTATCTGCTGACGCATGCTGTCCAGCGGCTGGATACCGCGCTTGCCTTGCAGGTAGATGATATGCCAGCCGAAGTTGCTCTCGAACGGCGCACTTATCTCGCCCGTGTTCATACCGAAAGCCGTGTCCTCAAACGGCTTCACCATCATACCTTTGCCGAACCAACCGAGGTCGCCGCCGCGCACGGCAGAACCCTTGTCGTCAGAGAGTTGGCGTGCCATATCGGCGAAGTTCTCTGGCGTCAGCAGTAGAGCAATAGAGTCGATAACGGCTTTCTGTGCGGTTTTCTGCTCCTCGTTGCCGCGCTGCACCATCTTCATCACGTGCGAGGCATGCACCTCTTCGTGCGCACGCTCCTCCTCTACGAGGGCGATATGGAAACCGTACGGCGAGCGGAACACCTCCGTCACCTCGCCCACAGGCGTGGTATAGACTGCATTCTCAAACGGATAGACATAGCGGAAAGGAGTAATCCAACCCAGTTCCCCGCCTGTCTCCTGCACGGAGGGGTCGGTCGATACCTCGCGAGCCACGGCGAAGAAGTCCTCTTTCGGCTGTTGTACCATCTTCTTGCCTTTCTTGATAGCCTTGCCGGTGGTTACGCGCACACGGGCATCTTCGATAGCGGCTTTGGCTGCCTCTACCACGCTGTCCGGCGCATTCATCGGACATTGTATCGCGATATGTGCGGCACGACGGTTCCGTGCCATACGCGCATAACTCATCTCCACAAGGCTGTCTATTGCCGCATCATCGCGTAGGTACTTGGGAGTAGCCTGCGCACGATAGCCGCTTAACTCTTTGAGGAATGCGGCGGTGGTATCGATACCCTGCGCCTCGGCTTCCGCCACTTTCAGTTTGAAGTTGATAAACAGGTCAAGATACTCTTCGATAGACTTCTGGTCAATCGTGGTCTCTTGGTTGTTCTTCTCATAGATGTAGAGAAACTCTGAAACCATCACGGGCTTGCCGTCAATAGTCATCAGCACGGCATCTTCCGTGGTATGCGCAGCCACTGGGGACGCGGGCGTCTCGCCCGCGGTTACCTGTCCGCTGACTCCGAGGCTCATCGCCCCTGCCATAATTGCTAAAAGTACTTTTTTCATAGCGAATATAATCTAATTTTCAATTTGTTTCCAATTTGGGTGCAAAGTTACTACTTTTTTCTGAGATATGCAAATAAATCAACTATTTTAATTCTCATGCAGACATTTATACAAAGCATTAGCGGCAACCTTTGCCGCTAATATCGGAAACGCGTACCGTATGCAAAACCAATGCTCAATAAAAGGGGCATTACTCTCTGCCCGCCTTATCTTCCTCGTTTTCCCTTTCCCCTTTCGGCTTCCGCGCCCAAAAGAACAATAAAGCGCAAAAAGGAATTAGCACCACCGAAAACAATACGAGAAGAACGTCATCAAAAGACATGGAGATACCGAACAACTCAAAGTTGTTACCTCCCCATACAGTTGACCAAGCCATCCATATAGACATCAAACCAAGCCCCAAAAAGAAAAGAGCATAGCAGACCATGACCCGGGATGGATGAAACACTTTTGGACTGAATGCTTTCACACATTTTTCCTGTTGTTTTTCGTTATTGCGCTTGACAAAAAACCATAGACCAATGCCTAAACAGAGGCAAAGTGTTAGCGAACAGAGAACTAAAAGAAAAATTTTAAGAGAATCTAGTTCCATAAAAATAAAAAGTTTAATGTTGTTTATCAATCAGTTTGTTATGTCCCGAATAAAGCCGTCCTCTGCTTGGAGGGTATTGCTTGCGGAATCGGCTGCTCCGAGCATGGATGCGCGGATTTCTGTTTTTCACGAATAGACCGATGGATATAATACCCGCCCACGAGCAGTATAACCAATATCGCCAATGTGGCGATGAATGCTTCTGCTGCCCGCTCTTTGGCAAAAGACTGAACGATGTTATAAATCACAGACAGAAGGCCATACACTATAACAGATAAAGGCAAAATACCTGTCCGATGAAACGTGAATGACTCTCTCTCCTGCGGATAAAGGACATAGGTAGTAACGTCTATGATAAACTGAGGGAGAACCCACAACAGAACAAGTGAAATAGTGGTAATCAACAATATCCGACCTCTCTTTTTCCGCGCCTCTTTGGTGCCTGCCGGGTACTTCTCTGCGTCTTCCGCCGACTTCTCCCGCTGCCAAACAACATAAATAAGTATGCCAAACGATGCGATAAATAGAAACAGCAGTTGTATAGGTAATATATTTGCTAAACAATATCGAATCATAAGAATCTTAACAACTGTAATCGACCAACGTTCATTGCTCACCGCCCAAAGTATATCATTCGCTCCTCCTAATCCCTCTGCAAAAGTACTGCTTTTTCCCGAAATACGCAAATAATTGGCGGAATTTTTTTTTGAGGTAGCATCTCTTCTTTGTCCGCACATTATTCCATCCCCTCGTCCCCTCTCATTGCTGCTTTTCGGATACAGCCTTCTTCGAGACAATCTTGGGTTATTCATGGGTTATTCATGGGTTATTCTTGGGTGATTGTAGAGGGCTTGTTGAATGCTTGTCGAAATTCCGCCGAGCCAATCTTTGGTGATTCGTAGATGATAATAAACAGACCAAGCCGACGGTACCCTGCCTTTGTACCACTTGAAATTAACGCGAGTTCGGTACGAGAAATATCCTTCTGTTAGCCAAAACCAATGGATTTTTAAGGAACAATGAAGGCTGAATTATCAGATAATTACATGTTTTCCTGCGGTCGTCAATAGACTGCTTTTCTGTCAGGCATCGGATACGCAGATAAGGCCGTGTTTTTCAACAAATTGGGACATAAGGAACATAAATAACCAAAAAATTTAAATAAAAGTTGTGTATTTCATAAAAAAGTAGTATCTTTGCGGCGTGTTTTGGAAAAGTGCTTGTGTTATTCGGACAACACATACTGTTCCGCACAGGATGGTTGGCGGGATTGGCTTGCGCTTTTTTCGGTGGTTGTGCGGGTGGATATCGGTAGCAGGTGGATGAACGGAAATGGTATGAAAGGGTGGCGACACTAATGTAAACATCTTACAATATGCGAAAACTATTTATTTTTACGCTTTTGTTGTGTGGCAGCATGGCTTTGTTTGCCGCAGAGACGACTTCATCTGACGAAAAGACGGAGAAAAAAGAATCCAAGTGGAACCAGTTTGCACGCAAACACGCGCATTTTACCCTCTTCTACAACACTTCCACTTTTGAGGGTAAGGATTTCGTGCACATGAGTCGTTATGGTGTCGGTTTGGAGTTTACCACCAAGGCCTATATAGGTGTGGTTATCCGTGAGAGCATGGATTTCGGTTTGCAGGATGGTTTTCAGGCCGCTCAACTCAATCCGAACTACACGGGAGAAAAGTGTTGGTACCTTACTACGGATGTGGGTCCCAGTTTGAACTTCTTTGTGGCTGACTGGATTGGCATTAGCGTACCCTTCTTGTGGACATTCCGTTATGGGGGTAATGCACAGGATTTCTACTTGTTGGAAGAGAATAAGATTTTTGGTCAAACGTTGCAATTCGCAATGGGCTACACCATGACACCGTCTTTGAATTTCTATTTGAAGAAAGTAATGCTCAGTGTGGGTGTCAATTTGGAGATTGTGCCGAAGAGCGAGAAGAAGATAGCCAACTGCGGTTTGCATTTCGGATTGGGTCTGGGCAAGTAGCACTTACTGACGAATACTCAGTACAAATCCCGATTCTATCTGAGAGTTCCCCTTGTTTCCCAAGGGCGAACTCTTTTTTGTTTTTTAGGAAAACCATTTGCAAAATACAAAAAAATGTTGTATCTTTGCAACCGTTTTTGACAAATACCACATGCATATGAAAAGAACACTATTCCTCTTTCTCCTCATCCTCACCGTTACAACTTCCCTCCATGCCTATGATTTTCAGGGAGGCTGTCTTCATTACAACATTACCAACAACACACAACCACCATTTACTGTTGAGTTGGCAAAACTAATTGATGAAAAAAAGGAGCTAAAAGAAATTGTAGTACCGGAAGCGATTACTTGTGACAATGTAACTTATCTTGTAACTCGTATCGGCGACAAAGCATTTCATCAATGTGAGCACATGACATCCATAACCCTTCCAAGCACTATATCCGTTATCGGTACAGAAGCTTTTGGTTATTGTAATAATCTCGAAACAATAATTCTTCCTGAGAGCACAAAACATATAGGGGCGAGAGCCTTTATCAACTGTAGAAGTCTTACTTCCATTGTTATTCCCCAAAATGTAACATGGATAGGAGGACATGCTTTCGAAAAGTGTGTAGCCTTAAAGTCGATAGTCTATTCAGAAGGAATAAAGTGTGTAGAAAGCAATACATTCAACAAATGTTACTCACTCACCCATGTCCTTCTACCAGATGGATTAACTGAAATCGGGGATATGGCATTCCAAGATTGCCATGCGCTTTCCTCCATCTCAATTCCGCAGACAGTGAAAAGTATTAGGGCTAACGCTTTTAGAAATTGTTATACTCTCTCTGCTCTATATCTGCCAAAGAGTCTAAAAAGTATCGGGGCAAATGCGTTCAATAGTTGCCAAAGCTTAACATCTATTATTATCCCTGATAGCGTAACGGTTTTTGGCTCGCAGAACTTGCAGCTTCCTGCGTATAGGGATATTCCGTGGGGGGTGTTTAGTGACTGCAAATCTCTTCACTCGGTACATATTGGGGCAGGTGTAACTACCATTCCTGTTGGGACTTTCCGAGGCTGTACCTCTCTAACCTCCATCCGTATCCCTAGTGGCGTAACCACCATTGGTGGAGTTGCATTTCAGGATTGTACATCTCTATCCGATGTTGAGATGCCCGATAGTATATCTATCATAGGTGAAGCCGCATTCCAAAATTGCACTTCGCTTTCCATTGTTGACATCCCTAATAATGTAACAAACATAGGGAAAGGGGCTTTTGAAGGAACTGCATGGTATGATGCACAACCCGATGGAGTATTGTATATCAACAGTATCCTTTATTCATACAAAGGGGCAATGCCTAAAAATGCTTCAATTTCCATAAAAGATGGTACAACCTTAATTGCAGATTATGCTTTTACTGATTGCGTCAATTTAGCGACTGCATCAATTCCGAATACGGTAACTCACATAGGTAATTTGGCTTTCTCAGGATGTAAGAACCTAAAGGCAATTACTCTACCCAATAGCATTACGAGCATTGGAGTGAAGGCGTTTATGGATTGCAAGAGTTTGAAGGAAATAACCATTCCTCAAACGGTAACCCACATAGGTAGTTGGGCTTTTTCAGGATGTAAGAACCTGAAGGCAATTACTCTACCCAATAGCATTACGAGCATTGGAGTGAAGGCGTTTATGGATTGCAAGAGTTTGAAGGAAGTAATCATTCCCAAAACAGTAACCGCTATTGGTTACAATGCTTTCTCCGGCACCCCATGGTATAAGAAACAACCGAACGGGTTTGTGTATATCAATAATGTGCTCTATGCTCGCAAAGGAGAGGGTACACAACCTAAATCTTATGCTGTAAGGGAGGGCACTGTGAGTATCAGTTTATATGTCTTTTCTGAGTGTGAGCAGTTGAAAAGTGTTACCCTTCCCGCAAGCCTACGAAGCATCGATCCTCCGATATTCGATTGGAGAAATCCGCCTGAGTATGTAGTCTGCTTGGCACCAACACCACCTGCTGGAATCCAACAAGTCTTTACCGCGAAACGGCTCTATGTGCTAGATTCTGCGGTAGAAGCCTACAAGGCCGTAATTGATAGACATGTCAAGATTCTCCCTTTATCCGAGAAACCGAATGAATAAAAAACATTGCAAATGTACAAGCCTAACATGTAACATTTGCAACAATTGCCACATTCAAATTTAGTATGGGTTTTCGGAAATATACTTCCACTTCCCTCAACTTTGATTATTAACTGAAATTCTACCCAATATGAAAAGATTCTCACTATTCCTGTTGCTGACCCTCTCAGCAACAGCCTGTCTTCATGCCTACGATTTCCGGGTAGGGTGTTTCCATTATAACATCACTAACAGAACTCTTCCGCCTTTCACCGTTGAGTTGGCGAAACTGGAGGATGAGCAAAAGGAATTAAGAGAAATTGTTGTCCCTGAAACAATCACATACCATGATACCACCTACCAAGTAACGCGCATTGACGGAGGTGCATTTTACAAGTGTGCTCATATCACTTCTATTTCCCTCCCTAACACGATTGTCGGTATTGCAGAGGATGCTTTTGCTTTCTGCAAAGGGCTCACAAAAATAACCCTTCCCGATGGCGTGCAATACATTGGATTTAATGCCTTTGAAGGTTGTGAGAGCTTGACCTCCATTGTCATTCCCGAACGAGTTACCACTATTGGAGAACGTGCTTTTATGAAATGCTCTCAACTGAGTAATATCACTATACTTGAGAGCGTCAATAGTGTAGGGCGAGATGCTTTCAAGGGCACACCATGGTATGATAGCCTGCCGGATGGAGTGGTGTATATCAACAATGTGCTCTATGCCTACAAGGGCAAGATGACGATGACAAAAACTGCTATAAAAGTACGCAATGGTACAACCGACATCGTTGATTATGCTTTTAAAGATTGCATAGGGCTTACTTCCATAGCCCTCCCAAAAACGATAAAGACGATAGGTGAAGGTGCTTTTTGCAATTGTCATGCCCTCGCCTCCATAGTCATTCCCAAAGGAGTAACACACATAGAGCGCGCAACTTTCAGTGACTGCTACTCTCTCGCTCATGTCCTGCTGCCGGAGGGCTTAACCGACATTGACAATGCGGCTTTTCAAAGCTGTCAATCCCTTGTTTCTATAACCATTCCGCAAACAGTTCAACAGATGGGAGATTTCGCTTTCCGGAATTGTTACGCACTTACAGATATTCATCTTTCGGAAGGACTTACAGCCATAGGAGAAAATGCGTTTAATAATTGCCGTAGCCTAATCTCTATCACCATTCCGAATAGCGTAACAAGGTTTGGACCAAAACACAATCGACCCCTCTCAAAACCGGAGTATATAGGTGTATTCATGGATTGTATTTCTTTGCAATCAGTCCATATTGGGAATGGCATAACTGCTATTTCTGTAGGAGATTTCAGAGGCTGTACCTCGCTTTCCTCAGTCCATATTCCGAATAGTGTAACGACTATTGGCGAACAGGCATTTCAAAATTGCACCTCGCTTTCCGTGATGGATATTCCTAAGAGTGTAACCCAAATAGGGATGGGAGCTTTTGAGGGGACGGCTTGGTATCAAGCGCAACCCGATGGAGAGGTATATATCAACAATATCCTTTACGCATACAAAGGAATAATGCCTAAAAAGACCTCGATTGCGATAAAAGAAGGTACTACATGGATTACAGATTTTGCTTTTGTGGATTGTGCTAATTTAGTCTCCGTAACGATTCCGAAGACGGTTACTCACATCGGCAAGCAGGCTTTTTCGGGGTGCAAGAATTTGAAGGCAGTAGCCCTCGCCGAGGGAGTTTCCGATATTGGGTTGAAGGCGTTTATGGATTGCAAAAGTTTGAAAGAAATAACCATTCCTCAAACGGTAATCACTATTGGTTACAACGCATTCTCCGGCACCCCATGGTATAAGAAAAAACCGAACGGGTTTGTGTATATCAACGATGTACTCTATGCTTGCAAAGGAGAGGATACACAACCTGAATCTTATGCAGTAAGGGAGGGCACTGTGAGTATCAGTTTATATGTCTTTTCTGAGTGTGAGCAGTTGAAAAGTGTTACCCTTCCCGCAAGCCTACGAAGCATCGATCCTCCGATATTCGATTGGAGAAATCCGCCTGAGTATGTAGTCTGCTTGGCACCAACACCACCTGCTGGAATCCAACAAGTCTTTACTGCGAAACGGCTCTATGTGCCGGATTCCGCGGTAGAAGCCTACAGAGCAGTAATAGATGAACATGTCGAGATTCTCCCTCTATCGGAGAAACCGAATGAATAAAAGAAAATGTTGCAAACGCGCATGTTTAACATGCAGCATTTGCAACATTCCAATTTACTATGGGTATAGGTCTCGGTAAGGCTTATCCTCCTTATACCGCTGCGTAGCAAAAAGGATGGATTATCTCACCTGCCGTTTGCGCAGTTGCTTGAGCATCCACGCTTTCGTGCGGCTGATGAGGTTCCATGTGCGGCTGGTTGGCGGTTGGTCGGTGAGGAACACATCCGGCACGGCGGCACCCATTTGCTGCTGCGGGTAGATAATGAGCCAACTGTGGTCGGCGAAGAAACGTTCCAGTATGTCGGGTATCTGTCGGAACAAAGGATTGTAACTGGCAGTCGCATGGCGGGCGGAAATCATCACCACCATATCATCCGCTTCCGTCTCTTTGGCTATCATCAGCACATCCTCCCAATCCTCCATCTCGCGATACGATGCTCGCAGAAACTTCCCCTGTCGGCTACACAATGCCTGCAATGCGCGTTGCGTCTCCTCGTTGGCGAAGAACACCACGCGGGCACCCGTCTGGCTGCTCAGCCGCCTCACCTGTCCGAAGCACGAGATGAAGTCATGCTCTTTCTCCGCGTAGCGCGGCACCGCTACCAGCAGGCGGCTGACGGTGTTCAACGGCTGGTGCTCATGATAAATGGCGATAGAGGTACTCGTGCGCTCCACCATGCTCTCTGCGTCCTGCCAATCGCTGCACAAGACTAACTTCGACTCATGCAGACTGCTCAGGCGGCTCAATTCCTTCAACTGCTCGTGAGCGGGCTCTCCTACTGACATCATCAGCCACTCGTCTTCCGTCCTGTCGCTCTCCAGCAACGCCTCTTCCTGCAAGGCGATATGCTTGGCGGCATGCTCCGTGATGAATGAAGCCGAGGTGCAGAGCACCAGAATCATCAGCACGGCGGCATTCAGTATCTCCGCGTTGAACAGCCCTACCTGATAGCCGATGGTTACTATCGCCAGCGTCCCCGCCGCCGTGGCATGCGTCAAACCGAACATCAGCCGCCTTTCCTCGCCCGACAGGTGAAACGACCATTGTCCGAGCCACGCCGACAAGCCCTTTCCTGCCAACTTTGTGAGTATCATCACGCCCGCTATTAATAGTGTCGTCCACCCTTCCCACAACAGCGAGATGTCAATCATCATGCCCACACCCAGCAGGAAAAGCGGCACAAACGTGCTGTTACCGAAGAACGTGATACTACTCATCAGGGGCGACAGGTTGGGTATAAGTCGGTTGAGCGACACGCCGCAGACGAAAGCACCGAGTATGCCTTCCAATCCTGCCCAATCGGCGAGAAATGCCGAAACAACGAGCATCACCATCACCAGCATAAACGACGACACGGGCTCTTTCCTGCGCTTGAAATACCATTGCGCTAGCCAGGGAAAGACCACTATCGTTACCACCGCAAAGAGCAATATCTTGCCCGCCATTGTGCCGTACCATATCAGCGGCGAGACGGTGGAGGAGGCGGTCAGAATCTGACTTTTCAGCACCGCCAAGACCAGCAGCGAGAGCGTAATAGACACCATCGTTCCGCCCACCACGATGTTCACCGCCGCGTTCTTCTGCACGCCGTAGCGGCTCACTATCGGATACGTCATCAGCGTGTGGCTGCCGTACATCGCCCCCAGCAGGGCGCAGGTGCTCCAGCCGAAGCCCAGCAGCCAACTGCTGAAAAAGCCCAGCACAAAAGGAATAATAAAGGAATACAAGCCGAACACCACCGCGCTCGTGCGGTATTGCCGAAAATCGTTCATGTCTATCTCCACGCCTGCTTGGAACATGATATAGAGCATACCCATGTTGCCCAGCACTTTGATAGTCTCGCTCTCCGCAATCCAGTTCAGCCCGTGCGGTCCCAGCACGACGCCCATAAGGATAAACCCGACGATACTCGGCACATGCAATCGCCTGCAAATCAAAGGAGTAATGAATATCACTCCCATCACCAAAGATAATATCGCCAAAGAAGAAGCCATAATCGTTTCACGTTGGTCATTTCATGTTGCTCACTTTGTGTTAGCCGGTTCCAGTTAACACGAAGTTCACAACACGGAGCGCAGCGGAGTTCCAAACACGAAGTTTCTAACACAAAGTTTCTAACACGGAGCGCAGCGGAGTTATAGGTACCTTCCCGTAATGCTTTCAGGACACTTCCGCAGGTCTTCTTGCGTGCCGCAGGCTACTATTGTACCCCCCTGCTTCCCCCCTTCGGGACCCATGTCTATCAACCAATCGCAAGCGTGTATCACATCGAGGTTATGCTCTATGATAACCACCGTGTTGCCCTTGTCCACCAGTCGTCGCAGCACACCCATCAGCACCCGTATGTCCTCGAAGTGCAATCCCGTGGTCGGCTCGTCGAGTATGTACAGCGTTCTGCCCGTCGAGGGGCGTGCCAACTCCGTCGCCAACTTGATACGCTGGCTCTCGCCGCCTGACAGCGAGGTGGACGATTGCCCCAACTTGATATAGCCTAATCCCACATCTTGTATCGTCTTTATCTTGCGCAGGATATACGGCTGGCTCTCAAAGAACTCCACCGCTTGATTCACCGTCATATCCAGCACGTCGGCTATCGTCTTCCCCTTGAAGCGCACTTCCAGCGTCTCTCGGTTGTAGCGTTGTCCGTTGCATGCTTCGCAGGGCACGTACACATCGGGCATGAAATGCATCTGTATGGTCTTGTAGCCGTTCCCCGCGCACTCCTCGCATCGACCTCCTTTCGCGTTGAAACTGAATCGTCCCGCTTTCCATCCTCGTATCTTGGCTTCAGGCAGTTGGGTGAACAACTCGCGAATGCTGTTGAACACTCCCGTGTATGTGGCGGGATTGGACCGCGGCGTGCGGCCGATAGGCGACTGGTCCACGTTGATAACTTTGTCTATCAATTCTATCCCCTCTATGCTGTCGTAATCAAGCGGTTTCTGCAGCGAGCGGTAGAACTTCTGCGATAGGATGGGATAGAGTGTCTGATTGACGAGCGTCGATTTACCGCTCCCGCTCACTCCCGTAACTCCAATCATCTTCCCCAACGGAAACGCCACCGTAACATTTTTCAGGTTATTCCCCCTGCACCCGCGCAAGATAAGAGAAGACCCCTTCCAACTCCCCCTACAAAAGGGGAGAGTAGAAGAATTACCTTCGTCTATAGAAACTAAACTTTCTCCCTCCCTTTGTAGGGAGGGACGGGGTGGGTCTACTCCCTCCCTTTGTAGGGAGGGCGGGGGAGGGTCTTGTTTCAGGTATCTCCCCGTCAGCGTGTCCGTCTTCATCAACTCTTCCGGCGTGCCTGCAAACAGCACTTCGCCGCCCAGCCGTCCCGCCTTCGGACCTATGTCCACTATATAATCCGCCTCGCGCATCATCTGCTCGTCGTGCTCCACCACTATCACCGAGTTGCCCATGTCGCGCAACTCTTTGAGCGACCGAATCAGCCGCTCGTTATCGCGCTGGTGGAGTCCTATGCTCGGCTCGTCAAGGATATACAGCACGTTCACCAGCCGCGACCCGATCTGCGTGGCAAGGCGTATGCGCTGGCTCTCACCGCCCGACAGGCTGTCCGACGATCGGTTGAGCGACAGGTAACTCAGTCCCACGCCCTGCATGAACTCCAGCCGTTTGCTTATCTCCCGCAGTATCGGCTCCGCTACCGCCAACTGCGTAGCGGATAGGTGTCCCAACGAGAATGCGGTGCTCTTCACTGTCTGCACCAACTCGTCTATATCCATTTCCGCCAAGTCGGCTATGCTGTAGCCCGCTATTCGGTAACTCAACGCCTCTTGGTTCAGCCGCTTGCCGTGGCACACGGGGCACTCTGTCCATTGCTCCTCGTCTTCCGTCTGCTCCTCATCTTCGTGTGTCGTCGTGTTTGCCAATGCCACCAGTTTCTCATACCAGTCCGCGTCATGCACCACGCCTTCCAGCACCTCGTCTGAAAGCAGTCCCTGTTCTTCCCCTTTGGCACCCTGTTCCGCACGAATCTTACCCAGTCCTTTGCAGCACGGGCACCACCCTTGCGGACTGTTGAACGAGAACGTGTGCGGCGCGGGGTCGGCGTAGGAAAGTCCCGTTGTGGGGCACATCAGGTTGCGCGACAGGTAGCGCACCTTGTCGCTCCCGTGCTCGCACAGCATCATCACCCCGTCGCCCTGCGTCATTGCCTTATCTACCGACTGCCGCAGCCGTACCATATCCACCGATTCCTCTGCACCACCGGGGGCATAGGCGTCTCGCCTGCTGTCAACATTACTACCCGTTTCCTCGCTCTTAATGCTTGATTCTTCATTCTTTATCAGCAACCTGTCCACTACCACCTCTATCGTGTGTTGCTTGTAGCGGTCCACTTTCATGCCGAGTTGCAACTCCTGCACTACGCCGTCCACCCGCACGTGCAGATACCCTTTCTTCCGCAGCGTGTCGAACAGTTCTTTGTAGTGTCCTTTGCGGTTCTTCACCAGCGGCGCGAGCAGCAGCACTTTCTTGCCGCCGTACTCCCGCAGGATAAGGTCTATTATCTGCTCGTCGGTGTAGTGCACCATTTTCTCCCCCGTGAGGTACGAGTGTGCCTCGCCGGCGCGGGCGTAGAGCAGTCGCAGGTAGTCGTATATCTCCGTGATGGTGCCCACTGTGGAGCGCGGGTTGCGGCTCGTGGTCTTCTGGTCGATGGAGATGACGGGGCTCAGACCCGTTATCTTGTCCACGTCCGGCCGTTGCATGTTGCCGATGTACCCGCGGGCGTAAGACGAGAAAGTGTCCAAGTACCGCCGTTGTCCCTCGGCAAAGATGGTGTCGAAGGCGAGCGACGACTTCCCGCTGCCCGACAGACCCGTAATCACCGTCAGCGCATGACGGGGGATGCGCACGCTGATATTCTTCAGGTTGTGCACCCGAGCCCCCGTAACTTCTATGTACCCGTTCTCAAACACTTGAAACTTAACCCCAAAATTCCGCTTGCAAAGTTACTGCTTTTTTCCGACATACGCAAGCAAATAAAAGCAAAAACGCAAAAAACGTCGTCTTATCATTGACAAACGCAACTGTCGGTTCTTTTTCCGCACGGCTCCTGCAGCACCCCAAAACCGATATTCTCTGATTCATAGGTGATTCTGCTGAGTTTGCCGAGGGAATAAAGTGCCTTGTATTGGGGAGAATTGACTATTTTACATTACAAAATGCAAAATAATTTGCACGAGTCAAGAAAAAGCAGTACCTTTGCGGTCGAATTAGGAACAAGTATAAACACTCTAAATCTATATAATTATGTCAAAAGTAACCGTTGTAGGCGCCGGAAATGTGGGCGCAACGTGTGCAAACGTGTTGGCTGTGAACGAGGTAGCCAACGAAGTATGTCTGATTGATATCAAAGAAGGTTTCGCAGAAGGTAAGGCAATGGATATCATGCAAACGGCTCAGTTGATGGGCTTTGATACCGTTGTTACCGGCGTTACCAACGACTACAGCAAGACCGCCAATTCCGACGTGGTTATCATCACCAGCGGTATGCCCCGCAAGCCGGGCATGACCCGCGAGGAACTGATTGGTATCAACGCAGGTATCGTGAAGTCGGTGGCTAACCAAGTACTCACCTACTCGCCCAATGCTATCCTTATCATCGTTTCCAACCCGATGGACCCGATGGCTTACCTCGCGCTCCACGCGCTCGGTCTGCCCCGCAACCGCGTGATTGGTATGGGCGGTGCATTGGACAGCGCCCGCCTCAAGTACTTCCTGAGCCAGGCTATCGGCTGCAACGCCAACGATGTAGAAGGCTTTGTAATCGGCGGACACGGCGACACCACGATGATTCCTCTCGTAAGTTACATGACCTACAAGGGTATCCCCGTAACCGAGTTCCTGACCCAAGAGCAGATTGACGAGGTAGTGAAGTCGACTATGGTAGGCGGTGCTACACTGACCGGTCTGCTCGGCACCAGCGCATGGATGGCTCCGGGTGCCGCTTCCGCAAGCGTGGCAGAGGCTATCATCAAAGACCAGAAGAAGATGATTCCTTGCGCTGCCGCCCTCGAAGGTGAGTACGGCATGTCCGACATCACCATCGGCGTACCCTGTATCATCGGCAGGAACGGTATTGAGAAGGTGCTCGAACTCAAACTTACAGAGGCTGAGGCAGCACGCCTGAAAGACAGTGAGGCGGCTGTACGCAAGACCACCGAGATTCTCAAAGGACTGAATGTCTTGTAAGATACCCTATTACTGGTAACTCCCTATTGAGAAGGGACGGGTGCTGTGAACATTCCGGCACTCGTCCCTTCTCGCTTTTTGCCCCTTACTCTTCTAAACAATAGGCAATTAAATCATAACAAAAGTCTAACTACTGACCACTTATCACTAACCAATAAGCACTCCCATGGACATCTTTCAGAAATGCCACTTCGATACATTGGATAAAGTCCGCCAACTGGATATTTACCCTTACTTTCACGTACTGGAATCGCGCCAAGCCCCTGTGGTGCAGATGGAGGGCAACCGCGTTATCATGCTCGGCAGCAACAACTACCTGGGCTTTACCGAAGACGAGCAGGTGATTGCCGCCGGACATCGTGCTCTGGATCGCTACGGTTCGGGCGTGAGCGGGAGCCGTTTCCTCAACGGTACACTTGACCTGCACCTGCAGTTGGAGCAGGCGTTGGCGGACTTTACGGGTTACGAAGAGGCAATGACCTGCTCCACCGGCTTCCAGACAAACCTCGCCATCATCTCTGCGCTCTGCGGGAAGGACGATTATATCCTCAACGACCGCGAGAACCACGCGAGTATCTACGATGCTTGTCGCCTGACCTATGCTCACACCATCCGCTATCGCCACTCCGACATGGACGATTTGGAAAAGAAACTGCAAAGCATCCCTCGCACAGCGGGTATCCTGATTGTAACGGACGGTGTCTTCTCCATGCGGGGCGATATATGCAAGTTGCCGGAGATATGCGCTCTGGCAGAGAAATACGGAGCGCGCGTAATGGTGGACGATGCGCACGGGTTCGGGGTGCTGGGACGCGGCGGACGCGGCACTGCCGACCACTTCGGGCTGACCGATAAGGTGGACATAACCATGCTCACCTTCTCCAAATCGCTGGCGAGTATAGGCGGTTGTATGCTCACTTCACACAGGGTAGCGGACTTTGTGCGCCACGTGTCGCGTCCGTTCATCTTCTCCGCCAGCATCACACCCGCCAGTGCCGCTACGGCGTTGGAAGCCTTGCGCCGCTTGCAGGCGGAGCCGGAGCGCCCGGAGCGCCTAATGCACTTGGCACGCTATTTCCAAACGGGCTTGCAGAGAGCGGGTGTGCGTATCATCGAAGCCCCCACGCCTATCGTCCCCATCTTCACCTACCACACAATGGATACGCTTTATTACGGCAAGCGTATGTTCGAAGAAGGCGTGTATGTCAATCCCGTGATAGCCCCTGCCTGCGTGGAAGGAGAGTGCCTGCTGCGCACCACGCTAATGGCTACTCATACCGAGCCCATCATAGACGAAGCAGTAGAAATCATAGCCCGTGTCCTCCGTCAAGGAGTGCACCTAACACACTGATTAAGCAATGAACAAGAACAAACCGACAGACAACTCCGTTTCCCTCCCTTCCGAAGTCTCCGCAAGCAACGCGCAACGGGGCGGCTGCGGGGAAGGTCAAGGCAGGGCATCCCTTCTCATCACCGGTGCCTCCTCAGGCATAGGAAAAGCGACGGCACAACTGTTTGCCGAGCGCGGGTATCAGGTGTTTGACTTGTCGCGACGCGGCAGTATCCCCTGCGATGTTACCGACGAAGCGAGTGTGCAAAGCGCGGTAACGGAAGTCATGCGCCGTACCGACCATATCGATATCCTTATCCTGAATGCGGGGTTCGGCATCTCCGGTCCTGCCGAATGCACCCCCATAGAGGACATACGCAGGCAGATAGACGTGAACTTCACGGGAGCGGTAACGGTGGTACAACAGGTATTGCCCTACATGCGGCAACGCCAACGGGGGCGTATCATCTTCACAAGCAGCGTGGCAGCCATACTGCCTATCCCCTATCAAAGTTTCTATTCCGCCAGCAAGGCGGCGCTTAACGCTTTCGCACTCGCTCTGCAGAACGAGGTACGCGACTACGGTATATGCGTCTCCGTCCTCATGCCCGGCGACGTACAGACAGGTTTCACCGCCGCCCGCAAGAAAGTACAACTGCCTGCCGCGGACGCAAGCGCTATTCCCCAACACAGTGTCAGTCCTTCTTCCTCCAAAGGAGAGCAGGAGAAACTCTATCCTCACGCAGAGCAGGCTGTAGCCGCCATGGAGCATGACGAAGAGCACGGACTGACACCCCAAGCCATGGCGCGTTGCCTTTACCGTATCGCCACTGCCCGCCACCCGCGTCCGCAGTACATCGGCGGCGCGGAGTACCATCTCTTCGCCTTCCTCCAATGGCTCCTCCCCCAACGCCTCGTCAACTATATCGTCGGCAAACTGTACTCTTGATTGTTTGCCGTCCTTCGGCTGCCGAGACACCATCACACTCGGAACCTACACAAAAGGGGCTGCCTAATCCATGTATCGGGCAGCCTCTTTTCCGTTATCACGATCTGTCCTGCACGGTTGTTCACCGCGGAGCGTGTGGGTCTTGTCGCCGCAGAGAATGAGTACTCGTCCGTTGCGGAACCCCTCGCGCAGGGTAGTTGCATCGTCGGCGGCGGGTAGCCTAAGGGTAGCGCAAGGGTAGCGCAAGGGTAGCGGAATCACTAACTAATCACTAACTAATCACTAACTAATCGCTAACTAATCACTAACTAATCGCTAACTAATCACTAACTAATCACTAACTCTACACTCGGAAAAGTGCGGATTCGTTTGCTTAATTCAGGAAAAAGCAGTATCTTTGCAGGCGAATCGGCAGTGTTACCCTGCCGAGAGGTTGAGAAATTATGATAAAGATTGTTTCGCCTTCGGGGGCGATAGACCCTCAGTATATTGACCGTGCGGCGGAGGTGCTGCGCGAATGGGGCTACGAGGTGAGTGTGGCGGCACATGCCCGCGGGAAAGCCGGGCGGTTCGCCGCGAGCAATGACGAGCGGGTGGCGGACTTGGCAAATGCACTGGCTGACCCCGCCGTGGACATGGTGCTCTGCGCCCGCGGGGGGTACGGATTGCAGCGTATCATCGACCGCATTCCGCCGATATGCAAGCCCATCATCGGTTTCTCGGACATCACCGCCCTGCACCTCCTCGCCGCCCGCACGGGACAGGCGACCATTCATGCGCCAATGTGCAAGGGGATTATGACCCTCTCCGACCCGCTCTACAAAGGAAGGGAGGAAATGCGGCGGGCACTGGCGCATGAGGTGCTGCGGTATGAACTGCCAGCGCATCCGCTCAACAGAGCGGGGAAAATAAAAGGCACACTCATGGGGGGAAACCTGAGTGTGCTGTACGGATTGCAGGGGACGGGTTACACTGACCCCCTCTTGATTCCCCTGCAAAGGGGGAGAGCAGGAGTTTCCCCGACCCTCCCCAAAGCCTCCCTACTGCGCGTTGCCGGTGAGGACTCAAGAAAGGGAGGGGAAGGATTCGTCTCCACCGACGAAGGTAATCCGTCATCTCCCTCCCTTTGCAGAGAGGGACGGGGTGAGTCGTCGCCCGTTCTCTTTATCGAGGACATAGGGGAGAGGCACTACCACATTGACCGTATGATAAACAACCTGCGGTTGAGCGGTGTGCTGGAGCGGATTAGCGGGCTGATAGTGGGGCAGTTCAGCGACTGCGAGGACGACCCGTCCATGGGGTGCACGGTATATGAAACGATACGGCACGCCGTGGAGCCGTATCGTTATCCCGTAGTATTCAATTTCCCCGCAGGGCACACGGAGGAGAACATGCCGATCTACCTCAACGCGCCCGTGGAGATAGAGGTGCGCGAGGATTACTCCTCATCAATACACTCGTTCTTCAAGTCTTCGTAGAAAGCGGCATGGGTGGTGTCCATGTACGGGGCTACCCACAGCAAGCCAACGCCTGCGGTCATAATTCCCAACAGAAGCCAACCAATGAAAGAGAGGTCAAGCACAAACAAGTCCCATTTGTGCCCTTTCATCATCTGCTTGCTGGTGCGCAACGCCTCGCGGATACCCAGTTCGGGATAGTCGCGCAGCAAGTAGGGAACCATAGCGTAAGCATAATTCAAGACGATAGCCCCGATACCCAGCGTAACGATACCGAGCAGGCTTACAAATACCGTTACCAACAGCAAAGCGGGTACGGAACGAGAGTAGTCGCGGCGGAAGAAAAGCCACATCTCGCGGATACCGCTTGTCGCTTCTTCGTTGCTGCGCAGGAAAGAGAGAAGAGCGTTGCTCAAACCATAGCCCAATGGCATAACAAGCAGCACCGATACAAGGAAGGTGCAGCCCGACATGGATTCCGCCAACCAAGGCAGACGGGCAGCATATACACCCGATACAACGCCTAACGGCACACTGAAAGCGAATGCCACCACGATAAGAATGAGATACATGAGGACAGCCTCTGTCCAGCGGCCTTCTAATGCCGCGCGCGCTTGTGCGCGATACTCGGAGTTTTGTTTCATAAGAGTTTATTTTTAGTTATTTGTGTTATCGGAATTATCGGAGTAATCAGAGTTTTTCGGAAAATTCAGAATACTCTGAATACTCTGAATACTCCTTTGAGGCATACAATACCCTCATAATTCAAAATTCATAATTCATAATTAGAAGCAGCGCCTCCTCTTCTTTGCGGGTCATCTCGGCTTTGGTGTCGGGCGTTTTGTCAGCCTGCCCCGTGAGGTGGAGTATGCCGTGGATAAAGATACGCAACAGTTCGTACTCAAAAGCGGCACCGACCATCTCTGCATTGCTCCGCACGGTGTCCAACGAGATAAAAATGTCGCCGTTGAGGCATTGGGCGGTGGTGTAGTCGAAAGTAATGACATCGGTGTAGTAGTCGTGCTGCAAGAACTCGCGGTTCACTGCCAGAATCTGAGCATCGTTGCAGAGCAGGTAGTTGATATTGCCCACGGAATAGCCGTAGTCCGCCGCCACCGCGCGAATCCAGCGAGCCACGCGACCTTCCTGCAAACCCACCTGCGCCAAGTTGAACGGAGTGGGTGCGTCGTTGCCATTATATGTAAGAAAAGTTATCATCTGAACCCTCCCCGCCCCTCCCACAGAGGGAGGGAGTCGGGTGAATTAGTTTTACATTATCATCAGTAATCAAGTCTTTCTGCGTAGCGGTCTTTCTGCCGCGGGGGCTTTCTATCCAAAGAAGATATATGCCAAGATAATGGCGGCGAGGATACCGAAGAAATCGGCTATCAGTCCGCAGAGCACGGCATAGCGCGTGTCCTTAATGTTCACGCTGCCGAAATAGACGGCAATGATATAGAAAGTGGTGTCGGTACTGCCCTGCACAATGCTCACCAACCGTCCTACGAAACTGTCGGCTCCGTACTGCACCATGGCATCGACCATCATGCCTCGTGCGCCGCTGCCCGATAGGGGACGCATGAGCGCCGTGGGCAGCGCAGGCACGAAATCCGTGTTCAGTCCGCAGGCGGCGAACAGCCATCCCAAGCCGCTCACCAGCATGTCCATTGCCCCGCTGGCGCGGAACATACCCACCGCCACGAGCATGGCAATCAGGTAAGGAATGATACCGACAGCCGTTTGGAAACCGCCTTTGGCTCCCTCAATGAACGCATCATAGACATTGATTTTGCGCACCATGCCCGCAATGAGGAACCAGCAAATGACTCCCAACAGTATGACCGCCGCCAACACGGCAGACCACTTGCTCACCACCTCCTGCGGCAAGGAAAGGGCTGCCCACAGCACCAAGCCCACGAAGAGCGTCAAGCCGCCCAGCGTACCCAATACCACACGGTTGAACAGATTGATTTTCTGCGCAATAGCCACGGAGATAAGTCCCGCCATCGCCGCGAAATAAGTGGCGAGGAGAATGGGCAGGAAGACATCGGCGGGGTTGGCAGCACCGAGTTGGGCACGGTAAGTCATGATACTCACGGGGACGAGGGTCAGTCCGCTGGTGACCAACACGAGGAACATAATCATCGAGTTGCTGGCGCGAGTCTTGTCGGGGTTGCTCTCCTGCATCTCTTTCATGGCTTGCAGTCCGAGCGGGGTGGCGGCATTGTCAATGCCGAGCATGGTCGCGCTGATATTCATCAGCATGCTGCCGAAAGCGGGGTGCCCCTTGGGCAGTTCGGGGAAGAGGCGTTGGAAGAACGGCGATACGGCGCGGGACATAGAACGGATAACGCCCGCCTGCTCGCCTATCTTCATGATACCCATCCACAGCGACAGCACACCCGTCAGACCAATGGAAATCTCAAAACCCGTCTTGGCACTTGCGAAAGTGGAGTTGAGTATCTCGCTGAAGATACCCACCTCGCCGTAGCACACGGCTTGCACTATTCCGACCACTACCGCAATCAGAATGAGTGCTATCCATATATAATTGAGAACCATAGAAGAAGACCCCCTCCAACTCCCCCTACAAAGGGGGAGGGCGGGAAAATTAGTTTTGTTAATGAGTTTGCATTTTCTTCTCCCTCCCTTTGCAGGGCGGGCGGGGCGGGTTCTATTTTATCTGTTGTCCGAGAATGGTGAAGACGGTGCCGTCGGTGCGGCGAATACGCAGTTCGCCGTTGCGGAGGTATTTCTTCGCGGGTGCGTTTTCCGTATTCACTTCCTCTATCGCGTCCATGACGGGCATACCCTCATAGACAAGGTGGACGGGACGGTCGTAGGAGTTGAGGGCGTTCACTTCCATGCGGATACCGTCGGCGGTATGCCGAATGCTGACGCTGCCCGTGAAGAAGAACCAAAACGGCTCAATGAGGTAGCCCTCGCTGTCCAAATAGCCAAAATAAGAGGGATAGGCTTGGTAGTACATCACGCCCGGGGACGCCTCTACCGTCCCGGGCAGGTAGGTGTAGTCAATGGGATAGTCGCCCTCGGGCAGCATATAGGTAGCGTCTATCTGCTCAATGAAGAAACCTATCTGTGCGAAAGGATATTGCTTAGTTCCCTTGCCCAAGAAACTGAGGAACACCTCGCCATATTGCTCAAAATACTTGGTGATGAACAGCACCTTGTCGTCTGCCGAGAAGGTATAGTCTATCTCGCCCTCTTCGGCATCGTATTGGAGACGCGTGTGGGTGTCGGCTATGAAATGGAGGTTGTACGTCCTGTCGTCCGAGCAGATGAAACTTGCGTCCATGAACACCGTGTCGTTGCGCACAAACGATGTGGCTTCGCCTTCAAGGAGATAGATGACCTCGGCTGCCACTTGGTTGGCGTCCAACTTGTACATGAAGGTATAGACATCATAGAAATCGGACTGCTTGAACATGCCGTCCATTGTCCACGTGCCTGCGAGCGTGTCGGCATTGGGGCAGAGCGAAACGATATAGGCACTATCGTTGGACATGCCGTAGAGCTGGAACGAACCGTATTCCAAAGCGTTGTAGAAGGCTGCCTTGCCGATGGTTACGTCAATCGTGTCTTTGGGCACGGGGACGGCATACCAGAACTTCACTTGGTAGAATGTGCCGTCGTAGTCTTTGATGGCGGCGTCCACCAAGATACTGTCTGTCGTTTGGCGCACGATGCACTCCGTGTCGGCAATCTTCGCGATGACGGTGTCCATCTTGCCCGACGGGCGACGAACAGCGTGGTGGAGGTAGGTGTATTGGGAGATGATGTCTCCATTGCGCGAGGAGAACTCTCCTTCGAGGCTATCGGCGATGAAGGCTACCGAAATCAGGTAGTCATCGTTCATGTTGTACACCTGATAACTGCCGCCATTGCTGTTGGGTACGACATAGGCGCGGGTGTCGAAAGCAAGCGAGATGGTGTCTTTGGTGGGGGTGACCAACTGCCGCATGGTGATTCGATAGTAGGACGAGTCGGCGGCGATGACCTCCGCGCGCACGATTGTCGAGTCGTTCTCTGTGCCGACAGAGACTTCCGCGTAGAGGCTGAACGTGTAGGAATCGCCTGTCGGAGAGTGTTTGGTGATACCCACCACGGCATCGGGAGCGACCACCGTACCCTTGACGGAGAAGGTAACCAACTCCATCAGCACCTCGTACTGCTCGTTGTAGCCGTCCAGATAGAGGGTGCGCGAGTAGGTCAGGTTGGAGTCGTCGATGGTGAGGTTGTTGATGGTGATGTCCACGGTGTCTTTGTGTGCCTCCACGGCGTGGGTCATGCGCAGTTGGTAGAGCACGGTGTCGGTGGCGAGGAAACTGAATTGGAAATCATACTGTTTCCCGTGCATGGTTACAGTGTCTTTCGAGAGGAGAGACGCCAGGTCGTGGTCGTCGTAGAGGAGCGTAACTTCCTTGCCATCGGGGAAACGCAGATAAGTATCTGCCTGAACGAGGTCAGCCAGCGAGTAGGCTCCAACGATGGCGGGATTGTTGATTCTGACAGCCGCTTCCGTGCCGTCTTGCAGTCTGCCGACCACTTGGAACGCCGTGTCGCCGATGATGTGCAGGTCGGTCTCGGGGAAAGTGTATTGGATGGTGTCGCGCGGCACGATTTGGTCTGCCTCGCCGTGAACGATATAGACTTTCCCGTCGTCGCCCACGAAATCTGCGTCCAGCGTCAGGTAAAAGAGACCCTCGTAAGGGGTAGGCTTGTTTGCCACGGTCAAAGTCAATGCGGTCGGGTGAATCCATTTCACTGTTCCCTCTTCGTTGATGGATTGGATAAAGTTAGAGTAGATACCGGATACCAGTCCGTTGTCTTTGGTAAAGGTACCCGTTACCTCGTCCGAGGCGTATTGGAACTGCACTTTGTAGTTCAGCCCGTCAATGGCAGTCGCACTGTTAAACTCGAAGCACCACTCACCAAACTGCTCGTAGTGGACGGGTTCGAGGGTCTCGGCTTCGATGCGGATGGTGTCGCCCGCAGCGTGAGTCAGCAGCGGTAAGGCAATGATTGCCAAAAGGATAGATAGTTTCTTCATCGGTTTAGAAAAAAAATTATGTCAGGGCAATGCGTGATTGCCCTGACGGATAAGAAATTAGGTTTATTTCTGCCAGTTGTCTTTGAGGGAGGCGGTGCGGTTGAGCACGAGGCGGTCGGCAGTAGTGTCGGGATCCACCACGAAGTAGCCTTGTTTGAGCAACTGGTAGCGGTTCACCTGCGCAATGCCGTCCACATACTCGGTGGCGTGCATCTCTTTGCGGAGCGCACTCTCCACCTTTATCTGCTTGATTTCCAAACTGTTCGGGTTGAGCAGGTCGCGGAAGTCGCCTTCCTCTGCCGACGGGTTCTCCACGGCGAACAGTCGGTCGTACAAGCGTGCCTCGGCATCCACGCACGAGCGGCACTCCACCCAGTTGATGGTCGATTTGGTCTTGCGGTTGCCGCCCTCGGTGCCCGACTTGGAGTTGGGGTCGTAGGTGGCAAAGACGGTGGTGATATTGCCCTCGGCGTCTTTCTCGCAGCCCGTGGCCTGGATAATGTAGGCGTTCTTGAGTCGCACCTCGCGCCCGCCCGGGCTGAGGCGGAAGAAGTTCTTGTCGCCCACCTCCTGGAAGTCGCCGCGCTCAATGTAGAGTTCGCGGTCGAAAATCATCTCGCGGGTGCCCAACTCGGGGTGTCCGTCTATGTTCTCCGCCACAATGGTTTCGGGCTGTGCCTCGCGGTTGGTAATGACGAGTTTGACGGGGTCAAAAATGGCGCAGATACGCGGAGCGGTCTCTTTCTGGTTCTCACGGAGGGTGTGCTCCAGCAAGCCCAAGTCAATCATACCTTCCACCTTGGTGTAGCCTATCTTGTTGATAAACTCGCGGATAGCCTCGGAGGTGTAGCCGCGCCGACGCAGACCGCACACGGTCGGCATGCGGGGGTCGTCCCAACCGCGGACAAGTCCCTCCTTCACCAACTGGAGCATCTTGCGCTTCGACATCACGGTGTAGGTAATGTTCAGACGGTTGAACTCATACTGGTGGGGACGGTAGTCGGTATCGGCAAACTGGTCAATGAAATAGTCGTAGAGCGGTCGGTGCACCACAAACTCCAGCGTGCAAATGGAGTGGGTTACGCCCTCGAAATAGTCGCTCTGTCCGTGTGCAAAGTCGTACATCGGATAGACATTCCACCGGCGCCCCGTGCGGTGGTGCGGGTGTGTGGTAATGATACGGTACATAATGGGGTCGCGGAAGTGCATGTTGGGGTTCGCCATGTCTATCTTCGCACGCAGCACCATCTTGCCGTCGGGTATCTCGCCGTTCTGCATGGCCTGGAAGAGGCGCAGGTTCTCCTCAACGGGGCGGTCGCGGTAGGGCGACGCCACACCCGGCTCGGTGGGGGTGCCTTTCTGCTCGGCTATCTGCTCAGCGGTCTGTTCGTCCACGTAGGCTTTGCCCTCTTTGATGAAGCGGATGGCGAGGTCGTAGAGTTGTTGGAAATAGTCGCTGGCGTAATAGACGTTGCCCCATTTGAATCCTAACCACTTGATATCCTGCATGATAGAGTCCACATACTCCACGTCCTCTTTCACGGGGTTGGTGTCGTCGAAGCGGAGGTTGCACACGCCGTTGTACTTCTCAGCGATACCAAAGTCCATGCAAATGGCTTTGGCGTGTCCGATATGCAGGTAGCCGTTGGGTTCGGGCGGGAAGCGCGTTTGTATTCTGCCGTTGTTCTTACCCTCTTGCAGGTCTTTCTCTACAATCTGCTCAATGAAATTCAAACTTTTCTCTTCCAT
>JBJEJX010000056.1:0-34520 GCA_051878345.1 Paludibacteraceae bacterium | reverse complement strand
GCGGCAAATCCACGATAAACTTACGGCTAACCTGCGTCTCGCGGCAAATCCACGATAAACTTACGGCTAACCTGTGCCTTGCGGCATCCCACGGCAAACTCACGACTAACCTACTCCTCGCGGCAAATCCACGATAAACTTACGGCTAACCTGCGTCTCGCGGCAAATCCACGATAAACTTACGGCTAACCTGTGCCTTGCGGCATCCCACGGCAAACTCACGACTAACCTACTCCTCGCGGCAAATCCACGATAAACTTACGGCTAACCTGTGCCTTGCGGCATCCCACGGCAAACTCACGACTAACCTGCGTCTTGCGACAATTTCACGACAAACTTACGGAAAAACCTACTCTTCGCGGCAAATCCGCGACAAGTCCTCCCCCCCCCCACGAAAAACCTATGAGAAATATGCGGCAAACCTCGTCTTGATAACCACATACGAACGCGTGAGCAGCGGTTTCCCAAAAATGTATGCGCGCACGCGCATATGTGCATCTTTATGAGGAAATGCTGTCACGCTGTTCACACCCTTACAAGGTTTGTCCCTCGATTCCGACTGTTTCAGAAATTAATGTTGTATGCCTGCGTGTTCGGTAGGTGGGAGGGATTCTTTCGGGGGTTAGTGGTGTATGCTTTGTGCATTCAGAAGGCGGGGGATTCCTTTCGGCTAAATAGAACAACCATCCCTGCAATAATTTTGTCATCATGCCTTGTGCATTCGGCAGGGAGGAGATTCCTTTGGGGATTTATGTCTGCGTATTCAGTAGGGAGGCAGGGAGGTTCCTTTGGGATTAGCGCTGTAGGGTTAGTGCTGTATGCTTTGTGCATTCAGCAGGCGGAGGATTCTTTCGGGGGTTAGTGTTGTATGCCTGCGTGTTCAGCAGGGAAGGGATATCTTTCGGAGGTTAGCGCTGTATGCCTTGCAGGTTCAGCAGGCGGAGGATTCTTTCGGGGGTTAGCGCTGTATGCCTTGCAGGTTCAGTAGGTGGGAGGGATTCTTTCGGGGGTTAGTGGTGTATGCTTTGTGCATTCAGAAGGCGGGGGAGTCTTTCGGGGTTAGCGCTGTATGCCTTGCAGGTTCAGTAGGTGGGAGGGATTCTTTCGGGGATTAGCGCTGTAGGGTTAGCGCTGTATGCCTTGCAGGTTCAGCAGGCGGGAGGGGGTCTTTTCGGTGGTCTTTTCAGAGGTCAGTTCGGTGGTCAGTTCGAGCAGTACCTCGCCGTCCCTTAGTATCTTTCTTACCCGATAGCCTTTCGCTGCCCATGCGTTTGCCACCGCTTGGGCAAGACCCTCGGACAATTCCACCACCTCGCCCGTCTCCGCATTCAAGCACAGCAAATAGTTATCCCCACTGAGGTGGTAGGTCAGTCCGTTGGCAGCCACGACCTCCGCCGAAACGCCGTAAAGATGGGTTCGGTAAGTAGTGCTCCCCCACTCTACGACAGCCGTCTCTTGTGCAGTAATAGTGAGCGTTCCCGCCACGGGGGACAAATAGATTTCCGTGCCTCCCTCTATGAGTACAAAACGCTGTGCGGCATCCAAAGTGCCCTCTGAGAAAGAATAGACACCTGCTATGGCATTCTTGACATCTTGTGCCAAACGGAACGTCCACAGTTCGACATCGCCGAGCGGTTCGTAGTCCTCCGTCCATTGGTCAGCACGCTGGAACTGCATGGTATAAATGAGGCTGTCGCCGGTGAGGGCAATCATGTTGACACCGTTGTCGCAGGAAATATCGTAGGTGATATCTTGCCCCGTGAGTGCATACTTGGGCGGCATGTAGGCTGTGAAATGGTAGAGTGTGTCGTTGGCGGCAATGGCGTCGAGGGTGATATGCAGTGTGTCTCCTATGCTATCAAGCGTCATCTGCGCCAGTTTAATGTCGGTGAAGCGCGTGCTTCCTTCGGCAATGTATGTGGTGAGGTAGCAGCCTTCGTAGTCGAAATAGTCAGAGTAAATGGTGCCCGAAAGGCGCAAGTTGTTGTACGCCGCCACATGGACATCTATATCCCCGTCGTCCACCAATACCAGTCCCAGCAGTCCCAATCCCCGGCTGTAATCAATGCGTCCGACTCCCTCTCCGAAGTCGATAAAGACGGTATCGCGCGTCTCGGGAAGGAGGCTGTAGCCCAGCGGAATAGTAACATTGTACTGCACTCCGTTTGTGCCCTTCAACTCCGCTTTCAGGTCTTTCTTCCCTTCCAGCGTGCTCTCCACTATTTGTGCCTGTGCGGCTGCCACCCGTATGGTGGCGGTGTCTTGCAGGCGCACCACGGCAGAATAAGCCGTGAGAATGCTGTCGGCGGGTATGGTCTGCATGGCGCCGGTTACCACTCCCGGCAGCACGGCGAGCGCTACGGTGTAGCGGTCGGACTCGCCGTAGAACTGATACATATTGTATATCTCCGTTTGGTCGAACAGTTGTCCGCGCAAGCACTCTACCTCCACGGTGTCGGTAATGGGGAGTGTGCCTGTTTGCATACTGAGGCAATAGAGGGTGTCTTGATTGCTCCGCATATTCAGCAGCAAGTTGAGCGAGCCGTCTTCCCGATTGGTTACTTCCATCTCGGCACTTGCAGCCACTATGGTGTCGTTGTCGGCAAGCCGCACCAGTTCGGGTCTAATGAGGTCTGCCATATAGTAAGTGCCCACATGCAGAGGCTCTGTGCCGCTCACGCCGAAAGTGAGCAAATAGTCGGTATTGGCTGCCTCAAGCAGTGTGCATTGGTAGAAACCATTGGGTATCTCGCTCACTATGCCCATATCCATCTCCACGGTGTCTTTCGGTGCGGGCGTGGGTAACACGGCATGCACCAGCACACGCGACCACCGGTTGGTGAACTTCTCGTAGAGCGCATTCACCTCGAAGCGTATCTCCCCGGAGGTCTGTGTTATGGTTGCCTGCACATGTCCGAAGGGGAAGAAATACATATCGTTGTCTTGTGCGCGGAGGTAGTTGTAGCAGCCTTGTCCCTGCGTGCCGTCAAGGTTGTAGAAATCGCTGTCCGTGAACTCGCCGCACATGCTCTCGGCGGTGTATCGCAGTTGCACCTTCCACGCACTGCCTGCGTGGTCTGTGCCTTTGAAAGTGACGGTGTAGAGCCCTTGGTTGGGATCGGGTTCCGTCAGCACTTCGGGGAGGTTGAGGGTGATGGTGTCTTTGGCTACAATCTCGTCCTCGGCATGCAGCAGGGCAGGTGTGCAGCAGGCAAAGAGCAAGGGGAGAAAGATGTGTCGGGTCTTCATATGGGAGAGTCAGTTAAAGACAGAGTATCGGTGTGATACTCTGTCTTTGATGATGTTTCTATTGTTCGGTTATCAGAGCGCAATGCCCAAGATGTTGTAGCGCACGCCGTCGATGTTGAGGATAAGTTGTCCGTTCTCTATCGTCTTGAATACTTGGCGACCGTCAGTTGTTTCTTGGAGTCCTGTGCTTGCGCCTTTCACTTTGGAGAGAACAAGCAAGTTATATTTGCCGGCTGCCTCTGTACCAAAGAGGAAACCAACTTCTGTTTCCACCTTCATACAGTGCAAATCTCCGTTGTTATCCGTATTCTCGATGGTTACATGGTTTTCTTCGTCTTGCAAGGTTACTTTCCAAGTAGCGCCAGCATCGGGTTTAGCGGCAGCGAAAGTTATCGTTACCCTATTCCATCCGTCCTTTGTCAAAGCCAAGAATGCACCCGTATGGTCTTGGATGGTGAAGCATGCGTCTTGTCCGTCCACGGATACGAAATCGAACTCGTGGGTTGCCTTGGGAGTGTTCTCATCTACGTATTTGGTAGCGGGAAGCATAACCACACTACCGGTTGTGGTTGTGAGCAGATAGTTATCGGTTTCTCCAACGATCGTAGAGGAAACATAGTACTTGCCAGCGTCAATAGTCTGTGCGGGTTCGTCTCCACCTTCGCCGGGTACTTCTGCGAAGATAGTGTCTTTGCGTACCACCTCGGAGGTGAGTACAGCACCAGCCTCTGTCCATACCACTGTTGCAGCAACGAATGTATAGGGGACATCTACCAAGTCTAATCCAATTTGGGTGAACAAGCCTGAGCGTACTCCTACGGGGCAATCTTCATTCATCTCTTCCTCCGACTCGTAGTAGCCGATGAACTCTTCTACCAAATCCTGCTCGGTGTAGGTTTCATCGAGGTAGTCTTCGGTATCGAAAGCAAAGAAGAAGACATGCTCTGTTTCGGGGTCGGGGGTAACCACATAGCCTGTTGCGTTCAGTTCGATGGTTACCGTAGCCGAAATGGGTTCGGGCTCTACCACGGGGATGAGGAAGGGATATTCCGCATTAGTTGCCGGTGCATTGACCGCCTGTTTGCAGACATACCAGTTGGTGACCTCGCTTGTCTCCTCGTCAACATAGTGCTCGAAGAAGATTATTTTTTCCGTCTGCACATGGGAGATTTTCACATTACCTTCTTCCTCGTCCAATACTACGACTTTCCACTCACAGGCTTCGTTGGCAGTAGCAGAGGCTGCAAAAAAATTGTTGCGGGTGCTGGTATTCAGATAGTTAGTACCATTCTTGATGTAGAACACAGCCTGCTTGCCTTCTACTGCTTCAAACTCAAACTCATGGATTTCGGTAGGTGTGGTTCCGTTAAACAGCGTTGCCCCCAAGTTGAAACTCCTGCCTGAGCCCATGCTTGCGAAGAACTGTTCATCCTCCTCTTCGCCTGCGAAAGTAGTAGCGATATAGTACTTGCCCGGCTCAATGGTGGAAACGGGCTCTTCGGGCTCTACGGGCTCTTCGGGTGTTTCAGGTTCATCCCCTCCGCCTGCGCTTTTCGTGAAGACAGTGTCCACACGCACTACGTCGGAGGTGAGTGTACGCACGTTGTCTATTACGGAAACGGTAACTGCGAGAATCGTGTTGGAGCCATCGTCCGTTAAATTGCCACAGTTCTCAAAATCAACCTCTTTCGCACCAGCAGTATTGAGGATATCAAATTTGAGAGAACTCATCGAGGTTACATAGTTCTGCATGTAGGTTTGCGGCGTAACCGTTTCGGAGAAGTTGTAGGCAGCCGTTGCCTGCGCTACATAGAAGACAACTTCCGTAATCGGTTCGGGGGTTGCCACAAAGCCTGTGGAACTCAACGTGACTGTTACAGTCGGTTTTGTCTGCGCGAAGGCAAACATTGCTACCATCAAAGCAGCAAAAAGGGAATAAACCTTTCTCATTGTTTTGTTGTTTTGTTAGTTAGTAAATAAAGCATCAGCCGATTGTTAATAGTCTTAAACAACCACGCCTATTGCTTGTTTTTAAGAATCTTGCGCAAAGGTAAAAAAAAAAAAACGACTCTTGCAAATTTTTTAATCCTTTTCTTTGTTTTTCCTTAAAAAAGGAAGATTTTGGGGCAATTTTTCTTCTTTGCAGCCAAAAAGTATCGGTTTACCTTCAATAAATCACCTAAAACGGGTTCGGTTGCCTCCCGACAACCACTCGACAACCTCCCGACAACCACTCGACAATCACTCGACAACCTCTCGATAACCTCTCGATAACCTCTCGACAATCACCCAAGAATAACCTTAGATTGTCTGCTTTTTTTTGGGGGGGGCTGCAAGACAGGAAAAGATTGCGGGGAAGAGAGTTTAGGGGCGTTCTACCGCAGGCGGGGTGTCTGCGTGCCCGATGAGTTTGCAAAAAACGCAGAAAAGATTGTGTATATCAGAAAAAAGGTGAAAAGATTTGCATATATCAGAAAAAAGCCGTACCTTTGCAGGCGATTTTAGAATCAGAGGATAAATTTGACTGCTTGCGACCTCTATAAAACAATGCTAAAACCTTGTGCCTCAAGCGAAAACAGTCGGCTTGAGGCTTTTTTATCCCTAAACAAAACAAATGAACTACCTATTTACAAGCGAGTCGGTGTCGGAAGGACATCCCGACAAAGTGGCAGACCAAATCAGCGACGCTATCCTTGACAATTTCTTAGCACAAGACGCGGATGCACACGTGGCATGCGAGACAATGGTTACGACCGGGCAAGTGGTGATTGCCGGAGAGGTTACGAGTGCAAAATACGTGGACGTGCAGCGCGTGGCACGCGAGACAATAGCGCGTATCGGCTACACGAAGGCGGCGTATAAGTTCGAGGCAGAGAGTTGCGGTATCTTCACCGCTCTGCATGAGCAGAGCGCGGACATCGCACGCGGCGTGGACGGTCAAGGCACGGAGAACATAGGCGAGCAGGGTGCAGGCGACCAAGGCATGATGTTCGGCTACGCCACCGACGAGACGGAGAACTACATGCCGCTGACACTGGACTTGGCACACACCTTAGTCTATACGCTCGCGCGCATACGCAAGGAAGGGAAAGAGATGACCTACCTGCGCCCCGATGCGAAGAGCCAAGTAACCATCGAATACAACGAGCAGGGGGAGCCGCTGCGAATAGACACAATAGTGGTATCGACACAGCATGACCCAGACGTGAGCCAAGAGCAGATACGCGATGACATACGGCGCGTGCTGCTGCCGCGCGTGGCGACGCGCGATGCACGGTATGCGAAACTGCTGCAAGACGAGTACAAACTGCTGGTGAACCCGACGGGCATGTTCGTAATAGGCGGTCCTCACGGGGACACGGGCTTGACGGGACGCAAGATAATCGTAGATACCTACGGCGGCAGAGGCGCACACGGCGGCGGTGCGTTCTCGGGGAAAGACCCGTCGAAAGTGGACAGGTCGGCAGCCTACGCGGCACGGTGGATTGCGAAGAACATGGTCGCCGCAGGCGTGGCACGCGAGATGTTGGTGCAGGTGTCGTATGCGATAGGCGTGGCACAGCCCGTGAGCCTGTTTGTGAACACCTTCGGGACGGCGCAGCACGGACTGACGGACGGCAACATCGTGAAGATGATTCAGCAAGTGTTCGACCTGCGTCCTGCGGCAATAGTGCGCGACCTGAAATTGAAACAGCCGATATACGAGGAAACTGCCCGGTACGGACACATGGGACGCACTAACGAGGTGATAACCAAGACCTTCGTGGACGAGAACGGGCAACCGTTCAGCCGCGAGGTAGAACTGTTTACATGGGAGAAGTTGGACAAAGTGGAGGAAATACGGAGGCTGATTCAATTATGAATTATGAATTATGAGGGCGTTTTCGCTGATAACCATGGTGCGGCATGGAGACCGCACCTCCTTGAAAAATTATGAATTATGAGCGGGCAGACGAAACAGCGGGTGCTGGTGAGTGCGATTGTGGTTGTGGCGGTGGTGCTTGACCAGTTGCTGAAAGTGTATATCAAGACGCATTTCATGTTGGGCGAGGCGCGACCGATTACCTCTTGGTTCTGGCTGTGCTTCGTGGAGAACAACGGCATGGCATTTGGTATCGAGTGGTTCTCGAAATTGGCTCTGACGCTCTTCCGCATCGTGGTAGTGGGGCTGATTGGCTGGTATGTGCACATACTGATTAAGCGGCAACAGGAGGGGCAGAAGATACGGACGGGATACCTGATTTGTCTTGCCTGCGTGATAGCCGGCGCGCTGGGGAACATCATCGACTGCGTGTTCTACGGCAAGATTTGGGGCTATGCAGGCTGGTTCTACGGCAAAGTGGTGGATATGTTCTACTTCCCGCTGATTCACAACTCGGCAGGCGAGGTGATTTTCTTCCGTCCGGTGTTCAACCTTGCGGACTCGTTCATCACCTGCGCGGTGATAGTGCTGCTTATCTTCTACCATCGCGACCTGAACGAGTCGCTGAACAGTTTAGAGCGGAAAAAGAAGAAAAGTGGGGAAGCATAAGTTCATAGTGTTTGCCTTTCTGCTGGGTGCGGTGTGCCTGAGCAGTTGTCGTCCCCGCGGGGTGTTGTCGTCGCGGGAGATGCGCAGCGTGTTGCACGATTTGCACCGCGCGGACGCCATCTTGCAGGTGGCGGGCTACAACTACGGACACGACGCGGCGCTGGCGAAGTACTATCAGCAAGTGCTTGAGAAACACGGCATTACACAGGCGCAGTTCGACTCGTCGCTGGTGTGGTACACCGACCATCCGCAGCGTTTTGACAAGATTTATCCGAAAGTGGTGGCAGAGTTGGAGGCAGAGCGGACGGCGTGGGAGCAGGCACACGAGGAGCGGGAGTTGCAGTTGCAGCCAATGACTGCGGAGCGTTCCGCCGCAGAGGCGGTGCAGGCGGAGCGGCGGCTGGAAGAGTTGGAATGGCGGTTCGTGCACGGGCTGCGCGTGCGCTATATCATGGGCATAGAGCAGGACAGCATAGCGCGGGACAGTGTGCCGCTGTTGGGTCCGCTGGGCTTGGAGAGTCAGTCTCCTGACTCCACGAAACAGCAGGAAACGCAAGAAAATGAGATAAAAATGCAAAAAAACGCACAAGATTCTTGCGTATTCAAAAAAAAAGTAGTACCTTTGCACGCTTTTTCGGGCTTACGCCCCAAAGATAACTAAATTTTATTAACGCCAAGTTGGGCAGTTGCACGGGATTCCGACAGGGAATCAAGGGTGCGTAAAAAGGTCTGTCGGCTTGGTCAAAAAACAACAAATTAATGGATACTTTAAGTTACAAGACAGTGTCGGTAAACAAGGCAACCGCTCAGAAAGAGTGGGTCGTTATCGATGCTCAAGACCAGATTCTTGGTCGTATGTGCTCGAAGGTGGCAAAACTGCTCCGCGGTAAGTACAAACCTTCGTACACCCCCAACGTAGATTGCGGCGACAACGTAATCATCATCAATGCCGACAAGGTGCAATTGACCGGCAACAAGTGGAACGACCGCGTGTACGTTCGCTATACGGGTTTCCCCGGCGGTCAGCGCGAAATGACCCCCGCACAGTTGATGGCAAGAGGTGCAGACCGCTTGATTATCAAGGTAGTGAAAGGTATGCTTCCGAAGAACCGTCTCGGTGCACGCCAAATCACCAACCTGCACGTATTCGCAGGTCCGGAGCACAACATGCAGGCTCAACAACCCAAAACAATTGATATCAACACCCTTAAATAATAGAAGCAATGGAAGTAATTAATGCATTAGGTCGTCGTAAATCGGCAGTAGCCCGCGTTTACGTTAGTGAAGGTGCAGGTAAGATAACGATTAACGGTCGTGATATCGAAACCTATTTCCCTTCTTCTATTCTTCGTTACATCGTGTTGCAGCCTCTGAACAAGTTGGAGGTAGCAGAGAAGTACGATATCAAGGTGAACCTCGACGGTGGCGGTTTCAAAGGTCAGGCAGAGGCATTGCGTTTGGCAATCGCCCGTGCACTGGTGAAAATCAACCCCGAAGACAAGGCTGCATTGAAGGCAGAAGGCTTTATGACCCGCGATGCTCGTGAGGTAGAGCGTAAGAAACCGGGTCAACCCAAAGCACGCAAGCACTTCCAGTTCAGCAAGCGTTAATCCAAGCAACTCCAAATCGTGCAGACGTCTCCCGAGACCTACTGCACGATTCTTTTGCGCTGCCTAAAAGCCGTTCTCGCTTGTCGGAGGAGAGAGAAAGGTTAGGGTTTCTTGAAAGACCACACGCTCTGTAAGTTCCGAAAGTCAGGAAATACAGGGAATACAGGAAAGTCAGGAAACACAGCGGCTCCTCTGATGTACGGCAGGCGCGGAAGCACGGAGACCCATTTAATAAATCAGCAGGCGGGGACGCCTGCGCACAAAAAACTAAACACTAAAAGTTAAAGACATGAGAACGAATTTTGACCAACTTCTCGAAGCAGGTTGCCATTTCGGGCACCTGAAACGCAAATGGAATCCCGCAATGGCTCCTTATATCTATATGGAGCGCAACGGTATCCACATCATTGACCTGAACAAGACCGCCGTTAAGATTGACGAGGCAGCAGAGGCACTGAAAAACCTCGCCAAGTCCGGTCGCAAGGTGCTGTTCGTAGGTACGAAGAAACAAGCACAAGAGGTGGTGGCTACCCGTGCACAAGAGGTGAACATGCCCTATATCACCGAGCGTTGGGCAGGCGGTATGCTGACCAACTTCCCCACCATCCGCAAGGCTGTGAAGAAGATGGCTACCATCGACAAGATGGCTACCGACGGCACCTTTGACAACATCTCGAAGCGCGAGAAACTGCAAATCACCCGTCAACGCGAGAAGTTGGAGAAGAACCTCGGTTCTATCGCCGACATGACCCGTCTGCCGAGTGCCGTATTCGTAGTGGACGTGATGAAAGAGCACATTGCCGTAGCAGAGGCTAACCGTCTGGGTATTCCCGTATTCGGTATTGTAGATACCAACTCGAATCCCAACAACATTGACTTCGTTATCCCTGCAAACGACGATGCAACGAACTCTATTGACGTGATTCTCGGTGCCGTATGCGGTGCTATCCGCGAGGGCTTGGAGGAGCGCAAAGTAGAGAAGGCTGACGAGGAAGCAGCACAGGCACAGGCTAACACCGAGGCACCCGCTCCCAAAGAGCGCCGCCAGCGTGTACGCAAAGCCGCTGCCGACAAAGCAGAGAAACCCGCAGAAGCACCCGTAGAGGCCGCTCCCGCAGAGGAAGCACCTGCAGCAGAGGCTCCCGCCGCAGAGTAACGGACTAAATTGTAAGATTGTAGAATTATAAAATTTGGCAGGCTGGATGCCTGCATACCAAAACGAATATGGCTGTATCATTAGCAGATATTAAGAAACTGCGCGACATCACAGGCGCAGGTATGATGGACGTCAAGAAGGCTCTGGAAGAGGCTAACGGCGACTTTGAGGTAGCAAAAGACCTGCTCCGCAAGCGCGGACAGGCTATCGCTGCAAAACGCAGCGACCGCGAGGCTTCCGAGGGTTGCGTATTGGCAAAGGCAGAGAACGGCTTTGGCGCTATCGTGGCAGTGAAGTGCGAGACCGACTTCGTGGCAAAGAACGCTGACTTCGTAGGATTGGTGAAACTGATTCTTGACGTAGCAATGGACCACAAGCCTGCTGACTTGGAGGCGCTGAAGGCTATCAAGGTAGGCGACCTGACCGTGGCTGAGTTGGTAACCGAGCGTTCGGGTGTAACGGGCGAGAAAATGGAGTTGAGCGACTACGCTTTCCTTGCTGCACCGAAAGTAGATGCTTACAACCACCTCGGCAACAAGTTGTCTTCGCTGGTGGCAGTAGCCAACGCAGACGCAGACCAAGAGACCGTTCACGGTGTCTCGATGCAGGTGGCTGCCATGTCGCCTATCGCGCTGGATGCTGACCATGTAGCGCAAGAGGTGAAGGACAAAGAGTTGGCAGTGGCAGTAGAGAAGACCAAACAAGACGAGGTCAACAAAACCGTTGAGAATGCCCTGCGCAAGGCAGGTATCAACCCCGCACACGCAGACAGCGACGAGCATATCGACTCCAACACCGCCAAAGGCTGGCTCACCGAGGAGCAGGCAGCACAGGCACGCGAGATTCGTGCAACCGTGCCCGCAGAGGCTGAGCAGCAAATCAACATGAAGAAGGTGGAGATGATTGCGCAAGGTCGCCTCGGCAAGTTCCTGAAAGAGAACACTTTGGTAGAGCAAGCATACATCATGAGCGAGACCAAAGAGTTGGTTAAGGACGTGCTGAAGAAGAACAACGTGCAAGTGAGCGACTTCCGTCGCGTAACCTTGAACGAGGAGTAATCTCACAGCGCTGATACAAACGGCAAAGAGGCTGTCTAACTTTATTTGTTAGACAGCCTCTTTGTTTGTGGGTGTCAAACGGCAATGCGAGGTTCTTGCGTTGTGTTCCAAAACGCCCCTTAGCCCCTCCCCGCAAGCGGAGAGGGGGAGTTCGCACAGCATACCCAAGCAGTTTGTGCCAAACTGTCCGCAGGCGGGGAGGGGTCGCACAGCATACCCAAGCAGTTTGTTCCAAACTGTCCGCAGGCGGAGCGGGAGAGTTCGCACAGCATACCCAAGCAGTTTGTGCCAAACTGTCCGCAGGCGGGACGCCTGCGTCCCCAGTAGGGCTGCGCATTTGGGAGTTGTCTGGTCGTATCTTTGTTTTGTATCTTTGTTTTTGAAGGGCGTTTGTTTCGCGGTGAGAGGTCAGACAGGGAATAACATTTTGTCAGTCCGAACGTTCAAAAAAGGCGGTTCGGACTCGCGAACGACTCACGAACGACCCGCGATAGACCCGCGACCGACCTGCGATAATGTTGCGATATTGAGTAGAAAAAGACAGGGCGACTATTTTTTGACACTTTGGTGTCTATTATGGTGTTTGCGAAGACAAAATGATATTTCACTTGCAAACAGTTTCCGCGGCTTCCCTGCAAACAATTTATGCGGATTCCTGCAAACGGGTTCTGTTGTTTCTCTCTATTCGGGTTATACGGTAACCCTATACACAAAAAACGCCTAACCGAAAAGTCAGGCATTCTTCTTACTCAACACATATTAACTCGTGAACCAGCTGGGGCTCGAACCCAGGACCCCATCCTTAAAAGGGATGTGCTCTACCTGCTGAGCTACTGATTCTCCGACTTTTTTCCAAAAGCGAGTGCAAAGGTACTGCTTTTTTTTGACATACGCAAATTTTTTAGTAAAAAAAATGATAAAAACACATATTTGCCCTTTTTCGAGAAACAAGAACCAAAGGGCTACGCACAGGATGCCGGCGAGCAGGTTATTCAGAATAGTATGCAAAAACGAGAAAATCAAGATAATTTAGCAAATAAATTTGCACATATCAAAAAAAAATAGTACCTTTGCACGCTTTTTGGTTTATGAGCAATCGTCCAAAACACAGAAATTTAATACTACAATAATAATTATGGCAAGTTTACAAAAAATTCGTAACCACGGCGCCCTGCTGATAACCATTGTGGGCGTTGCGATGCTCGCTTTCATCCTCGGGGACTTTCTGAACTCGGGAAGCACCTTGTTCAACAAAGGTCGCGAGAACATCGCTACTATCGAAGGTCAAGACGTACATTACACAGAGTATGAGGCTGCCCGCGAGCAGTTGGTAGAAGTGTACAAGATTGAGACCGGTCGCACCGATTTCGATGAGGATTTGCACGCTCAACTGCGCAACCAAGTGTGGCAAATGATGCTTATGGACTATACGCTCCGTGCCCAAGCAGAGAAAATCGGTATGGACATCACCTCCGACGAACTCTCTGAACTCTGCATCGGACAAAATCCTCACCAAATCATCCGCACACGCCGCACTTTCTTCGACCAAACGGGACAATTCAGCCGCACGGCACTGGTGCAATTCCTCAATGCCATAGAGCAAGAGCCCGAAGACGCAGAGCAGAGCGCGAACTTGAGACAAGCCAAGTCTTACTGGATGTATTGGGAGAACGCCGTGCGCCTGACCTACATGCAGGAGAAATATACCAACTTGCTGCAAAACCTTGTGCAAGCCAACTCACTGGACGCCAAGTATGCGTTCGACGCCCGTCAGCAGAGCGTTTCCGCACAGTATGTGATGAAGCCCTACTACTCGGTGGCAGACAGCCTCGTGGAAGTGAGCGAGGGCGATATCAAGGCGCTCTACAAACAGCACAAGCCCCTCTACAAGCAGACTCCGAACCGCGCCATTGCGTATGTTTCGTTCCCTATCGTACCCTCGGAGCAGGACTTTGCAGAGGAAGAGAAACTGATGCAAAGCCTTGAGGAGGAGTTCCGCACCACGGACGACGTGGCACTGGTAGTGAACACCAACTCGGACATCACCTATGACGGTCGCGACTACTCCATGGAGACCGTTCCCGCCGCATACAAAGACTTTGCGTTCGCCAAGGGAGCGAAAGCCGGCGATTTCACCGGTTTGCAGTTCGCTAACGGCACCTACTCCATGGCTCGTATCATGAAGGCAGGCTACTCGCTGCCCGACTCCGTGGAACTGAAAGGTATCGCTTCGCAAGAGGGACAAGAGGACGTGGAACTCGGTTGGTTCACCTTCAATGAACTGCCGAAGAACATCGCAGAGCAGGCTTTGAGCACCAAGCGCGGCGGTCGTTTCACCGTTACGCAAGGCATGAACGAGCAGACATTCGAGGTGCTGGACATCAGCCCCGCCACTCCGAAAGTGCAACTTGCCATTCTGGAGCGCACCGTGAGCGCATCGAGCAAGACATACTCCATACTATACAACAAGGCAAAGCAGTTCATCGTGGCTAACCCCACCGAGGAGGCATTCCGTGCCGCTGCCGCCGAGGCAGGTATGGTGGTTACGCCGCAGTATAACCTGCAAGCCAACACCGACAAAGTGGGCAGTCTGAAAGCAAGCCGTCCTGTCGTTCGCTGGGCATTTGAGGCAAAAGAGGGTGCCGTGAGCGATGTGTTCGAGTGCGGCGACCAGTATGTAGTGGCAGTGGTAACCGAAGTGAACGATGGTGAGTATCGTCCGCTGGAGGCTGTTCGCGCCGAGTTGACCCTGGAGGCTACGAACAACGCCAAGGCAACCTATATCATCGAGCAACTGGCAGGCGTTCAGTCATTGGAGGCAGCCGCAGAGATTACCGGCACTCCCATTCAGAACGCGGAGAAAGTGTCGCTGGCAGACTATCGTTTCGGCAACGCCGGTGCAGAGCCCGCCATCATCGGTGCTACGCTGGCAATGGCCGAGAACACGCTGAGCGAGCCGTTGCAAGGCAAGACGGGTGTGTTCGTAGTGAAGACAGGCGCAAAGACCACCGCTGCAGGCGAGTTCAACGCAGAGCAGGAGAAAGCGTCGCTCACCCAACGCGCTGCATACAGCCTGCCTTACCAAGCCATCTCGCTCCTTGAGGAGAAAGCCGAGGTGGAGGACAACCGCGCTAACTTCCAATAAGAAAATAAGGTCAGATACGACAATCGGCAGATACCGGAAGGTATCTGCCGATTGTCGTAACAGGGGTGCTTATGCCCGGGCACCCGTCTTGCAATAGGGTTTGATGCCGCAGGTCTCGCACAGAGGTTTGCGGGCTTTGCATACATAGCGCCCGTGGAGCAGGAGCCAATGGTGCGCCTTCGGGATAATTTCCGCGGGGATATATTTCACGAGTTGCTTCTCTGTTTCCAACGGGGATTTGCTGTTGGTGGTCAAGCCGATGCGCTCCGAGATACGGAAGATATGGGTATCGACCGCCATCGTGGGCTGGTTCCAAATGACTGCACACACCACATTTGCCGTCTTGCGCCCCACGCCGGGAAGCGTCTGCAAGTCGTCTATGTTGCTCGGCACCTCGCCGTGGTAGGTCTCCATCAGACGCTGTGCCATGCCTACGAGATGTTGCGCCTTGGCATTGGGATAAGACACCGACTTCACATATCGGAACACATCCTCGGCAGTGGCTTTCGCCATCGCCTCCGCCGTGGGGTACGCGGCGAAAAGCGCAGGAGTAACCATATTCACCCGCTTGTCGGTACACTGCGCGGAGAGCATGACAGCACACAGCAACTCGAACGGGTTGGTATAGCGGAGTTCCGACTCCGCAATCGGCATGTTCTCCGCAAACCATGCCAATACTTTTTGGTAACGTTGTTTCTCGGTCATGAGTAGGGCACTCCATCTCCCCTACAAAGGGGAGAGCAGAGAGAGGTTAGTTGGTTAATATATTGCTATCTGATTGATATATCTTGCTCAGGAATTGCAGCAACTGCGTTACCTGTGTTTGTGTCTCGGCAGTGGGAGGGGTGATTTCCTTATGCTGCAAGCGCAACAATATCACCTGATAAAGCAGCGTGAGTCCCGCCTCGATATCGGACATAAGGGGATTGTCCGTTTTGGATTTGAAGATATTGAGAGCGGGCGTCAAGCGAATCATCGCCGCGCGATAGGACGCATCCTCGTCCAACAAGCGGTGATGGAGTTCTTCCAACTCCGCCATAGCGTTTTGCGCCAACTGCACATGCCCTTGATTGGTTACCCCCTCACGGTGCATCATCTCGCTCAATTCCGCAAGGAAGCGCATATCGAGTGAGGGATTTCCCGTGTCGGTCGCGGCATTGGGGAACGCCCGCAGATAGTCTTCCAACTGCCAAATCCACAGGATATATTCGGCTATGTTGTCCCGTTTATTCTTCATTGTTGTCCTCCTCGTCGTCAAAGTCCAACTCGTCCAGCAGGTAATCGTCGCTCATAAAAGTCTCTATATCGCGGCGGTCTTTCTTGGTGGGGCGTCCCATGCCGCGGTCGCGCCCGCTTGCGCCTGCCATCTTCGCCAACTCCAAGAGTTCCAACTGCTCGGGAGCCGTCTGGTCACGCAGATAGTCGGGCACCAACTTCGCCCCTACCCTATTCTCGCAGAGTTGCAAGACGCGGTAGGTGTAGGTGATAGGACCTTTGCGGACAGAGAAGACATCACCTACATGGAAAGTGCGCGAGGGCTTGAGCGTGGTGCCTCCCATCGTTACACGGCCTTTCTTGCAGGCATCGGCGGCAATAGTGCGCGTCTTGTAAAGGCGCATAGCAAAGAGATATTTATCTACTCGAACTTCCATTTTCTACTGTCAATCTGTCGGTTATCATTCTGTCGATATATTGCTGAATATAAGCTTTCAGGTATCTGAGCATCGCCTCCTCTTCCTCGGTGGCAGGCGGCAGTTCATCCAACACCAACTCAGCATCAGGGGACAGCACCTCGAAGACGGGGTGATTGTATATGACCGCCCACGGATGTGCTTTCTCCTGCGTCAGGCAGTCTTCGCCGAAAGCGAAATAGGGTTCGTCGTAGCCCACAAAATTCAAGACGGAAGGCATGATGTCGGTTTGGCTCACCGCACTCTGTTCTCTCACATCGGGGGTGAGTTGCGCAGGGCAATAGAAGGCTATCGGCACGGCAAAGAGCCCTCGCGTGTTCTGGTACTCGGGCAGTGTGAGTTGGTTGGTGTGGTCGGCGGTGAGGACAAAAAGCGTGTTCTCAAACCAAGGTTGCTGCGAAGCGTAGTCGAAGAAGCGGCGCAGGGCATAGTCCGCATAGCCTATACATTGGTGCAGCGGGATAGTGCCTTTGGGAAACCGCCCCTCATAGCGGGCGGGGATTTTGAAAGGATGGTGACTCGATGCCGTGAAGACCGCGGTCATGAAAGGCTGCGACAGGGTGTCCATCGTATGGGCGAAGAACTGCAAAAACTCTTCGTCCCATATCGCCCAAGTGCCGTCAAACGCATCCTCACCCGTATATTCGTTCATGCCGTAGTACCTGCCGAATCCCGCTGAACGGGCGTATGCCTGAAAGCCCATGCTGCCATTAGGAGCACCGTGGAAGAAGGCGGTGGTGTAGCCCTTGCGGTTGAGGCAGTCGGCTATGGAGGAGACCGAATTGGTAGAGTACGGCGTGACCACATAGGGCTCGATGAGCATGGGGATGGACGAGAGCACGGAAGGCATGGCGTCAATAGATTTCCTGCCCGAAGCATAGGAGTAGGTGTAGGTAACCGACTGTGCGAGCAACGAGTCCAAGAAGGGGGTATAGGGGACTCTCCCAGTCCCCTTCTTTAAGGGAGGGTTATTATAGAAACCGATATACTCTTTTGAGAAGGATTCCAAGATAAGCACCACCACATTCAGCCTCTTCTCTTGCGCCGCGGCGGAAGGGAGATGAACGGGCGACATGATTGACTCCAAGTCCTCCTGCGCGAAATAATGCGGGTTCTGATACGTTTCGTTCTCCAAGGATTTCATCAAGGAGAAAGGCGTATTGAGGATGATGGCTGTCTCTTGCGGTCGGTCAGCATATTGCAAAGCATTGGAAATAGTAATGGGACGCGTGTATCGCCCGAAGCCGCCACGGATACCAATCACCGTAAAATAGGCAATGAGGCACAAGAGGAGTGTCTCGCGGACATAGTAGAAGAGCCGAGGATTGAGGAGTGAGCGTTGAGTGTTGAGGCGTGGCAAAGCAGGATACCGCACGGGGAGGGGCTTCGCAGAGCAGAAGATGAGGAGACAGAGCGCCGCAATGGCGAAGAGGGTAACATACCAGTACTGCCACAGCGACTGCCACAGGATAGTGCCTAAGTTGGTATCGTGCCGGAACTCGATAAAGAAAGTGCAAGTGGTGCGGCGGTCGGTGAAGCGGACATAAACCATATCCACACAGTTAACAAGGATACCTAAGGCATTTGGGATGAGATAGAAAAGGCGCGTAACCAACTGATACACACGGTGATTGCGCACAGGAAGAGGCAGAGGAAGGAGCGCCAAAACAAGATAGACTGACGACAGATAGAGCACGGCCGTGAGGTCAAAGCGCATGCCGCCGAGCATCATCTCCCACAAACGGGCTGTGCCGACCTCGGGATACAGGTCGCTGTTGATAAGGAAAAAGAAAAGCCGCGACAGCGAGTAAATCACCATCAGCAGCACGATATTCCATATTGCCCGCCTACTTCCCATTGTACAGATTCATGGTGCGATCGATGCCTTGCAGGCAGAAAGAGGGGATGATTTCGGAGGTGAGTTTGAGACGGTCGGGGAGCAGTTTCTGCTCCTCGTCTGTCCACCTGCCGAGCACGAAGTTGCACTGCGCTCCGCGGCTGAAATTGTTGCCAATGCCGAAGCGCACGCGGGCGTAGTTCTCCGTACCAAGAACGGACTGTATGTTGCCCAAGCCGTTGTGCCCGCCGTTGCTACCCTGCTTGCGGATACGGATAGTTCCGAAAGGCAGGTTGAGGTCGTCCACCAGCACGAGCATGTTCTCCACGGGGATTTTTTCCTGCTGCAACCAATAGCGTACAGCGTTGCCGCTGAGATTCATGTAGGTGCTCGGTTTGAGCAAGACCATCTCCGCATTCTTCACGCGGCACCGCGCCACGAAGCCATAGCGTTTGTCTGCCCATAGTGCATTTTGCGCATCGGCAAAAGCATCCAACATCATGAAACCGATGTTGTGGCGTGTGCCGGCGTATTCATCGCCTATATTTCCAAGTCCTACGATTAGGTATTTCATAGCGGGAAGCCCCTCCCTTTAAGGGAAGATATGAGAGGGATTAGTTATACAATCTTATTTCCAAGTCTCCTTTTAAGGGAGATTTAGAGAGTCGGTCTAAAAAAAGGAGCGTCATCGGACGCTCCTTTGAGTTATGCTTTCGCGCTTTGGCGTGTTGCCTTCACTTCTGCTACGCAAGCGTCTTTCGGATTCATCATCGTCAGACCTTCGATGTGAACATCACCTACGGCAATCTTCTTGCCCAAGCCGAGGGAGGTAACATCCACTACTACGCGGTCGGGGAACTGGGTGTAGATACCGTTCACCTTCATCTTGCGCATAGCCTGCGAGAGTTTACCACCGGCTTTCACACCTTCTGCGTGACCAGTGAGTTGGATAGGAATCTCCACGGTAACAGGCTTCTGCTCGGTAACTTCGAGGAAGTCGATATGGAGCACGTTGCCGCTCAGGGGGTGGAACTGCATCTCTTTTACTACTGCCGTAGCCTTCTTGTCGCCCACGGTGAGCAGGATAATCAATGTGTCAGGGGTGTAAATCATAGGGCGCACATCTGCCACACTCACGGTGAACGTGGTGTTGCTACCTACGCCATAGAGGTTGCAGGGAACCAAGTTTTCTGCACGAAGAGCTTTCGCTGCCTTCTTACCGAACTCCGAACGGAGCGTGCCGGTCAATTCAAACGTTTTCATCAGATAATAATTTGTGTTACTCAATATAGGGCAGAGATAATTATGAATTTTGAATCATGAGTGCATTGTCGCCAATGGCTCATTTCTCATTCCTGTCTGTGTTAGGCTGCCCGTATCCCATCACACTTTCGTTAAAAAAGGCGGCACTTGACCGCCCTTCTTTGTTGTCCAACCTGGAATCGAACCAAGATTTTCAGAACCAAAATCTGACGTAATAGCCTTTATACCATTGGACAATCGCGACTCTCATCACGAAATCGGGTGCAAAGGTACTGCTTTTTTTTGACATATGCAAATTTTTAGGCATTTTTTTGCAAAAAAGTACCAAACAGTCAGCGGATTGGAATTTTGAGCCATGAATAATGAATTTTGAGAGAGTCGGCACCCATGAATCAAGCGTTCTGTGGAGCCGAGAGTTGCCAAGTACGGGCACTCTTGATTCATAACTCATAATGAACAACAGCCCCGGAGCAAGCCGTGAGCCCCCTCTTTCAGAGATTCGTCGTAAGTCCATAATGCGAAATTTGGACAATCTATGCAGGTCTTGCACCGGTTCGGCAGAGGGTCGAAACGGAGTCGCTTATGTTACGATAATGTTACGATAATGTTGCGATAATGTTGCGATAATGTTACGGTATAATCTGAGCAGAATGGCGGAGGTAACTCGAAGAGACTGATTAGAAAAACGGACAATTTTGGCAAACGGCTACTATGTGTCCTTAAGACTCACCACGCTACACACAAAACAAGGACTGTCTAAATTCGATTAGACAGTCCTTGTTTGTATTTTTGACTCCTTTTAGGGCGCCACACGGTTGATGTCGCGGGGGAACATCGAACACTCCTTCACATTGTTAATGCCCAAGAAACATGCCGTGATACGCTCCAGTCCGATAGCAAAGCCACCGTGAGGAGGCATGCCGTTCTTGAAGGTATCAAGGTAGAAACGGAAGTTATCGGGATTCATGCCACGCTTGAGCATTTTCTCGCGATAGTCCGCCTCCTTGTGGATACGCTGACCGCCGGAGGTAATCTCCAACCCGCGCATCAGCAAGTCGAAACTCAGCGTCAGCGTGGGGTCTTCGGGGTCGTCCATAGCATAGAAAGCGCGGTGCTGACTCGGAAAATGGGTTACAAAGACGAAGTCCGAGCCGAACTGCTCCAACGCATACTTGCATATCGCACGCTCTTCCTCGGGCGCCAAATCGTCCTCGCCGCGGTGGTCTTCCTCGCAGAGGTGATTCTCGAAAAGAATCTCGTGCACCTCGCTCAGTTTCCATGCCGGCACATTCTGCGGCAATTGAGGAACCGTAGCATTCAGCAACGCCAACTCGTGGGCGCAATCGGTTACCACACGGTTGATGATAGCATGCAGCAATGCCGCTTCAAGCGTCATCACATCTTCCTGCCCTTTAATAAAGCCCATCTCCACATCCAGCGAAATGTACTCGTTCAAGTGGCGACTCGTGTTGTGCTTCTCCGCACGATACGCAGGGGCAATCTCGAACACGCGCTCATAGACGCCCACACCTATCTGCTTGTAGAACTGAGGCGACTGCGCCAGATACACCTGCTTGCCGAAATAGTCCATCTTGAACACGTTGGCACCGCCTTCCGCACCCTCCGACACAATCTTCGGCGTGTAGATTTGCGTGAAACCATTCTCGGTCAGGAAGTCCGCAAACGCCTTTGCTATCGTGCTCTGCACTTTCAGTATCGCCATGTCGCGCGGGTTGCGGAGCGTAACCTGACGGTTGTCGAACTTATAGCGCAACAAGGTCTCCTCGTCGCCGAACTTCAGCGCGTTCATGTCCACCACTTCCGGCGTGGTCGGACGCGAGAGCACGCGCACGCTGCTCACCGCCACCTCTATCATGTTGTAGAACGCCGCGGGGTCTTTTATCTTCGCCTCGCCGACCGTTCCTTCCACGGTTACCGCCATCTCGCGGCAGAGACCGTTGAGTGCAATCTCGTTGCCCTCCTCGTCGAAGAAACGCGAGGTCTCGTTCTGCACTACGGCTTGCAACAATCCGCGGGACTTGCGCAGGATGATGAACCCACCCCACTTTGTAACCCGCACATTGTGAATCATACCGCTCACGGTTACCGTATCACCTGCTTTGCAGTTGTCTATCGTAACACCAGAGGGTTTATGTTGCGTCAAATCAAGTAACATACGAATTAAGAATTATGAATTTTGAGTTATGAATTATGAGTGCCCATGTTTGAGCACTGACCACTGCTCACGCCCTCCAAAAACAATTGAGGGTCAGGAAAGCCCCGACCCTCAATCATTGTTTGTTATTTATTCTGCAGCGGGAGCCTCTGTCTCGGCAGCAGGTGCTTCTGCCTCTGCCACAGCCTCCTTTACCGCTTTCTTGCCGGCACGACGAGTAGCCTTCTTGGTGGCTTTCTTTGCCTCCTTCAGCATGTTCTCGTTGTAGTCCACCAACTCGATGATACACATCTCAGCGGCATCACCCAAACGGAAACCGGTACGCAGGATACGAGTGTAGCCACCGGGGCGGTTAGCAATCTTCTCGCCTACATTCTGGAACAATTCGGTAACGGCCTCTTTCTGATGAAGCATAGCAAAAGCCAAACGGCGGTTGTTCATGTTGTCCTCTTTCGCACGGGTGAGGATGGGCTCTACATAGATACGGAGAGCCTTAGCCTTAGCCAACGTGGTAGAGATACGCTTGTGCATAATCAGCGAGCAAGCCATATTCGACAACATAGCAGCACGATGGTTTGCTTTGCGGCCAAGGTGGTTGAATTTCTTATTGTGTCTCATAATAGTTTGTAATGTTAAATGGTGAGTTGTACTAATTAGTCATTCACGTGGTAACGCGAGATATCCATACCAAAAGCAAGGCCGTTGCGCTCCAACAGTTCGTCCAATTCGGTAAGCGATTTCTTACCAAAATTGCGGAACTTCAGCAAGTCGGAGCGGTGGAACTTAACCAGTTCGCCAAGCGTATCCACCTCGGCAGCCTTCAAGCAGTTGAGGGCACGCACCGAAAGATCCATGTCTTGCAGACGCTGGTTGAGCAACTGACGCATGCGCAGCAACTCCTCGTCCAAAGCACTACTGCTCTTCTTGGTCTCTTGCTCAAGCACGATACGCTCGTCGGAGAACAGCATGAAGTGGTAGATAAGGATTTTAGCCGCCTCGGTCAACGCATTTTGAGGAGTGATAGAACCATCGGTGGTGATTTCCAAAGTCAGTTTCTCGTAGTCGGTACGTTGTTCCACACGATACTGGTCAACGGAAATCATCACGTTGCGGATAGGGGTATAGATGGAGTCGATAGCCAACACCCCGATAGGGTCGTTGTCGTGACGATTCTCATCTCCGGGCACATAGCCGCGCCCCTTGTTGATGGTCAGTTCAATCTCAAAATCTGCCGATTCATCCATCTCTGCCAGTTGCAACTCAGGATTCAGCACCTCAAAATTTTGGAGTGCAGCATTGAGTTCACCAGCAAGGAAGGAAGTGGCTTTCGACACATGCAACTTAACGGTTTCACCCTCGGCTTCTACGCCTTCTTTGCGGATGAAACGCACCTGCTTCAGGTTCAGGATAAGGTTGGTTACATCAGTGATGACGCCAGGGATAGTAGCAAATTCATGATCAATACCACTGATGCGGATAGAGCAAATAGCATAACCTTCCAACGAGCCGAGAAGCACGCGACGGATAGCATTGCCTATCGTAATACCATACCCCGGTTCGAGAGGACGAAACTCAAAAGTGCCTTTCGTCAGACTCGAATCCAACATTATCACCTTGTCAGGTTTGATGAAATTTAATATTGCCATGAATTTAATTTTTATTTAGAGTACAACTCGACGATTAACTGCTCTTTGATGTTCTCAGGAATCTCTGCACGCTGAGGAACATTGAGGAATTTGCCTGCTTTGTCTGCCTCATTCCACTCCAGCCAACTGTACTTGCTGTGATTGAAGCCTTCCAAAGACGCTGCAATTACCTCCAAAGATTTAGCTTTCTCGCGAACTGCAACCACTTGTCCGGGTTTTACTTGATAGGACGGGATATTCACCACCTTACCGTCTACGGTGATATGACGGTGGCTCACCAACTGACGCGCAGCAGCACGAGTAGGAGCAATACCCAAACGATAAACCACGTTGTCAAGGCGGCACTCAAGGAGCTGAATCAAGATTTCACCGGTAACACCTTTGGAACGGCTTGCCTGCGCGAACAGCAAACGGAACTGACGCTCCAACACACCGTAGGTGTACTTTGCTTTCTGCTTCTCAGCCAACTGTTGACCATACTCAGAGTTTTTCTTACGACGGTTCACGCCGTGCTGACCCGGAGCGTAGTTACGACGGTCGAGTACCTTGTCCGGACCGAAGATTGCCTCGCCAAAACGACGCGAGATGCGGGATTTAGGACCAATATATCTTGCCATAATCTTACTTGTTGTTTAGTATGTTAAGTAATAATAAATTATACACGGCGACGTTTCGGAGGACGGCAACCGTTGTGAGGCATAGGAGTAACATCCACGATTTCCACCACATCGATACCTGCAGCCACGCAAGCACGGATGGCAGACTCGCGACCTTGTCCCGGTCCTTTTACATACGCTTTCACCTTACGCAAGCCAAGGTCATAAGCCACCTTGCCGCAGTCTTGTGCTGCCATCTGTGCTGCATAAGGAGTATTCTTTTTCGAGCCACGGAAGCCCATCTTGCCAGCGGAAGACCACGAGATAACCTGTCCGTCTCCGTTAGCAATAGTAACGATAACATTGTTGAAAGAAGACATCACATGGAGTTGACCAACACCGTCAATCTTCACAACGCGCTTCTTAGCTGCAATTGCTTTCTTTGCCATAATTCGTTTGATTTAATTAGAGTTGTTGGTTGTTGATTACTTCGTTGCTTTCTTCTTGTTAGCAACCGTTTTCTTTTTACCTTTGCGCGTACGGGCATTGTTCTTGGTCGATTGACCGCGAACGGGAAGACCGATACGGTGACGAACACCGCGGTAACAACCAATATCCATCAAACGCTTGATATTAAGTTGAATTTCCGAACGAAGATCACCTTCCACCTTGTACTGTGCACCGATGATTTCACGGATTTTAGCTGCTTGGTCATCCGTCCAATCCTGTACCTTGATGCTTGGGTCAACGCCTGCCTCTGCCAGAATTTTCTTTGCGCTTGAACGACCTATTCCGTAGATGTAAGTCAAACCGACTTCACCGCATTTGTTCTGCGGCAGATCTACACCGACAATTCTTATAGCCATAATTTTTTACTTAGGATAAATTTGTTTTTAATTGTTTTTCTTACTTTTCCGTCCATGAATACGCGCTTATCCTTGACGCATCTTCATTTTCGGTTCTTTCTTGTTGATTACATACAAGTGCCCTTTGCGGCGTACAATCTTGCAATCCGCATTGCGCTTCTTGATCGATGCTCTTACTTTCATTGTTGTAAAAGTATTATTTTGGGTTATTTATAACGGAACGATATGCGTCCTCTGGTCAGGTCATAAGGACTCATCTCCACTTTCACGCGGTCGCCTGCCAATATCTTGATATAGTGCATACGCATCTTACCCGATATGGTGGCGATGATGAGCGGACCATTTTCCAACTGCACGCGAAACATCGCATTGGAGAGTGCCTCGGTGATTACACCATCCACTTCAATTGCATCTTGCTTTGACATACTTCTGTTATTCTTGGATGTATAGTTAGTAATTAGATAAAACGGTCTCCTAAGACCTCCTTGATATAGTCAAACGTAGAGAGTATATCCGCCTTGCCGTCGCGCACACAAACACTCAACTCGTAATGAGCGGCAGGCTTGCGGTCAGCCGTGCGGGCTGTCCATCCGTCCTCCTCGATAATCACATTGCGACGACCCAAGCAAATCATAGGCTCTATCGCAAGTGTCATACCGGACTTCAGCACAATACCATTTCCGCGGCGACCATAGTTGCATACCTCCGGCTCTTCGTGCATCTCACGACCTATGCCGTGCCCCACAAACTCGCGTACCACAGAGTAACCTGCGCGCTCGCAGTGGTTTTGAATGGTCGCCCCTATATCGCCCAAACGGCGACCGGTGATTGCCTGTTCGATACCCAAGTAAAGGGCTTCCTTCGTGGTGCGGAGCAGTTGCATTACCTCGGGCTTTACCTCACCCACGGGGAATGTGTATGCGCTATCGGAATGAAATCCGTTGAGCAAAATACAACTATCCACCGAGATAATATCACCATCCTTGAGCACCACTTTGTCAGACGGGATGCCGTGCACCACCTGTTCGTTCACGGAAGTACAAAGCGTGGCGGGATATCCTTCATAACCGAGGCAAGAAGGCTTGCCCCCGTTATCCATGATAAACTCGTATGCCACCTTGTCCAATTCCGCCGTGGTAATACCCGGCTTGATGACTTTTGCCAATTCGGCAAAAGTCTTACCAAGCAGGATATTGCTTTGGCGCATCAGTTCTACCTCTTCGTCTGTCTTAAGGAATATCATCTGTACGTTACTAACATTTAGTCCTTAATGCAGATTAGTACGCCATGGCACCGGAGCGACCTTTGATACGCATACCAGACTCAAAGAATCCGTCGTAGTGGCGCATGAGCAGGTGGCTCTCGATTTGCTGAAGGGTATCCAATATCACACCCACCATAATCAGAAGGCTGGTACCGCCGAAGAACTGCGCAAAGCCCATGCTCACGCCAAAGAGGCGGGCAAAAGCAGGCAGGATGGCGATGATTGCCAACAGGATAGAACCGGGTAGTGTGATGCGCGACATAATCGTATCGATATACTCAGCCGTCTTCTTACCGGGCTTCACACCGGGGATAAAACCGTTGTTCAGTTTCAGATTTTCTGCCATCTGAACAGGGTTGATGATGATAGCGGTGTAGAAATAGGTGAAGGCGATGATGAGGATAGCGAATACGAGGTTGTACCAGAAACCGTTGTTATCGCTGAACGCACGCACAAAAGCGCCGCTACCATCCGTGCTGAAGCCGGCGATGGCGATAGGAATAAACATGATGGCTTGCGCGAAGATGATAGGCATCACGTTAGCCGCATTTACCTTCAAGGGAATGTACTGACGTACACCGCCATACTGCTTATTGCCCTGGATGCGCTTTGCATACTGCACGGGGATACGGCGAGTAGCCTGTACCAATGCGATAGCAAATGCGAACACGAGAATCAAGATAACGATTTCAACGATGAACACCATCAAACCACCACCTGCTTCGTTCAAACGGCTGGAGAATTCTTGAATGAGTGCACTCGGGAAACGCGCCACGATACCAATCAAGATGATAAAGGAAATACCATTCCCTATACCACGGTCGGTAATGCGCTCACCCAACCACATCACAAACATAGAGCCCGCACAGAGCAAGATAGTAGAGGATATGGTGAACCAGTTAAAACCGATTTCCAAAGCCTGCCCTGCTTGCGCCATCTGCACACGAAGGTTCACCAAGTAACTGGGACCTTGGAACAGCAAAATAGCCACCGTCAGATAGCGGGTGATTTGATTCATCTTCTGACGTCCCGATTCTCCCTCTTTCTGCATCTTTTGGAAATACGGCACCGCTATGGTGAGCAGTTGTATAATGATAGACGCAGAGATGTAAGGCATGATACCGAGCGCAAAGATAGATGCGTTGGAGAACGCACCACCCGAGAACATATCCAGAAGTGCCATCAAGCCGCCTGCGGTCTGCGAGTGCAATGCAGTCAGTGCCGTGGGATCAATACCCGGGAGAACGATGAACGAACCAAAACGATAGATGAGCACGAACAAAAGCGTGGTCAGCAATCGATTGCGGAGGTCCTCAATCTTCCAGATATTTTTACATGTTTCGATAAATTTCATTTACTTTGCGTTTTTGAAAGGGAAACGGATAGGAGCCCAAACTCCTATCCAATCGCCCTACGATTAAATCTTCACAATAGTACCACCTGCAGCCGTGATAGCCTCCTCAGCCGATTTGCTGAAAGCATTTGCCTCAACGGTCAGTTTGGCGGTCAGCGTACCGTTACCGAGAATCTTCACCAGAGCGGTTTTGCTTACGAAACCTGCCTCACGAAGTTCTGCCAATCCGATTTTCTCAAGGTTCTTAGCCTCTGCCAATGCTTGGAGCACAGCGAGGTTGATTGCCTTATACTCAACGTGGTTGATGTTCTTGAAACCGAACTTAGGAAGACGACGTTGCATAGGCATCTGTCCACCCTCGAAACCGATTTTCTTCGAGTAACCGGAACGCGACTTAGCACCCTTATGACCACGGGTAGAAGTGCCACCAAGACCCGAACCGGCACCACGACCGATACGCTTAGCGGTCTTCACAGAACCTGCAGCCGGCGTTAAATTATGTAATTCCATAATGATTTTAATTACTAAAGGGTTAATCAATTACTTTTACCAAGTGTTTTACCTTGTTTACCATACCGAGGATAGCAGGAGTAGCCTCATGCTCTACGATGGCATTCATCTTACGGAGGCCGAGCGCCGCCATAGTTTCTTTCTGTACTTTCGGGCAGCGGATGATGCTGCGTACTTGTTGAATCTTAATAGTTGCCATAGTCTTCGATACGTATTATCCGTTAAACACTGTAGAGAGGCTCACGCCACGGTTTTGTGCTACGGTGCGTGCATCACGCAGTTCTGCGAGTGCGGCGATAGTAGCCTTCACGAGGTTGTGAGGGTTGGAAGAACCTTTTGCCTTAGCCAGCACGTCGTTTACACCCACCGACTCCAGTACGGCACGCATGGCACCACCGGCTTTTACTCCGGTACCTTCGCTTGCGGGCTGGATATACACACGTGCGCCGCCAAACTTAGCATACTGCTCGTGGGGGATGGTACCTTTCAGTACAGGCACTTGAATAAGGTTCTTCTTTGCAGCCTCTGTAGCCTTAGCAATAGCCGCCGTAACTTCACCTGCCTTACCCAGACCGTGACCTACGATGCCATTTCCATTTCCTACAACGACGATGGCTGCGAATGTAAAGGTGCGACCACCTTTCGTAACTTTCGTTACGCGGTTAACTGCGACGAGGCGCTCCTTGAGTTCCAAGTCTTGTGTTGTTTTAACTCGATTCATCTTAGTCTTCGTGTTTTTAGAATTGGAGACCTGCTTCACGAGCAGCATCTGCTAATGATTGTACTCGACCATGATAGAGATAACCGTTGCGGTCGAAAACGACTTCGCTCACACCGGCTTTCTTTGCAGCCTCGGCAATAGCCTTACCTACGAGGGCTGCTTTCTCCGACTTGGTCATTTTATCTTTGATTCCGAGGGACGATGCACTGGCGAGCGTTACGCCCTTGGTATCGTCAATTACTTGTGCGTAGATTTGGCTGTTGCTACGGAATACGGTCAGACGAGGACGTTCAGCAGTACCCGACACCTTGGTGCGGATAGAAGCTTTAATCTTGAGTCTTCTTGCTATTTTCTGAATCATAATACTTCCTTTCTATTATTTACCAGCCGACTTACCAGCCTTACGACGTACAACTTCACCTTGGAAACGAATACCCTTACCTTTGTAGGGCTCCGGCTTACGGAACGAACGAATCTTGGCACAAACCTGACCAAGCAGTTGCTTGTCAGCCGACTCCAAGATAACGAGCGGGTTCTGGTTACGTTCCGACTTAGTCTCCACCTTAACCTCTTTGGGCAAACCCAAATAGATAGGGTGAGTATAGCCGAGCGAGAGGTTGAGCACCTGCGGTTGAGACAACTCAACACGGTAGCCGACACCTACAAACTCCAATACTTTCTTATAACCCTCGTGAACACCAACCACCATATTGTGAATCAATGCACGATACAAACCGTGTTTCGAGCGCATCTCTTTCTCATCATTCGGACGAGTAACATGGCATACGCCATCCTCTACGGTAACGGTGATTTGAGGATCTACGGCTTGGGTCAATTCACCCTTGGGACCTTTCACGGTTACTACATTCTCAGGGCTAACTGTTACGGTTACGCCTGCAGGGATTGCGATAGGTAATTTACCAATTCTTGACATAGTCTTCTCCTCCTTACATTAATAAACATAACAAATAACCTCACCACCCAATTGCTGTCCGCGAGCCTCTTTGTCGGTCATTACACCCTTCGACGTGGAAAGGATAGCAATACCGAGACCGTTCAGCACGCGAGGCATCTCACGATAGCCCGTGTACTTACGAAGACCAGGGGTAGAAACACGTTGTAAACTCTTGATGGCGTTAACTTTGTTAACGGGATCATACTTCAAGGCAATCTTAATAGTGCCCTGAGGTCCATCCTCCACGAACTTGTAGGAAAGGATATAGCCTTTCTCAAACAAGATACGTGTGATCTCTTTCTTCAGATTCGAAGCCGGCACCTCTACTACACGGTGTCCTGCTTTGATTGCATTCCTGAGTCGAGTCAGGTAATCTGCGATAGGATCTGTCATAAATGTTTTGTTGTTAAATTAATCCCGCCTGTCGGGACAATATTTAATAATTTTATTTCAAGTCTGCCACCTCACAAGGAGAAGCGCAAACATTTTCTACCCACAAAAACCGTGCCATACCATATAGTATGTCATGCTAAAATGCGGATTGTCATGTTTTTTGCCTCCTATGCGGGCAAACTTTGGTTGTAAGCTTCCGGAGATGCTTGAAAACACCTCCGGAAACCTGTAGGGAACAATTACCAACTTGCTTTCTTCACGCCCGGGATCAAGCCTTTGGAAGCCATCTCACGGAACTGAATACGACTCAAGCCGAATGCACGCATATAGCCTTTCGGACGACCCGTGATTTTGCAACGATTGTGCAAACGAACGGGGCTTGCGTTCTTAGGCAGGGCTTGGAGACCGATGTAGTCACCATCCTTGAGGAGTTGTGCACGCTTAGCAGCATATTTTGCCACCAATTTAGCACGCTTTACCTCGCGGGCTTTCATTGATTCTTTTGCCATAGTCTATTACTTTTTGAAGGGTAAGCCAAACTCACGCAACAGAGCAAAGCCCTCTTCGTCGGTCTGAGCAGTGGTCACGAAAGTGATGTTCATACCCAGCAGTTTGGTAATGTTATCAATGTTAATTTCAGGGAAGATAATCTGCTCTTGGATACCGAGAGTATAGTTACCACGGCCGTCCATCTTGCTCGGAATACCTTTGAAGTCGCGGATACGGGGAAGAGCCACGCGCACGAGACGCTCCAAGAACTCGTACATACGCTCGCCACGGAGGGTTACACGCACGCCGATAGGCATTTTCTTACGTACCTTGAAGTTTGCAATATCTTTCTTGGAGAGGGTAGCCACTGCTTTCTGACCTGCGATAGCAGTCATCTCGGCTTGTGCTACGTCAATGATTTTCTTGTCAGCGACAGCATCTCCCAGACCCTGATTGAGGACGATCTTCGTGAGTTTAGGGCACTGCATCACTGTAGTGTAGTTGAACTCTTTCATCAAGATAGGAACGATACGCTCCTGATAATCTTGCTTCAAACTTGCTGTATTCATTGCTTAGATCTCCTTACCAGTTTTTTTAGATACGCGGACCAACTTTCCATCCTTCAACACACGTCCCACGCGAACGGGCTTGCCGTCCTCCACGGGGTTGAGGTTGGAGATATGGATAGGAGCCTCCTGTTTAACGATGCCCCCTTGGGGGTTCTTTGCATTAGGTTTGGTACTCTTGGATACCATATTCACACCTTCTACGATAGCACGCTGCTTATCTACGAGCACCTCCAGCACGCGGCCGGTTTTGCCTTTAGAAGCGCCTGAGTTAACGTAAACGGTATCACCTTTCTTAATATGTAATTTTGCCATTACTGTAACTAATTTAGATGATTAGAGCACTTCGGGTGCCAACGAGATAATTTTCATGTTCGTTTGACGGAGTTCGCGAGCTACGGGACCAAAGATACGCGAGCCACGGAGTTCGCCTGCGTTGTTGACAAGCACGCATGCGTTGTCATCGAAGCGGATGTAACTACCGTCCGCGCGGCGTACCTCTTTCTTCACGCGCACCACGATAGCACGGCTAACCGTACCGTCCTTGATTGCGGAGGAGGGGATAACGCCCTTAACGGCTACTACGATGGTGTCTCCGAGGGTGGCATAACGTTTCTTAGTACCGCCCAGAACGCGGATGACCAATGCCTCTTTTGCACCGGAGTTGTCCGCAACGATAAGTCTTGATTCTTGCTGTACCATAATTACTTAGCCCTTTCGATAATTTGAGTTAGACGCCAACGAACGGTTTTGCTCAGCGGACGAGTCTCCATGATTCGTACGGTATCACCGATGCCGCACTCGTTCTTCTCGTCATGAACATGGAACTTGCGAGTTTTATTGACAAACTTGCCATAGATGGGGTGTTTCTCTTTCCATTTAACGGCTACGACAATCGTCTTATCCATTTTGTTGGAAACGACAACACCTACACGCTCTTTTCTTAAATTTCTTGTTTCCATTTCACTTGTCGTTTTTTACTTGTTAAGTTCTCTTGCACGGAGTTCTGTTGCCAGACGTGCGATTGTCTTACGAGCAACCTTAATCTGCAACGGATTGTCGAGCGGAGAAATGCTGTGATTAAGTTTCATGCGCGTGAGTGCTTCTTTCTCGGAAGCGAGACGCTCTTGGATCTCAGCGGTAGTTAATTCTTTAATTTCAGCTGTTTTCATAATCCTAATTATACATTTTGGGTTGCGTCGTAATCGCGTCTTACGACAAATTTAGTAGTGATAGGAAGCTTCTGTGCTGCCAGGCGGAGTGCCTCTTTAGCCACCTCATACGATACACCCTCTACCTCGAAGATGATACGTCCGGGCTCCAAAGGTACTACGAATCCTTCGGGAGCACCCTTACCTTTACCCATACGGACATCCAAAGGTTTCTTGGTGATAGGTTTATCCGGGAAAACGCGGATCCACACCTGACCTTGACGTTGCATATAACGGGTAACTGCGATACGGGCTGCTTCGATTTGACGACCTGTCAACCAGATGGTACCAAGGCTCTTGATACCGAACGAACCAAAAGCAAGTTCGTTGCCGCGTTGCGCGATGCCTTTGATACGGCCTTTCTGCGAGCGACGGAATTTTGTTTTCTTAGGTTGTAACATAACTGTTGTAATCTACAAATCGGTTAGACATTATTGTTTTTTGTTTCTGCGGAAACCACCTCTGCGCTCCCCGTCGCGGCGGTCGTTGCGGCGATCCATGCCGCGCCCCTCCTGCTTCTGGGTGAAGTTAGGTGCCAAATCCACTTTGCCATACTTCTCACCGCGGCAGATCCATACCTTTACGCCGATAACACCCACTTTGGTGATAGCGCCGATTTGGCAGTAATCAATGTCCGCACGGAGAGTGTGGAGAGGAGTACGTCCTTCTTTGTACATCTCTTTACGCGCCATCTCGGCACCGTTGAGACGACCGCTGACCTGAATCTTGATACCCTCGGCTCCCATACGCATAGTGGAAGCAATAGCCATCTTGACGGCACGGCGGTAGGCGACCTTGCCCTCCAACTGGCGAGCAATCTTGGTTGCAACGATGGTTGCATCCAACTCAGGACGTTTTACCTCGTAGATGTTGATTTGCACATCTTGCTTGGTGATTTTCTTCAGTTCCTCTTTTAATTTGTCAACTTCTTGTCCACCCTTTCCGATGATATAGCCGGGGCGAGCGGTGCAGACAGTTACAGTTACAAGTTTCAGAGTTCTCTCGATGACGATACGGGAAATACTTGCCTCTGCAAGACGGGCATTGAGGTACTCACGAATCTTGGTATCCTCTACAATCGTATCACCATAGTTCTTACCGCCAAACCAGTTGGAGTCCCAACCGCGAACAATACCGAGGCGGTTTGCAATAGGATTAATTTTCTGTCCCATCTTGGTAATTACTTTTCAGCGTTAGTATTTTTAGTATCCACGAATACAGTAATATGGTTGGAACGTTTGCGAACGCGGTAGCCACGGCCCTGAGGAGCGGGCAGAAGACGCTTGAGCATCATGCCACCATCCACCATAATATTGCTTACATACAAAGTTTCCTGGTCTGCTTTCTTGCCGGTCTTGGTCTCCCAGTTGGCAATAGCAGACTTCAGTACCTTCTCCATAGCGCGAGAAGCCTCACGAGTGGAGAAGTGGAGCGCACCCAGTGCACGGTTCACTTCCATGCCGCGAATCATGTCTGCTACGAGACGCATCTTGCGCGGGGAGGTGGGAACGTTGTTCAGTTTGGCGAAGTACTGCTCTTTGCGAGCCTCCTTCATTGCCTCTGCTGTATTATGTTTTCTTGCACCCATTGTAATTCTTAGTTTAATAATGTTGTGTTAAATGATACAATGGATTACTTCTTGTTGTTGCCGGCATGACCACGGAATGTACGAGTAGGCGCGAACTCGCCCAACTTGTGTCCTACCATGTTCTCCGTTACATAAACAGGAATGAATTTGTTTCCATTGTGAACTGCAATTGTATGACCTACAAAATCGGGGGAGATCATCGATGCACGGCTCCAAGTCTTGACAACTTCTTTCTTGCCCGACTCATTCATGGCCAACACCTTGTCCTCCAACTTAACGTTGATAAAAGGTCCTTTTTTCAATGAACGACTCATAATGTTACGATTTTAATAGGTTATTTCTTTCTTCTTTCGATTATGTACTGGTTGCTCTGGTTCTTCGGATGACGTGTCTTGTAACCCTTAGCGAGCAAGCCCTTACGTGAACGCGGGTGTCCGCCGGAAGCGCGACCTTCACCACCACCCATCGGGTGATCTACAGGGTTCATTACAACACCACGGTTGCGCGGGCGACGACCGAGCCAACGGCTACGACCTGCCTTACCGCTCTTCTCCAAAGCGTGGTCGCTGTTGCCTACAACGCCGACAGTGGCCTTGCATGCAGCGAGCACTTTGCGCATCTCACCCGAAGGCAACTTGATGATTG
>JBJEJX010000055.1:0-2002 GCA_051878345.1 Paludibacteraceae bacterium | reverse complement strand
TAGTCGATGTTGTAGTGCAGTCCGCGGCTCTCTTTGCGCTCGAGGGCTTGGCGGGTGATGAGGTAGCCGACATTAATCATATTGCGCAGTTCGCAGATGTCGCGCGTGGCGGTTACGCGCTTGAACAGGTCTTCGGTCTCCTCGTAGAGAAGGTCGAGCCGTTCCCAAGCACGGCGCAGGCGCAGGTCGGAGCGGACGATACCCACATAGGTGGACATGATTTGTCCCACTTCCTTCACATCTTGCGAGATAAGCACGCGCTCTTCGTTGCTGAGGGTGCCTTCGTCGTTCCAATCGGGCACACGCTCGTTGAAGTCGTACTGCTCTATCATGCTGAGGCTGTGCTTGGCAGCCGCATCGGCATAGACCACCGCCTCTATAAGCGAGTTGCTTGCCAGACGGTTGCCGCCGTGAAGCCCCGTGCAGGAACATTCGCCCACGGCATAGAGGCGGTGGATGGACGATTCGCCGTCGAGGTTGACCTTGATGCCGCCGCACATGTAGTGCGCACAGGGCGCTACGGGGATATAGTCTTTGGTAATGTCAATGCCTATGCTCAGGCACTTGGCGTAGATATTGGGGAAGTGGTGCTTGGTCTCCTCGGGGTCTTTGTGGGTGACATCGAGGCAGACATGGTCAAGCCCGTGAATCTTCATCTCGTTGTCGATGGCGCGTGCCACGATGTCGCGGGGCGCGAGGGACAGCCGCGGGTCGTATTTCTGCATGAACTCGTCGCCGTTGGGCAGGCGGAGGATACCTCCGTAGCCTCGCATAGCCTCGGTGATGAGGTAGGCGGGATGGGTCTCGCCCGGGTGGAAGAGCGCCGTGGGGTGGAACTGCACGAACTCCATATCTTTCACCTGTCCTTTCGCACGATAAACCATGGCTATGCCGTCGCCGGTGGCTATGTTGGGATTGGTGGTGGTGGCATAGACCGCGCCCGTGCCGCCCGTAGCCATGAGGGTAACGCGGCTCAGGTAGGTGTCTATTTTGCCCGTTTCGGGGTTGAGGATATACGCGCCGTAGCACTCAATGTCGGGCGTGCGGCGGGTAACACGCACGCCGAGATGGTGTTGGGTGATGATTTCCACGGCAAAGTGGTTCTCCAGCACATCTATGAAGGGATTGTGGCGCACGGCTTCCATCAGCCCTCGCTGTATCTCCGCGCCGGTGTCATCGGCGTGGTGGAGGATACGAAACTCCGAGTGCCCGCCCTCGCGATGGAGGTCAAAACCGCCTTCTGCGTTCTTGTCGAAGTTAACGCCCCAGTTGACCAACTCTTCTATCTGTCGGGGAGCGTTCTTCACCACTTGCTCCACGGCGCGGGGGTCGGACAGCCAGTCGCCCGCGACCATGGTGTCGTGGATATGCTTCTGAAAATCATCTATTTGGAGGTTGGTTACGGATGCTATGCCGCCTTGTGCTTTGGTGGTATTGGCTTCTTCTAAGGTTGTCTTGCAGCAGAGGGCAATCTTGTATTTCTGCGCGCGCGCCACTTTGAGCGCGAAACTCATACCGGCTACGCCGCCGCCGATAATGAGAAAATCGTATTTCTGCATAAACAATGTGTTTTCTTAAATGAGAAAGTTTCAAGTCCCTCTTTCAAGTTTCATTCCACATCCATGGAGAAACCTGAAACTTGAAACTTGAAACTTTCTAAAATGTAGTTGTACCCAATAAAAAAACAGACTGCCAATTATTCGGCAACGGTCTCAACTACTTCTTCCACTACAACAGTCTCGCAGCATGCGGCAGCGGAATCTGCGCAGCAGGGAGCGGCAGCCTCGCAGCAAGTAGCAGCGGAGTCGCAGCAAGCGCCCTCTTCACCCTTGTTGCAATTCTTGTTGCAGCAACTCATTGCGCACAGCGCAACGGTAGCAATAAGAAGAACTTTTTTCATGACTTAAATACATTAAAAGGGTTATGTTTTCGAGTTATTTCGAAAAACGCTGCAAAATTAGCACATTTTTTGCATATCTCCAAAAAAAATAGTATTTTTGCA
>JBJEJX010000054.1:0-7844 GCA_051878345.1 Paludibacteraceae bacterium | reverse complement strand
AAAAAAGTAGTAATTTTGCACGCTTTTTCGGGTTTAGGCTCCAACAAAGTCGCCTTAGGCAGCGTATGAGAACCAGGTTCAGCAGCGCGAAGTCCTAACAAGCCGCCTGACACGATGTAATTAAAAATCAAACAGATACAATGTACGCAGTTGTAGAAATGCAGGGCCAGCAATTCAAAGTAGAGGCCGGCAAGAAACTCTTCATTCACCGCATGGACACCGAGAAAGGTGCCGAGGTGGTATTCGACAAGGTGCTGCTCGTGGACAACGAGGGCGACGTAACGGTGGGTGCTCCGTATGTAGCAGGCGCAAAGGTTGTTTGCGAAGTGCTGGACAACGAGTGCCGCGGCGAGAAAATCTTGGTATTCCACAAGAAACGTCGCAAAGGTTACAAGAAACTGAACGGTCATCGTCAGGACTTGACCAATGTAGTGGTAAAAGACATCGTTTTGGCTTAATCCCACAAATTGTTTAACCATTAAAAGAAAGATTTCAGATTATGGCACATAAGAAAGGTGTCGGTAGTTCCAAGAACGGCCGTGAATCAGAAAGCAAACGACTTGGCGTGAAGATTTGGGGTGGTCAATTCGCAAAGGCAGGCAATATCATCGTTCGCCAGCGCGGTACGGTGCACAACCCGGGTGAGAACATGGGTATGGGCAGCGACCACACATTGTATGCACTTGTTGACGGTATCGTAACCTTCCGCAAGAAACGCAACAATAAGTCGTACGTTTCCATCGAGCCCCTCGCAGAAGCATAAGAGGCTCTGAAACAAAGAATTAGAGGTTTCAAAGGTTCAAGGGACTATTCCTTTGGGGCTTTGAAACTTCTTGCTTTTGTTGAAAGATAAAAGACCGCTCGTTTTGCTCGCTAAGAGGCGAAAGATAAAGACTTATACCTTTCTGTGCAAAACTATTTGGTCTTTCTCCCCTATCCTTAATCCTTCATCATTATGTTGACACTCAAACAAATATACGACAACCAAGAGCGGGTGATAGCCGGCTTGGAGAAGAAGCACTTTGCAGGCGCGCGCGAGGCTATCGCTGAGGTGATGGCACTCGACGCCACACGCAAAGCCGCCCAGCAGAAGAAAGACGCGGCTGCCGCCGAGATGAACAAGATTTCCAAGTCTATCGGCATGCTCATGGCGCAAGGCAAGAAGGACGAAGCCAATGCCGCCAAGGCGCAGACAGGCTCGCTCAAAGAGCAGATTGCACTCTTCGATAAAGAGATGGCGCAGGCAGAGGAGGCGCAGCGCAACCTGCTGCTCACTATCCCCAACGTGCCCTACGATATCGTGCCCGAAGGTGCAGGTGCCGATGACAACTTGGCGGTGCGTATGGGCAACTGGCCTAACCAAGTTGTGCTCGACAGTCTTGCCGCAGGCAAACCCGTAGCACTCCGCGATTGGCCTGCCGCTGCCGACGAAGCCATCGCGGCAGAGCGTATCGCACAAAGCGAGAAACTACCCCACTGGGAACTCGCTAAAAAATACAACCTCATTGATTTCGATCTCGGCGTGAAAATCTCCGGCGCGGGTTTCCCCGTCTATATCGGACAAGGCGCACGCCTCCAACGCGCGCTCATCAACTTCTTCCTCGCCGAAGCAAACAAAGCAGGCTACACGGAGATTATGCCGCCCACGGTGGTCAACCAAGCCAGCGGATACGGCACAGGGCAACTCCCCGACAAAGAAGGGCAGATGTACCACTGCGAGGTGGACGACCTCTACCTCATCCCCACCGCCGAAGTGCCCGTAACGAACCTCTATCGCGATGAGATTCTTGATGAGGCGCAACTGCCTGTCAAGAACTGCGCCTACACCGAGTGCTTCCGCCGCGAGGCAGGCTCCTATGGCAAAGAAGTGCGCGGACTCAACCGCCTGCACGAGTTCAGCAAGATTGAGATTGTGCGCATCGACACGCCGGAGCACTCCGACGAGAGCCACCGTGAGATGCTCGACCATGTGGAAGGGCTGTTGAAGAAACTCGAATTGCCATACCGCGTACTCCGTCTCTGCGGAGGCGATATGTCGTTCACGGCTGCCCTCTGCTACGATTTCGAGGTCTATTCCGAGGCGCAACACCGCTGGTTGGAAGTGTCTTCCACCTCCAACTTTGACACCTATCAGGCAAACCGCCTGCACTGCCGTTACCGCCGCGCAGAGGACAAGAAAGTTACCCTCTGCCATACGCTCAACGGCTCCGCACTGGCTCTCCCGCGTATCGTTGCCGCCCTATTGGAGAACAACCAGACGGAGGAAGGCATACGCATCCCTGCCGCCCTGCAACCCTATTTCGGCGCAGATATGATAAAATAATGCAAAGAAACAAGAACAAGAGGCTGCCTGATACATCAAAATCGGGCAGCCTCTTGTTTTTATGCCGACACTACGCTCTCGCCGCGGGTCTATCGCGGGTCTATCGCGGGTCTATCGCGGGTCTATCGCGGGTCTATCGCGGGTCAGAATAAACGAAGAAAGAAATGTCCTTTTATGAAAAGTGAGGAGAAATTAGAGTTTTGTTTGCGTATTTGCAAAAAAAGTAGTAACTTTGCGGGCGGTTATGTATTTGTCTTAAAACCCGGAACTTGAAACCCGAAACACAGATATGGCAGAAATTATCGGATATACTATTCCCGCGTTGGTCGTGCTGGCGGCGACATGGCTTGTGATGCACAAGTTTTACAAATCAGAGGAGCAGAAACGCCTGTGGGAACTGAAACGCCAATCGCAAAAGGAGATTTCGCCTATCCGCATGCGTGCCTACGAGCGTCTGTCGCTCTTGCTGGAGCGTACCACGCCCGCACACATGCTGATGGATATGCCCTTGCAGGAGTTGTCCGTTTTGGAGATGCAGCAACGCCTCTTGCGTACCATACGGCAGGAGTACGACCACAACCTCAGCCAACAAATCTACGTAAGCGATGAGGTCTGGGACAAGATTATCCATGCCCGCGACGAGATGGGGGCATTCGTTACTACTATGGCGGCAAACCTGCCCAAAGGGGCAACCGCCATGGACTATGCGAAGGCACTCATTACCGCCTACAATACCAACGGCGACACGCCCAACAGCGTCGCTCTATCTGCCTTAAAAGAAGAAGCAAGAAGACTATTCTGATGAGGTGGCCGCGTTTCATATATGGTACGATTGTGGTAGTGCTGGTGGGATTGTCGGTATGGAGTTGCCGACCGGACACTGTCTGCCGACAAGATTTAGAGGCAGCGATGGGGATGACCGTGCAATGGACAAACATTGATACCTCCGGCGTAGAAACCATTATGAACCAATGGGATAGCGTGATGATATTGGGCATGGACTGCGATACCGTACCCTATCTGACGGTGAAAAACCAAAGCAAGTTATGGTTGCCGCTGAGGGTAGATACGGCAGTAACCACTTATCAGATTCTGTGGCATGAACAGGTGGACTTCATAGAGATACACCATACCAACGACCGCCGATTTATCTCCAATGCCTGCGGGTGTATGGTCTATCATACGATAGACACAGTGTTTTTCGGCGGGGCGTTTATCGACTCGGTGGAGATACTGAACACCATCGTCAGCGGCACTACGGAAGAGAATATCCGACTGTACCTTAACGGAAATTAGGAGGGCATTGCGTTCCTGCGACTTGAAACTTGAAACTTAAAACGTTCACATACGGTACTTTGGTTCTTCTGCTGTGGGTAGTAGGGGCAAGCAGGTTGTACGGGCAGGAAAGCAAGCAGGGTCGGATGCTGAAATCTTCGGCAGTGGTGGAGAAGAAAGATACCACCGTGCGGCAGGTCGCCACCCCGAAAGACACTATCTACAACGGCATGAGCCTAAAGGTGGACATCTTCAACAGCATATTGGAGCCGGCACGGTCGAAAGGCACGATACAGAATTACGAGATAGCCATGAATTGGCGGCTGAAGCAGCGTTTCTTCCCCACCTTGGAGTTAGGCTATGCGCAGGCGGAGACAGCGGCTGATGGCGGAAAGCACAAAGGATTAGGCGGTTTCGCCCGCGTGGGACTCGACCTGAACGTGAGCAAGAAGCATGTGCGGAGTGAGAATGTGATGTTGGTGGGCTTGCGTGTAGGAACGGCGCTGCAACAATACGACTTGACCGATGTCCCGCTCAACAATAATTACTGGGGCACGCAGACAATGGATTTCCGCCGACAGTTCGGGGCGGACTGCTGGGGAGAAGTGGTGGCAGGCTGCCAAGTGCAGGTATGGAAAGGCTTGCAGATGGGATGGTATCTGCGTTTCAAAGTGCTCTTCACGCGGAACGCAAAAGAAGGGGGTGTCCTACCCTACTACCTGCCGGGCTTCGGCTACCGAGACGACACCAACTGGGGGATAAGTTACTATATCGGAGGATTCTTCTAAGAGAAGTCTAATCATAGAAAACCTAATAATATACAGAATACCGAGAAAAAACAACAAAACAACAACAGTTATGCATACAACAGAACAAATGAATCGCGCAGCGGATAACATTCGTATCCTGGCTGCTGCAATGGTAGAGAAAGCGAAAAGCGGACACCCCGGTGGTGCAATGGGAGGTGCAGACTTCATCAATGTGCTGTACTCCGAGTTTTTGGAATACGACCCCGAGAATCCGTCTTGGGAAGCGCGCGACCGTTTCTTCCTCGACCCCGGTCACATGGCTCCTATGCTCTATTCGCAACTCTGCTTAGCCGGTTTCTTCTCGTTGGAAGAACTGCAACAATTGCGTCAATGGGATAGCCCCACGCCCGGACACCCCGAGCGCAACATCGCCCGCGGAATAGAGAACACCAGCGGTCCTCTGGGACAAGGGCACACGTTTGCCGTAGGTGCGGCCATTGCCGCCAAGTGGTTCAGCGCACGCTTCGGGGAGATACATCACCCCACGATTTATGCCTTCATCTCCGACGGCGGTGTCCAAGAGGAGATTTCGCAGGGCGCAGGGCGCTTAGCAGGGCACTTGGGATTAGACAACCTCATCATGTTCTACGACTCCAACAATGTGCAACTGTCCACCGACTGCAACGCCGTTTCATCGGAAGACGTGGCTGCCAAATACCGTGCATGGAACTGGTACGTGCAGGAGATAGCAGGCAACGACCCGGAGGCTATCCGCGAGGCACTGCGCAATGCCAAAGCCGAAACGGCGCGCCCGTCGCTCATCGTCGGACACACCACGATGGGCAAAGGATGCCTGACGGCAGAAGGTGCAACTTTTGAAGGAAAATGTTCCACCCACGGGCAACCGCTGAGCAAGTCGGGTGCGGACTTTGCCGCCACGGTATCCCACTTGGGCGGCGATGCAGCCAATCCGTTTGTTATCTTCCCCGAAGTGGAAGCAATGTACAAAGCGCGGGCAGAGGAACTGAAAGCAATGGCTAACGCGCGCTATGCCGCCTACTACGAGTGGAAGCAGGCGCACCCCACGCTCGCCAATGAGTATGAGGCATACATGTCGGGCGAGACGCCGTGCATCGACTGGAGCAAGATACAGCAGAAACCAAATAATGCCACCCGCAATGCATCTGCTACCGTATTGAGCTATTTCGCGGAAAATGTGGGCAATATGATTGTCTCGTCTGCCGACCTGAGCAACTCCGACAAGACGGACGGATTCTTAAAGAAAACCAAAGCCTTGCAGCGTGATGATTTCTCCGGTGCTTTCTTGCAGGCAGGCGTGAGCGAACTGACGATGGCATGCGTGTGTATGGGTATGGGATTGCACGGCGGCATCATCCCCGCCTGCGGCACGTTCTTCGTGTTCAGCGACTATATGAAACCCGCCGTGCGTATGGCGGCGTTGATGGAAGTGCCTGTCAAGTTTATATGGAGCCACGATGCGTTCCGCGTGGGCGAAGACGGTCCGACGCACGAGCCCGTGGAGCAAGAGGCACAGATACGCCTCATGGAGAAACTGCATAACCACAGCGGCAAGCCCTCTATGCTGGTGCTCCGCCCCGCCGATGCCGAGGAGACCACATGGGCTTGGCGTATGGCAATGGAGAATACCGACACGCCCACAGCACTCATCCTCTCGCGGCAGGATATTCCCAATGTGGCAGGGGCTAACGAAGAAGGATTCCGCAAAGGTGCGTATATCGTGAGCAAGGAAGAGAATCCGCAAGTGGTACTCCTGGCATCGGGCAGCGAGGTCAGCACGCTGATGGCAGGCGCGGAACTGCTGCGCGCGGAGGGCATCCGTTTGCAGGTAGTCAGTGTGCCGTCAGAGGGACTGTTCCGTCAGCAACCGAAGGAATACCAAGCGGAGGTACTGCCCGCGGGCGTGAAACGCTTTGGTCTGACCGCAGGGCTGAGTTGCACTTTGGAAGGACTGGTAGGCGAGAACGGCGCTATATGGGGACTCAACTCCTTCGGCTTCTCCGCACCCTACAAAGTGCTGGACGAGAAACTCGGCTTCACGGCGCAGAACGTCTATGAGCAAGTCAAGAAACTGATATAGAAAGTATAGAACCTCTACAATTCCTATAAAAACAGGAAGCGATAATGGACTACAATTTTCGAGAAATAGAGCAGAAGTGGCAGCGGGAATGGGCGGAGAAAGGTATCTACCGCGTGAGCAACGAGAGCGACAAACCGCACTACTACGTGCTGGATATGTTCCCTTACCCGAGCGGTGCAGGCTTGCACGTCGGGCACCCGTTGGGCTACATCGCGAGCGACATTTACAGCCGCTACAAACGTCTGCAAGGTTTCAACGTGCTGCACCCCATGGGCTTCGATTCCTACGGTCTGCCCGCGGAGCAGTATGCCATCCAGACGGGGCAACATCCCGAGAAGACCACGATGGCGAACATTGACCGCTACATCGACCAACTGAAAAAGATAGGGTTCTGCTACGATTGGAATCGCGAAGTCAAGACCTGCGACCCGAATTTCTACAAATGGACGCAGTGGGCGTTCGTCAAGATGTTCCACTCCTACTACGACAGCGTGCAGCAGAAAGCACGCCCCATAAGCGAGTTGGTACAGCAGTGGGAGCAGAACGACCCCGCGTGGAAGACACTCAGCGAGACCGAGCAGCAAGCCCGCCTAATGGAGCACCGTATCGCCTATCTGGCAGACACGAAGGTCAACTGGTGTCCTGCGTTGGGTTGCGTATTGGCAAACGATGAGGTGAGCGAAGGCCTGTCGGTGCGCGGGGGACACCCCGTGGAGCAACGCGTGATGCGCCAGTGGTGCTTGCGCGTGAGTGCCTACGCGCCGCGCCTGCTGGAGGGACTGGACAGGATAGACTGGTCAGAGAGCCTGAAAGAGACCCAGCGCAACTGGATCGGGCGCTCCGAAGGCGCCGAGATGCAGTTTGCCATCAAGGGGCAGGACGAGCCGTTCACCATCTTCACCACGCGTGCGGACACCGTCTTCGGCGTTACGTTCATGGTGCTTGCGCCCGAGAGCGAGTATGTGCAGCGCGTGGTTACCGCAGAGCAGTGCGAGGAGGTGGACGCTTACCTTGATATGGTGAAGCACCGCACGGAGCGCGAGCGCATTGCCGACCGCAAAGTAACGGGTGTCTTCACCGGTTCGTATGCCATCAACCCGCTGACGCATGCCGAGATACCCATCTACATCAGCGACTACGTCCTGAGCGGATACGGCACGGGAGCCATCATGGCTGTGCCCGCGCACGACAGCCGCGACTATGCTTTTGCCAAACACTTCAGCCTCCCTATTATCCCGTTGATAGAGGGTGCAGACGTGAGCGAGCAGAGTTTCGACGCCAAAGAGGGCGTGATGATGAACTCCGGCTTCCTGAACGGGTTGCAAGTGAAAGAGGCGATTGCGAAGATGAAAGAGTACATCACCAACACGGGTATCGG
>JBJEJX010000053.1:0-2026 GCA_051878345.1 Paludibacteraceae bacterium | reverse complement strand
ACGCTGAACGGCTCGTAGGTGGAGAGGGGGAACATCGGGTCGAGCCCCGTAGCCATATAGGAGATAGCCGTGGCGGTAACGGAGGAGATGAGCAATGGTGCCACAGACGCCATTGTCAAGTCCATCATCAGCACCTCAAGGGTGAAGACCAGACCCGCTATGGGTGCTTTGAAGATACCGCCTATGGCTCCCGCCGCACCACAGGCAATCATCAGCATCATCGTCTTCTGCTCCAAGCGGAATAGTTTGGCGAGGTTGGAGCCTATGGCAGCGCCCGTCAGCACAATAGGCGCCTCTGCACCGACCGACCCGCCGAAACCGATAGTCAATCCCGAACCGACAATAGACGACCACATGTTATGCGCCTTAATGATGGACTTGCGCTGGGAGATGGCATAGAGTATCTTGGTAATACCGTGCGAGATATCATCCTTGACCACAAAGCGGACAAACAGCGCCGAGAGCGTAATACCAATCATCGGGCAGATGAGGTACCAAAAAGTGTGCTCACCCGCTATCAGTTGCGTCTCTATGAACCACTGAATAAGGTGGATAAACTGCTTGAGGATGTTCGCCGCAAGGGCTGCAAAGCAGCCGACAAAGAAACTCAAGAGGAGCACCAATTGCTTTTCGCTAATATGGCGCTCCCTCCAGTCTATTATTTTATCGAAAAAAGTCAAAGTTGGGATAATGGATAAAAGACCAGCCTCGCCCCTCCTTAAAAAGAGGAAGATAGAGGGTGAAGACTATAATCTTTAATTATTCAGCCAATTGGTTATCTCTTCTTCGGACGGGTTACGGGCGATGATAGTGCCCTCTTTGTTTATCAACAAAGTGGTAGGGATATACATCACGCCGTATTGGTCGCTCGGACTGTTGTCTGCCACCGTATCGCGCACCTGTCGCCACGGCAGTTGCTCCTCGTCCAGCGCTTTGAGCCAATCGGTCTCCTCTTGGTCCACACTCACGCCGAGTATCTGCAACTTCCCTGCCGGCTGAGCGGCATATATCTCCTTCAACACAGGCAACAGCCTGCGGCAAGGACCGCACCACGATGCCCAGAAATCCACCAACACATACTCCGTCTGCCCGACCAACTCGCTCAACGCAAGCAACTCGCCATCGGGTTGCGGCAGTTGGAAATCAATATACGGGCAGCCTGCTTGGGTGTTCTTGGTTGCCAAGAAACGTTCATGCTTCAGCGCCAGATTCTCGTTTTGGAACATGCTTTCGGGCATGGCGTTGAACGCCTCCTCTATCTGCTCATCGCTGAGGATGCCGTACATATCGAGGAAGACGGAGTCGCTGTACTCCTCGCCAAGATGCGCCATCAGGAAATCAAACGCCGTCGGTATAAAGGCTTCGATAACCGAGTCTTTGCCCTCGCGAGTAGTCTGCGCCTCATACTGCGCCATCAGTTCATCGGTCATAGCCTCGTACTGCTGCTTGAGAGAAGGCTTATGGCAAGAGGCTAAGACACAGACGATCGCTAATAAGAAAAGAGACTTTTTCATAAATGTAATAATGTAGCCAAAGAAAATATGATATTTGACAATATCTCCCATGTCATAGGGGCAGCACGGAGACCGCCCCTTCTCTGGGATTAGTCGCACTGTTCGAGGACGAGGGCGGTGCGTGCGGGGAGGTAGAGTCGCAGCCAGCCCTTGTGTTGGTCGGCATAGAGCGGGTCTGCTATCGTGAAATGCTCCACGCTGTCATCGTTCTGTGCAAAGCCGGCGAACTCCTTCGCATCGGTATCCAGCACCACGCGATACTTGCCTTCCGGCGCGAGGAAACCATAGTCGGTAAAGGACTTCTGTCCGTTCCAGTTGAAGACAAAGATGAGTTTGCCGCGGCGGTATGCCACCACTTGGTCGCCCTCGTTGTCCCACAGGTTGTAAACCCACGGCAAGTGGGTGCCGCACTCGTCTTTCTCGTAGTGGAGTTTATTGCGAAGCAGGTGAATCATCTGCTCATCGAAACGGTTGAGGTCGGCATAGAAATAGTTGGGGTTGTCCACCAAGTC
>JBJEJX010000052.1:0-2090 GCA_051878345.1 Paludibacteraceae bacterium | reverse complement strand
CTGTAGTTCAATGGATAGAATACGGGTTTCCTAAACCTTAGATTCGGGTTCGATTCCCGACGGGGCTACTCTCTACACGCTTAATCCATTTTTGCCATGTCTTTTCTTTGCATTTTGGCAGCCGTAGCAAGTTTTGTGATAGAAAGCAAGACGAGTGTGTCTGCGAGCGGCGAACTGCCCGCGGGCGCGACTGCGACCTACGAATGCACCTACAAGAAAGGGCAACTCACGGCAGGCAACAGCGCCACGCTGCGCCTCAGCGGTTGGCAGAGCACCGAGATAAGCCGTGTAACGCTATGGATGAAGTCCAACCAAGCCTCCGGCGCGGGTAACCTGCGGATGACAATTGACGGCACAGAGGTTTGGACTATTCCCACACAACCTTTCAGCGATTGGGCAGGCGCTTACTCCACTGAGTATGTGCCGATTGCGCATACCTTCTCTCCTGCGGCGGAAGTGCAACGCGGCGAGGTGTCTGTCTGCGTTTCTGCCACGGAGAACTCACTTTACATTGAGCGCTACGAAGTAGAGTGGCAACAGACGGCAGCCCGCCCATACACCGTGGTGCTCATAGAGGACGGCTACCATGTGTATGCGCAGTTAAGCGAGCAGTCGGTGGGCAGCGGCGTGGTCTTGCCTGCGTTAGCGGACGCGGACGATTGGCATTTCTCGGGATGGAGCGAGACAGCCATAGCCGACGCGTCCAAAGTCCCCGCGCTGGTGCAGGCAGGGACAACCTACTATCCCGTATGCGACACGAAACTGTATGCGGTCTATACCGACTACCTTTCGCAAGAGGTCCCCACCGTCCAACAAACGGACTTTCAGTCCGGCGACTATGCCATTGCTTTCTCCCTTGCGGACATGGGTTTAGTCGGTCCCGTGGATGAAGCGATAGGGGGTATTCCGGCGCAGAGCGTCTCCCTGCTACCTCGCGAGGACGGACTCTACGAGCGCCAATACACCATCAGCGAGAACATGGTGTATCACATTGATTTCTACGGCGATAGCACGGCGAGAATCACGCATGTGCAGACGCAGACTCCTGTGGGCTATTCGGGCAACCAATTGGCACGGCGCGATGAACTATGGCACTACCAATTAGCAGCCGACTCGTCCGTCTGCTTTTATGTTCCTTTGGATACTGCGCGCGTGCGTGCGTTGAGGGTCTATTTCGACGACAATGACCTATATCTCGTGTGGAAAGGCGGTTTGGTAACCTGCATGCGCAATCAACTCCATCATCATAGCCTGCTATTCACAGTAGATACGGCTGCCTTCCACGCCCGTTGGACGAGTTTCCCCTATGGGCAAGGCATAGAGCAAAGCGAGCAAGAGGACGATACAATTTCCACACACGATATACAAATAGGGAACTACCGCCTCCGCATTCGCCACGGCAAAAAATATCTCCTCTTGGAGCACTAACACACACGAGTTTAGGGTTAATGATTAGTTAGCGATTAGCGGGTAATTAAGCAGGCTTTTACCTTACCATAAGGAGATGGAACAACCAAACAATGCTGTCTAACCGGCAAAGTTAGGCAGCATTGTTTCTTTTTGGGCTTTGCAACACGCATTGCTTAACCCAAAGAAACGCATTATCGCATAGATGTAAATAACGTGAGTTCGATATAAGTCCCGACTTGTAAGGTCTTGTTCGAGTTCGCGTTGTTTTTTGTTCAGCGTAGGGGGGGGGGGAAAAGTGAATCTTAATAATCGTACATTTTTCGGGCAACTGTGCCTTGCTATCGACCCGCGATAGACCCGCGACCGACCTGCGACAGACACACGATAAAATGGCGATGGGGAAATCTTAATAATCGTACTGTTTTAGAAGGGAATAGATGAGGTCGGGAGTGAAGTCAAAGTGAACCAGTGAACCAGTGAACCAGCAGTTTTCTAAAACATATATGCGTATGCGCGCGAGTGTATTTATGGAAACTGCCGGTTCGCCGGTTCACTTTCCCGCTTATAGGTAGATAGGACGGCAAGGGCAAAAATTAGCACTGACCACTAACCACCATTTGTTAACTTAGATTTTCTAACCGATATAGAAATAACAACTTTTGAGACATCGGGCATTGATA
>JBJEJX010000051.1:0-36935 GCA_051878345.1 Paludibacteraceae bacterium | reverse complement strand
GGTGACATAAAGCCGAGCAGTACTAATTGCCCGAATCTTTTTCTGAAAAGGAAAGTTTTCTTATGGTACATAGGAAAGCAAACAAATCTCCGTGAGCAAGTGTTTTCTTGTGCGTGAGTGCTTTTACCTTTCAATATGTCAACCCCTTATTAAGGTGGTTATAGCGCTGAGGTCCCACCCCTTCCCATTCCGAACAGGGTCGTTAAGCTCAGCCACGCCGATGGTACTGCACTTGTTGTGGGAGAGTAGGTAGCCGCCGCTTTCAGAGCCCTTCATCACTAATGATGAAGGGCTCTTTGTGTTTATGGAAATCGTTTCAAGCAGCACTTTTATTTGTGTATATCAGAAAATTGTTGTATCTTTGCAACGTCTATTTGATTGTGTATGCAGGTAAATTTCCAAATAGCTTTACTCCGTGTTCGAGCCTATCTGAGACATTTCTTCGGAGCATGGAATACAAGAGGCGAAGGAATACATTCTCCGTATTTGTTCTATTTGGTGAACAACTTGCTTTGGGACGATAGTGCCTACTATTGCTGGAAGGATATAGAATCGCAAAGAGCCCTTTTGCTAAAGGATACCCGCACATTGAGAGTGGTGGATTATGGTACGGGTAAGACAAATGAAACTGAAGATATTCGTCGGATATGCGATATAGCAAATAGCAGTCTGGAGAAGCCGATGGTTGCTCAGTTTTTCTTTCGATGGTTGGTATTTCTCTCTCAACAATCGCAGAAACCGCTGACTATCTTTGAGTTGGGTTCCTCTTTGGGTATTACTGCGGCTTATATGGCAAAGCCCCATTCCCGTAACCGTGTTATCACTTTTGAAGGAAGCGAAGAGATTGCCAAGCAAGCCATGCAAGTATGGCAAAGATTAGGCATACCTAATATAGAGTTGGCTGTAGGAAACATTGATGGCACACTGTCCCGCGCTTTATCGGGCAAGGAGGTTGATTTTGCCTTTGTAGATGCCAATCATACCTATGAAGCCACAATGCGCTATGTAAAGCAACTGATGAAGCACACCCACTCCAAGAGTATTATCGCAATAGATGATATCCACTATTCAGAAGAGATGGAGCGTGCATGGCACGAGCTGCAACAATCGCCCCAAGTAACTACCACCATGGATTTTTTGTATGTTGGGGTGCTTTTCTTCGACCCCCGCTACCTGAAGAAGCATTATCGGATAAAACTAAAAGGGAATATAAACACTTAATTTAACAAACCCGACCATGTCCGTATACACGAAAACAGGAGATAGAGGTGATACCTCGCTTGCCAATATGGAGCGCGTATCGAAATCGTCGCTTCGGTTGGAAGCCTATGGCACTGCCGATGAGTTGAATGCCTTTGTAGGAGTTCTCAGAGCGCACGGAGTGCCTGCCGTAGATGGTCAGTTGCTGTGGGTGCAGCATAAACTGTTCAACGCCGGTGCTGCATTGAGCCTTGCTCCGGGGCTTTGGATAGACGAGAGCGATGTGGAGCAGATAGAGCATTGGATTGATGAGATGCAAAACGAACTGCCGCCCCAGCGTTGTTTTATCCTGCCCGCGGGTAATGAGCAGGTAGCATATGCGCATATCTGCCGCACCACCACACGACGCCTTGAGCGCGATATCGTTCGCCTACAAGCATCCGAAGCCGTTGTGCCGGACACTTGTGCTGAATCGGTATTGTTGAGTTTCGTCAACCGCCTCAGCGACTATTTCTTTGTCCTTGCCCGCTATATGGCTCACCTAAACCATATACTTGATACCTCTTGGCAGAGATAAATCATACTATACTGTCCATTACCAAGCGGGGCTGTCAAATTACTGACAGCCTCGCTCTTTTTATATGAATGGATATTGGTTTGCCAACACAGTCCCATCGTCCGGCGCACTGTTGTGTATTTGCCGCGGGTCTATCGCGGGTCGCTAAGGTAGTTCAAAGGTCGCGCAAGGGTAGTAACAGATACAAACACAAGGCTGTCTAACAAGTCCAATGAAGCGCAGCCACTGGGGACGCAGGCGTCTCGCCTGCGGGCGTTTTGGAACAAAACGGGATGTCCTACATTGATTTGTGTATTCACAAGCGAACACGAGGCTGTCGAGTTCGACTTGTCAGACAGTGTGTTGTTCGGCGGATGTGGGTCGCGTGGGTTTACCAGTTCACTACGAAGCCCGCATGGACGTTGATGCCCGCTTGGGCGTAGTACCACGGCCAGCACGCCGTGCCGTCTTGGTAGTAAGAGCAGTCGCTGCCGCCGTTGCTGGCGTACTTGTGGTCGAAGATATTGTTGATTTGGCACAGCAACTTAATCTCCGGGCAGCGTTTGTATTTCTGCAAGGGCAAGGTATATTGCAGGTTGACATTGGTGGTGGTATAGGCCTTGATGAACGCCGTGGCGAGGTTCGCCGGCTGTCCTATTTGTTCGGGGTGGATAGGCTCCGTCTCGCCATACCAAGCGATGTTCTCCACTACGACACCCTCGCCGTGGGTGTTGTCCAGATACTGTTTCGAAACCACGTTTGTCTGTACGGTAGCCACAAAGCCCGCTATGTCGAACGTGAAGAGCGACATGGCGGTAATCATCGGCGAGTAGGCAATGTCCGTCTCGTCGAAATGCACGGTCTGCCCGTACTCGTTCTCCACCCAGTCGGCGTCATAGCGGGTAACGGTCTCGTCGTAGCCGAGAATCTTGTTACGCGAGAGCACGAAGTTGCCGTCCCAACGGAACCAGTCGGTTATTTTCACGCCCGCCGTGAGTTCCACACCCATGCGGTAACTATCTTTCACATTAACAGTCGATTGCGCGCCCACGTCGTTCACGCGCCCCGTCAGCACCAACTGGTTGTCGTAGTCCATGAAGTAGAAGTTGGCGCCGATAGCGAAACGCGGGTGGCTGTATTGGTAGCCCAGTTCGTAGTCGTAGAGCGTCTCGGGGCTGGGCAAGCCCGTGTAGGTATTCGTCTCCGCGTCCCAGAGGACGTTCTCTTTGTAGTTGTTGCGGCTCGGCTCGCGGTTAGCCATGGCGAAAGAGCCGTAGAGCAAGTGCCCGCGGTTTTGGTAGGTGAGACCCGCCTTGGGGTTGAAGAAATGGTAGTTGACGGTCAGCGGCAGGTCAGTCATGTCCTCATCGTTGATACCGTCGCGGTGGTAGCGCACATAACGGTATTGCAGGTCGGCATAGAGGCTGAGCCGCTCCTGCCCGCGGTTGAGTACGCGCCAGTTGACTTTGCCGTAGGTATTGGCGTCCACCTTGTTGGCGTTGTTGCGATAGTACTCGTAGTTAATGGGCAGGCTGCCGCCATAGACGCTGTCTTGGATATAGTTCAGCGTACCGAAGTGGGCGCCGATATAGTCGTTGCCGGCAGCACCGAACTGCACGTCCACATGCTCGTTCACATACTTCGCGCTCACAATCGCACCCGCGAAATGGTTGTCCAGACTCTTGCGGTACATGCCGTAGGCTTTCTTCACTTTCTCGCCATTCACATCCGTGTAGCGACTCAGTCCCCAGTACTCGAAACTCTTGCGTTTGTACTGCTCGTAGTAGCCGCCGCCGTGGGTGTAGTGGAGCGTAGCGTTCAGGCTCCAGTTGGGCGTGAAGCGGTGGGTTATCTGCAACTGCGCATGCTGCTGTGCATAGTTATCCGTCTGATTATCATAATATTTGGTGTTCCCTTCCGCGTCGGTGTACTCGCCCGCGGGGTTGTAGCGTCGGTCAGCGCCGTCTATGCCGTAGGCGGTGTTGTAGTCCACACCGTCCCAGCCCATGCCGGTCTTCTCCTTGCCGCCGAAGAAGCGTGCCACCACCTGCGTCTTGTCGCCATACCAGCCGAGGTCGCCGTAGTACGAATAGAGGTCGGAGTTGGTGCGATAGAGGAATCCGTCGGAGTTGACCTTGCTGAAACGGGCGTTCACGCGCCAGTTGCCCGGCAGCACGACATGCCCGCTCACCATCTCGCGGAAAGTGTTGTACATGCCGCCGTTGAAGGCAAGGGAGAAATGGTTCGTGGTGTCGTTGTCGCCCGTGTACATGTTGAGCGACGCGCCGAACGAGGCGCTACCGTTGGTCGAGGTGCCCACACCGCGCTGCACGTCAATGCTCGACATCGAAGCCGCCATATCGGTCATGTTCACCCAGAACACCGTCTGGCTCTCTTGGTCGTTGAGCGGCACATCGTTCACCGTCATGTTGATACGCGTGTGGTCGGTACCGCGCACGCGGAAATAGGTGTAGCCCACGCCGAGACCGTCGTCGCTCGTTACCTGCAAGGCGGGTATCGTGCTCAGCAGGTACGGCAGGTTCTGTCCCGTGTTCTCACGATTCAGACGGTCGTTGCCGACCACTTCGTGGTTAATGGTGGTTTGTTGAACTCGTTGTGCGACCACTTGCACGTCTTGCATCTGGTTCATCACAACAGTAAGCGTGTCATCTGCGGCATACGCACGTATACCGCTGACCGCAACGGCTGCCGATAGGCAGCACACAGAAAGAAAAGATTGTTTTTTCATACTCCCTCTACAGAATTACCTGTGCAGGTTCAAAGGGTGTTTTCTCAGCCAAATCGGAATTTAGCACCCCCGAATTTATGTTAATGATTAAAACTTATATGAGAACGACACATACCAGCCCCATTCCCACATCTGTTGTTGTTCGATTAGTTTGTTCTTTACGCGGTTGTTCAGTCCGAAATCATAGCCTGCTTGCAGGCGATACTTGTCCCATTCAAAGCCTCCGCCCAAGCCCATCTGTATGTTGGTGCGGTAGAGTTCGCCGGTACGCAGACGGTCGTATTTCTCGGTCGGCACCCCTTGGCTCTGCAGCCATTGGTGCGTGCCCTCGCTCAGGTGGAGTTGCATATAGTCCACCTCCGCCAGCCCGATATGCAGTTGCGGACCGGCATAGAAGAACATGTTTAGTTCCTTCCAAAGCGGAATGGTATAGAAGCAGCGCACGGGTATGGTGAGGTTGTGCTGCAACACGCGGTGGTGGATATACTCCTCCTGCACCGTGGCGGCAGTCTGCGAACGCCAATGCTGGTCGTTGTTCCCCAGTGAGAGCGAGTAGAGCAAGCCCGTCTGCATGCTGAAATGCAGCGGCAGCAGGAACGTGAAAGTGGCACCTATGCGCACCCCGTGCAGGTACATGTCGGGGTAGGTGTAGGTCGTAGTGCGCTGTTGCGGCTGCGTGTAGCCTACCTCCAGACGATACTCCACGCCGAAATGGTAGTCCTGTTTCTTGGTCTCTTTGCGCGTGGGGTCGAAGAACGTGTTGTCCGCCGTCTGCAAGTCAGGCTGCCGACGAGGCTCCTGCGCGTAGCAGACCAACGCCGCACAACACATTATAAATATATATAGGTACTTTTTCATTGGAGGTCTCGGAAGTAATGCGTCTTTCATCCTGCGTCCTTTATCCTAATCTTGCGCAAAGGTACTGCTTTTTCCCGAGATATGCAAAAAAAAGCATGAAAAATAACTTTTTTTACCAAAAAATTTGCGTAATTGAAAAAAAAGCAGTACCTTTGCACCCGCTTTTGACCGAAACACACCGCGTGTTGAGAGCAGTTAATTATTTCCGGTCCATTCGTCTATCGGTTAGGACGAGAGATTTTCATTCTCTAAAGAGCAGTTCGACTCTGCTATGGACTACAAAACAAGCGCAAAGAAAACCTTCCTCAAAGGTAAATCATTTGTCTAACAAATTAACGTCTTATTAAAGATGGCAAACCACAAATCTTCATTAAAGAGAATCCGCCAAACGATTACTCGCAAGGCTCGCAATCACTACTACGCAAAGACCGCTCGCAACGCCGTTCGCGACCTGCGTGCTACTACCGACAAGGCTGCTGCTCAGGCTGCGCTGCCGAAGGTAAGTTCTATGTTGGATAAGTTGGCTAAGCGCAACATTATCCACAAGAACAAAGCCGCTAACTTGAAATCGAAGTTGGCTATCTACGTGAACAAACTCGCGTAACTTTTCATAAACAAATATATTTTCGAAAGGGGCTACCGATGGTGGTCCCTTGTTTTCTTGTATCCTCTGTATTTGTGCGCGAGGTGGGGCGGAATACGCCCGATATTCGTGCGCTGCATTATCGCGGGTCTATCGCAACATTATCGCGGGTCTGTCGCGGGTCGGTCGCGGGTCGGCAAGTACTTTTTGCATTACCTATTTCCTGCCGAAGTCGGCGGGAATTTCTCCCCAATGGTCGGTGTCCCATTTGAGGACGGCGGTGGTGTAGGTGTTGTCGCGCAGCCACTCCTCCGCTTTGAGCAACATTTCGAAGAGCGGTTGGTTGGCGGGAGTGCATTTGAGTTTGGTCTGTGCGTGTTTCTTTTTCAACCATGCCAGCGCGGTGCGGCTGTCGGAATAGAGTACCCACGGCAGGTTGTGGCTCTTGAGGTAAGCAAGCCCCAAGACAATCGCCAGAAACTCGCCGATGTTGTTCGTTCCTTCGGGGAAAGGTCCGCGGTGGAAGACCTCGGCGGTTTGACAAGTCATGGTTTGTGAGTTGGGATCGGAGGGTGTAACGGCTACCCCGCGGAATTCCATCACGCCGGGGTTGCCGGAGCAGGCGGCATCCACCGCCAGCGCAGGCAGTACGGGCTTTATCTTGCAACCGGACAATTTACGGCTTACTTCGTTCCCACTGCCTTTCTTGCGCCAAACGGGCGGCTCTCCTGCGAGAGCCGCCTCTGCTTCGGCGCGTGTGGGAAAAGACTTGTATTTGGCACCTTCCACCCCTTTCACTTGGGCTTCGCAATCCGCCCACGAGGTGAAGACCCCCGTCTGCTTCCCCTGCCAGACAACATAGAACTTTTGTTTTACGCTTCCCATTGCTCCAATGTGCCGAGGAGTTCGTCGAAGGTATGAATCTTCGATTGGGCTTGCACGTCCGCTATCTGCTTGTTCACCGCGTGGTCGTAGGTCTCTTCCTCCACATTGCGTATCACGCCGAGGGCGATGGGCAATTCGCTATGGTCTTCGCCGCCGGCTTCCATGTAGCGGTCTTGTCCCATGAGGGCGAGCATACGATGGAGCGTGGGGTCGGCGATGGTGGCATTATGGGTGAGCACCCGCGGGTCATTGGCAGCCACTACGGCGAGGTGGGGCAGGAGTGCGCCTTCGTCGGTGATGAGGGCGAGTCCTTTGTCAAGGTCTTTGCCGAAGAGCATTTTCTCACCGTGGCGGAGGAGGATGGTGCGTTCGGCGCGCGTGTCGCGGTCGGCTATCCAGTCATGGGTGCCGTTGTTGAAAATCACACAGTTGACGAGGCACTCAATGACGCTTGCGCCCTTGTGCTGCTGTGCCTGCACCATACAATCCACCGTGGTGGGCATGTCCGTATCCAGCGTGCGGGCGAAGAAAGTGCCCCGCGCGCCCATCACCAACTCGGCGGGCACGAACGGACGCTCCACGGTGCCGAAGGGGCTGGACTTCGATACGAAGCCGCGCGGAGAAGTGGGCGAGTATTGCCCCTTGGTGAGCCCGTAGATACGGTTGTTGAAGAGGCATATGTTGAGGTCTACGTTGCGTCGGAGGGAGTGGATGAAATGGTTTCCGCCTATGGCGAGGCAGTCGCCGTCGCCGCTCATCTGCCAGACGGTCAGTTCGGGATGCGAGGTCTTCACGCCGGTGGCGATGGCTGCCCCGCGCCCGTGGATGGTGTTGAAACCGTAGGTGTTGAGATAGTGGGGCATACGGCTGCTACACCCGATACCCGAGATAACCACGGTCTCGTGGGTAGGCACTCCTATCTGTGCCATGGCTTTCTGCAACGCCATGCAGATGGCGTGGTCGCCGCAGCCCGGGCAGAAACGAACATATTGGTCGGATTTGAATTGACTTGCTTCCATAATCATAATTGTTTTACTGCTTTGACGATTCGTTCTACGGCGAAGGGTTGTCCCATTATCTCGTTGTACTGCTCTACGGGTATGTCGGGGAACTTGGCGCGCAGGATGGTGGCAAACTGCCCGTTGTTCAACTCGCAGACCACTATCCGCTTGTAGCCTGCCAGCACCTCGCGCGTGTTGAGCGGCAGCGGGTTGATATAGTTGAAGTGGGCGAGTGCGCAGTCGAGTTCCTGTGCGGCGGCGCGGAGGTGTCCCTCGGTGCTGCCCCAGCCTACGAGCAGGGTGTCGCTCGCGGCGTTGCCCTGCACCTGCAAGGCGGGAATCCGCTGCGCCACATGGTCTAACTTATGCTGGCGGGCTTTGACCATTACCTCGTGGTTCTCGGGGTTGGTGGAGATAGTACCTTTCTCGCTGTCGCGTTCCAGTCCGATGTTGCGGTGCTCGTAGCCTTCCATGCCGGGGAACGCCCAGTAGCGGATGCCGTTCTCGTCGCGTAGCGCGGGGTTGTAATGTCCTTTGAGCGACTCAGGTACGGTCTGCGGATGGATGGCGGGCAGCGACTCCAGCGTAGGCAGTTGCCACAGCGAGGTGCCGTTGGCGAGGTAGGTGTCGGTGAGCAGGATGACGGGCAGCATGTTCTCCAACGCGAGGCGGCAGGCCTCGTAGGCGAAGTCGAAACAGTTGGCGCTGTTGGACGCTGCAATCACCACGGCGGGGCACTCTCCGTTGCGTCCGAAGACGGCTTGCAGGAGGTCGGTCTGCTCGGTCTTGGTGGGCAGACCCGTGCTGGGACCGCCGCGCTGTACGTCAATGACCACCAGCGGCAACTCCGCCATCACCGCGAGTCCTATCGCCTCCGATTTGAGCGACAAGCCGGGTCCCGAAGTGGATGTACACGCCAAGTCGCCTGCAAAGGCAGCCCCGATGGCGGTACATACGCCGCTAATCTCGTCCTCCGCCTGCACCACCATAACGCCCATGTCTTTGCGGGCAGCCAACTCGTGCATGATGTCGGTGGCGGGGGTGATGGGATAAGAGCCGAGGAAGAGCCGTTTGCCGGTTTTGTGTGCAGCGGCAATCAAGCCGAAAGCCGTGGCGCGGTTGCCTGCGATGGAGGTGTAGGACACTCCCCGTTCTTTCCTACAAAGGGAGTGGGAAAGATTAGTTTCTATGGTCGAAGGTAACTCTCCATCCCTCCCCCTTTGTAGGGGGAGTTGGAGGGGGTCATGGTGGATATGTATCTGATTTATCGCGATGTTCTGCCCGTAGTTGTAGCCGTCCGCCAGCACTTTCGTGTTGGGGGCGATGAGGGCGGGTTTCTTCTTGAACTTCCCTTCGAGGAAGTGTATCGCCTTATCCATGGGGCGGTCGAACAGCCAGCAGACCAGTCCGAGGGCGAACATGTTGCGCGATTTGAGGATGGATTTGTTGTCCAGTCCCGACTCCTTGAGCGACTCTTTGGTGAGCCGTGTCAGCGGTACGGGCACTATCTGCACCGATTCGGGGATACCCAGTTCGGTGAAGGGGTTGTCGGTCTTGTAGAGGGCTTTCTCAAGGTCTTTTGCCGTGAAAGCGTCCATGTCCGCAATCACCACCGCATGGCGGGTGTACATCGCGTGTTCGTCGTTGTACTGTGCGCCGGCTTGGTTGAACTGCGACCCTAATGTGCACACTTTCAGTGCGGCGGCGTTCATTGCCACGATAACGTCGGCTTTGTCGCCCGGGGTGAACACCTGCTTGCCGAGGTTCACTTGGAATCCCGACACACCGCCTAACGTGCCTTGCGGCGCACGTATCTCTGCAGGGAAATCCGGCAGGGTGGAAATCTCGTTGCCGAGGATGGCGCTCAGCGAGGAAAACATGTTGCCGGTCAACTGCATGCCGTCGCCCGAGTCTCCGCAGAAACGCACTACTACATTGCTTCTTTCCATGATATATTTTTAACTATGATTTGTAATTCCGTGTTTTCAGACTGCGCCTCGCCCCGTGTGCATAACTTTCCGTGGAGAATTGCGTGCGGTCTTTCATACCCCTTGCACCCTCCCCCTCTCCCACACACATACACTCCGCATGACAAACCGAAAAATCTGTGATTTTTCGGAGAGGAGGAATAGACGGAGCGCCAAACGCGCAACGCGCGTTTCTTTCGCGCAGTCTATTCCGACGACGCGAGTCTATTCCGGCGACAAAATTACTGCTTTTTTTTAACATGTGCAAATCTTTTCAGCAAAAAGATGTCCGACTGCGCACATGCAGTCTGACATCTGTCTTGCAATAGAGAATCGGGGCGCAGGTGTCCCCGCCTGCTGACACCTTACAGCGGATTGCCGAAGGGTATCTCGTAGGGGTCGGTGATGTTGCCTATGATGGCGTCCGACTGGAAAGAGACGGTGGCATCCGACTGATAGAGATAGCGCGTGCGTGTGGCGTAGTAGCGCAGGATGATTTGGCAGTCATCGGCAACCCCTGTGGGCAGCGTGATATAGAGAAACGCGCGCAGGAGGGTAGGGGTGCCGGTTTCGCCATTTGCGTTGCCGGAGGGAATCGCCGTGAGGCGGGTCAGTCCGCAGCAGAGTGTGTCGAGGTGCGCACTATTCTCCGGGTTGGCTACTACGAAAGCGGCGACAAGGTCTGCCGTGTCGGCATCGGCGAGCAGGTGCTCTGGCAGAGCACCCACCATCGTCATGCTGTAGCGCATATCCACATTGCTCTCTACCTGCCAGTCGGGCTGCGGGCGGGTGGGATAAATCGTCTCGTGCTTACAAGAACTCAGAATAAGAAGGCTAATGAATGCCAAGGATATTATATTTGTTTTCATTGCGGATGATGTAGATTTGTTGATTTTCCAATATCTTATAGGGTTTGTCTTGACCGTCTTCGCAGGACTGTAATGTGATGCGATAGGGCTTGCGCAGCGTGCCCACCACGGCATCCTGCTCATAGGGCAGCGTCTGCGTGCCGCACGCCACGGGCTCGCCGTCGCGGAGAAGGACAAACCGTATCCGACCGCTTGCCGCTTGACCACTACCTTCTGCACCGTCGGCGATGGAGAGGAAGCAGAGGGAGTCTTGTGCATTTGTCCCCGCCTGCTGCGGATAGCATATACCCACGAGGGTGTTGCCGATATAGGCGGCGAGGGTGAAGTTTTCGGACGAAGGATAAAGGGCTAATCCTTGTCCCGTCTCCACGGTCGCTATCACCGACATGGTGGTGGCAGAACCATTGGGTCTTTGTTCTTTGCTCTTTGCTCCTTGTTCGGATATTCCTTTATCTACTTGCCCGTAGGTGTAGTATGTGAACGAGCAGGGGTCTTGGGCGAGGCGGCGGAGCATGTAGCCTTGTCCGGGTTGCATGTAGGTGAGGTTGCCTTCCCATTTGCTGGCGTTGGAGAATACGGCAAAGGCGTCGCGGCTCTTGATGAGGTCGCCTTCGGACGCTTGGTCGTAATAGTCGGCAAGGGCATCGGTGAGCGACTGTTTGTCGGGCAGCAGATAGGGCAGTACGTTCCAGCCTTGGCTGAGCGTGAGCGTGCGCCCTTCATCGTCCAACGGGTCGCCTTCTATCTGCAACTGAACGGGGTTGGCCGTATGCGCCAGGAAGATGTTCTGATACCGTATCATCGAGAGCGTCCCGAACCAACGGATGGGTGTGTTATTAACCCTGTACTCGGCGAAATACTGTTCCGTCGGGTCTTTGATAATGTCGCCGTTTGTCCATGCGTTGGAGGATCCGAAGAGCCGTGTGAGGTTATTGCGGTAGGTGGGCTTTAAGTAGAGACTGAACCAGTTCCACCCCGCTTGCAAATCGAGGAGTTGTATCTGTCGGTCGGTAACGGTGAGCGTAACGGGTGTGCCCTCGCAGCCGTAGCAATCGTTGGCATGGAAAGTGATGTCTTCGCTCGGGGCAAGGATATAAACTTTGCCGTTGGCGGCATGCCAGAGTTGGAAGCGCAGTTCTTTGCCGGCATGGCTGTCGTTGCCGTAGATGGTCATGTAGGTAACCGGTTGCGTCTGCTGGTTCAGTCGCACGGGCGCCAAAGCCACACACTGCTCGCCGACGAAGGCTGCCACCATATCCTGCGAGTCGGTGTCAATACGGAAACTGCCGTTTTCGGCGGGGATATACACTTGCCCGACGAGCGACATGGAGCGGTTGAGTTCGCTTTGGTCGAGTGTCCACGGGCAGGTCGCTTTCACGTGCAGGTTGAGTAGCAAGCGGTCGTCCAACTGCCGGTCGTCGGTCAGGTAAACATACTCGGTGTAGTCGCCTATGTTCAGCCCTTCGTCCACGGTGAAGGTGATGGTCTGCGTTTCCAGCGGTGCAAGGACACCCGTGGCAGGTTGCGCCGTGATCCACGATGGCAGCGAGTTGAGTTCATACTGCCGCGTCGTACCTCCTCCGTTGCGGATGGTAGCGGTGAAGGTATAAGGTAGCGCATCTGTTTCGTTGTTTATGGTGTACTCCTGCTGCGGATTGTCCCAGCGCAGTTGCTGGCGGTTGACGTATGCCGTCCATGTGCGGGGACAGAGCATGGCGTTGCCGTGTTGGTCTTCCACGCGCTGCACGGTCAGGAGCAGGTGGCGGTGGTTAATCTCATGGTCGGGCATATTGATGTTTATCATCAGTTCGTCTCCGTTGGTTGCCCACGAGAAGTTGAGTTTCTGTCGTGCGGCAGCCGTTCGCAGAGGCGCATAGTCGTGCTTGTCGGTGTAGTGACTGAGGTCGTTCACCACCAGCCGCTGGTGCTTCTCCACCGTGTTGCCGTCGGCATCGCGGAAGATACGCGCGTTCTCCGGCGAATAGACCAACTCATAGCGTCCGTTGGGTTGGAGGACATACTGCCCGAATGGCATATAAGCGATAAGTCCCATCTCATCCCCTTGCGGTGCAAAGTTGTTATAGCGCTCTATGACATAGGAGGGCAGCGGCTGCTCGTAAAGTGAGAACGCATCGATATGTCCGCGGAAGGACTGCCCCAGTGTCCATATGCTGTCGGCGAAGGCGGGCATGTCGTCGGCTGTTGTCGCAAGCAGGGTGTTGCCGTCTATCACCAGAGAAGCGACGTTCGCCGCACGGTCGATAGAAACCGCCAACTGGTGCCACTGTCCGTTGCGGAAGAAGCCGTTTGCCGTGAGGCGGTTGCTGTCTGTCTGCCATATCATTGCCTCACTGGTGATCAGGAAAGAGTGCTTGCCGGCACGCAGGAGGGCGGCGGTGTCGGTGTCGTTCTCGTCTGCTTTGAACGAGAGGAAAAGTGTTAGGTCTTCTATGGCGGATCGGCTCAGCAGGTCGCCGTTCAGGCGCACGGGTTCGCTGCCGTTCAGGTGCACGGACATGCCTTCGGGCAGTACCCACGAGGTGCCGTTGAGGGCGAGGGTAGCCCCGTTGGCTTGGTCGGTGCAGGTGGTGCCCTGTCCTTCGTTCATAGGATAGTACGCCACCAGTTCGCGCTCGTAGCCCGTCAGGTGGCGGTCTTTGTAGAGCGCCAACTCGGCTTGGGTGAGTGCTTTTGTCCATAGGCGCGCCTCTACCATGTTACCTTGGAAAGGTGCCGTATGGGTGGCGTTATTACCCCAAATCAGTTGCCCGGAACTATGGTAAGACGGTTTTGAGGGCTCTCCCCCATCGTAGGGGGAGCCGGAGGGGGTCTTGATATCTATCTCCTGCGTCCCAGCATAGAAGTGTGCTGTGGAATCCTCTGGGTCGTAGGTGAGGGCTACGCGGGTGAAGTCGAGGATGGGCTCTACGCCGGCGGACTGCAAGCGGACATCGCCTATCTGTGCTTCGAGGTGGTCGCCTGCCCATGCGAACCACAGGGGCTCTTTCTCATTGCCCAAAGCGAAGATTGTCTGCAGCGACCCTTGACCACTTTCCGGTTTTATCATTGCCTCGATGGTGAAGGGGCGGGCGTTCATGTTGCGGGTTACTTTGGTGGTGGCGTAGCAGGAGGGCTCGCCTGTGAAGTGTAGCGAGGTTGCGAGGGAGAGTTGGTCTGCGGTACCTATTACCTCGAAGTTGGCATCCTCGTCCAGCAGGTTACCCGCTATGGGCTCGCTGAATCGGAGCGAGAGCACGTCGCCCACGGAGAGTATGCCGTCCGCGGGCGTGGGAGTGCCGAACAGTTCGGGTCGGCGCGTGTCTTTCACGCCGTGCAGCACCTCCGAGGCGCGGGTAACGAAGCCGTTGCCGTAGCGGGCGAATGCCATGGCACGCAGGTCGTACTCCTGCTCCATGGGGTCGCGACCGCCGTAGAAACGGATGTTGTCTATCTTGCTGCCCGTAATCCGTTGCTTGGTGCCGGAAGCCAACTGATAGAGGCTGTCGGACACATAGTAGGAACAGATGTTCACCCAGTCGTTGTCGCTGGCGGTGTGGGGCTTGTACTGCAACTCGATATGGTCGAAACCATCGGAGTGGATGTCAAAGCCGTCGATAGACACGGGCAGGTAGTAGCCTGCGGAGTCGCGTGCCGACTGCGTGTTGAGCACCCACTGGTCATGCGGCGTGGGCATGGATACCGCCGTGGCGGCAGGCACGAAATGTACGGAGAACGAGGCAAGGGCGTACTCCATGATGTCGCAGGTGGAGCGCAGTTTGAGCGTAACGTTCTCGAAGTCGTAGCCCTGTCCGCGCTCTACCTCTATGGTCTTATGCAGCGTGGTGCCGTGCGGGATACGCAGGGGGATGGCGGTGGAGGTGAGCGGCTGTCCGTCCATCGTTACCTTGAGCCCGTTGGGGTTGCTGCCCGGGGAGAGCGACAATTCTAACGGCAAGTCAGTGGCGCCATATCCCGTGTCATAGGTCTGCTCGTTGCTGAGAGCGATTTGGAAGATGGCTTTCTGGTCGGCAGGCACATTGCTTATCTCGCGTTGTGCAATGGTTATCTGCGGGTTCTCCAAGCGGGCGGTGGCGTTGCTGAGCGGCGTGCCGGGCAGGTAGAAGAGAGTGGAGTCGGCGTCTTCCCACGGGCAACGGCTGGCACCTGCCAATTGATAGAAGATAAAACTGCTGTAAGTTTGCAGGGTGCTACTGGTGTTCTTGCCTGTCTCGGCAAGGGTATCCGTAGAATTTTGGAAGAAATCACTAATCGTATCTCTCACCCGCATTACTTGCACGTCCATATAGCCATACGAGTCCGGCGAGAGGGTATAGCCGTAGGTGCGCGACTTATGTTCTGAGGTGATGTAAGTTGGTTTGTAGTCCACATTGGCAACGGGTTTCAAACTGAAAGAAAACTTGCTGCCCGGCGTTTCATTCTGGATAACAATGGAATCAGCCTTTCCTCCTACTTTCAAGAGAGTTCGTATAGTTCTGTTGATTGTTCCTCCCCAAAGATTGCTTAAATCGCTTGCTCCGACGGTTCCCCCCAAATCGTAGGGCATGAAGGTATATTTGCTGCCGTAATCCACGGTTTCGGAATAGGTAAGCGTAGAGCCTCCCGCCACGGAATAGGTGTGTTTGTCGTTTGCATATTGTGCATTGACTTTCTCTGTCTCATTTCGTTTGATCAGGTTTGTCCAACCAAGGATGGCACGGTTGATACCGGCTACGCTGTCTGCTTCCACTCTATGACTGTTTATGGGGTCAACATAGTGGTAGCCTTTCCCATAGGTAACGGCAAAATCGTCGCTGTCGGGGCTCAGGGTGGAGTAGTAGATGCGCCTCTGCTCCTGATTGGCTTTGGCTTGCGCCGCCGTTGAGTCCACGCACAGCACCAGCGCGTTGCGTTGGACTACCAGTTTGGGTATTACCGTGGTGAGGATATGCTCCTGCGTGTAGCAGAAGGTGGCTTCCTGTACCATCTCCAAGGCTATCTTGGGCGCTACCACGAGGTGCCGGAGTTCACCCTGCGGGTTGCGTGCGGTGGCGATAGGGTGCACGGTGCCGTCCTTCTCCTGCGCTGCCATGGAGACATAGGTGAGCGAGTCCACCACTGCCATACCGTGGCAAGTGGATAGATACAAATTTTCCACTGCTCCCAAGTACAAATCCGCCATTGCTCCTACATGGTAGGCATCGCTACCCGTGCGTATCGTCTCCGTGGTAGAGTAGGAATAACTATAATCTTTGTTGAAAGAAAGATTATACACTAACGGGATAGTGAACGGTGTGGTCGTGTTTATTTTATAGTCTTGCCCCGATATAAGTCCGGGAATGTAAGTAATCGCCCCTACAAATCCGGAGTAGGTTACTCCTTTCGAGAACTCAATGGTAACACCTGCTTTAACCGATAGGTTCCATGTCTTCGATGCGGAGTAACTGGCACCTGCGCTGAGCGTTGAGAAACTGCCGGAGCCGGGCGGGTCGCGCAAGATGTCGTAGAGGGTGATGTCTGCCGTGGTGGAGGATATCGCCTCGGTGCCGTCTCGGCGGTCGGCGAACACCAGCACCTGCAAGGGCTCGGTGGTGTAAGACTCCCGCTCGTAGGTTACCGTAATCTGTATGCTGCGTGCTGCGTCTTCGTCCACGCGGGTGTAGGTGGGATAGTCTGCGCGGAGCACCATGTTGCGGCATACGCCGTCTTTATCCAGCGTGCCCGTCAGCACCTCGGTATTGGAGTGCATGCCGTTATAGACCTTCACCTCGCCTTCGTGGAGCATCACGCGGTCGTGCTTGCCGAGGGTGCGGTTGCCGTTGTAGTAATAGTCCTCGTGCGCGTAGATATTGAAGGTGTATTTGCCTTCGGTGAAGATAGGTTTGCCGAAGAGGTATTCGTAGGTGTCGTCTTCCTGCGCGAGGGCTACCGATTGCTTCTCCTCCGTGCCGTCCCAGCGTTGCACGTCAATGCGTTCCACGCCGAAATAGCCTAATTCCATGCCGTACAGGCTCTGCACGGGGGTAATGGATACTTGACTATGGTAGATATGACGGAAGGTGTCGTGGAAGGTGATGCGTAGTGTGTCTTGCTGTTTGCCTGTATAGCGGGCGGGGACGCCTGCGTACTCGGTCAAGATATTGCACTGACTATCGAGTTTGTTGGTGAGGTCTATCACCTGCATGGTGGTCTTCTCGTTGGTTAGCGTGCTGTACCCCTGCGCCGTCAATAGGGTTACTTTGTATTTGACGGGGAAGAGGTCGGCAAAGAACTCGCCCGATGTCTGGTCGGGGTAAATCATTATCCGCTTGCTCTGCAAAGAGATGCCTGTATGCTGGGTGGTGTCGATGGCATGGACGATAGTGGTGTCTATGCGGTTGAGGGTCTTGTCTAAGGGGTCGAACACTATCTGCGCCGCGTTGTCGCCCTCCAACTCCAGCACCATACAGATGCTGTCGCCTAGGTTGTTGCGGCTCAGTCCGAAGCCTAAGGGGAGTAGCCCTTGGTCGTTACCGCCTGCCACGCGCCCGATGAGGCGCACCTTCGTTTGGTCGTAGAAGCGCACGCCATCGATGTTGTCGGTAGGCTGGAAGAGCGTGTCGCCGTTGAGGATGAGGTAACCGTTGTCGGTAAACCGATGTCCGTCTTTCACTGCTTGTACCCGTATAGGTGCTTTGGGCAACTCAAACTGGAAGTTACCGCTCTCGTTGGTCTCTACGGGATTGCCCGTGGCATCGGTGGCGAGTACGCCGTTCACTAGGAAGTGCACACCCTTCACGGGAATGGTGGATCGTTCGTAGAGTATCCTGCCGCTGAAACGCACGGCATCGGTGTTCACAAAGTCCACGCCGCTGGCTTCGGGGCGAGTATTCCCGATGGTGATGGTGGCGGAGGCGGAGGAGGTGCCGTTGTAGCGGAAGGTGCCGTGCTGCGCGGTGGGCGTAACGCTGTAGGTGATGCCGTTGGCAAACGGGATACCCGCCAAAGTGTAGTTGCCGCCCTCGTCGGTGAGTGCCTCAAAGCGCGTGATGAGGTCGCCCGCGAGGTGGATATAGGGGTAAGAAGAATCGTGTTGTGCCTCGTCCCAAATGAGCCGGTTGTTGGCTGCCAATAGTCCGTCGCCGTCCGTGCTTTGTGTCTTCGCCATATTGGGGAGATGGATATTGTATAGGGGCGCCATGTCGAACTTGTAGTAGAGTATCAGCCCTTGCTCATCGCCCGCCAAAGCATGGCGCGAGTAGGTGCGGATGTCGTCTTCCGAGAGCACGCGGTGGAAGATACGCACCTCGTCTATCCCCACGCCGTAGGAGGAGATGGGGGTGCGGGAGTAGGGGCAGTTGAAGCGCAGAGGACTATGCAGGATATGCAGGGGTATCGTGGAGGTAGCCGTCTGCCGTGCATCGCGGTAGAGGCTTACTGTCTGGCTGTGGGCGCAGTAGGTGAGGGTGAGGGAGAAGATGTTGTTCCCGTCACTTGTGTTGTTTTCGTTGTTTAGGCCGAGGAGCCTTGTCTCATTGCCCATGGTGAAGCGGATGGCGTATGCTTTGTCGGAGGTGCTTTCTCCCGGCTGCAAATCGCTTTCGTCGCTGAGTTCAATCAGCAGGGTGCTGTCGGTGCTCCATAGCAGCGGATGCCCGTCCCCGTTAACGACGGTGAGGTCAACATCTTTGACCATCATCTGTATGCTGAAGTCGCCGCTCAGCGAGATGGGGGCTTCGGTTTGGTTATATACGGCTTCTTCGGGGTCGGCATAGAGGTGGTGAATGGCCTCATCCGCAGGAGAGGGCGAGGGCTCTGCCCGTACGGTTACGCCTGCGTTGCCGGTGCCGTTGGGGTAGGTGATACGCCCGCGGATGTAGCCGTAGGGCGACAGACTGCCTTTTGTCGGGCTCGTGCTCTGCGTCTGGCGCACCCCGCCGCAGAGATAAGATGCCACCACGGTATAGTAATAGACCGTGCCGGGGACGACATTGGTATCGATATAGTAGTTCTGTCCTGCCAAGCGGGCTATCTCCTCGCCTCGCGTTGTCGATAAGGTGCTCCTATATACATAGAACGAGTCCACACCCCCTGTCGTCTGGTTCCATTGCAGGAAGATACGGTTGGGATAGAGTCCGTCCGAGACACGGAAAGTGGCGATGGAAGCCGCATCGGTATAGTAGAGGTCTAAGTCCTTAAATGGCGGTATGTTGCGCGATTGCGAATCGGGCAGTATTTTCAATTGGCTTTGGCTGTCGTCTATATAGACCTCGTATTCGTAGTCGCAGCAAGAGATGTCAGCAATATCCTCAAAGGTGATACTGTAGGTGCTGTCGGGCAAAGTCCGCATCATAGAACCCGGGAAGACGCGCTCCGTGATGACGGTATCTACTGCGGAGATAGCCAGTCGGCGCAGGTGTATGGTTGCCCGTTCATCCCAGTAGAAGGATTGGGTGTTACCGGGGTCTTTCTCTGTTTGTAGCGAGAACAGTACGCGCTTGCTCTCCTTGAAATCGTCCGCTTTGCGGCAACTGCTCTTGAGGGAATCGAAGACTGGCAGTTGGTTGTTTTTGTTGATATGGGTGGCTGCCACCCATTCGTGTCCTTCATATCCCCAGTTGATGGTGGAGACGCGGTTCACGCGGTAGTAGATATTCAGGTCGGTGGTATCCGTTCGCTGGTTGATCATAGCCCCTTCGGTGTCGTCCTCCCATTCGTAGGTGCCTTTGCCTTGCTCGTAGGGGATGAGAGCCATGGTCTCGGCATCCGAGAAGTCGGGATGGTAGGCACGCTGAATCTGGAACATATCCGTCGGCAAGATATCGGTTGCCCACGGGGTCTTCACTGTCCAAGTAAGGGTGGTTTTGGCTCCTTCCTTTTTGCCATTGCCATTCAGATAGTGTTCCGCCGTGAAGTCATGGATACGGTGGAACGCGGGGATGTCAATCTTGCTGGAGGACACCACCGTAGTGGTTTTGTCCTCGCGCACAACGGTGAAGTTGGCATAAAAGGCATACTGCACCGTGTCGGTGGTCATCACCAGCATTTGTCCCGCCCGCTCTTTGCATTCATATGTGGTATTTCCTGTTGCGGATGTGGTGTAACTCTGCGGCTCTTGGTACACCATGTAGGGAACTACCACGTTGCCGAGCCCCGGCTGTCCGTCTTCACCCACGCTGTAGAAAACGGGCTGATAGAGCATGGGGGCTTGCAAGTCGCTGCCGGAGAACTCCCCTAAGTTCCATGTGCGTGTCCATGTGTCTCCATACTTTCGTGTATCGGTAATCCTTGCTTTTAGGGTATAAGTCTTGTTATCCAACGATGCAGGCGGGTACCAGTCGAACTCTATGTAGGTAGGCGTGTATTTCTCGCCCATGCGCGTCAGGTAGAGCGATTTCCAACCGTTGCTTGAGGTGTAGGTGCAGCCTTTATCGCCTTCGTTGGGATTGGTAATAATGACCGTACCTTGTCGTACCAGAAAGTTTACCCAGCCTTTGTAATCGTTCTCGCAGTTCTTTGAGTTGTCGCCTTCATACTGCAACGCGGGAATGCTGTCTCCGTTGGGGGCGTAAGCATAGACGACGCTTCCGCCGTTTTTGGTCGTTGCCCAGTGGTTGTTCGTTCCGCCGCGGGCAAAGACCAACACTTTCACGTGCACTTTGCCTTGCCCCAAGGCGTATGCGGAGAAGTTCCTGCTCTCCTCAAACCATGTGTTGTTAGCCGTTGCTATGCCGCATACTGCCAGCAGTACAACGCACAAAGAGAATAAATGTTTTTTCATATTTGTATGTGTTTGTAATCGCGCTATTGGATGTCGGATGATTCCGCTGTCAGACAGTTTCGCCTCCCGACCACTTATTTGCTTGAATCTTCTGTAAAAATCTTTCAAAATCTCCTAATCGGCAGCGGGCGGGAATAGGGCACCTTCCGCGGCAGCGCCGCGCAGAGATGGGGACGGATTGTTAACGGACTTCAGTGCAAATGTGGTCAAACAATAAAAATCCGCTGCAAAGATACCACTTTTTTTGAAAATAAAACATGGAAATCGTCAATTTTTTTGCTGGGAATCATCAATTTCTGCATTTTTTTAACTATTTCTGTTGCAAGAAACATCTGTGTCATGCTATATAATATATGGTAATGCCGTATTTTCGGCTTTTCCTGCAAAAAAGTCGAAAAAGTGTCAGTTGCGGAGTTGTCAGTGCCTTTTCGGTAAAATACTGTTTGCTGATATTCATTGAGTTACAAAGAAAATGAAGGTCTGTTGCATTTTTTTTGAAAAACCGAAAGCAATGTCGGTTTTTGCAGAAAAAAAACAAAAATCGGCATTTTGGTTGCCGGAAAAGGGATATCCCTCCGCCCGTTGCCGTGTAAACCGTATTGAAATCATGGCTGATTCCGCCATTCTTGCACTATCCTCGCTGTCGATACGCGCATTGGGAAAAGGTCTCGCGTGTCGGGTGGGTGCTTTTTTTGTTGAAAAATGGGTAAACATTTGCTAAAACGGAAATTTTTTTGTACCTTTGCGGCGATTTTAGCAAATTTTTTGAAACTATTGGGGACGCGGGCGTCTCGCCCGCGGTAAAAACACCTGAAACCAAAAACATGTAACTTCCGTTTTATGAAGAATATACGCAATTTCTGTATTATCGCCCATATTGACCATGGCAAGAGCACGCTGGCAGACCGCATGCTGGAGATGACTGGCACGGTGGACAAGAAAGATATGGAAAACCAGGTGCTGGACGACATGGACTTGGAGAAAGAGCGTGGCATCACCATCAAGAGCCATGCTATCCAGATGCGCTACCGCGACTATACGCTCAACCTGATTGACACCCCGGGGCATGTGGATTTCTCCTACGAGGTGAGCCGTTCCATTGCTGCCTGCGAGGGCGCGTTGCTTGTCGTGGATGCCTCGCAGGGCGTGCAGGCGCAGACCATAAGCAACCTCTATATGGCGCTGGAGCACGACCTTGAGATTATCCCCGTGATGAACAAGTGCGATATGGACTCCGCCATGCCCGAGCGCGTGGAGGACGAGATAATAGACCTGTTGGGCTGCAAGCGCGAGGAGATACTGCGCTGCTCCGCCAAGACCGGCGAAGGCGTGGAAGCCATCCTCGATGCCATTGTGGATCGTATTCCTGCACCCGAAGGAGACCCTGACGCACCCTTGCAGTGCCTCGTGTTCGACTCTATATTCAACAGTTTCCGTGGTATCATTGCCTATTTCAAAGTGGTGAACGGCACGCTGCGTTCGGGCGACCGTGTGCGCTTCGTGAACACGGGCAAGGAGTACGATGCCGACGAGGTGGGCGTGCTGAAACTGACCATGCAGCCCGAGCAGGTCATCTCGGCAGGCAATGTGGGTTATATCATTTCCGGCATTAAGACCTCGTCAGAGGTGCGCGTGGGCGATACGATAACGCATGTGGCGCGCCCCTGCGAACGGGCTATTGAGGGCTTCGAGGAGGTGAAGTCGATGGTGTTCGCGGGTGTCTATCCCATTGAGGCGGAGGACTACGAAGACCTGCGCTCGTCGTTGGAGAAGTTGCAACTGAACGACGCCTCCCTCACCTTCACCCCCGAGTCGTCTGTCGCATTGGGCTTCGGCTTCCGCTGCGGCTTCCTCGGGCTGCTGCACATGGAGATAGTGCAGGAGCGGCTCGACAGAGAGTTCAATATGGATGTGATAACCACGGTGCCTAATGTGAGTTACAATGTCTATACCAAAGACGGAGGAATGAAAGAGGTGCACAACCCCGCGGGTATGCCCGACCTGACGGAGATAGACCGCATAGAAGAGCCCTATATCCGCGCCTCGGTTATCACCACGGCGAATTTCATAGGACCTATCATGACGCTCTGCCTCGGCAAACGCGGGGAACTGGTGAAGCAGGAGTACATTTCCGGCGACCGTATGGAACTGCTCTTTGACATGCCGCTCGGCGAGATAGTGATTGATTTCTACGACAAACTGAAATCCATTTCCAAAGGCTATGCCTCTTTCGACTGGCACGCCAACGGTTTCCGCCCCTCGAATCTCGTGAAACTCGACATCCTGCTCAACGGCGAGCAGGTGGACGCACTCTCTACCCTGACCCACCGCGACAACGCCGTGGACTTCGGACGGCGTATGTGCGAGAAACTCAAAGAGTTGCTGCCGCGCCAGCAGTTCGACATAGCCATTCAGGCGGCGATAGGCGCGAAAATCATTGCTCGCGAAACGGTAAAGCAGGTGCGCAAGGATGTGCTTGCAAAGTGCTACGGCGGCGATGTGAGCCGCAAACGCAAACTGCTGGAGAAACAGAAGAAAGGTAAGAAACGCATGAAGCAGATAGGCAATGTGGAAGTGCCGCAAAAGGCGTTCTTGGCGGTTCTCAAACTGGATTAGGTGTCCGCTGCTGACTCCGCTTGCTCCGGCTTCTCCGAAGAGGCTGCTTGCTCGGACGACGCGGACGATTCCGATAATCTCGCTATGAAACGGCACTGCCATTTTGATTTTTAATTCTAAATTCTTAATTGTTATATGGATTCTTTTGTACATTCTGCGTGGAGTATGATTCCTTTTGGGATAATGCTCTTGATGATTGCCATCGGTCCGCTGGTGGCGGAGAAGTTCTGGGAAAAGAACATGAACAAGTTGATTGTGTCGCTCGTGTTGGGCGTACCCACTGCGGTGTGCCTGATTATCGGCGGCATGATGCACGAGTTGGAGCACCAACTGCTGTACGACTATGTGCCGTTTATCATTCTGCTGTTGGCACTCTATGTCATCACCGGTGGTATCCACCTCAGCGGCGACATCAAGGCAAAGCCGTGGGTTAATACCGCTTTCCTCGGTGTAGGATGGCTGTTGGCAAGTATCATGGGTACCACGGGGGCGGCGATGCTCCTTATCCGACCCGTCATTTCCACCAACCAGCAGCGCAAGTACACCACCCACACTATCCTCTTCTTCATTGCTTTGGTGGCTAACTGCGGCGGTCTGCTCACTCCGCTCGGAGACCCCCCGTTGTTTATGCTCTTCCTGCGCGGTGCATCGTTCTCTTGGTTCATGCACTTGGCTCCCGAATGGGCGGTAACGGGCTTGATTCTCTTGGCAATCTATTTCGCGATGGATACTTTCTACTATCGGAAAGAAGAGCGGACAGCCCTCTCCGCCGACGCCCGCGAGCGGCAACCGCTGCGCTTGCAGGGGAACATCAACTTCCTGTATCTGTTGGGCGTGGTGCTGAGTGTGGCGTTTATCAACGAGGGTACCATTCCGCAGATGGGCGAGGAGGACGCGCCTATATGGCTTAAGTTCCTGCGCGAGATAGTGCTGCTGTCCCTTATGTTGCTCAGCCTCTACTCCACCAAGAAGAGTGTGCGCTACGAGGACAACAAGTTCACTTGGGAGCCTATTGTGGAGGTGGCGGTGCTCTTCCTCGGTATCTTCACCACGATGACCCCTGCGTTGGCATACCTGAAAGCCCATGCGGCGGAGTTGGGACTCACCTCCGGCTGGCAGTTCTACTACGCTACGGGTCTGCTCTCGTCCTTCCTTGACAACACGCCCACTGCCGTGGCGTTCCACGGCGTGGCGAGCGGTCTGCCCGAGTCGCTGGCGGCTGCCGGTGCCGGCGTGGTGGATGGCACGGTGAACGGTATCAGTTTCGTGGCGGGTATTCCCGAAATCCTGCTCAAAGCCATCTCGCTCGGTGCCGTGATGTTCGGTGCCATGACCTATATCGGCAACGGTCCCAACTTCATGGTGAAAGCCATTGCCGAGGAGAACAACATCAAGATGCCGTCCTTCTTCGGCTATATGATAAAGTTCTCCCTCATTATCCTCCTGCCCGTGTATATCATTGTGCAACTGATATTCCTGTAAGGGGCATCCGGAGTATTCAGAATAATCAGATCACTCTGATTACTCTGATTACTCTGATTACTCAGATCACGGCAAATAAATTGTAAAATTGTAAATTGTTAAATAAAACCATGTTATTCGACCAAATCAGCGAGGACATCAAGAAAGCGATGCTCGCAAAAGATAAGGTGGCGCTGGATGCGCTGCGCGGCATCAAGAAAGAGTTCTTGGAAGCCAAGACTGCCAAGGGAAGCGATGGCGAACTGCACGACGACAGAGCATTGCAGATTCTGCAGAAGATGGTCAAGCAGCGCAAGGAGTCGGCGCAGATGTTTATCGACGCCAATCGCCCCGAGTTGGCGGAAGACGAGTTGGCGCAATGCAAGATCATCGAGCGCTACCTGCCCGCGATGATGAGCGAGGAGGAACTGACGGCCGCCCTGACGGAGATTATTGCCCAAGTGGGTGCCGCGAGCCCGCAAGACATGGGCAAGGTGATGGGCGTAGCCACCAAGCAACTCGCCGGTCGCGCCGAAGGCAAGGCCATCAATCTGAAAGTGCGCGAACTGCTGGCGAAATGATGAAACGGCTGTGGCAATGCTCTGTATTGCTGTGTGTGATACAGATGGCGGGCGCGGGGCATTTGCTCGCGCAGGAGTATGCCGTTTCTTGGTATGTGTCGGGTGAGGCGCGCGTGGTCTATGTGGCGGAGGGCGATGTGCTGGTGCCGCCTTTCACGCCGGAATGCGATAGCAGTGCTTTCGTAGGTTGGTCTGCCGCGGCGACCGTGGCGGAAGACGGAAGTGATTTTGTGCCCGTCACGGACTTTGGGGTTGCGCAGGCGGACACTTCTTTCTATGCTGTCTTCGCGCGGGAGGTTTACACGCCGAGGGATACTTACTCGGCTTACCCGCTTACCTCGGAGATCGGGTTGGAAGATGGCGGACTATATATGATAGAGCAGCAGGGCGCGGTGGCGAGAGAGTTGGTGTACAACGGTGAACTGTACACCACGACGAACTACCGGACAACGGGACTGACGGGAACCGAGATGTATGTATGGCGTTTCGTGGCGAGCATGGATGCGCAGGGCGCGTTGAACGGCTATTATCTGCAATCGGCGAATAGCGGAAAGTATTTGGTGCACAAGAGCGCCGACAAGACCGACTTGGCGCTGTCGGACTACAAAGCGACGGCAACCCGTTTCGGCGTTGTCTATACGGAGGAGGATACTTGCTGGAACATTATCGGATTGAATGACAGAGTGTTGTCTTACAATTCCAACAAGGTGTACAAAGCCTACAAAAAGGATAAGACATATCCGTACTATATTCGGTTGTATCATGTGGTGCAGGATATGGATACCGCCTATTCTGACTACACGATGATTTGCCCGCAAGAGGATACGCCTTCCGCCGTTGAGGTTCCGCCGACTGCACCTTTAGACAACCCTCGGAAGATAGTGGAGGATAATCAAGTGTTGATTCTGCGCAGGGGTATCCGCTACAATCTCTTGGGAAAACGCATCGGAAAATAACCCGAACAACCCGCAGTCTAATCGGACTAATCCGAACCAATCGGAGAAAACCGAAGAAAACCGAACTAAATCAGACTAATCCGAAGAAGATAGGTACACCATTTCCGAAATCCATAAAGGGATAACACAGTCTACCAACTCCATGATGCGCAGCCCTACTGGGGACGCAGGCGTCCCGCTTACGGGGTCCCCGCAAGCAACGCGCAGTGGGGTGCTCTCTGCGGGCGTTTTGGAACAAAACGAAGGACTCTGCGTTGCCATTTGCTACCCGCAAGCAACGCGCAGTGGGGTGCTCTCTGCGGGCGTTTTGGAACAAACTGCGTGGTACGCTGTGCGAACTCCCCCTCTCGGAAACCGCCTCTATATATTAAGGGGGCGCCGAATTTTCGGCGCCTGACACAAAAACGCCCCAAAAAGTGCAAGTTACAAAGTTTTTCGGCATAACTCCTACTGTTTCAGCAAACTGAATATCAGTACAATACAAAGAAAATGCACGATATGTGCATTTTTTTTGGGGGGGCGCCGAAAGAGGCGCCGAATAGACAGATAACACCCGCCCGTTCGGCGCCCCACTCAACACTTGCATTTATTTAACCTGAGTTCAATATAACCTGACTCTTTCAGCAGTCAAAGACTGATTGGATTTTTGGTAAAGAACTAAGACTAACTATACGAAAATGCTTGCCTCCCGAACAAGGCGGGATGATAGTTTAAAGAAAACATATTGGAACAATTTTTGGAAACATTGGTTGAAATAAAAAAATCATCATCGTTTTGATGTATATGTATCTTATTTCGAACTCATGTTAAGAGTGGGGTAGCGCACTCATAAATCCCCTCACACACAAAAAAGCGAACACCAAGAAAAAGACTGCCTTGTCAGACAGTCTTTTCTTTTTCGTGATCCGTGCAGGATTCAAACCTGCAACCCCCACATCCGTAGTGTGGTACTCTATTCAGTTGAGCTAACGGACCCCGCTTCGTACTACCTTCCCGCCTTAGCGAGAAAAAGCACTATCGGTTGAGTTAGGCGGTGCGGACGAGACTCGAACTCGCGACCTACGGCGTGACAGGCCGGTATTCTAACCAACTGAACTACCGCACCATTTCTCTTGTGCTTTGTTCAACCGATAGGCTCTTTTTTCAAAAGCGAGTGCAAAGGTACTGCTTTTTTTTGATATGACCAAATTTTTTGAAGAAAAAATGTGAAAAAAGTGTATTTTTTGCGCTCATAGTCCCCAAATCATGCCTTGCAGGCAGGAAAAATGCCGTTTCATTGTGCAACGCGGTGGGCTATCCCCTGCGTGGTGCGCTGTTCGCGGCGGCTCATTGCGGGGTTGCGATAGGGGTTGCGGCGGATGTCCGCAATCCGTGTCTCCCCGCCTTTTCGGCTCTCCTCGCCCCTGAGAAATTCCATCCACACGCAGGAAGCGAGGTAGCGTCCGTAGGTGTAGTTGAGGTGGTAGCCGTCGCGGCAGAGGGTGTCGCCGAGCCGCCGTCGCGCAAGGCGGATAGCCTCGCCGCAGGGCACGAGGTGCAGGGCGGGATGCTGTCGCAGGACATGGCGCGTGGCTACCTGTATGGAGTCGTCCATCACCCGTTGGCTGTTTTGGTAGCGCGGGAAGGCGGGGTGCTTGGCGTCGCGGGCATACGACCAGGTCTGCATCCAGCAGAGAGTGGCGTGCGGCTGATAGACAAGCACGCTGTCGATAAGCGCGGAGAGATATGGCTCGTAGGTGGAGGTGATACCGCTGTCGTGGGACGCCTGCTGAAACGACACGTAGTCCCAGCGGTATCGAGTGATCGCTTGGCGCAGAGAGTAGGTCTTGTGGCGGATGGTGGTGTCGTTGGTGAGGTAGCGGAACTCGTAGGCGGCGGTGTCCTGTTGCAGAAAACCGTGATGTTGCGCCAGCGAGCAACCGCCGTAGTACAGGTTGCCGACCACGATGGCTTGCCCCGCGGCATTGCAAAGCGGCACTAACTCCTGCTCCACGGCGTCCCAGGAAAAACTGTTGCCGATACAGAGCAGACGGATGGTGTCCTCTGCCTGCAACGCACCTGCCTGTATCACGCAGCATGCCAATGGCAGAAAGTATCTGTACAAATGTTTTTTTATCATAGCATGGAGGTTATTCTTCCTGTAAGATAAGGTGAAAGGTCGCCTGCCCCCGCTGTTCTCCTGCGCTGTTGCACGCCGCAGGGGCGATTAGGCAAAAGACTCACTCCGTTTCTTGGTTTATCAGTCCCCGCAGTTCCACCAACTCGGCGCGGATGTTGCGCAGTATCTCCACAGCGGAGTATTTTACCGACGACTGTTTCTTGTCGGTTTGCAGTTCGCGGCGGATAGCCTCTATCCGCGTAATCTTCAGTTCGTCCCGTATATATTTGATGCGTGCGACAAGGGCGATGTCCTGTTGCGTATAGTAGCGGTTCCCGTGTCCGTCTTTGCGGGGAGAGAGGTCGTCAAACTGTTTCTCCCAGTAGCGCAAGGTCGCGGGAGTAACCCCCGTCTGCTCGCATACCTCCCGCATGCTGTAATAAATCTTCTCGTTCTCCATAAAAATGTGGGTTAGTACCTGATAAACAACCTGCAAAGATACGATATTTTTCGGCAACTTCCAAATTTTAGGGCAAAAAAAGTGCGGCAGAGTCGGAAATAAACGCTGTAAAACCGCCGCAAGCCCGATAAATAGTGCACTTGCCGATTATTACACATTTTTTATATATAATTCCACTCGCCCCCATGAAAATTATCGTATCTTTGCAACCGATTTCATTTCCCGTCATTTTCCCGTCATTTTCCTGCGGGTAATCGGCGAATCGGAAGTTTTTGCACATCAATTATTGTTTCACATAATTATTACAAGTTCTAAATTTTTTACAACCATGAAGAAGATTAAATTCTTTTCTCTTGTTGCTGCCGCTCTCTTTGCCGGCAGCACGATGGCAGCAGACCCGGTTTTACCTACCACTGTTTATACAGTAGGTGATGCGAGTACTTTGGGCTCTACATGGGCATCAAAGAACCAAACAACCAATTACTTTGTATCGGGAGATACTGTCATTTTCCAGTCTTATGTATGTTATTCGTCAACCTCTAACCAACTTTGGCTGGGTTATACTGCAAACGGTTCTAGTTCGGTAACTTGGAGTGCAACAGAGTGCTTCAAGGGTGCCGCAGCATGGTTTGGTGAAACAGAAGGCAACCATAAATATGCGGGAACACGTAGTGACCGTGCGTACCTTTTCAATGTAACCAACTGCGTTTCGGTTTTATTTTATGGCAACCCTGGCAATGCAAGTCGCTCTATTATTGCCAATGTGTATGAATTGGGGGCAGATAATACAGTGGCAGCAGAGGCTGTTGCAGTTAAAACTGCAACTATCACCGGTAGTAGTGCTGCAGTTGGTAAGATTGAAGGTTTGGATGGTACAAAATCCTACCAAATTCAAGTGTTGGGTAATGATAATTCGAATGGTCAATTTTACGAAATTGCTTTTGTGGCTACTCCTGCTGCAAAGGACATCGCAACTCTCAACTCCATCACCGTTAATGGCGAGGAGTTGGAGGAGTTTGATGCGGCTACTTTAACATATAATGTAGAGTTGCCTTATGGCACTACCGAAGTGCCTGTTGTGGCAGCCACTGCGACCTCTTCAAAGGCTACGGTTACCGTTACCCAAGCAACGGCTGTAGATGGTACCGCAACTATCGTGGTAACCGCAGAGGACGGCGAGACTACCAAAACATATACCGTTTCGTTCACTGTGGCAGAGTCGCAAAGTGAGGACGCTACATTGGCAAGCATCAGCATTGACGGCAATGCAATTGCAGATTTCAAAGCTGATGTACTCGACTACACCCATACCATAGCCTACACTGCAGCGATTCCCCTAATTACCGCAGAGGCTAACGATGCAGTGGCTACCGTAAACATCACCCAAGCCACCGAGGTTCCGGGTACGGCGACCATCGTGGTTACCGCACAGGCAGGCAACACACAAACCTACACCGTGGCTATCAGCCGCGCAGCCGCTATCAAGCACCTGACCGTAGTGCCCTTCACCAACGGTGCCAAAGGAGCCATCAACGAGACCGCTCTGACTGTTACCGCTCCTTATATGGCAGGCGAGGATGTACCGACCGTAGATGGAGAAAACATTGTGGTTAGCGGCGATGGCACTCCTACGGCAACTCTCAACGAGGACGGCACCATCACCCTCAAAGGTGCTGACGATGTCGAGGCTGTCTATACAGTTGTAACCGAAGGAATCAGACCTGACACACTTACAGCAGACGAAATTACCTTTACGGGTACAGAAGCATATATCTTTGCTCCTTACGGATGGGATAGTAGCAAAGGCTGGAAGTTTGCCAAAAAAGTAAACGACGAAACCAACATGCGCGATGCAAAAGGTAACACCCGTATTTATATGGCATTGCCGCCTGCAGAAAGTGTGATACTCACCAGCGGTACCGGCGGTGCACGTGATGTAAAAATTTACGTAAATGGTGCAGAATCTGATGTAACGGCAACAGCGGCATCGGGCAAAACAATCACCATCACCCTCAGCCAAACAGCAAACAACCTCGTGGCTATTGAGAGCGGCGACGGAAATGCAGCTAGTGGTGGCGACGGCGGTTTCACGAAGATGCAACTGACCAACCCGAGTAATCCTATCGGCTCTGCTGTTTACCAAGCGCAAGCAGAGGTGAAAGCAGTGAAGGTCATCCGCAACGGACAACTCCTCATAATCCGCGACGGCAAGACCTATACCGCCCAGGGCGTGCAACTGCAATAACAACCATACATCATCACAAAGAAACTGCCTGACACATCTGTTAGGCAGTTTCTTTGTTTCTTCCCTTGTTTGTTGTTTGGCATGTATGGTATGTATGTATGGTATGTATGGTATGTGGTTGGGTATGTGTGTTTGTTGTTTGTTTTGTTGGTTATTATGTTTGTTGATTTCTTTCCGCTCCCCACTGCGCAGCCCTACTGGGGACGCAGGCGTCCCGCCTGCGGACAGTTTGGAACAAACTGCTTGAATCTGCAATGTCCCCGCAGGCGGAGAGGGGGTAATGGTGGGGTGCTCTCTGCGGACAGTTTGGAACAAACTGCTTGAATCTGCAATGCCCCCGCAGGCGGAGAGGGGGTAATGGTGGGGGTGCTCTCTGCGGACAGTTTGGAACAAACTGCTTGAATCTGCAATGTCCCCGCAGGCGGAGAGGGGGTAATGGTGGGGTGCTCTCTGCGGACAGTTTGGAACAAACTGCTTGAATCTGCAATGCTCCCGCAAGCGGAGAGGGGGTAATGGTGGGGTGCTCTCTGCGGACAGTTTGGAACAAACTGCTTGAATCTGCAATGCTCCCGCAAGCGGAGAGGGGGTAATGGTGGGGTGCTCTCTGCGGACAGTTTGGAACAAACTGCTTGAATCTACAAAGCGAACTCTCCCGCCCGCAGGCGGAGAGGGGGTAATGGTGGGGTGCTCTCTGCGGACAGTTTGGAACAAACTGCTTGAATCTGCAATGCTCCCGCAAGCGGAGAGGGGGTAATGGTGGGGTGCTCTCTGCGGACAGTTTGGAACAAACTGCTTGAATCTGCAACGCCCCCGCGAGGAGAGTAGGGGCGGGAATTTCATCGGGGCGTTTTGAAACAAAAACGAAAGAATCCTGCGTAGCCGTATTGCCACCCGCAAACAAAAGAGGCTGCCTAACGGGTAATGTTGGCAGCCTCCTCTTCGGTCTGGACGGTTACTTGCAGATTTTCAGTTTCTTGCCTGCGCGGATATTGTCGGAAGTGAGGTTGTTCCATGCTTTCAGTTGCTTGACCGTGCAGTGGAACTTCTTGGCAATGCCGCCGAGGGTGTCGCCGTTCTTGATGGTGTAGTAGGTCACGCCGTTCACGCGGTACGCGCCGCTCACGGAGGTTACTTTGGCGAGGTCTATCTCCGCGCGGCGGTTGTTGATAAGTTGGTCGGCGCGGTGGGCATATATCGAGTCCTCTTGCTGCAAGAACGCCGTGGTTTTCTCCTGCGGCAGACAGAGGGCGTAGGGCGTGCCGCCGGGGAGGATGTCGCGGGTATATTGGGGGTTGAGCCGCCTCAGTTCGGCAAGCGGGATATGCAGTTTGTCCGCCACCTGCTCAAGGTGCATGCGCCGCGTGGTGACGATGGTGTCGGTAAGCATGATTTTATCCAAGGGCGCGGGGCAGATGCCGTGGGCGTCGTTGTAGTTCATTGCATAGTTGGCGGCAATGAAGATGGGCAGGTAGGATCGCGTCTCGCGGGGCAGATAGGGGTAGATAGACCAGAAGTCGCGCTTGCCGCCTGCGCGGGCAATGGCTTTGTTCACGTTCCCACCGCCGCAGTTGTAGGCGGCGATTACGAGGTTCCAGTCGTGGAAGATGTTGTAGAGGTCGCTCAGGAAACGGCATGCCGCCTCGGTGGACTTGACGGGGTCGAGCCGCTCGTCCACCAGCGAGTTTATTTCCAGCCCGTAGCGCTTGCCTGTGGCGGGCATAAACTGCCACAACCCCGCCGCACCGGCATGGGAGTGGGCGGACGGGTTGAGCGCCGACTCGATAACGGGCAGCAACGCCAACTCGTAGGGCAAATCATGGCGGCAGAGTGCCTCCTCAAAGATGGGGAAGTAGTACTCCGACATGCGTTTCATGCGTGCCACCTGCTTGGGATTGCGCTTGATGTAGCGGAGGATGAACGACCGCACGATACTGTTGTAGGGCAACTCTATCACGCAGGGCAACGCCTGCAAACGCGCCTTATAGACCGAGTCGGGCAGCGTGGTGGTGTCGGGTGTAACCACGCACTGCGCGGTATCGAGCCAACCCAACGACCATTCCATTAGACGGTAATCAAGGTCGGTGAGGGCGGAGTCGGGCGATTGAGGGAAGAGCGGTTCCTGCGTAATGGTGTCCGCCATTGCTTCGATGGCTTGGTCGATGGAGTCCAGCAGGACGGAGTCGGCTGACAGCGACTCGGAGATAAGAGAGTCTTGAAACAGCACGGACTGTTCGGAAAGGCTTTCCTCGGCGAACAGCGGTATGGCAAGGGTAATCGTGAGGAACGGGATTATCTTTTTCAAAATCGTATGGCAAGTTTTAGTTCCGCACTACGCTGCTGCTGCAAGTCGTAGTACAACTGAGGTTCTACATTCAGGGTGAGGTCGGGCGATATGTCAAAGTCGAAGAGCGAAGCGTCCACATACGCGTCCACCAGCGAGAGGGCATAGACGAGTATGGTCGCCACGATACTGTAGTCGCGGTAGCGGCGGTAGGTGCTCTGCCAGTTGTTGAGCGTGGTGCTGTAGGCGCTCACGCCGCCCATGCGGTCTATCGTATAGCCTTCGGGCAGGATGGCGTTGTAGGACTTGGATGGGTCATCGTTCACCAGCCCCGCCTGCGAGTCGTTGTACAGGTCGCGGTACGCCTGTTTGTACGACTCATAGCGCGTCTGATTGAGTGAGATGGCATAGCCGCAACCCATAAAACCGCCATAGACGATGGGCAGTTTCCAGTAACTGCCGTTGTATATCTGCCCCAGACCGGGGACGATGGCGCCGAGCCATACGGCACGCGCCGCAACGGGCTGACGACGGAGGTCGATATAGTATTTGTACTCTTCTTCCCCCTCCGCATTCGAGGTGGTGTCTTCCGTATGTACGTAGTAGATTTGGTCGCTCTGCGCTTTCAGGGCGCAGGGCAACAATAGGAAAAACAGCAATATGAATCTACGAACGGACAATTAGCGGAAATGTCAGACTTGTCAGAGTATTCAGATTATTCGGAGTATTCAGGGTATTCAGAGTATCAGAGTATTCAGAGTATTCGGGGTATTCAGAGTGCTCGGAGTATTCAGATTATTCAGATTATTCAGATTATTCAGATTATTCAGATTACTCAGATTACTCAGATTACTCAGATTACTCAGATTATCACCCATACCATACCGCCCTCTTAATTCTTAATTTTTCGTTAACTTCGCTGCTATCTCCCGCAACTCCTCTTCGCTGCGGAAGGCGATGGTGAGTTTGCCGTCGGTTACCTTCACGCGGGTCTGCAACGCGGCGGAGAGTTGCTCGCCCAACGCCGCAAACTCCCCGTGCGGGGCAGGCTTCGCGCTCTTGGGAGATTGGGGTTTCTCCTCGTTCTTGCTCTCGTTCACCAACTCCTCCACGCGGCGGACGGAAAGCCCTTCGGCGAGGATGCGCTGGTAGAGGCTGAGTTGCTTCTCGGTGGAGGGGGAACCGAGGATGGCGCGGGCGTGCCCCATGTCAATCTTCTTCTCTTTGATACCCATTTGAATCTCCGCGGGCAACTTGAGCAGACGCAGGTAGTTGGCAACGGTAGCCCGTTTCTTGCCCACGCGCTCGGACATACGCTCTTGGGTGAGTTGGTAGTCGTCCATTAGGCGTTGATAGGCAAGGGCTATCTCTATGGCGTCCAAGTCCTCGCGCTGGATGTTCTCGATGAGTGCCCACTCCATTACCTGCTCGTCTTTGGCGGTGCGGATATAGGCGGGGATGGTGTCCAGTCCCGCCATTTTCGCAGCACGGAAACGACGCTCACCCGCGATAATCATATAGGTGTCGTCCTCGTTCTTGCGGAGGGTGATGGGGGAGATTACTCCGTGCTCGCGGATGGAATCCGCCAACTCCTGCATGGCTTCTTCGTCGAAGTTGCGGCGCGGCTGGTCGGGATTCGCTACTATCAGGCGGAGTTCCACCTCGTTGATGCTGCTGCCGCCGTTGGTGTCCACGTGCGTCGTATCAATCAGGGCGTCTAATCCGCGCCCAAGTCCTGTCAGTTTCTTCATGATGGGAACAAAGATTAGGGAACAAAAAACAAAGACTGAATAATCATTGCCGTGGGTAACCCCTCTTGGCTCTTGCTGCTTTGTTCTTGGTTCGTTGAAAATCTGTCTATTGTCTTCTTATCAGTTCTTTCGCCAGTGCGGTGTAGTTCTTCGCGCCTTTGCTGGACGGGTCGTATTCGAGCACCGACATGCCGTGGCTGGGGGCTTCGGACAGACGCACGTTGCGGGCGATAACCGCATTGAACACGAGGTCGCCGAAGTGGCGTTTCACCTCCTCATAGACCTGATTGCTCAGGCGCAGACGGTTGTCGTACATTGTGAGGAGGAAGCCCTCAATCTTCAGTGTGGGATTGAGTTTCGACTTGATTATCTTGATGGTATTCAGCAGTTTGGCAATACCTTCCAGCGCAAAGAACTCGCACTGTACGGGGATAATCACGCTGTCGGCTGCGGTGAGTGCATTCACCGTGATAAGTCCCAGCGACGGCGAGCAGTCGATAAGGATATAGTCGTACTCGTTGCGCACCTGCGCCAGCACACGCTTGAGCAGTGTCTCGCGGTTGTCGATGTTCAGCATTTCTATCTCTGCGCCTACAAGGTCGATATGGCTGGGGATGAGATAGAGGTCTTTGACGCTGGTCTCCACCACCGCCGCATGCGGGTCGTTGTTGTTGACCAGACATTCGTAGATAGTATTGTTTAGGTCGCGAATCTCAATGCCCAAGCCCGACGAAGCATTCGCTTGCGGGTCGGCATCCACGAGCAACACGCGTTGTTTCTGTTGTGCCAGGGCGGCAGCAAGGTTGATGGCAGTAGTGGTCTTCCCGACGCCGCCTTTCTGATTGGCTAATGCGATTATCTTACTCATATTCTTTGTATTATATCTTTGGCTATAAATTGTTTGCATGCAAAGTTTCGGTACCGGCAGCGGTTGGTGCCGTGGCAGGTGCAAGGCCGGCAACTGAGGTCTGTATGCTGGATAATGTCATTCGGAGATTGTTTCCACCCCATAAACCCTGTGCTGGGATGGGTGGCGCACCAGACGCTCACCGCACGCAGGCGGACAAGCGACGACAGGTGCTGGTTGGCGGAGTCCATGCAGAGCATTGTGTCCAACTCACGCATGAGTTCCAGTTCCTGCTCCAGCGGCAGACAGCCTGCCACGCTCTCGGTGTTCGGAAAGATGCTTGCCCACTGGCGGAGCATTTCGCACTCCACTTTTCCCGCACCGAAAAGGAAAAGACGGGTGTCCTCGCGTGCGGAAAGGGCTTGTATCACCTCTTTCATTACGCGGTAAGGTAGCATGTTCGATTTGGATTTGGCGAAGGGCGCGATACCTATCCATCGCCCTCTCTTGGTGCCGAAGCGCAGACGCACGGCTTGCGCGGCTTGGGCGTTGACGGGCAGTGCCGTAAAGTGCTCATTCGTGTCGAATCCGGCACGACGGAAAGTGTCGGCATAGCGTTGAAACTCCGTGTGCAACGGCGCTCTCTTCTTCGCGCCCCGCAGGGTCAGCAGACGCTTGGCGGCGCACTCGTTGTCTATCGTATATACGGGTATCCCTCGCAGGCGGAAGCCCGCACACAGGATACGGGTGGCGAAAATGCCGTGCAGGTCAAAGACCATGTCCGGACGATACGAGGCCAACTCGCGATAGACCCGCGACAGACCCGCGATGGTCCTCAGATGTACTTCGTGGTAGTGCACGTTGGGCATGCCGTGGAACATTGCGGCAAGCGGTTTCTGCGCCGCTACCACCCATCGACACTCCGGATAGCGCGCACTCAACGAGGCAATAACGGGCACCGTCATTGCCACATTGCCGAGCGTGGCTAACCGAAGTATCAAACAGGTCATAGTGATTGATGGTTGAAAGTCCCGTGTTTCAAGAAAGATTTGTTTCCAAATGGCATGTCAAATCACTTGAAACCTGAAACTCAAAACTTTTTCTTGCTACGGCTTACAGCGTCTTAGCAAACGCGCGGACGGCGTTGAACCAATCCTCATCGGTCGCCATCGTCTGCTCGCCGTTGCTCCACTCGCTCCAGCAGCCGCCGAAGT
>JBJEJX010000050.1:0-37268 GCA_051878345.1 Paludibacteraceae bacterium | reverse complement strand
TGGGCGACGGGCTGGACTTCTACGGCAAGTACTCGTGGTGGGACTCGCTCCTGCATATGTTCAGTGGCATCGTGTTGGGCTTTATCGGTTTGTGGGTGGTGCATATCCTGCTGGCGGACAAGAGCATGACGGTATTCAACAACCGTTATTTCCTTGCCCTCTTCCTGCTCGTGTTCTCGTTGGCGCTGGGGGCTGTCTGGGAGATTTGCGAGTACTCCTACGACGACTTAATGGGCACCAACACGCAGCAGTTCATGGCGACCACCACTTCCTCGCTATTCACGGAGGAAGACATCCCGCTGGCGGGGCATGAGGCGCTCCGCGACACCATGACCGACCTCACGCTTGATTTCTTCGGCTCCCTCATCGTGGCATTGTTCACCCTCTTCACCCACAAACGCCTCATCGACCCCGAACAGTTGGCAACCTCACACTCTGACCCCGACGAAAATAGAGCACCGTTGGAAAACTCATAAAGGCACCGCAGGAGAAGGGGGCATCCGCTACCTTTGCGCTACCTCCAAAAATAACTCCCGCCCTCTCTATAAAAAAAGAGAGTCGACCTGCGACCGACCTGCGACCGACCTGCGATCGACCTGCGACTGACCTGCGATCGACCTGCGACCGACCCGCGACCGACCCGCGACCGACCCGCGACCGACCCGCGACCGACCCGCGACAGACCCGCGACAGACTCGCGACAGACTCGCGACAGACAAAACAACAAAGAAAAAAGCCGTCATCACGACGGCTATTTTTCCAAGGTATTAGTCTGTTTTTTAAGGTACAAAAAAGATTGTGTTGTTGTTTTGATTTCGAGTGCAAAGGTACTGCTTTTTTTTGACATACACAATAGCAATTTGTATGTTTGAAAACATATTTTTGCCGTTATTTTGCACCTTTTGTTAGTTTTCGACCTTTTTATCCCCCAATCACCTACCACTTTTTCACGCATTTTGTTCAAAAACGGGGTGGTTACTGCCTGTCCAACTCTATCACTTCGAGGTCGCGAATCTCCTTTCCGTCTATGGCAAATCGGAGTAGTGTCTGCACGGTCTGCCAACCTTGTTTGCCCGCAGCGCCCGGGTTCATGGTGAGGAACCCGTAGTGCTTGTCGTACATCACTTTCAGAATGTGGCTGTGTCCGCAGACAAACAAATCAATAATGTTGTGGCGGTCTTCGGCAGCCTCGGCATTCTCTTCTTTTAGTTTCCGGCTTTGCTCGAACCAACGCAGCAGCCACGGATTGTACTTCCCCGGGTAGCCTCCGATATGCGTCATCATCACATTCACCTCCTCCACCCGAAAACGGTAGAACTCGCTCAGCGAATAGCGCACATCGCCGCTGTCCATATTGCCGAACACCGCCCGCGTGGGCTTGAACTCACGCAGCCGCTGCAGCACTTCCGCGCTGCCTATGTCGCCTGCGTGCCATATCTCGTCCACGTCACAAAAATGCTCCAACACGCGCTTATCCAGTAGCCCGTGCGTATCGCTCAGAAGTCCAATCCGTGTCATGATTTAAGTCTCTACAAGTATCGTTACCGGTCCGTCGTTGAGCAGTTCCACTTTCATGTCTGCCCCAAAGCGTCCTGTCTCCACCCGCAAGCCGTACTGTTCGCGCAGCACTTGGTTGAAGTAGTCGTACAGCGGTTCTGCCTGTTCGGGGCGTGCGGCTTGAATGAACGAGGGACGGTTGCCGTGCGAGCAGTCGCCGTAGAGCGTGAACTGCGACACGGAGAGCACTACCCCGCCCACATCTTTCAGGGCGAGATTCATCTTCCCCGCCTCGTCTTCAAACACCCGCAGCTGTGCCACTTTTTTGGCAATATACTCCACCTCTGCGCGGGTGTCGGTGTGCGTGATACCCACCAGCAGGAGAAAGCCTTTCGCAATCTCTCCCGCCACGGTGCCTTCTATCCGCACGCTCGCCCTCGCCACTCGCTGAACCACAACCCGCATGGTGCTATAAGGATATCGGGAACACCGTGTCAAAGTCCGCGTGGAAATAGTAGTTGGCTACTTTCGCGCGGGTGTCGAAGAGGATGGACCATTGTGTCCAATCGTCGAAAGAAACGGCTTTCAGGGCATCTGCTATGCTCGTTGTTTCGTCCAGTGACTGTATCTTTTCCATACGCTCCACCGCACTCGGAATCCCGGGCACAGTCATATCGAAAGCGCGACCGGCACGGGCTTGGCAGAGGTTGAAGTTGGTGCACAGCGGCGACTCGTTCACCACCATCTCGCCGTTCACGTACTCTATCACCACGGCGCGTCCCGTCGTGTCGCAGACGGCATAATGGTGCGCAAAGCCGATGGACGAGTGCATGTCGTACTGCTCCAGCAGCGCGATAGCTTCCTCCACCGTGGCGGCTTTGTCCAGCAACAGGCGAATGCCGGAAACGGTGGTGATGTCGGGCTTGTCCGTGTCTTGGTTTACCTGCTCGCCATCCAAGTCTATCAGGTCTGCCACGCAGAGACCTTTCTCGTTCATACCATCCATTGGTACGTATATCGCGGCAATAGCCGCCATGTTCTCTATGGCATTCTCTGACGGCTGCCAGTCGGCGGGCAGTCCGAGAAACTCCATGCTGTTGGTGGCTATGGAGGCATAGCCGTTGTCGGGGTAGGTGAGGGTAATCATCGTGGCGCCGTGGTGGTCGAAGTCATAGTTGCGCCCCATCATCACGCTCTCTGCCGTCTGCCGCACAAGGGTGGAGCAACCGTGGGGCACCTCGCCCTCGGTGGTTATCTCCTCGTTGACCGTGGCGGACGCGGGCATCAAGCCGTGCGACAGAAACTGCCCGATAAACGTTGCCATTTCCTCATCGCTGGAGGCTCCGCCCCCTGCAAGGAACGCATCGAAACCATAGTCGCCGCGGAATGTCAGCGTATAGACTTGGTCGGATAGGGTGGTGATAGACTGTGCCGCCTCCATCTGTGGCATAAAGAGGCGGCCTACATAAACGGCTATGCCCCCTGCAATAAGCAGGAGGCACAGCACTACCGTAGCCACAGAAACCAAAACTTTCTGATAGGTTTTCATAATGATATAAGGATTTTCATCCGTCTTATCACAGTCTCGCCTTAATCGCTTTCGAAGCCTCCTCGTAGCCGGGCTTGTCGAGCAGGGCGAACATGTTCTTCTTGTATGCCTCCACACCCGGTTGGTTGAACGGATTCACGCCGAGGAGATAGCCGGAGATACCGCATGCACGCTCGAAGAAGTAAATCAACTCACCCAAATAGTACTCGTTCAGAGTGGGCAAGGTAATCTTCATGTTGGGCACGCCGCCGTCCACATGTGCCAGCATGGTGCCGAGTTCTGCCATCTTGTTCACTTCGTCCACGCGCTTTCCGGCGAGGAAGTTCAGTCCGTCGAGGTTAGCCTCATCGTGCGGGAAATCTACCTCGTGGTTCGGGGTTTCTACCGAGATAACCGTTTCAAACAAGTGGCGCTCACCGTCTTGGATATACTGTCCCATCGAGTGCAGGTCGGTGGTGAAGTCCACGCTTGCGGGGAAGATACCCTTGCCGTCCTTGCCTTCCGACTCGCCGTAGAGTTGTTTCCACCATTCGCTCACGTAATGCAGTTTCGGGTGGAAGTTCACCAGCAACTCCACTTTCTTTCCTTGCTCGCCATACAGGTAGTTGCGTGCGGCAGCATATTGTGCAGCGGGGTTCTCCTCAAACGGTGTGTTGATACCGCATACCTCTGCCATACGGGCAGCACCATTCACCAGTGCGGTGATGTCGAAGCCTGCGCAAGCGATAGGCAGCAGACCTACGGGCGACAATACCGAGAAACGACCGCCGATGTTATCCTCAATCACGAAGGTCTTGTAGCCTTCTTGGGTAGCCAGCGTGCGGAGCGCACCGCGTTTTGCATCGGTGATGCAGACAATCAGTTCCTTTGCCTCTGCTTTGCCTTGCTGTTGCTCCAGCTGGGTCTTGAGCAGACGGAATGCCAGCGCGGGCTCGGTCGTCGTACCCGATTTGGAGATGGAGATGATACCGAAACGCTTGTTTTTCAGCAGCGCCTGCAACTCGTAGAGGTAGTCCTCGCCGATGTTCTGACCGGCATAAACCATCGCCGGTTTCTTGCCTTCCAGCCATTCAAACGACGACATCAACGCCTCGTTCACGGCTTTAGCACCCAGGTACGACCCGCCGATACCGATACATACTATCACCTCGCACTTCTCGCGGAGCAGATTGGCGGTTGCTTGGATATCAGCCAGTTGGGGCTTGATATCTTCCGGAAGGTTCACCCATCCGAGGAAATCGTTGCCTGCGCCGGTTCCCTTCACCAGCATCTCTTGGCAGTTGGCTACTTGCGCTTTGTACGCATTCACAGCTTCGGCACTCGCTGCCTTAGCATAAGAAAATTGGATGTCTTTCATATAATGGTAATTTTTAATGTTAAATCGCTTCGCTATCCGACCACTGACCACTAATCACTAACAACTCCCCACCTACCTCAACTTCGTTGTCAGCGCTCGTATCACCGACATCGGAGACTGCCGTTCATACAGGATGGCGTACATCGCGTCCACTATCGGCAGCGATACTTGCGTACGCTGGTTGGCAAGGTATATCGCGCGCGTACCGTAATATCCTTCCGCTACCATCTCCATCTCCATCTGTGCGGCTTTCACCGAGTAGCCCATGCCCACCATCTGTCCGAACTGCCGGTTGCGCGAGAACTTCGAGTATGCCGTAACCAGCATATCCCCCAGGTATCCGCTCGCCGTGATGTCGCGGCGCGTGGGCGAAGTGGCAGCGGCAAAACGCTGTATCTCTTGTATGGCATTGGTCATCAGTACCGAGATAAAATTGTCCCCGTAGTGCAGACTCTGGCACATACCCGCCGCTATCGCATAGATATTCTTCATCACGCTCGAGTACTCCAGCCCTATCACATCCGTGCTGGTCGTCGTATGTACAAACGGCGTGCGGAACAGCGACGCCCACTCCTCGGCGTGCTCCAATTTCTCGCATCCGATGGTCAGGTACGACAGCCGCTCCAGCGCTATCTCCTCCGCATGACACGGACCCGCGATGATGCCCAACTGCTCCTGCGGAATGTTGAAACGGCTGTGCAGATAGTCGGTTAGAATCATGTTCTCATCGGGTATCATACCCTTCACCGCCGAGATAACAATCTTATGCGTCATGTTGCGGCGAATCTTGTTAAGCGACTGCCTGACATACGGAGAGGGGATAGCCAATATCAGGATATCCGACTGCGAAATAATGCTGTTTATATCGGAGGAGAAACGAATACGACTCGTATCAAACTGGGCTATCGACAGATACGAAGGGTTCTTGCCGGTAGCGATAAACTCGTCTATCACTTCCTGACGACGAATATACCAGTTTATCTTCGGTTGGTTTTGCAGGGCTATCTTCGCCAATGCCGTCGCCCAACTGCCCGAACCTAATATAGCAACTCTGTTAAACATGATAAGTAACCAAACTATATCATCCAAAATCCGCCGCAAAGTTACTACTTTTTTTTGAATTATACAACTAAAAGATTGTTTTTTATGTTTTTTCTCAAAAACGCTTGGAATTAATGTCGCGATACTTATCCGGTACATGCCCTAAAAGAATAGCATTTTGCAACGATATACGAGAATCATGTTGCAAAATGCTATTGCGGACGATGCTTGCTTCTAATCGGCTCTTCGCGGAGACTTTGGAGTGATGAAAAGCGGAAACGGGAAAGCAATAAAATGCTATATGTAGTATGGGTCAATGTTATTTTGCTTTCTGCTTGTTGTATGCTCCCTTGTCTCTTGCGGAATTGCGATGTCGTTTGCGGGTGTGAATACCGCATAGGAGGAGATACTCAGACTATCCGCCGCATAGGTAACCTTTTTTTCATGCTTTGCGGGCTCGTTTTATTCCCAACACGCAATAGCGGAGGAAGGGAATTTGGCAGATGAGGAGATAGAGGGCGGGCGTGAGCGTGAACATCCCGAGGAAGAGCAGGACGTACATCGCCCACGGCGGAAGCGCGGTATAGGCACGGAGCAGATAGCCTGCACTCATATAGACGAAGAACTGCAAGATATACAGCCCGTAGGAGGCATCGCGGAAGAAAGTGCATATCTTGGCTGCTGGCGGGCTGCTCTGTTTTCTTACGTCGTGATTGCACCATGTACGGAAAGCCGCGAACATGGCTAAGATGGCAATCCATGCGTAGAGGTTGTTGCCAGCGCTGCGGATATAGGCGGGCGAGTAGGCGTCTTGTCCGAAGGTGGCGATGGTCAGTCCTATGCCGCAGGCTACCGCGGCAGGGATAAGTAGCCACCGCAGGCGTACCAAAAGCGCCTGCACCTCCTCGCGGACGAAGAAGAAATAGCCGAACAGGTATGCCGTCAGGTAGTAGAGCGGGCGATAGACATTGTAGAACATGGCAGGATTCTGCATACTGTAGTCCCCGTCCATCACCGCTTGGTCGGTGAGGTAGAGCAGGACACCGAACAGGAGAAGACCGGCTACTGCAATCCATGACCCTCCCCGTCCCTCCCTACAAAGGGAGGGGGAAAGAGACCCTCCCCATCCCTCCCTACAAAGGGAGGGGGAAAGATTAGTATCTATAGACGAAGGTATTTCTTTTACTCCCTCCCTTTGTAGGGAGGGATGGGGTGGGTCCTGTAGGAAGGGGAATGCTATTGTCATCACTGAGAAGAGCCAGAGCAGTTGGACAAACCATAGCCCGCCTCCGCCGCATACTGACCACATGATATACATCATCCACCACGGCTGTCCTGCACCCATATCTGTTTGGAAACGGAAGTTCATCGTCTGCATGCCGAAATAGCCTGCCATCCATTGGAACACAAACAGCCCAAGCGTGGTAGGGACAATCAGTTTGCATGTGCGGGTACGCAGGTATTCGCGCGGCGATTTGCGTTGCAAGGCGTAGCGCGAACTCATGCCCGCCACTACAAAGAGCAGGGGCATCAGCCACGGATAGAGCAGATAGAGTACGGCATCCTGCGGCTGGTAATCGCTAAATCCGCCTATGCCGGAGCCCATGCAATAGGTGTTGAAATAATAAAAGACATGGAAGAACATCACGAGCAACACGGTTACCCATCGGATGTTGTCTAAATAGTGGTATCGCATAGTTTGTGAAACTTATTTTAATTTTCACCATTTTTAGGTATTGCGGACGTTCGTTTTATTGAGTATCTTTGCAGCATAAAACAAACAATAATAAAATGGATAATTTATTTATAAAAAATTCAGTGGCGGAAACTCTCCTTATTCCGCTGTATATGCGTGCAAAAGAAAGCATGCGCGGCGATAAAGCCATTCTTCGAGACACGGATGCGGCAAAACTCGTTGAGATGATTCCATATGATTATTCAAAATTCGACGGAGCGAAACTTAGCGAAGTAGGTTGTAATGTACGTGCATGGTATCTTGACAATGTTGTGCGTGATTTTATAGAAGCAAATTCCAATCCGGTAATCGTAAATGTCGGATGTGGTTTGGACACTCGTGCTCAGCGCATAGGTTCTCAATCATCGGTTAAATACTATAGTCTTGACCTTCCGGAAGTTATTGAAACCAGAGCGGCGATACTGCCTGAAACAAAGAATGAAACTTATATTTCCTCATCAATGTTTGATGAAAAGTGGATGGAGGAACTTAAAAGTACTCATCCCGATGCTTCTTTTCTTTTTATAATTGAAGGGGTGCTCATGTATTTTGATGAAGTCAAAGTAAAAGGTTTATTCAAAAGTTTTCTAAAGTATTTCCCCGGTGCTGAAATCTGGTTTGATCTCTGTGGTTCAATCACAGTCAAGCAACAAAAGCGACACGATTCCGTTAAGAATCTTTCTGCCCGCTTTCATTGGGGGCTTGACAACGGACGCGAGATAGAAAAATGGGATGAACATATCAAAATGATTCGTCAATCATCACAAGGACTCTTTTTCAAATACCGTTACCCTTTCTTCATGAGGATAATTGCAGCGTTTCCCAAATTGTTGTTCAAATTCTGCTCCATCGTAGGCTATAAATTGTCTTAGAAATGGTGTCTTTTCGGCATGGAGTGCTTTGCCATACCTTTGTTTACTTTTAGAAGCGGCACAACCGTTTCTAAAAGAACGATATATGAAAATAATCTTTTCTTTTTGCTTAAATACCTACGGTGGGAGATTTATCGGATGTTGTCTAAATAGTGGTATCGCATAGTTTGTGAAAGGCTTTGTGGCATTTTCGTATGTCTCTTTTGGTTAGTTGCGGGTGGGTTTGAACGCCTCCGCGCTCAATGGCGGCTACTATGTTCCAACCCGAATAATGCCCGATTTCTTTCAGTGCGCGGATGGCTCCGTGGGACTGGTTCATAAGGATATTGAATGGGAACGGTGTGGTGCAGGTGCTGATGAATACGGCTTTCTTTCCTTTCATCAGCGGCTCTGGGAAACGCGGTGTGTCGCGCATCATGCCATAAACGATACGGTCGAAGAGCAGTTTGAGTTGCCCGGGGATATTGCCCCAGAAGCAGGGAGCACCAATCACTATTGCATCGGCTTGGGTCAGCAGTTGCAGCACACGCTGTGCATCGTCTTCCGGCAGTACGCAGTTGTTCTTGGTGCGGCAGACCATACAGCCCATGCAGGGCTTGACATGGAGGTCGTTGGCGTAGATTTCTGTGATGCGGGCACCTGCTTGGGTCGCATCTTCGCGCAGGATATCCAGCATTTGTGCAATCAGTCCGTTCTTTTTCGGGCTGCCGTTGATAATCAGTAGGTTCATATTCAGATTACCGTTAATTGTGGGATTACAGCGTTAGTCGCAGCACGCGGATAGGGCGGTCTTGTCCGTTATACAGGGTGGGGTCGTAGCAGATGTCGCCCGTGAGGACGAAACCGCATCTCTCCATCACTCTGCCCGAGGCGGGATTGTCTATGAAGTGTCCGCTGATTAGGGAGCGGATAGGAGTTGTCTGACGGATATGCTCAACCATTAGTCGGAGGGCGTCTGTGCAGATACCCCGGTTCCAAAATGGTTTGGCTACCCAGTAGCCCACAGTGGGCTCGTCTTCCCGCGCGGGGAGGCGGCAGTCGCAGGACGGTCCGTAGCCTATGGCGCCGACAAACAAGTCGCCCTCCGTACGCAGCACGATAGCCCATGTGGTGGGGTTTCGGAAGACGGTTTGGATGATGTGCAGGCTCTCTTCTACCGATTGGTGGGGTGCCCAACCTGCCCGCGACCCCACATCGGGGTCGGAGGCATATCGGTACATGAGCGGCGCGTCATTGTCTTGCCACGGACGCAGAAGGATACGGTTGTTTTCCAAACGGGGAGGCATAGGACTTATCGTATGGCAATCCATATCTCGGTGATGAGGTCTTCGGGGGCGGTGGAGAAGGGGTCTGTGATGTACTTCTCCAGCGGTGCGGGATGGTCGGTGTCCACATCTAATGTCGGCACTATGTCGCGGTAGATTTCGGCGTATGCGGCAGCCAATCCGCTGTAAGGACCGCGGTGTGTGAAGACCATCCAGCGTCCGCCCGGCAGTGTGGTGAGGCGCACGCCGTGGTCAAGCCGCATGCCGCGCAGGGTGTTGGCAATAGGCTCCGTGAGGGCGGCGATACAGACATCGCAGCGGCAGTCCGCGGCGGGTGTGGTGTCGGGGTTGTCGAGGTAGGTGCTGAGGTATTCTACATCACAGCCACAGCAACCGATTTGGTTCTCTTGGCAGCAAAGTCCCATGGCTTCCCATGCTTGGTTGTAGTCGAGAGTGGAGTACGCGCCTTGGAGGCGATAAGCAAGTGCGAGCCGTGGCTCGCGGGTTTCAATGCGTTGTTCCATAGTGAGTTTTTACTATTTTATTATTTGTTTTTGGCTATTCAGCAGGCGGGGACGCCGGCGTCCTCGGTGATTATTCTTTGAAAAGTTGTGTGGGGAGTACTTTCTTCTCTTTGTGCGGGAAGGTGGCTTCGTAGGCGGCGAAAGCTTCGGGGTGGTCTGTGGCGGCGAAGTAGCCTTGCGGGGGCGTGTAGATGAGCGTTGAGAGTTTAGTGTTTAGCGTTGAGAGAGGCAGGGTACCCGGGATGAGTTCCTGCGCGAGGAAATAGGGTACTTCGTCCTCTATCGGCTCGCCGTGGTAATGGATGCCGAGGCGGCTCGCCACCTGAAAGCCCGCGTGCTTGTAGAAGTCGATATTGCCCTCCATGCAGACGAGACCGATGCCCGTCTCGCGGGCGCGTGCCAAAGCGTATTGCAGCAGTCGGAGTCCGTACCCTTTGCGCTGGTAGGCGGGGGCGATGGAGATAGGTCCGAGAGTGGCGACCGCGTTCGGCAGGCTCGCGCTTTGACGGATGGCTTTGTCGTCATTACAACGCTTGTTGCTCCCGTCCTCCCCGACCTCGGTAAGCGTGGCACGGACGAACATGATGTGTCCGATAAGTTCGTCGCCTTTCTCCATAACGAAAGCCAACTCGGGGATATATTCGGGGCGGCTGCGAAAACTGTGGAGCACAAAATGTTCTTGGCAGCCCGGTCGATAGAGGTTCCAAAAGGCTTCGCGGGTCAGGTGCTCGGCGGCGTGGTAGTCCTCAGGGCGTTCGGGACGGATGATATAGTCGGTGTCAAGGAGGTTTGCTTGGGCTTCGGGTGCGTTGCGGTGCACCTCTTGCAGCAGTCGGCAGTCGGATTGGTCGGGGCACTCGCCGCAGTGGCTTACCTCACGGCGCAATGCACATTGGCGGATAGGGCACATTGCGTCGCAGTAGGGGCATTTCACACCCTCCGTGCGGCAACCGAGGCAGTTGATACTCGTGGCGGGGATATGCGTGTGGTTCCACTCGCTCCATTGGCGGGCAACCTTTTGGCGTAAGGTATCGTCGTTGTACAGGGTGGCGGTGCGGGCTTCGCAACGGGCGCAGTCGAGACCGCAATAGGCGATAAGAGGGTTCATAACAGTTCGTGTATTTGGCGGAAATGTAGTTGCAGGTGAGTGAGATAATTTTTTATCATGTCATTGAGCGTGATACGGTTACCCTCGTAGTCAATCCAGTAGTTTTCGCATTTGGTGGTATCGACGGCGCGGATGAGGTGGCAGATATGGCGGTTGTAGTATTGCAGCAACAGCACCAGCGCCTGCCAGTCTTCGTGCTGATAGTCTTGCAGTTGCAGCCAAAGGTCGTTGTCCTGCGTGTAGTCTGGGAAGACGAGCATGCCCATTTCGGTGTGCGGCATGGAATGTCCGCAACGCGGTGCGTACTGCAGGCGCACCATGCGCTGGTGGTTGTTTGAGGCTGAGTCGATAAGATGCCCGACGAGCATTTTGACGGTGCGGTTTTGTCGGTTGCGTTTTTGGCTCACTTGTTCTTCGCTGAGGCTGAGCAGGAGCGGTATCTCCTGCGTCATTAGTTGGTCAATGCCTCGGATGATGTCTTGATAGGTGCTCATAGTTGCGTTTGGTTGAAAGATGAAATCTCGATAAGGTTCCCTTCGGGGTCGGCGATATAGCAGGTGCGCTGTCCCCATGGCTCGGTAGTAGGCGCAAAAACAGGCGTGGCACCCATCTCTACGGCACGCGCAAACTCCTTGTCCACATCGTCAAAGCACGGCACGTCAAACGATAATTCCATTGTGCCGTTGATACCGTCGGGATAGGCATAGCGGCGCGAGGTCATGTGCTCGAAAGCCGTGCGCGGAAAGAGGATGATACGCATATTGTCGAGTGAGAGTTCCACATTGGGGTCTGTGCCGTTCCAGTCGGTGTGGAAACCGAAGATGTCGCGGTAGAAACGCACCACTTTGGCGCTGTCGGTGGTGAAAAGACCAACGGTATTGAATTGAAAACGAGACAACATAGTGATTTACGATTTACGATTTGCGTGCGTAGCCGATTAGAGTATGCGATAGTGTTGATTTATCAGCGCGCCATGCGGTCTAATAACTTTTTTCCCAAGATGTTGTACACTGTTCCGCTTGATGTGCGAATAATGAGTTGCCCATCTTGTATTTTTTTGATAGGTCGGTCTGGTGTCTCCATTTGATATATGTCCGATGGCATGCTCCTTTCGTCTTTTACGCATCGGCATCCGCGTCCGTTCCATTTGAGGTTGTGGTCGTAATTGACGGCATCCGATTGTGCATCCATGCTGATATAATAGGCAGACGAGGGGTAAGCGGAAGAACCGGAGGGAGATATTGTCCAAAACGAAGCGGCTTTTCCCACCGACAAAGAATCTTTCGATTCGGTATAATAAGTGCCGGCAGGCAACGCATTGAATCCCAAAAGGTTGTTGCCTGCATGGGCACTCCATCCAACGGAGTCTTTGAGTGCCAGTGCGCCCGTTTCTTTTCCGCCTGCTGCTGTCAGGAGTTGTTTCCATTCATCTAATGTCGGCAGATGCCAACCGTTCGGGCATATACCTTGCCGCGGAAGCGAGAGGAAGGACGCGTTGTATAGGTCATCTCCCTCTTCGGCAGTCAGTCCTGCTGCGGCTAACCAGTTGTATTGATAACCCATCTTCTCGCGCATTTCGGGTGTGAGTAGGCTGTCGCTTTTGGTTTTCAGGTTGCGGTGGTCGGTATAGTAGGGCATATTTTTGCTGCTGTAGCCGTTTGCACCGAAGTATGGTAAGGTGTCGCCATAGCGTTCTGACTGCGTGTCATATACGTATTCCGAAAGGTTCTCCGCCATCCATATCTGTTCACCAATTTGCACGGCGGGGTATCGGCGTCCACTAATGCCCGCAACGGAGTCTTGTGGAGTAGCCGCCTGAATGCCGCATAAGCAGAAAGGAAGGCAACAGACTATTCCTAAAAGTAATATCTTTTTCATATTGTGTTGTGTTCCGAGTGCAGCCCGACCGATCAGGGCTAATTATGTGTTATTCTTTTACAATGACCGACGCACCGGAGCAATCGCTTTCGGAGGTGTCGGCGTTGCCGGTGAAGTAGATGCTGCTTGCGCCGGAGACGCTGCATCGGATGCTGCCGTCGCTATGCACGAACAGACTGCTGCTGCCCGACAGGTTGCCTTTCACCTTGTCTGCACGGAGTGTGAACAGACCGTCTTGTTTCTCGGAGAACACTTGCGATGCACCGCTGATACCAACCTCCAACTGCTGCACCGTTCCTTGCAGGTCGGCTTTGCTGCTGCCGGACGCATTTACGGAGGCTTCCGTCGCATAGAGCGTAGCGGTAATCATGGATGCCCCCGACAGGTCTATCTCTATTTCGGCTGCGCGAAGCGGTTGCTCCACCCGCACGGAGGACGCGCCGGAGACGCTTATCTCGTCCAACGCAGCCTGCGAGGGCACCAACACGCGGTTGACGGTCGTGCCTGTCCAGCAGATGCCGTTGGCGTAGCCGATAGAGAGCCGTTTGCCTTTCTGTGAGATAAGGAGGTAGGGGAGGAGATTCTCATCTGTGATGACGCAGATATCCGTCACGCTGTCGCATACAATCACTTCAATGGCGCTGCGCACGTTCAGTTCGGTAAACTCCGCCACGGTGTAATGTTTCTCGGTCTTGATACCCGATAGGACGATGGTGTTCGTGCGGTACAGAGAGCACCCGCACAGACCTGCTGCCACGAGCAGGAGAGAAAAGAGTTTTGTTTTCATAATGGATTTTCCCCGTCCCTCCCGACAAGGGAGGGAGTTTGGGATTTGTTTAGTTAGACAAATAGTAGTTTTATTATCTCCCGCCCTCGCGGAGTCCCCGAAAAATCACTGATTTTTTGGGTGCTCTTGTAGAGAGGGCAGGGGTAGGTCTTTTTAGCCATTTCTGCCGCTCGTGTTCCGGTAGCAGTTCAATGGCATAGCGCAGGGTGGTGCGGGGCATGGTGGCGGCGTATTGCGCCAAAAACGCCTCCAAGAGTGCTTTGTTGCCGCGTTTCCCCACCTCGCGGAGCATCCAGCCCACGGCTTTGTGCATGAGGTCGTGCGGGTGGTGGATCAGTCGCTCGGCGTACCGCAGGGCGTAGGTTGGGTCGCCTTGCTGCGTGGTCTTCCATGTGCTGACCATTGCGATACGCTGCCGCCACAGCACGGGGCTGTTGGCGAGCGAGTCAAGCACCTCTGTCTTGTCGCCGAGGCGGGTGGGCACCAACAGCCAGTTGCCGATTATCTTCGGCGCACTCAAATCCACCAAGTCCCAGTTGTTGGCGCGGTCGGCGTATTGCAAATAGAGTGCCGCGATGGCATCCCGCGCCTCAATGGCTTGCGGGTCGTGGTGTAGCCGCGGTTTGCAGAGCCGTTCCATTTGATAAGTCAGGATGAGCAGCCCGCAGAGCCGCACTTCGTGCCACGGACTCATGAGCAAGGTCGGCACCTCCGCCAAAGGCAGGTCAGCCGCCGCTTTGGCTACCATACGCACCTCCGGCACGCGGATACCGAGGAAGCGGTCGCCCTCGCCGTACTCGCCTTTGCCCGTCTTGAAGAACCGCTGTAGCACCTTCCGTTGTGCATCGTCCTCCAACGCGACGAGGGCGTCTGTAATCTCATGTGCACTCATAGCGTCTTACCAGATAAAGGGAATCAAACGGTACCTCACTTGCTTCTCATACTCGGTGTAGCCGTCCAGTCCGCGTTCCAGCACCTGCTCCTCGTTGCGGATACGGCGGGCGATGACGAAGGGGTAGGCGAGGAAAGGAACCAACGCCACCCACGACCCCAACACCAGCGGCATGGCGAGATACAGCACCAGCGTGGCCGCATACATTGGGTGGCGCACAATGCCGTAAAGTCCTGTGCTGATAACTTTCTGATTTTCCTGTACCTCCACCGTGCGCGACAGGTAGGCGTTCTCACGCATCACTTCGGCGTACAGCCCGTATCCGCACAGCATTACCGCCGCCGCTGTTGCCACCACCCACACGGGCATCTCCGACCAGCCGTAGCGTTGGTCAAAGCCCGCAAGCAGAAACCCCGCGATGAACATTAGCGCCGACAGGGCGACCACCTGCTTCTGCTCTTTCTCCTGCTCTTGGCTGTGGAGACGCTTCTCCAGCAGTTCGGGCTCGCGCAAGAGCAGCCATGTCGCCACGCAGGTCATTGGCACGAAGAGCAGGGCGAGGAAGAGCCATGCCTGCCAATAGCCCCATGTGCCTGCCGGCAGAAAGAGCAAAAGCCCCATTACGACCAATCCCCCGACACCTTTGGCGAGGGCTTGCCATGCCAATGTCGTCCGTTTCATTTCTTCTTCCCTTCTTTTTTATTGCTGTATTCCCCCATGGCGCAGGCGGCGAGGCAGGTTACCGCCAGCGACAGGAGAACGATGGCGTCGTTGGTGCTGATTTTCTCCATTAGCGAGAGGGTGAGTGCACCAATGCCCAAACCGAGGGCAACGGCGCGAAAAACCAATAAAGGTAATTGCTTGTTCATAATGATTAGGACCCTCCCCGTCCCTCCCTATGTAGGGAGGGTGAGAGAGCATGTTAATGATTATTTTTTTTTATAATTTATAGACTGAATAGGGCGAGACTCCCCCTCCCTATGTAGGGAGGGTCGGGGAGGGTCCTCTATTCCGGCATTAAATATATATTCTCGTTATCCTCCATGCTTGTCGGCGAGGCGAAACAGTAGGTGTTCTTCGCCATATACGACCGATAATAGTCCATGCCTTGGTCGGGGCTCTCGTAGTTGTACCACAGCGTGAAGGACTTGTCCTGCTCGTAGTGTCGGCGCATCTCCCACGGCGCCAGCGGTGTCCCTTCTGCATTCGTTGCGTAGATGGCTTGGTCGGTGTCGATCATCGCCCATTTCCGATATTCGGGCAGATAGACGATATTCACCACATGGCAGTCGGGGTCGTTGTCGTCCTGCGGCATACAGGTCAGCACCCGCGCCTCTACGCCCACAGACTGCAACAACTGCATTGCGAAGAAACTGTGGTAACGGCAGTTGAATGCAGGTTCTTGGGTTTGGATATACTGCCACAGCGTAATCGCGTCTTTGGCGGCAGGGCGTGTCTTTTGGTTGGCGTGCGGGATATGCGACGACACAAACCGCCCGATGGCAAGGCTCTTCTCCCATGTGCTCATACCCTCGTGCAAGAGCGTATCCAAACGGAAGTAAGTCGTGTAGTCGGGTATCTCCGCCTCCATCGGCGGTAAATCGCTACCTGAAACTTGGGACTTGCAACCTGAGACTTGAAATTTGTTACCTGAATCATCCCTCCACACGCTGTCCAACGGCGCGGCTTTCAGCAGGTTCACCCGTTGCTCAAACTCCGAGTAGAACGCCTCCGTCGCCTCCATATAGCCGGGCAGTATCTCCGTCCACATCTTTACATCTTCCACGGGCAGCAGCATTGAGAGTTGCGGCGTGGCGTGCTCGGCAGTCCCCAACGCGGGCAGTTCCGCCGCAAAGGCATCGCACAGCCCTTTCGCATCGGGCGTGCACAGCAATGTAAGGTATTTTGCACCCCGTGCCGTCGCCATCTCGCATAGTGCCTCTACTGTGGACGCAGGCGTCCCGCCTGCGGTATAAAACGCGGAGTCCGCAGGCAGGTGCATTACCACGCTGCCGAAGTACGGTTGCACTATCGCCGTCAGCGGTTTCCACACGCTGTCCGCATTCGCCTCGCGGGTAACAAACACAAGGTCGAACACCGTCCCCTCGTCGCCCGTTGCGATATACGGCTGCGGCTCCTGCACCTGCCGCAGGTAGTCCAGCAGGATACGCCCCATCTTCGGGTTCTGCCAGATATGCGACCCGTGGTCTTCGCCCCGTAGGATAATCAGCGACCCGTGTGGAATGCTGCGGGCAATCAGCCGCGTCTGCTCCTCAAGGATTAGGTCATGCTCCCCCGCTACCACAAGGGTGGGGCAGACGATGGTGCCCAACTCCGCAGGCGTGATATGCGGCTCGGTGATCATCATTTTGTGTAGCGGTGCGGGCTCCACGGGATTGCCGAGCGAGTCGGTGGTCATTGCGCGCTGCATTTCTTCAAAGTTTACTATCCCGTCCGGCGTGATATTCGCCCCGCTGACCGCGATGGCGGAGAATGTGCCGGGGTGCAATACCTCCGTCAGCAGGGCGATGATACCGCCGTCGCTCCAGCCGAAGACGGCGGGACGCGCAATGCCTAACGCCTGACAGAAAGCATACACGTCCTCTGCCATGTCGGCATAGTGGTACTCGTCCAACGGCGTGTTGCCTCCCTGCCCGCGCGAGTCCGGCGCATAGACCAGATACCCTGCCGAGTCCAACTGTGCAGCCATCACGCTCAGGTGTTCGTGGCTGCCTCCGTTGCCGTGCAGCAACACCACGGGCTGCCCGTCCAAGTGTCCGACACGCTGATACACAAGGCTCACGCCGTTCACTTCAATGGTTTCCAACTGCTCCACATGCCGGTGTGCAGCCCAATACCACACTCCTCCGCCGCATAATAACACCCCTGCGACAACAATAAAAATACGTGCAAAAACTCTATTTCTCATAATTACTCAGATAATTCAGATAATTCAGATAATTCAGATTATTCAGATTACTCGGATTACTCAGATTACTCAGATTACTCAGAGCACATGCCCTCATAATTCATAATTCATAATTCATAATTAACTTATTTCCCCACTCCCCCTCCGCCGAGGCGTGTCGACTCATCCATGTTGCCCACGTTGCGCCGTTTCATATATTGTTGCTGTCCGAACATCCATGTCAGGCTGACCATCACCCTCTGATTGCGGGAGTATTGATAGTAGTAATTGCTGTTGCCTTCCGTCATGCCGTACGACTCCGACCGGTAATGCACCGACCGCAGCAGGTCTTGCCCTTGGATGTTGAGTATCAGTCCCTGCTTGCGCCACATCTTGCGTATCGCCGCGCCCATGTACCACATGTCATCCGTGTGGTTGTATCCGATGGTCAGCGGGGAACTGTAGTAGCACTCCGCCGACAGCGTCCAGTCTTGCGGCAGGTAGGCGGTCAGCGTGGCGGATGCCGACCCGTAGTGGCTGCCGTTGACGTACTGACCGTCATACGAACGGTTGATGAAGTAGTAGTACGCGCCGTTCAGGGTCAGTGCCAACCATGCGCCTGTCATTTGACGCGACCCGTCTGCACCGGTCTCGAACTTCGGCACAAGGGGCAACTCCGTCAACGACAGGTTTCCCCCGTGCGTCGTGCAGGTACCGAAGTTCACCCATTTCCGCCTGCCGTTGCCGTCAGGCAGCAGTTCCACGTGCGCCGAGAGCATGTCCTGCGTGTGTGCGAAGTTGAACGCCAGTGCCACGTATTGCGAATAGGAAAAGTTTAGGTCAACTTGGTTGTTAAACTCCGGCGTCAGTTCCAGGTTCCCCTCTTCGTAGTTATGTGCGTCCAGATAGACGCGGAACGGGTTCAGTTGATTATAACTCGGACGCTTGATACGCCGTGTGTACGACACGTTCATGCTCCATTTGTCCGTCGGGTTGTAGCCGAAGAACGCCGTCGGGAACAGGTTAAAATAGTTTTTCACCGAGGTGCTGTCTGCCGAAATCCAGTCGCCTTCCGAGTGGGTGAATTCCCCGCGCAGACCCAACTTCGCGTTGAATTTCTGCCCGAACTGCTTGGCAACCGAGATATACACCGCCGCCACCTGCTCCGAGTAGTCGAAGTCCGAGTGGTGCGTCGGACTTGCTACGCCGTTCAGGGTCGAGTCGGTCGTCATGCGGTTGAAGGTGTTCGACATTGCCCATTTCGCACCGGCCTCTATCATACCCGTCTGCCAAAAGCGTGTCTGAAAGTCCGCTTTCGCCGAGTAGATATCCACTTTTTGGTCGGTGTTGATAACCATGGTCATGCGGGTGGTGTCGGATAATCCGTTGTAGTAATAGGTGTTCCGTTGTTCGTTCACCTGCTGTCCTGCATAGCGGTTGTAGTCCGCGTTAACGGTCAGTTCGCGGTCGAGCGAGTCGTTGAACACGTGCGTGTAGTTCAGGTTCGCCATATATTGCTGCGACTGTATCGGGTTGCGCAGTACCGCCATTGAGTTCTCCACAATATCGTTCCCCACCTTCGTATAGCCCCAGCCGCGACCTTCGGGTACGTCCTGTCGCATAATCATGAACGGTGCTTGGAAGATAAAGCCGAAAGTGTTCTTCTTGTCGATAAACCAGTCGTTCCCTATTTTCAGCATATAGTACTGAAAATCACACGCATACTCCGATTTGTCATACCGTTCCGTGTTTGTCTGCGTCAGTGTATCCAATGCCTCGCTGCCTACCTCCATTGTGATGTTTTGGTCAACGTACAACTGCGACAGCGTGAGGAACGAGTAGGTCTTCTCCGAACGGTAGTTGAGGTTTAGCGAGAACATATCTCGGTTCTGCCATTTGTCTATATCCCTGTAGAACATACCGCCGTAACTGGCTGACAGTGTCCCGTTCAGTCCCTGCATCATGTTGCGTTTGGTCTTGATGTTGATGATACCCCCTTGCCCTGCCGCATCGTACTTCGCGGAGGGGTTGGAGATTATCTCTATCTTCTCTATCGTGCTGCCGTCCGTACCTTCCAGCATGGCTTTCAGTTGCTCGCCGCTCAGGTACGACGGACGACCGTCGATATACACCTCCACCGACTTGCCGTTCACCGTTACGTTGCCGTCTTTGTCCACTTGCACGCCCGGCGCTTTCTTCAGCAGGTCTTTGCCGTTGCTGCCGAAGGCAAAAGGCGAGTCGCTCACGTTCAGCACTATCTTGTCAAACTGCCGTTCTATCAACTGCCGTTTGGCTTTCACCTCCACTTCCGCCAACTCCTCGCTCTCCTCCCGCAGGGTTATCAGTAGGTTAGCGTCGCCCGAATGAATAGCCCGTGCCACCGTCTCATACCCGATAAAACTAACTTGCAGAATCATGGAGTTGCGGTCTCCGCTTCGCGCCACTGGGGACGCAGGCGTCTCGCCTGCGGTCAGTTCGGGACGAACTGGTTGCCCTTGTTTTGTATTGACTGGGCTCCCGACAGTCTCTCCTGTGTTCTCGTCCCGTTTGGGTAAATTCAGCGAGAATGCTCCTTTCTCATCGGTGATGGCACCCGTGATTACCGTGCTGTCGGCATTGAGCAGGCTGACCGTGGCGTAGGCTATGGGTGCACCTTGTATATCTTGCACTTTTCCGTTGATTGTCTTTTGTCCCATTGCCGCAACAGCGCAGATGAATAGTAGTAATGATGTAATGCTTCGTTTCATATTGGAATAAGTAGTGGCTTTATCTAAAAGCAGATTATAGTTAGCGATTAGTTAGTGATTAGTTAGTGATTAGTTAGCGATTAGTTAGTGATTAGTTAGTGATTAGTTAGTGATTCCGCTACCCTTGCGCTACCTTCGCGCTACCCTTGAAGAAAGAATACGCAGAGATTCTTGGTTACTTGTCGGAGTTTTTAAGGACTTTTGTCGGAGTTTTCAATGACCTTTGTCGGAGTTTTTAAGAACCTTTGGCGGATCCCCAAAGACTATTGTAGGCAATTAACGGATATCGCGGCACACCCGATACGCAACCTCAGAGTGGGTGGCGATTAGTCCTTGTTCTTGGCTCCTTGTTCCTTGCTCCTCTTAAAGTACTCCATTGTCGCTTGGAAGTGTATCTCCAGCAGGTGCCCTATCTCTTCGGGTTTGTATTCCCGCACGCGATGGGTAATCATCGTGCATAGTCCCATGCTGAACAGCATCATTTGCTCGAAGAAATCGCGTGCCTCACCGGGTGGTAGTTTGTAGTCACGGACGTAGTAGGCGGACATCATCTCTGACAATTCCGCCACGTCCGGCATCGTTCCCCCGCTCCAGTGGATGAAGTCATAGAGGTTTGGCTCTTGCGCAGCAAACTGCACAATTCGCATACCCATTCGTTTGGATATCGGCTCCGCCACCGGGTGCGCAGGCGTCCCCGCCTGCTGCCGACCCGAAACCTGATCCTTGGAATCTGAAACCCGAACTTTGGAACTCGAAACCTGAACCTTGGAATCGGAAACCCCTGCCTGTTGCCAACCCGAAACTTGGTACTTGGAATCTGAAACCCGAACTTTGGAATCCGAAACCTGAGTCTTGGAATCCGAAACCCCCGCCTGTTGCCAATCTGAAACTTGGTACTTGGAACCAGCAACCACTCCGGGCACAGGCGTCTCGCCTGCGGAAATGTCTTCCCTCTCCGCCTCGCGCACAAAGGAAAGGAAGCGTTTAGCGGCTTCTTGCCGTGTGGCTTCCACCACCTCTTCCATGTTCTTGAACGCGGTGAACAGCGGGCGTGACGAGCACCCGAGCCATGTACCCAAGTCCCTTGCGTTGATACTCTCGTACCCTTTCTCCCGTACCATCTCTATTGCCGCATCGATTATCATCTCGCGGCTGAACTGCACTTTCCGTGGCATATAAATAGAAGTTAGAAATTAGTCTTGTGTTGTCAGTAGTTTACCTGTGTTCGTCCCCGTCTTTTGGAAAATCTTTCTCCGCCTCTGCAAAGGCATAGCCCGCAGCAAGGTGGTATGTATCCTCCGGCTTGGAGCGCAGTCAAGCAATGAAACGGTTAAACAATAGTTATGCAATGATTGTTATATAACATTAGTTATACAACAAATGTTGCGCAAAAGTACTGCTTTTATTTCACATATGCAAACAAAAGACGCAGTTTCATCAAAGAAACTACGTCTTTCTTAATAATCGTACTATTTTTCTTAATAATATACTCTTGAAAGGCTGCCTGTCAAAAGGTGCTTTCTACCTGCAATTATACATTCCCAAAAGATATCTATGGATATTTTTTAGAATTATGCCAATCAGAATTTCTCAATGCTCTCGGGGCGGAGCAGGGTGCGGATGGTTTTGCCGACGTTGATAAGGTGGTCGGCGATACGCTCGGAGTCGCTGGCGAGTTCCAGATACTCGGCACCTACCACGGGGATATACTCGTCCGCTGACAGGCGCTCCACATTGCGGTCTGCCATCTGGTCGGTCAGTTTATCCACCTGGTCTTCCTGTCGGTTGGCTTCCTCCAGTGCTTCAAGGCTCACCTCCATATACGCTTTCATCACGCTCTGATAAACGCTGAACACCCCCTCGCGTACCTGCTCTATCTCCTCTTTCAACTTCTCGGAGAACGCCACCTTATGGTCGCGCAGTACCTCCGCATACTCTATGATGTTGGTTGCGTAGTCGCCTATTCGCTCAAGGTCGCCTATACTGCGGATGGTGGTGGAGAGGTAGCGGTGGTCTATCTCGTTCAGCGGTTTGGAGTTGAGGCGCACCACGTACTGCACGAGGTAGTTGTTCAGATAGTTCAGTTGCGCCTCGTTGCGGTCGAACTCCTCTTTCTGGCTGAAGTCCTGGCTGCAAATGATGGAGATTGCCGTGTCGTAGTTGTGCATCGCTACTGCCGCCATGTGCTCTATCTCCAGTTTCACCTGCCGCACGGCGATGATAGGCGTGCGGAGCATTTTCTCATCCACAAAGAAGAAATGCGGCTTTGCCGACTCACCTTTCTCCACGGCGAAGTTGTCGGGAATGATACGGCACACGATGTTCACCAGCAGGTTAGTCAGCGGCAACATCACTATCACCGTTGCACAGTTGAAGATGGTGTGGAACATGGCCATCTGCACTTGCGGCGCGTCGGGGAACATGCGCTCAAAGAGAATGCCGAAATCCAACTCTCCCTTCGTCGCAAGATAGAGTATAAACGCCACCAATAGGAACACGAGAACACCAAAGCAGTTGAATATCAGGTGCATAAGTGCTGTCCGCTTGGCGTTCTTTCCGCTGGTCATACCGGCGATGATAGCCACCACGCAGGAACCGATGTTGGAACCCAGAGTGATGTAGATGCCTTGGTTGAGCGATATAAGTCCCGCCACTACCATCGTGATAGCCACCGAGGTCATCACTGAGGACGATTGTATGACGGCGGTGAAGAGTGCGCCGATAAGCACGAGCAGAATGGGGTTGCCAATCGTGGCGAGGAACTGCTTCACGGCATCCAGTCGGGCAAAGTCCTCCATAGAGCCGGACATCATGCTCAGACCGACGAAGAGCATACCGAAACCCGTGATGATACCGCCCACTTTCTTCCACATATCGTGCTTGGCAAAGAGGCAGATGAATGCGCCAATACCTGCCAGTGCGGCAAAAATTGTGGTGGTGCTCAGTCCGCCGCCGGACGACAGACCGAGGGCGACAATCTGCGCCGTGATGGTGGTACCGATGTTGGCACCATAGATAATAGTGGCGGCTTGCGCCAGCGACATGATACCCACGTTCACGAAACCAATCACCATCACGGTGGTGGCGCCGGACGACTGTATCAGGGCGGTACTCAACGCACCGATACCCACACCGAGCAACTTGCTCTTTCCTATCTTGGAAAAGAGGGATTTCAGGTGTTCACTGCTGGCAGACTCAAGGTTGCTGGACATCATCTGGCAGGCGACAAGGAAGATACCTATACCTGCCAAAAGCATCAAAATGGCGGTAGCGACTGTTACGAACATTACTGTTAATTATGAATTATGAATTAAGAATTATGAAGTTTCTCATGGGGATACCTGATAGAGCCATAGCATGTTGTGGCTCTACTCGCAACAAGAGGCTATGTCTCGTATCACCGCCTTGCTGCTAAATCCATCTATGTATATGCTGAGTTCTTCCGACAAGCGCACATGCCGCACCAGTTCCGTTTCTTCCACTGCTGGCAGGGCGTCCAGTTGCGCAAAGTCGTAGGAGTCTTCTTTGCGGGCAAAGGGGTCTACGTTGATATACCCCACATTGAACGAGGTCATGTTTTGGAAGAAATGCGACCCCTGGCTTGGGTCAACGCGGAAGTTCTCCAGCGAGCACTCCACCAACGCTTTCGCCTCGCTGATGTCGCTCCATTGCACGGGCACGCCGAGTGTGGGTATCTGCGACCCCCAGCGCCCGAATCCTATCAGCACGTAGGGCGTGCCGTCGGCTTGGCACTGCTTGTTCCAAGCCCGTATCGTCTCCGCCATTTCCCGCGTGCGGAGAATGTCAAAATGTTCTTTCCTTATATAGATGATGTCGCGCACACCTTCTACCTTCCCCACGCCCAGCGCCGAGCCGGAAGAGATGATAGGGTGCGAACAATCCACGTTCTCCCAATCCACTTTCGCCGTCAGCCCGTCGGCGGAGATAGGGCGTATCTGCAGCACATGGAACACCACGGGCTCATGCTCCAGATTCACGGCAAACTCTATCTCTACGGGGCATTTTATCTCCGCCTGCGCTACTTCAAGCAGGCGTCTCACAATGTCCGCCAGCGGGAAAGTGTTGAATTTCAGTTGCGGTGCAAACGTGATATAGCGCGGACCCTGCGGATAGCAGGAATCCACCATGCGCATATTCTCCATGTCGAAAGTGGACGCCACGAGGCGCAGCGATGGGAACAATTCCTCGCATTGGCTGATGGGTATCCGCTCGAGGTTGATACTGTCGTCTATCGAGGTCTTGAACCGTTCAGGACGCAGCGAGAGCGCGTACATGTACTGTTGCGTTTCGCGCATGGTCAAGTCGGGCGTCGAGGTCTGCATGACGTGCTTCGGGTGCGCGGGTGAGAACCGCAGCACCTGGTCGCCGTCCACCACGGCTTTGCCCAGTCCGTAGGCTATCTTCACAATCCCTTCTTCGGCTTTCTCGTAGCCCACGGGGTAGAAATTGATGCTCCGTGCCACGCCGCTGATGACGGGGAAATAGTACTCTCCTTCCCGCTCGCCGCACACCTCCTGCACGATAATCGCCATTTTCTCCTCCGACAGCACATTGGCGGTCGAGGTGATGTACCCGCGCGAGGCAGCGAAATAAACCGACGCATAGACCGACTTAATGGCTTTCGACAGCAACCGCAGCGCTTGGTCTTCGTTCTCCGTGTGCGGTATCATGTATGTGGAATAAACCCCCGCAAACGGCTGATAATAAGAATCTTCCAATTTGCTGGACGACCGCACGGCGATAGGTCTGTGCGACAGCCGTATGAAATGCCGCAACGCCTCCGTCAGGTCGCGGGGTAGGGTGGATGCCACAAATTCCGACAGTATCTCTTCGTCCGAAATCTCCGAGTTGATAACGTATTGCAAGCCGTTGTCGTGGATAAATTGGTCGAAATAGTCGGTGGTGATGACCATTGTCCGCGGCACGAGTATGCGTACGCCCTCCCATTGGTCGTAGAGGTCATATTGCTGCAAGATATGGTTCAGGAAAGCCAGCCCGCGCCCTTTCCCGCCCAGCGCGCCGTTGCCGCAGCGGGCGAACCAGATAGTGTCGTTGTAGGTGTCGGGGTGGTATTTCGCCACAACGCCTTGCGCTTGGTTGATACGGTAGTCGTGGATGGTCTTCACGTTGATGTGGCGCACGCGCTCGATGTCCGAATCGTCTTTGATGGTGAGCGGGCTGACCTGCTGCCCGATGGCGAACAACCCGCGTGCGAAGAGCCATTTGCTCAGGTAGTTGTTGTCGCTCAGGTAGCGGAAAGCCTCTGGCGAGATACGCGCTATCAGGTGCTCAAACGCCTCTAAGTCGTGTGCACGCCCTATCTCTTCGTGGGTGCGTGGGTCGATGGCTACAAAGTCGCCAAAGCCGAATTCGCGTCCGATATAGTCGCTCAATTCTTGCGTTAGCGTCTTGCTTTTCTTCACGATAAATCCCACGTTCATTTGCTCTGCCGTCTCCCGCATGCTCTCCTGCGAACTCTGCAGCAGGAAAGGCATGGTGGGGTTGTCGTGCCGTATCAGGCGGCATAGTTCCAAGCCCGCATCGAGTTGCTCCGTTTCTGCGGGGTCGCCTTTGTGGCGCACGAAACCGATGTCGGAAATCACGCCGATGATGTTCTGCTTGTAGCGGTTGTACAGGCTCATAGCCTCGTCCAGACAGGTCGCCATCAGCACTTTCGGGCGTGCACGCTTGCGCACTATCTGTTGTTTCTCGTTGAGGGCGTCTTTGATGGCAATCTTGTTCTGCTGCAAGACCAGTTTGTAGAGCAAAGGCAGGTAGGTGGAGTAGTAGCGAACCGAGTCCTCCACCAAAATAATAGCACGCACACCCTCGGTCAGGATGTCGTGCTCTGCGTTCAGTTTGTCCTCTAATAGTTTGATAATGGCTATGATAAGGTCGGCAGAGTTGTTCCAGCAGAAGAAATAGTCTATGGGCGACTGACCGTGGTGCTCTATCTGCTGAAACGCCACTTTCGAGAACGCGGACAGCAATACGATAGGGGTTTCCGGCGCGAATGCTTTCATCTCGGCGGCGTCTGCCATTACGGCATGTGTGCCGTTGCTCACGATGATAATCAGGTCAAAGCCTTCCGACAGCCGTTGCAGTGCCTCGCCTGTGGTCTCTGCGCGAATGATGGCGGGCGGGTTGCTTAGGTTGAGTTCGGCATACTCCTGCGCAATCTGCACGTCGATATGCCCGTCTTCTTCCAGTGCAAAACTGTCGTAATTGTTGCAAACAAGCAGGATACGCCGTATCCGTCGTGCCATCAAGGCGGTGTAATCGCTTGTATTCGCAGTGGAAAGCATAAGATAGCCAAACAAAATCGGCTGCAAAGATACATAAAAAAAACGACATATGCAAAATAAATGACCACTTTCTCCATATTTTTCTTTCCCATCCTAATCTTCGTCCCTTTCAACTATCACCCAACTATCACCCAACTATCACCCAACTCTCACCCAACTCTCACCCAATTCCCACCCGACCTCCACTCAACCTTCCTCCAATCTTCCCCCGACCTCCACCCGACCTCCACCCAACCTTCCCCCAATCTTCCCCCGACCTCCACCCAACCTCCACCTAACCTTCACCCAACCTCCACCTAACCTTCACCCAACCTTCACCTAACCTTCACCCAACCTTCACCTAACCTTCCCCTAACCTTCACCTAACCTCCACCCAACCTTCACCCAACTTTTACCTAAACTCCCACCAACTCCCTCCCGTCCCCTCCTCGTGCGTAGCGTTTCCTGTTTCCGCTCCTTCCGAATCATTCTCCCAATCTTATCGAGAAAAGAGTTAGTGATTAGTTAGCGATTAGTTAGTGATTAGTTAGTGATTATGCCGTCTTGCTGCGGACTTTGTCCTGTCTGTCCGCCGAGGCTGAGCAACGTGGCAACAGAATCGGGCAATCGTCTGTCGTGCGGCTCTATACCGACGATGGATATCCTATCTGCCGAACGAAATATGTTGTGCAACATATTTTTGCCTTTTTGCTAACTATTTTGCGAAAAAAAGCATACGATTACTTGCATATGTCAAAAAGAATTACTAACTTTGCACCAAATTTCAACAACCTTTTTACTCTAATACCTAATCTGTTATGAATAAACATTTTCTCTGTTTGGTATTCCCTTTGCTGCTTGCAGGCTGCGGTACAAAAACGCCTGTGGAGCGCATTACCACGGGCGAACCTATCAAACCTGTTCGTATGGTGGCGGACACCACCGAGATTTACACTACCGACTATCTCCCGCTCCTGATGGCGCAGAACGGTCAGGTAGCGAATTTGGATTGGATAGCCTCAGACCGCTTGGAGGTGATTTTGCCGGACGGTACTGCCGATTTAGCGAGGAACGCCCTGCCGGAGCGCATGCTGCTGGTGAACCACGACAATAATATGCAGGTGCTTGTAGTGTTTGACGACAAAGAAGGTATCGTGCTGCCCGTGTTGCCGAACAAACCCGTGAAGCCCGCGCTGGTGTCGGAGAAGTACGAGGACGGATGCCTCACGGTGCGCTTTACAGAGCCGGTGGCGAACCCGCGTTTCTTGGTGATGTTGCAGAACACCAACGTGGACGATGACCTCTGGATAGCCAATAGCGACGGCTCGTGGACATTGCGCCTCGGCGAGAGCCACGAGTTGGGGAAATGCAACAAAGGGCGTGCGTTCCTGCGCGTGTATGCCGAGGATGATACCTACCTCTATAACGACCTGCTTATCCCCTTGCAAGACGGCGTGCCCGTAACCGATGTGGCGCAACTCAACCGCCACGACGACAACGCACAGGTGCTCTACTCGCTGATGATTGACCGCTTCGAGAACGGCAACCCCGCCAATGACCGCAAACTCAACTCCCCCGAGGTGCTGGACATAGTGGATTACCAGGGCGGCGACTTCGCAGGTATCACTAAGAAAATCAATGAGGGATGGTTCGACGAATTGGGTATCACCACTATTTGGATTTCACCTATCACCCAAAACCCGTGGACGGCATGGGGCAAATACACTTTCGACCAAAAGCCCGACGGCACCTACGACAACAAGTTCGACCCCACGAAACCCTACACAAGGTTTTCAGGCTACCACGGCTATTGGCCTATCTACATTACCGCGCTGGAGCAACGCTTCGGCACGGAGGCGGAGTTCAAGGCGATGCTTGATGCTGCGCATGCTCATAACATGAATGTCGTGCTTGACTATGTGGCGAACCATATGCACATTGAGTCGCCAACCTTGCAGGAGCACCCCACATGGCACACCGATTCTATCCTGCCCGACGGACGCCGCAACTTCGAGTTGTGGGACGAGGCACGCCTGACCACATGGTTCGACGCCCATATCCCGACGCTCGACCTTGAGCGGGAGGACGTGTGCCAACCCATGACCGACTCGGCGCTCTACTGGCTGGCGAACTACGATTTGGACGGTTTCCGCCACGATGCCTGCAAGCATATCCCGCTGAATTACTGGCGCATGCTCGGGCAGAAGATGGCTGTCCGTTTCCCCGACAGGCATATTTGGATGATAGGTGAGACCTACGGCGACAACCAACTCATCGGCTCCTATGTGAAGACGGGTATGCTGCCCGCGCAGTTCGATTTCAACATCTACCATACTGCCATTGACGTGCTGGGTAGGCCGAATCAGTCCATGCGCCGCATGGCTGAGACCATTGAGGCATCGCTGGCAAGTTACGGTGCGCACCACACTATGGGCAATATCTCCGGCAACCACGATAAGTGCCGTTTCATCTCTTTGGCAGGCGGGGCAGTCCGCTGGGACGAGAACGACAAGCGTGCAGGCTGGACGCGCGAGGTGGGCTTAACTGCTGAGGACGCAGGCGTTTCGCCGGCGGAAAGAAGTGCCCGCGAGGAGGCTGCCTACAAAGCCGCCATGCTGCTCGAGGTCATTAATCTCACTATACCGGGCGTGCCCTGTATCTACCAGGGTGATGAATATGGGCAGGCAGGCGCGAACGATCCTGACAACCGGCACATGATGCGCTTCGACGGACTGAGCGACCGAGAGCAGGCATTCCGCAACGAGGTGCAGGAACTCATCCGGCTGCGCAGAAACTCCATGCCGTTGCTCTATGGCGACTATATCCCCGTGGAGACAACCGACAGCCGTTTGGTATTCGACCGTATCTACCTCGGCGACCGCGTCCGCGTAACTATCAACCTTGATTCCCTTTCTTACACCATTGAATAACCCAAGGCTCCAACACTCTGTTTATCAGAGATTTCGGATATTCCGATTGCTTCGATTCCTCGGAGTGCGAGTCGTCAAAATAATTCTAACCTTTTAATTCTTAATTGCTATGAAACGCTTTTCTCTTCTTCTGCTTGCTGCTATGCTGCTGGCAAGTTGCGGTTGCAAAACCGAGCAACCGAAGACCCACACGGATTGGGCGTACAATGCTACTATCTATGAACTGAATACTCGCCAACTGACCCCCGAAGGCACTTTTGCTGCTGCCGAGGCGGTGTTGCCCGAACTCAAAGAGGCGGGTATTGACATTATTTGGGTGATGCCCTGCCAGCCTATCGGTGTCATCACGCGCAAGGGCACGCTGGGCAGTTACTATTCTATCATCGACTACTGCGCCATCAACCCCGAGTTTGGCACACGCGCCGACTTTGAGCATTTCCTTGCCAAGGCGCACGAGATGGGCTTTAAGGTCATCCTCGACTGGGTAGCCAACCATACCGCGCCGGACAGCGAATGGACAAAGAACGAGGGTTGGCACTACCGCGATGCAGACGGCAACCTCATGGTGCAATACGATTGGACGGACATCTCCAAACTCAATTACGACAACCAAGACATGCGCAACGAGATGCTCAAGTGCATGCGTTGGTGGATGGACTCCATCGGTATCGACGGCTTCCGTTGCGATGTAGCGGGAGAGGTACCCACCGACTTCTGGAACTGGGCGATGGCGGATATCCGCAAAGACCACCCCGACATGTTCACCCTTGCCGAGGACGAAGCCAAAGCGCAGGAACTCACCGAATCGGCGTTTGACATGTACTACGGTTGGGAACTGCACCATCTGATGAACAATGTGGCACAGGGCAAGAGCACCGTGGAAGACCTCTGGGCATATTTTACCAAAGCCGACACCACCGTGCGTGCCAATGCTATCCGCATGAACTTTACCTCCAACCACGATGAGAACTCTTGGAACGGTACCGAGCAGGAGCGCATGGGCGCCGCCGCACACCTCTTTGCTGCCTTCACCTATGTGGTACCGGGTATGCCGATGATCTACACGGGGCAACTGAGCGGCAACCACCATCGTTTGGAGTTCTTCGAGAAAGACTGCATCGACCGTATCCCAAATGCCGCAGAGTTTGAGATGTACAGGAAACTCAATGCCCTGCGCAAAGCCAACAAGGCACTGTGGAGCCCCGAAATGGGCGCAAAGATGGTGCGTATCCCCGCAGATAGCGAGAAGGTCTTTGCCTGCGCGCGTCCTTCCGTTGACGGCAAGAACACGGTGATAGCGTTCCTGAACATGTCTCCGAGCGAGTACATTGTCAATTTTGACCTTACGGGCTTGGAAGGCGAATACACCTCCTTTAAGACAGGTGAAACCAAGAAATACAGCACCCGTCTGACCAAAATCCTCAAACCCTGGGAGGTCTGCATCCTGACCAGATAAGGATGAACGAGGTTCTAACACGAAATAATAATTCCTAAAAAGCGGAGGTGCAGGAAAGCACCTCCGCTTTTTATTCTTCTTGTCCGCCTTCGCAAGGTTTGGTATTGTGCATAATATCTTGACAAAAAGCAAATTTTATTTGTTTATATCAAATGTTTTTTGTAACTTTGCGCACGATTTGAATGATATAAGAACAAACTTACGACAACAACCTCACACAAGAAGTGAAGCAATGTCGGTTTGAAAAAGCAAAAGATATGTCGTATTTGGAATCAGAAAGATTGGCAGCAGAATGGCTTGCCAATCAATGTAAAAGAAACATTGATTTTGAATGGGAAATTCAGCATCACAACCGGATGCACGCAGCCTACGAGCAGAGCTTGAAGGCTTAAGTATCGTCGAACAACATAAGTATGCCTACCATTGGGCGCTGTCGCACGATTGTGTGATAGATTTGTTTGGTGATTATGCGCGCGAGCATCATTTTACGATTTTTCGCAGCGGAAACGAAAGCGAGAATTGGATAGATAAATCGAATCGCTTGGTGTACAAGATGAATACTCTCATGCATGTAGGAGAGGATATCGCAAAATTGTTACTACGCATGGAGTTGTTCAACTTGTTGTTTCCTCATAATGGCATGACATTCGTAGGATTTTATGTTTATAGTGAAACACATGTCAATCCTGTTTTTACGCAGCCGTTTATTGACAGAGCACGCTTCGCCACAAATGATGAAATAGCCTCGTATCTTGAACTCAGAGGCTTTTATTCTACAGGTAATGATGGTGAGTATTCTGATGGCGAATATCTAATATCCGATGCAAGACCCAAAAATGTTTTGGTGTCAGAGTCTCAAGCGATATTTATCATAGATGCGGATATAGTTAAACTTTAGTCCTGTAAAGACAACTATACAGCAGTTGTGCAGAGTCCCGATAGGGCAAAAATTCTATGATTGTAGCGAGAACTGATTCGCATGGTTTTGTCGGAACGGATGGAGAATTAACGGCAATGGGTGTTTCTGAAAGGTATATTGCCGATTGAGGTGTGAGCAATGCCGATTTTTGGTAAACGAAGCCAAAAATCGGCATTGCTAATAATGAAATGCGACATTAACTATTAGGTATTTAACAAATGGTGGTGAGTGCTAATTTTTGCCCTTGCCGTCCCATCTACCCATAAGCGGGGAAGTGAACCAGCGAACCAGTGAACCAGCAGTTTCCATAAATACACCCGCGCGCGCATACGCATATACATTTTAGAAAATTGCCGGTTCACTGGTTCACCGGTTCACTTTGACTTCACTCCCGACCTCATCTCTATCCCCCTCCCTTCTCGGAGTCCCCACAAGCAACGCGCAGTGGGGTGAGTTTAGGGAGGGATGGGGAGGGTTCTTGTACTCCGCAAGCAACGCGCAGTAGGGTGAGTTTAGGGTGAGTTTAGGGAGGGACGGGGAGGTCCTTGTACTCCACAAGCAACGCGCAGTGGGGTGAGTTTGGGGTGAGTTTGGGGAGGGATGGGGAGGGTTCTTGTACTCCGCAAGCAACGCGCAGTAGGGTGAGTTTAGGGTGAGTTTAGGGAGGGATGGGGAGGGGGCTTTGCTCGCAAAAGGTACGATTATTAAGATTCACTTTTTCCCCTATGCTGAACAAAAAACAACGCGAAATAGAACAAGACCTTACTATTCGGGACTTATGTCGAACTCGCGTTAATATAGGAAGGCGTTTTGGAGCGGCATGCCCCTCACTGCGTGTGAAAGGAGCGCTGTCCGTTTGCAATGCTACCGAGGTGGACTATTTGGGGAAACCAATTGTGCGAAAGGTACATTTTTGAATATAAAATGAATAATAATTTGCGTATTTCCCGAAATAATTGTAACTTTGCAGCGAAAATCTATTTACGGCAATGAAAACTGTTTTGCGTTACATACCTTTTGCTTTGCTGTTGGCGGGGTGGCTGTATGCTGTGCCTGCCGCAGGGCAGACGGATTCGGTGGGCAATGCGGCTGCCAAGCCGCGCAAGGAGAAGAAGGTGTATCCCCCCGTCCATCAGCACCACGAATTGCGAGTGGGGTGGGGCGATATGATGTTTGAGACCCTTGTTTGGCACGACCGAGACCTGCTGCCCGGCATGAACGGGGATGTCTATGCGAAGAACTACCGCTATACGCAGCACTGGTTTGCCGAATACCTCTACCGTGTCAATTTCTGGTTCGGCGTGGGCGGCATGGTGGACTACGGCGGCGTGTATTGGGACAAGGTGGGGCGCGATGCCGCGGGCAACGAGTTGGGCAAAATCTGCACCGCATGGTTCGCCAATATCTCCATCATGCCCGTGATTCGATTCACCTACTATGAGAAAAACCTCGTGCGCCTCTATTCCGCGTTGGGCTACGGCGTGAATATCAACACGGGCACGGAGTCGGACTACAAGGGACGCGAGACAGCCTGTTCCGGCGTGCTCAACCTGACGCTGCTGGGCGTGAGCGTGGGCAACGAGCGTGTGTTCGGCGGCGTGGAACTGGGCGGTATGTTCGCCATCGCCAACAAACAAGAGATTTATATGTGCGACTCTCGTATCTTCACCGCCTCCATCGGCGTGAGGTTTTGACAAACCATGAACAATGAGTGCCCGTGCTCAGAACGCCAACCACTAACACTGACCACTAACACTGACCACTAACCACTAACTACTAACTACTAACTACTAACTACTAACTACTAACCACTGACTACTAACCACTAACCACTGACTACTAACCACTAACCACTAACCACTAACCACTAACCACTAACCACTGACCTCTAACCACTGACCACTAACACTGACTACTAACCTCTAACCACTGACTAACCATCAACCACTATGAACAAATCTACTTACATCTTCCTTTTCTTTCTGCCGCTGCTGCTTGCAGGCTGCTACAACGATAATGTCTATCTGGTGGACTTCACCTCCGTGGATGGCGGTAAAGGGGCTTTCCATGTGATATCCCAGAAGACGACCGACATGGAGAATATCCAATGGAGCGATGCGCAGCAGGAACTCTTCAAACAGTCCTCCATGCCGCAGAACCTTGACGACTCCGTGCCGGCACCCATGCGTGCTTCGTCCACCAACATGAACGCCGTGGTGCAGCAGTTGGTGGACTGGGGGAACGGACATAAAGCCATCGAACTCGCGGGCGTGTATGCCTCGGAGGACACGGAGAAGAACCCCATCATGCTCTCGGGCAAGGTCATCCTGCCCGCCGACTTGAAGTTCAAACGCTACATCCTTGTATCCCACTACACCATTGCCGCCAACGAAGAGGCACCCAGTCAGACCTTCTCGCTCGAAGCCCTGCTGGTCTCGCTGGGATATGCGCTGATTATCCCCGACTATCTCGGCTATGGCGTCACGGCGGATATGGTGCACCCCTACCTCGTGCTGGAGACCACCGCCATCAACGTGCTGGATATGTATTTCCAAGTGCTGCCGTTCATGAATGCGGCGGGCTTGGCGCCGGAGCATGACGACATCTACCTCATGGGCTATTCGCAGGGCGGTGCGGTAACGATGGGCGTGCAGCACATGATAGAGATGCGCTATGCCGACCAAATAAAAATCCGCCGCGTGTTTGCAGGAGGCGGTCCCTACGACGTGCAAGCCACCTACGACAAGTTCATAGAGACCAACTACGCTTCCTATCCGTGTGCCGTGCCCCTGATGACACAGGGCGTGGTCTTGGGCAACCATCTGAACCTGGACTTGCAGAAGATTCTGCAGCCCCGTATCTACGAGAATCTGGACAACTGGATAAACTCCAAGAAATACACCACTGCCCAAATAAACGAACTGATAGACACGCACACCACGAGCGACCTGCTTTCGCCCATCGGCATGGACAGAACCAGCCCCGAAGTTTCCGAACTCTACAAGGCGCTCACCCTCAACTCGATATTGTCTTATTCGTGGACACCAGAGGCACCTGTCTTTATCTTCCATTCCATCGATGATGATATAGTGCCCTATGTGAATGCCACCCTCGCCAAGAGCAAGTGGCAGTACGGAAATATACAATACAACTTCGGACACTACGGCAACCACATCGCCGGCATGCTCCGTTTCCTAATGAACGTGCGTACCTTACTAATCAATGAGGAGAAAGAAGAAAATGGCAACTATAGTTTCTAAGTATTTGAAGCGACTGAGCGTTTGTTTTGTCTTGTTGGCAGCGATAGGATTATGCAGTTGCGACCCCAATGCCAAAGCCTATACCAAGCACGTAGAGATAGACATCAACATACAGAATGTCTCCGCGGGTTTCGTGGAGGTGGAGTTCTCCACCAACCGTGAGGCATTCTACCTCATCAGTATCCAGCCGGCAAAAGAGAATGTTGACCCGCAGGAGATAGCCAAGAGTTTTATGTTGCTGGCGTTGGACAGTGCCTACATCAAATACTTGGAGTGGCGCAACATAGAATTGCAGAAACACACGCCTTTCGTGGCGGATTTCGCCTCCCACTCCTTGCAGTACGGTACCACCAACCGCACTTTCTGCTTCCTCAAACCCAATACCGACTATTGGATTTTTGCTTTCGGCGTTGACCCTGAGACCAACAAACCCTTTGGAAAACTCTTCCTCCAAACGGTTACCACCAAGCAGGAATCCACTCTGCCCGTCGACTTCCACTATCGTGTCCTCGGCGAGTGGGACTATGTCTATCCCAAAGATACCGCCGGCGAGATTATATCAGATGTACCCTGGGCGGGAATTACGGTGGATAGTGCGGCATTTCGCGTAATAATCGACACTTTGCGTTCCGAAACGGATACTATACCCGATTCGCCCGGATGGTTCTTAACCGAGATATATAAAGCCGTTTATTCAGCAGAGTTTAACAGTATGATTTGTTATGGCGTGGTGGCGCACCAGAATAACGGCGACGACAGTGGCACCACCTCCACCAAATTTGAGGAAGGGCACACCTATTATAGTGTGTATGCCATCTTGGACGGTCCGCTCTCTTACCCGGTTCCGAGAACCAAGTATGACATATACCGTTTCACCTGGCATGGCGACTCCACCGACCTCTACTTCACCAGCAAAGACTGCACCGGCGGGGAGTGGTAGGTTGGACTCTCCCCGTTGGACCCTCCCCATCCCTTGGACCCACCCCGTCCCTTGGACCCTCCCCATCCCTCCCTTAAAGGGAGGGGGAAAGCGCCGCAGACGATATATCGCGGCGGCGAACGAACACATGACCGACCCGCGATAGACGGGACCCACTCCGTCCCTCCCTACAAAGGGAGGGGGGGTAGACCTGCGACAAACACGCGAAAAGGTGGCGGCGGGGAGGTAAATCTTAATAATAGTACATTTTGCGGGCAGAGACCCTCCCCATCCCTCCCTTAAAGGGAGGGGGCGCGACCTGCGATCGACCTGCGATCGACCTGCGATCGACCTGCGATAGACCCGCGACAAACACGCGAAAAGGTGGCAGCGGGAGAAATCTTAAAAATCGTACTGTTTCGGGGACTGAGCAAGCGGGTGGCGGAACGGCATGTCGCAGAGGGAAAGACAGTGAACGCGTGAACACCTCCCGTTATTCTTTTTCCACCCATTATCGGATATTACCGGAAAGCAAATCCGTCCTTGATAGTCGGATATATTCGCGCCTATATCGAACCCTTTTTCCACCCATTATCGGATATTACCGGAAAGCAAATCCGTCCTTGATAGTCGGAAATATTCGCGCCTATATCGAACCCTTTTCCCACCCTTTATCGGATATTACCGGAAAGCAAATCAGTCCTTGATAGTCGGATATATTCGCGTCTATATCGAACTAAAATTATCATTGAGATTTTCCACTGCTCTCCTCCTCTTCACCTTATAATAAATAGAGGCTGCCCGTGCGGGCAGCCTCTATTCGTGAATACGGGCAATGTGGTTACAACGCTTCACCCAATACGGTGTAGGTCTTGTCGCCTCGGAGGATGAGCACCTGTCCGTTGCGGAGCACTTTGCGCAAGGTGGTTGCTTCGTCGGCGGCGGGGGTGAGGTTACCCGTCGGCGCGTCGTACTCCGCCATGTTGAAGAACTCGCTCCAGTATTGATCGGCTTGGTAGAGTTCCAGCGTTCCGCGGGGTACGAAGACGGGTGTCGCACGATCCACCTCCTCGAAGGTCTTGGCTTCGATGGTCGGCGGCACAAGGGCATTGACATACATCGTATTCAGTTTGCGGCAAGCGGCAAAGCCGTTGTCGGCAATCTTCTTCATGGTGCTCGGAATGGTCAGTTCGGTGAGGTACACGCAGTCGAAGAACGCGGCGGTGCCTATCTCCTCCACGCCTTCGGGGATAGTTATTTGGCTGAGGTTGTGGCAGTTGTAGAACGCCCACGCGCCAATCTCCTGCACCTCGTTGCCT
>JBJEJX010000049.1:0-38870 GCA_051878345.1 Paludibacteraceae bacterium | reverse complement strand
CTTGGGTCAGTTCAAAGTTGTCAATCGGGAATTGGTCGGTATCCCAGCCGTTCTGTGCATCACCGCGGTTGGCATCAATAGAACCAAGCATGTTATTATCTACGGCCACTGCCAGTTCATGCTCGAAGGTGTGCCCTGCCAAAGTAGCGTGGTTCACCTCTATATTAACTTTGAAGTCCTTATCCAGACCGTGTGCTTTCAGGAAACCGATAACGGTCTCGGTGTCCACATCATACTGGTGTTTGCTCGGCTCCATCGGCTTGGGCTCGATGAGGAAAGTACCGTTGAAACCTTTGCTGCGTGCGTAGTCACGAGCCATGCGGAGCATGGTGGCCATGTGTTCTTTCTCACGCTTCTGGTCGGTGTTCAGCAGGCTCATATAACCTTCGCGACCGCCCCAGAACACGTAATTCTCGGCACCGAGTTTGATACCGGCGTCAATGGCGTTCTTGATTTGCACGATGGCACGGGCGACCACGTCAAAGTCAGGGTTGGTGCTGGCACCGTTCATATACCGTGCATTGCCGAATACGTTTGCCGTGGACCATAGCAGTTTGATGCCGGTCTCGTCCATTTTTTGTTTGAGGTAATCGGTGATAGCCTTGAGATTCGCCTCGTACTCTTCAACGTTGGCACCTTCGGAAACAAGGTCCACGTCATGGAAGCAGAAATACGAGATACCCAGTTTCTGCATGATTTCAAAGCCTGCATCTGCTTTGTGCTTTGCAATCTCCACCGCATCGGCACCTTCATTCCACGGGAAACTCTTTGTGCCGCCACCGAACTGGTCTGCACCTTCTGCACAGAGAGTGTGCCACCACGCCATCGCGAAGCGCATCCAGTCTTTCATTTTCTTACCTGCCACTACGCGCTCTGCGTCATAGTAGTGGAATGCCATCGGGTTCTTTGACTCCGTTCCTTCAAATGGGATTTTACCAATCCCGGGAAAATACTCTTTCATGTGATTTCAGATTTATGATTTTTGATTTACTAATTTTTTCCAGCGTTCATAGGCGGCACGGTATTCGTCCGTATGCTGCGGGCGGATGGTGTTGAGTGTCTGAAGCGTGCTGAAGGCTTCTTCTGCATTGGCATAAACACCGGCACCGATACCTGCGCCTTTGGCGGCACCTGCAGCGCCGTCCGTGTCGTGCAATAGGATGGTTGCCCCGCTCACGCCTGCCAGCGTCTCGCGGAAGATTGGCGAGAGGAACATATTGGCGTTACCTGCGTGGATGGTATGCACCTTCAAGCCCATGGTTTGCATAATTTCGATACCGTACATAAAACTGAAAACGATACCTTCCTGTGCGGCACGCAGGATGTGCGCGCGGGTGTGTTGGGTGAAACTGAGACCGTGAATACTGCAACCGCGCTCCTCGTTGCACAGCATACGCTCTGCACCGTTACCGAAAGGCAGCACGCTCAAACCGGCTGCTCCGATGGGTGCTTTCGCTGCCTCTTCGTTCATCTGCGGATAGGTGAGTTCGGGTGCTATATGATGGTGCATCCATGAGTTGAGAATACCCGTTCCGTTGATGCACAGCAGTACGCCCAGACGCGGGTCGCTAACACTATAATTGACGTGCGCAAACGGATTGACACGCGACTGCGGGTCGTATGCCACTTGGTCTATGACACCATATACTACACCCGATGTGCCCGCTGTGGAAGCAATCTCCCCTGCTTGGAGCACGCCTAACGACAAGGCGTTGTTGGGTTGGTCGCCGGCACGGTACGAAACAGGGATACCGGCAGGGATTCCGAGTTGGTTGGCAGCCTCATCTGTTACGCATCCTTGTACGCCAAAGGTCGGAACAACCTCGCAGAGCACAGACGAGTCAATATTGTAGTGCTCCAAGAGTCTGTATGCCGGTGTACCCGCCTTGAAATCCCACAAAATGCCTTCGCTCAAACCGCTGACGGTCGTGCGCGCGTCGCCGGTCAAACGCATGGCAATATAATCGCCCGGCAACATTATTTTGTGTATCCGGGCAAATAGTTCCGGTTCGTTGGCTTTCACCCAAGCCAGTTTGGCGGCAGTGAAGTTGCCGGGTGCATTGAGCATGTGCTCCAAGCAATAATCCTCACCCAGGGCTTTCTTTGCCGCCTCACCGTAAGGCACTGCGCGGCTGTCGCACCAGATAATAGCCGGACGCAACACCTGCAAATCCTTGTCCACACACACCAAACCGTGCATCTGATAACTGATGCCAACGGCTGCAATTTGATGTTTGGCATCGGATATCGGACATTTATCCAAAATCTCGGTTGTTGCCAACCGTAGATTCTCCCACCACATGGCGGGGTCTTGCTCAGCCCACCCGGCACGATGCGAGATGATAGGTGCTTCTTGTTTGGGATGAAATGCCGATGCCACACACTGTCCGCTGACGGCATCCACCAACGATGCCTTAACGGAAGAACTACCGATGTCGTAACCCAAAAGTAACATAAATATGGTATTCGATTTTGATTTGTAGCACAAAGATAGTGCTATTTTACGACATTTGCAAATATCGCGCACACATATGAAAATTATTACACCTTTTTGACGAGAAAAAGCACCTCAAAACAAAAAACGAACGCCACGATTACCTCAATTTACCCCTGCCTGCTCATCCCCGAAAACAGTACGATTTTTAAGATTTCCCCGCCGCCACCTTATCGCGTGTTTGTCGCAGGTCGGTCGCAGGTCGATCGCAGGTCGTCCGCAAGGCGACCTGCCCGCAAAATGTACTATTATTAAGAATGTAGGGATACACCGCGGAGTTCCGATAGTTTTTCGGGTAAAAATTTGCATATCTCAAAAAAAAGTTGTACCTTTGCGGGCGGTAATGTAAAGGTCGCGCATGAAGCGTTTTTTGTACATATTGGGAGTGTTTGCCTTCAGTGTGCTGTTGGTGTGCACAATGGTGATATGTGCGCTTCAGAGCGAGCGTGTGGAGCATGCCGTTTTGCGCCTGGCAACCCGGGAACTAAGCAGAGGGTTAGGCGCAGAAGCCGAGATAGGAGATATCGGGTACCGGTTCCCGGCACGTATTCAAATCAACCACTTGTACTTGTCTGACCAACAGGGGGACACATTGGCATACATAGAGAAAGTGTACGCCCATTTTCGCCTTCTGCCCTTGCTCAAAAACGAGATTCGTTTCTCCCGCGTGGAACTGTCCGGTGGCGTAACACACCTGTACCCCGTTGACTCTACACAGTGGAACTACGCTTTCTTGGCGGATGTCTTCCGTTCGGAAACGCCTCGGGAGCGTTTCCGCTCTTTTTTATCGGTGCGGGACATCCGTATCGACAGTATCCGTGCACAAGTAGGTGATTATCAGGCAGAGTTACACCATGCCTCTTTAGACTTGTACCATTTCACTGCCGACTCTCTGGATGCCTCTATCCATCATCTGCGCGGCAAACTGTGGCAACCTGCACAGCAAGGCGATGCCGCCACACCTTTCCTTGTAGAGGACCTGCAACTGCATTTTCTCTACAACGATACGACCATTGCGCTTCCCGCCCTTATGATACGCCTCCCCAACAGCCACCTGACGGCAAAAGGGGAATATAATTCCTACCTCCGTCTGGATGTTACGGACGCCTCGTTGTGTCCGAGAGACATAGCCATGTTTGTGCCCGCGTTGGGAAATATGGATAAGTTGCTCCAACTGCGCACACACATAGAGGGAAATACGGACAGCCTGTCGGTAAGCGGTCTGACCCTGGCATACGACTCGCGGGAGGTGTTCCGGGGGAACGCACAGTGCCGCATGTCTTCCGGAAATTGGCGCGACGCCTACCTGCGTATCCAATGTGAAGACCTGACAACCAACGCAGCCCAGTTGCAAGATTTCGTAGCCGACTTGACCAATCGCCCCTTCCACTTGCCGTCGGAAGTCCATCGATTGGGCAATATGCACTATCGCGGTCTGATAGACGGTAATATCCATGATTTGACGCTGCACGGCGCTTTTCGCACGGCTTTGGGCGTCATTACGACAGACGCGGCTCTACAATCGGACTCCGCATTTCAGCAGTTGGCATACAACGCCCGCGTTGCCACCAACAAGTTTCGATTGGGGAAGATGTTAGCCCACCAACCGTTAGGTCCCGTCTCGTTGGACATCCGTATGAAAGGGAACCTGACCAACGGAATAAACAAGGGGAAAATCAGCGGCAAGATACGCGATGTAACCTACAACGACTATACCTACCAAGCCATCGTGATTGACGGTCAGTTCAAGCCCCAGCATTTCGACGGAATGCTGTCTATTGACGATGATAACCTGCAGTTGCAGTTTGCCGGATTGGTCAACCTCACGCAACACGAACCCGATGTCAACTTCGACCTTAGGATAGCCCGTTTCCGTCCTGAGATATTGCGCCTTTCCGACAAATTGAATGACACGGAGTTAGGTTTTAGTCTGGCGGCTAACTTGAGCGGCTTGAATCCGGACAAGATGAACGGCTACTTGGTGGTTGACTCTATCCGTATGCGTAACGGTCTGGACTCCACGCTCATCCGCCAAATGAAACTAATCGTAGAGGCCTCCGAGAACGACCATAAGAACATCAAACTCACGTCCGATTTTGTTACTGCATCCCTGTCGGGTCAGTTCCAATATGCGGAATTACCGCAAGCCCTGTTGCGTTTCGTCCATCAATACGTCCCGAATGCGTTCCCCCGCGCCGTCACGCAAAAGATGCAACACCATCTTGCCGACCGGCAAGCAAGTCTCGAAAACGCAACACCCTCTGCCCAGTCTATTGATTTTTACCTCTACGGGCACCGTCTGCGCTCGCTTCAGCGCGTGTTGCGTCTCCCCGTTACCCTGGGTGACCAACCTGTCCTCAAAGGATTCTACCACGAGGCAGACAATCTGTTCGGCTTGCAAGCCTACGCAAGCAGCGTGAACATCAACGGCTCTCCCATACAAGACATCACGCTTGCGCTCAACAACTTCGAGGGTCCCATCGCTATGTCATTGTCTGCCAAGGCTTTGCAAATGAATAGTCTGGTGCACATTGCGGCACAAGACAATACGATAAACATGGACTTGTCGATTCATCAGTTGGATTCTATGTCGCATGTCTATGCAGGAGATTTACATCTGCATACCCATTTCTCGCAATATGCCGGTCTGCCCCTGATAGACTTGCATATTTTACCCTCCACGATTGTACTCAAAGACTCTACCTACACCATCAATGAGAGCCGAATCAACTATTGTGTAGCCGATACGGTGCTGAACATTGACAGTTTCCAAGTGGAGGCTTCACACCAGTACATTCGGGCACAAGGCACGGCATCGCGCCGTGCTGAAGATTCCCTTCACATCGCTTTGGGAAATATAGACGCAGGATTTGTATTGCCCTTCGTATTGCCGGAAGAGAAGTTCAAGTTAGGAGGCTATCTGACCGGCTGGGCTACGCTATACAGTCTATTCAGCCGCCCCACGTTTGAAGCCGATGTTCGGTTAGACTCTACGCAGATGAACGATATGCTTCTGGGAACGACACTCGCGCAGGTGGCACTGGACAAGACCACCAATGATATTTTGATTAACGGCGATGTCTATTCGTTGCAGCAGCGCAAAGTGGCACATGTGGACGGACAGGTTATCACCTCTACCGGACATTGGGGTATCACGGTATATCCTGATTCTATCCCGTTATCGTTTATCAACCATTGGACAAGCGGCATTATCTCTGACATAAGCGGCTACGGCAGCGGCGTGGTGGACATTTTTGGCGAAGATCAAAACACATGGGTTACGGCAAAAGTGAAAGCCGAAGACGGAGCCCTGACCATACCCTTCACAGGTTGCAGATACTATCTCTCCGACTCCGTAACCATGGACTCCACCTCTATCCAATTCCGTAACATCACCCTTTATGATTCAGAGAAACATCCTCTGCACTTGGACGGAGCGCTGTACCATGATTGTTTCTTGAATTTCCGCTACGGGTTTGATGTGCAAGTGGACAACGCGATGGCACTCAATCTGCCCGACAAAGCAGGCGAAATGTTGCAAGGATTGGTATATGCGAATGGTGATGTGCATATCGTTGGAGATGAGAATGAGGTCAATATCCAAGCCAATGCCCGCACAGTGGGGAAGTCGCGTTTCCGCTTCTCTATCGACTATGCCTCCACTGCCGCCGAAAGTAATTTCATTACGTTCACCGACCATAACCAAGTCAGTCTCTACGCCCCCGTTGATGCCGAAGACGAACAGGAGCCGGAATTGTTCCCCACCCTCCCCTCGTCCACACGAGTCTTGCTGGCAATGAATATAGACATAGACCAACATCTGTTGGTGCAACTGATGTTGGGCGAACGTAATGGCGATATGCTGCAAGGCAGAGGAGACGGCTCGTTGAGGTTCACTTATGATTCCCAAAACGAAGATATCAAGTTGATGGGCAACTATGAGTTGCAGCAAGGAACACTTGATTTCACGGTGGGCAACATTATCCGCCGCCAGTTTACCATAACGGAAGGTAGCACCGTCTCTTGGTCGGGGTCGCCGGAACAACCCCAACTGAATGTGAATGCCAAATATCGCGTTACCGCCAGCCTCAAGGATTTGTTCGGCAGCGAGATAGACCAACTTGCCACCACGCGTACGAGCGTACCCGTGAACACCTGCCTCAATATGAGCGGCACTTTGGAGAACCCTGTTCTGCAGTTTGCAATAGAGTTGCCTAACTCAGATGAGAACATCCAATCGCAGGTGCGTGCTATCATCAACACGGATGAGATGTTAATGCGCCAAGTGGTGTATCTGTTGGTATTTGGTAAGTTTTTCATGCCTGAGTATATGACCTCCACTCAGTACATAGGACTGAACGAGTCCTACTCCCTTCTTTCCTCCACTATCACGGGACAAATCAACGCATGGCTGGGGAAACTGACCAACGTGTTCTCCATGGGAGTAAATATCCGTACGGACGGCGAAGGCGCGGACGCCAGCCAAGAATATGAGGCACAATTCCAGTTGCAGCCGGTGGATAGGTTGCTGATTAACGGGAACGTGGGTTACCGCTACAACGATATAGCCAACCAACCCTTCTTCGGTGATTTGGATGTAGAAGTATTGCTGACAGACGACGGAAAACTGCGGCTGAAGGGCTATACACACACCGTTGATAAGTATTCCTTGCGACAGGCAAGTACCATACAGGGAATAGGCTTTGTATGGAAACACGACTTCAATCCTTTAACGAAGGAAGAACGCGCCCAACGAAAAGAGGCACGGAAAGCGAAGAAAGGAGAAGCAAAAGCACAATAAATCCGTGTGGCGTGCACTGTTCTCTTGCTGTACAAAAGGATAGACCTGTTTCTCAATACTTTCTTATCTTGCTTCACAAAGTTTATAATTAAAACAAGATGCTCATCAAAACTTTTGGCGCTGCCACCGTAGGCATAGACGCCGCACTGATTACCATAGAAGTACATGCCACAAGTGGCAACAATTTTGTGCTGGTGGGCTTGCCTGACAATTCGGTGAAGGAGTCGCGCGAGCGCATTTACTCCGCCATGCAAGTCAACGGTTTCCGTTTTCCTTCCCATAGTTACACCATCAACATGGCACCCGCTGACATCAAGAAAGAGGGTGCCGCCTACGATTTACCGCTTGCCATAGGTATCTTGGCAGGCGATGAGCAGGTGAAAAGCACCATGTTCGGTGATTATCTGATTATGGGAGAGCTGAGTTTGGACGGTTCCCTGCAACCCATTCGCGGGGCACTGCCCATAGCGTTGGCAGCACGGCGCGAAGGATTCAAAGGTATTATCCTGCCTGTGCAGAATGCCGCAGAGGCGGCTGTTACCGACGGAATAGACGTGTACGGTATGGAGCACCTGCTGGACGTGGTTCATTTCCTCAACGGCATACAGACGTTTGAGCCCTATCGCGTGGATGTGGCGCAGCTGTTTGCAGAGAGCAGCCACACGGGCGAGTTGGACTTCGCAGATGTGCGCGGGCAGGAGAATGTGCGCAGAGCGATGGAGGTGGCGGCAGCAGGCGGACACAACATGCTGATGGTAGGACCTCCGGGTGCGGGCAAATCAATGATGGCGAAACGATTGCCGTCCATACTGCCGCCACTCAGCCTTGACGAGGCATTGGAGACCACAAAGATACACTCCGTGGCGGGGTTGATGCAGCAAAACGGTGAGAGACATTCCCTGATTGTGCAGCGCCCGTTCCGAAGCCCGCACCACACGATTACCGATGTGGCACTTGTGGGCGGCGGCACCAATCCCCACCCCGGAGAAATCAGTTTGGCGCACAACGGTGTACTGTTCCTCGACGAACTCCCGGAATATAAGCGTAGTGCGCTGGAGGTAATGCGTCAGCCGCTGGAAGACCGCAAGATTACCATCGCACGGACAAAGATGAGCGTGGAGTATCCGGCATCGTTCATGCTGGTGGCGGCGATGAATCCGTGCCCGTGCGGGCACTATGGCGACACTACGCACGCCTGCACCTGCACGCCTTTGCAGGTACACCGCTACAAAGACCGCATCTCGGGTCCGTTGCTCGACCGTATTGATATACAAGTCCCCATCCAAGCCGTACCCTATTCGGAGTTGCGCAAGCGCGAGGGCGGCGAGCCCTCGGCGGCGATACGCGAGCGCGTGGTTCGCGCAAGGAAGATACAGCAAGCGCGTTTCCAAGGCACGGGTATCCACTGCAATGCGCAGATGACCTCGAAGATGCTCAACCGGTATTGCGTCATCGATGAAGCGGGCGACCGTCTGCTTCAATATGCACTTACCAAACTCGGCCTCTCCGCCCGCGCCTACGACCGTATCCGCAAAGTAGCCCGCACTATTGCCGACCTCGCCGGCGAACCAAATATCCAGTCCAATCACCTCATGGAAGCCATCTCCTACCGCTCCCTCGACCGCGAAGACTACGGGGAATAAGATGATATGTAGTGCACCCAATTTTTGGAAACGTGCAAGATTGAAAAAATGGGGTACATTATTGTTTTCTGAGACCTTATTACGCCGTACAGGAATGGGTTCTGCGCAAATTAGGCAAATGGAATGACTCTGGAGGAGAAGAAGAATGACACCAATCTCGCAATTCAAACGTTACATATGGCTGGTGGATCTGCTCCACGCGCATGGTGCTCTATCTAAATCGGAGATAGACTATTATTGGTCACGCTCCAATCTCAACGAGCAGGGCGAAAGCCGCATTCCCAAGCGCACGTTTATGCGCATGAAAAATGATATCGGTTCACTTTTCGGCATTTCTATTGAATGCCTGCGCTCGCGTGGTAACAAGTACGCATTGGAGAATGCAGATGATATGAAGCAGGGCAATGTGCAACAATGGCTCATCAACGGCTTTTCTATCAGCAACGTACTCATGGATAGCCAACAGATAAAAGACCGTATTGTGCTGGAGCCGATACCCTCCGGCAACCGGTTCCTCACATTGGTCATTGATGCTATTCAGCAGAACAAGACGCTGCATGTACAATATCAGAGCTTCAAGATGCCCGAACCACGCGAGTTTGAAATAGCACCGTACTGTTTGCGTTGTTTCAAACAGCGTTGGTACATCATTGCACAGCGGGAAGGCAACAAAGAGCCGCATTTCTATTCGCTCGATCGTGTATTATCGATGGAGATAACCGACCACTCCTTCAAAGTACCGAAAAATTTCCATGCAGATACGTTCCTCTACAACTTTTACGGAGTGATGGCGGGCGATACTCCGGCTGAGTCTGTTCAGCTTCGCGTAACACCATTCCGTGCCAACTATCTGCGTTCACTTCCATTGCACCACTCACAGAATGAGACCGAGCGCACGAATGACTATTCCATCTTTGAATATAGGATTGCTCCAACAGAAGACTTCATCCAAGAACTCCGTTCATTCTTGCCGGATATAATCGTCACTAAACCGCTTTGGCTTCGTGAAAAATTCATGGAAGAAGCCAAGCAAGTGCTGGAGAACTATAAAAAATGATGTTAAATGCGATTTTCTTTCATATAGTGCCACAGGTTGGCACTTACACATGCTAATTTTGCAGAGAATTTCAAAATTTCATAGTTGTGAGTAAAATTACTTCTGTTAATGATTTTCCACAAATCGATTTGTATAGGTGCTTCTTTGCCCAAAATGCGTTTGTAAAAGAATGTATCAAAAAGGGTCTGTTATCCCGGACCTATTGGCAGGGAAAGTATTCAAACAACTCTTGCTCTTTCATGGATATGCGCAAGAAAGTTGATAAATGCCAAATATGCGCTCATCTTAAAGAGATATTTGGGATAACTAATGACATTTTTGGTGAAAAATATGGCATGGCTATAGCCGGTGACGGTCTGGAATATCGAAGAATTTCCACCTTGCATTCATCATCGTTAGTAGCCTTATTGTGCTTCTATTCTTTGTCTAAAGAACATACGCTGAAAATGAAAGTCGATGGACAGGAGATTGAGTTCTACGAGAGTCGTTTTGAGCAGAAAAACTCTATTGGCAAAGACAAAAGAGGTAAGGAACACAATTCCAATATGGATGTTGTGTTAATAGGATCCAATACACAAGGAGAGTCCGTAATTCTATTCTTGGAATCGAAATTTTCGGAATACCTTTCGCACGGTAAATATGACAAGATTAGTGACGTATATGATGAGGTGTACTATCAACTTACAGCAGACCAGCAGCCTATAGATGGCTTGGAGATTGTAAGAGGGGATGACATGTGGTCTATTTCTGCAGCACCTAATCGTCCTCAACAGTATTGTCAAGGTATCAAACAAATGATTTCTCATTATCAGGGAGTACAGAAGGGCTTCATTGATAGTGCAAAAGATATATACGACCATATCTATTTAGGTGAAATACTATTCAAACTTCCGGAAAAGGTGGTTGCTAAGCATAATTCGTATAATTCCTATGTAGGATTGTACGAGCAACTTGCGCAAAAACTGAACTACATAAACACCTGCAATAAGTTCAAAGTATTAGAAGCTACTTTGTCATATCAAGACATGTTTAAAGATTTCGATTTAGATCCGAATGTACGTAAATTTTACGACTTGAAAAAATAACCCCAAAAAGTGATTTTCTTTGCGAGGGTGCCACAGGATGGCACTCTCGTGTTGTAATTTTGCAGCAAATTTCAAAATTTATACATTTATGCGCAAGATTACAATCACAAACACCACCCCCGCAAACAAGTCCGGAAACCGCCTCCGGAAAGTCTTCTCTTTCCCGGAAGAAGGTAACATTTCCCGCAGTTTTTTCTGGTGGGTAAGCCCGAAGCATCCGCTTAGGCTTAACGGCGAGACCTACGACAAAGTCTATTTTGATGTCAAGTTTCCGTTGTTTACCGAAACATCTGACGGACAACCATGCAATCAGTCCACGAACATGGACGTTGTGCTGATTAGTGATGACTGTATTGTTATGCACTGCATCACGAGTTGTCACACCGAGCACATGCAAAGGCTGGCTGCAAACTTTGAAGACGTATATTTCAAACCCTCGTGCTACTACAAGGGCAATCCTTACCGTGCCTTTTTCCTTCTCCAAGCGCTACGATACAACGAGAAGAGCAATGGTTTCTACGCCGGTATTCAGCAAAATATCAGTCTTCTGCTTGGGCTCACCAATATCATGCACGATGAGAGTGCGCTCGCTTGGTTCAAATCCAATAATGCGTGCATTGAGCCGGAAGTGATGGATCAGCTATACGCCAAGACGGATATCGTCTTCACCAATCTGCTCTATTTTCCCCCGGAAATGGAAGACGATATTTTCGGTGACATTTACGCAGAGGAAAAGAGCTATCCATATCTGCTTGGCGAACTGCTCTTTGATTATTTGCAGGAGACCTGGGATGAGCCATTCCTTCTGTCCTCGTTCCTCGAAACCTATTCGGAACTGTTCTCAAAAGTACAACCGCAAATGCCGAAAGGCTATGCGGAGTTCCTTGATAAACAATATCATTTGCATAACCGTCAATAAACATTACAATCATGAGGCCAAATTTAATCGATTTCACATTAGATGGTAAAGCCATCATCTTGCTTTCGCAATATCCGCTTGCTTCATACTTCCGCGTGGTACATGATGGGGCATGTTAACGCAGAAATCAATGCTGTAAAACGCCACCTTGAAGAACTTGACGGTCAGCAAGTGGCAGCAGAGAACTTTGAGGAAGTTATTCGGCTCATTAGATATTCTCGCGACCCCCAAGACGCAAGTAAATGGTAGTGAAGAAAGTAGTACGATTTTTAAGATTTCTCCCGCCGCGACCTTTTCGGGTGTTTGTCGCGGGTCGGTCGCGGGTCTATCGCAGGTCGCCCGCAGGGCAAACCTGCCCGAAAAATGTACGATTATTAAGATTTCGGACTCTCCGCCCACGCCTACGACCGTATTCGCAAGGTAGCCCGCACCATCGCCGACCTCGCCGGCGAACCGAACATCCTCCCGCCCCACCTCATGGAAGCCATCTCCTACCGCTCCCTTGATAGAGAAGATTACGGAGAATAATCACAAAAAAAACACTCAACAACAATGTCGAGTGTAATGGAAAATGTATCTTTGTCGAGTCTGAATCGTATTATCGGAATTTGTGTGCAAAGCCAATGGAAAGCAGTTCCTTAAACTGTATCTTGGCTTTCTCTTGTCCGTCCAAAACGACCGTATTATCGTATCGCGGGTGGAGCATCAGGCGCGCAGAGAAGAAGCGATTGATGATAAAGTCGCAGTTGACCTCCAAGTCCAACTCAACTTTCTTATAGTTGGTGTACATATAAAGTTTTGTCTCCAGCGCCACCTCGCGTACCGGTTTCCATACATACTCAAAGCGTATGGAACTACCTACGTCGTTTAGCGTCTTCTTGCCCGCTTCGATACCATAATCCGCCTTGTTCATATTTACCGTGTCTGCCACGTGAATCATCTTATACGCCAGCGGCGAGAAGGAAAGCGACATCCCGTCTATCGGTTTGTAGTCAATACCTAATGCCAGATTCAGTCGCACGGGCGAGAAAGGAGCCGACTTGAGCGTCATCGTATTGGTCTTATAGGTGCGGAAGAAGCGGGTTTCAAACTCGGCAGAGAAAGAATAATAGAGTTTGTTCACCGCCTTGTAGTTGGTTTTTGTATAAAGCCGGAATAAATCGTCCGTGCATGCCACATAGCGCAATGTATCTTCCTTCGCCGTAGAGCCGCCGGCACGCCACTCGCCGGTATTCTCCCACGTGAAACGGTCGCCATAGTACCCTATCTGCCCTTTCATAATGCTCAGCACGGCAAAACTCGACACACCACCCTGGTACCAATTGGGGGACACGTAGTTCTGCGTCATCTGCGCAATAATGGTCGCTTCTTTGCGCCACGGCGTGTGCATGTTGCGAATAGCGCGCATTACGTCGCGTTGGTCTTCTTCGGCATCTTTTACCAACGAGCGTTGCACAGCAATCACCGGTACCTCGTGAGGTTGCTCCTCATACTTAGCATTCAATGCCTTGAGAGAATCCATCATCGCTATCTCACGACGAATGGAGTCTCGCGCCAGCACCTGCGCCACCGTCCACAGCGTATCGCCGGATATGGTATCCACCATTATGTAGCCCAGCGTATCTGCCCCGATAAGCAAATCCGCAGTATCTGCATTCGCCGATTGCCGTGCACTCTGAATCATATCGAGCAACCAAGTGTCAGACACTGCGGCAGGCTCGTCCTGCAATCGTATCGTATCTAACCAGGATACAGGAATACTATCAGTTTGTGCCACCAACATATTGGCAGCACAAACGAACGAAAGCAGGATAAAAAAGCGTTTTATTGTCAAGGGAAATCAATTATAGTGCATTATCCATCTTGCCGTGGCATTGCTTGTATTTCTTGCCGCTACCGCACGGGCAGGGGTCATTCGGGCGTGGCTTCTTGTCCACATGAATAGGCATCTGCTTCTGCGGTTCGCGCGTGTCGCGTCCTGCGGCAGCCGCCTGTCCACTGCGTTGCGCTGCCTGCGCCACAGCATCTTTCTGCGTGCGATAGCGCGAGTAGTCCTGACGGCGCTGCTGTGCCGCCTGCTGCACTTGCTGCGGGTCGGCAGTAGGAATCTGTCCGCGCAACAAGATAGAGATGGCACGGCGATTGAGCGCGTCCAACATCTCCTTGAAGATATTAAACGACTCTATCTTATATATGAGGAGCGGGTCTTTCTGCTCATAAGATGCGTTCTGCACGCTTTGTTTCAAATCGTCCAGACGGCGCAAATGCTCTTTCCATTCGTCATCAATTACGAAGAGCAACATACGCTTCTCAAACTCGCGAATCACCTCTTTGCTATCGGTTTCTGCGGCTTTCTTCAGGTTCACGGCAATGTTATACACGCGCTTGCCGTCCGAGATGGGTATCAAGATGTTTTCATACATCTGCCCTTTCTCTTCATACACTTTTTGTATCACGGGATTAGCCACCGTCGCCAATTTATCCATACGGCGCTTGAACGAGTCCATAGCCGTTTCTGACAGTTGTTCGCTCAGCTGGCTTGTTCGCGTGCTACGGAATGTGTCTTCATCAAAAGGCACCTCCATCGCAAATGTCTGCATCACCTCAAATTGCAATCCTTCGTAATCGCCCGCCTCCTTGGCTTCCGACAGAATCGTCTCTGCCGTATCGTAAATCATATTCGTGATATCCACCCCGATACGCTCTCCCATCAGCGCATGGCGGCGCTTTGCGTAAATCAGATTACGCTGCTGGTTCATCACGTCATCATACTCAATCAGTCGCTTGCGGATACCGAAGTTGTTCTCCTCCACCTTCTTCTGCGCTTTCTCAATTGAGTTGCTAATCATCTGATGCTCAATCATCTCGCCCTCTTGGAAACCCATCTTATCCATTAGCGACGCTATCCGGTCAGAGCCGAACATACGCATCAGGTCATCTTCCAACGATACATAGAACACACTGCTACCCGGGTCTCCTTGACGACCGGAACGACCGCGCAACTGCCTGTCCACACGACGGCTCTCATGCCGCTCCGTACCGATTATCGCCAGACCGCCCGCCGCTTTTACCTCGGTTGTCAGCTTGATATCCGTACCACGACCTGCCATGTTCGTAGCTATCGTTACCACGCCCGGACGACCGGCCTCTGCCACTACATTCGCCTCTTGCTGGTGTAACTTCGCATTCAGCACATTGTGTTTAATCTTACGCAGTGTGAGCATACGGCTCAGCAACTCACTGATTTCCACCGACGTGGTACCTACCAACACAGGTCTCCCCTGCCCTACCAACGACACTATCTCGTCTATCACCGCGTTGTATTTCTCACGCTTGGTGCGATAGATACGGTCATTCATGTCCACGCGCGCGATAGGTTTGTTGGTCGGAATCACCACCACATCCAGTTTGTAGATATTCCAAAACTCGCCTGCCTCAGTCTCCGCCGTACCCGTCATACCCGACAACTTGTTGTACATACGGAAATAGTTTTGCAGCGTGATCGTGGCAAAGGTCTGTGTTGCTCCTTCCACTTTCACGTTCTCCTTGGCTTCCACAGCCTGGTGCAGACCATCCGACCAGCGGCGACCTTCCATCACACGCCCTGTCTGCTCATCCACAATCTTCACTTGGTTGTCGTCGATGATATAGTCCACATCCTTCTCAAACAGCGTGTAGGCTTTCAGCAGTTGGTGCACCGTATGTACGCGCTCCGACTTGATACTGTAGTTCGCCATTATCTCGTCTTTCTTCTGCTGCTTCTCCTCCGCACTCAGTTGCGCTTGGTTCTCCACCTCAGCCATCTCACTTCCCACATCCGGCAACACGAAGAACTGCGGGTCTTCCGTTGTACCCGTCAAGGCATCAATACCCTTGTCAGTCAACTCAATGGTCTTGTTCTTCTCGTCTATCACAAAGTACAACTCATCGGTGGCAATGTGCATGTTCTTCTCATTCTCTTGCAGGTAGAACTCCTCCGTCTTCTGCAAACGCACCTTGACACCCGGCTCGCTCAAATACTTAATCAGCGCCTTATTCTTCGGCATACCCTTGAAGGAGCGGAACAACGCCAACTCGCCTGCCTCACGCTCTTTCTCGTCTGCACTGCCCATCTTCGCCTTCGCCTCGGTGAGCAACTTCGTCGTTAGCGTGGTCTGGGTACGCACCAACTGCTCCACACGATGTTTGTATTCGTCAAACATCTGATCTTCTCCCTTCGGCACAGGACCGCTTATAATCAACGGAGTACGCGCGTCGTCAATCAGCACGGAGTCCACCTCGTCCACGATAGCGAAATTATGCCCGCGTTGCACCAAGTCCAGCGGCGAGGTTGCCATGTTATCACGCAGGTAGTCGAAACCGAACTCATTGTTCGTACCAAAAGTAATATCGCAGGCGTATGCTTTGCGACGCTCGTCCGAGTTCGGGCGGTGCTTATCGATACAATCCACCGTCAGCCCGTGGAACATATATAGCGGTCCCATCCACTCCGAGTCACGCTTTGCCAAGTAATCGTTCACGGTTACCACATGCACGCCCTCGTGAGTCAGCGCATTCAAAAAGACGGGCAATGTCGCCACCAGTGTCTTACCTTCACCCGTTGCCATCTCGGCTATCTTGCCTTGGTGAAGCACCACGCCGCCTATCAACTGCACATCATAGTGCACCATATCCCACGTAATCTCGTTTCCGCCTGCCGTCCAATGGTTGTGGTAAACAGCCTTATCACCGTCTATCTCCACAAAGTCGAAACGCGAATCCGCCGCAAAATCGCGGTCTTGCTGCGTTGCAGTAACCTCTATCGTTTCGTTCTCTGCAAAACGGCGAGCCGTACTTTTAACTATCGCAAACGCCTCCGGCAATACCTCCAGCAGCACGGTCTTGTGGTCCTCTTTTATTTGTTTCTCAAGACTATCCACCTCATCATACACCTTCTCGCGTTGGTCTATCTCAAGTCCTTCTATGGATGCCTTCAGCTCGCTGATTCTCTGTTTCTTGTCCGCTACGCGCTCTTGTATCTGCGCCATCAACGCTTGGCTGCGACCACGCAACTCATCGTTCGAGAGTTTGTCTATCGTCTCATATGCCACCTTGATTTTCTCCACATATGGCATAATCTCGCGCATATCCTTCTGCGCCTTATTTCCAAACAACTTGGTAATTAACTGAATAAAATTCATATCGTTTTCTCGTATTATTTTCTTTTCGTTCACACACTATAAATTGCTCTCACAAATAGCGTGCCAACACCCTTTTTACCTGCCATTTTGGCAGGAAATAACATCTTGCTGTCAGTTCAGGAACCTAAACCATCAAACTGACAATCTCTTTTTCCGCCTACAAAAACAACGCCTCACCGACGGTCCTTGAGCAGACCTAAAGCCGACCGCGACGAGTAGCAAAAAGGTATCCAGACCCACCCGAACACCAACCAAACATCAAAATCAAGTCGTCGGCACAATATCGTCCTTGTGATATTCTATCAAGCCCTCCATCGGGTCGCGCAATATCTGCCCCACCGTAAACCCGTAATCGGACATCACATGCTCAAGTACAGGGCGATAGTAGTACGCCACAGACCCTACAAAACTCACAGGCATATGGCTCGTCTCCTCGTTCTCCACTCCGTCTTTCTCGAAATACTGCGCCACTATCCGCTTTACAAACTGCTGGAACGTATCATATACCAACTCGCTAATCTGCTCGTCTTCAATGTTCTCCGCGCAAAACTTCGACAAACTTGCCAGCCACCTGTTCGGGAACGGCAAACGGTACACATGCTCTATCACGGATGCCACACTCAATCCATATTGCGCTAAGAACTTTTCACAAAGCGGCTTGCTCAGTTGGTTCGTCAGCACATCGCTCACCAACCGCTTGCCCAACGCCACGGCAGAGCCCTCATCGCCTAAAATATAGCCTAATGACGGTACATTCTCCACAATCTTCTCCCCGTCGTACAAGCAGGAGTTCGACCCCGTACCCAAGATACACGCCACACCGGTCTTATGTCCCAGCAATCCCCGGGCAGCCGCCAACATATCCGACTCCACGCGCACCTCCGCCTTTTTGAACACCATGTGCAACGCTTTCTCCACAAACGGTATCTTCTCAGGAATACAACCCGCACCGTAGAAGAAAACATGCGTCAGCGTGCCCGCCCACAGCAGCGGTGCTATCTGCGGCAGCAACTGATTACTAATGGAATTGCGCATCGCATCACTCGTTTGGAACAGCGGGTTGATACCATCTGTCAAGAACTCCGAGAATTGTCCGTTAGCGGTCATCAAACACCAGCGGCATTTGGTAGAACCTGAGTCTGCAATCAATATCATAGCACTAAACTTCTTAAAATTGAGCGCAAAATTACAAAAAAATTTGCACATATCCAAAAAAAACACTACTTTTGTGTGATTTTTGGGCAATCCCCACTCACAATACCCCATAATTCTTAATTCTTAACAAGCAAGCATGTTCACTTCTTTCCATCTCAACGGTCGTCTGTGTTCGTCCGACCTCATCCGCCACATCGCCTCTGAGGCAAAAACTCCCTATACATTTCTTATCACCAAGCCCGACATCGAGTGGGTCTATCGTGCCCAAGAACGAATGGTGCAGGTGCTCCAAATGACCCGTGCCAAGATGGTCTATGCAGACCATTTCCAGCGCACCGACGACAGCGGGCAGCCCATCGAAGCCCCCGTTATCGACTATCAGCAAGGTGCACTCCGTGATGACTTCGATTTCGGTGCCGTAATGCTCTGGGACACCAACGCCCTCCGAGAAGCAGCCGCACGCATGAGCGCCGACTACCAATACGCAGGGCTCTACGACCTCCGTCTGAAAGCCTCTGAGAACGCACACACTCCGTTCGTCCACATCCCCGAATACCTCTACTACGAAGTAGAGCATGACAACCGTAAATCGGGCGAGAAACTATTTGACTACGTGGATCCCCGCAACCGTGCCGTACAAATAGAAATGGAACAGGCCGTAACCGACTATCTCCGCAATGTCCGTGCCCTCATCAGTCCCGCCGACCTCCACCCCGTTGCCACCGCCATAGCGGAAGACCACCCCGTAACCGCCAGCGTCATCATCCCCTGCAAGAACCGCGCCCGCACCGTCCGTGACGCTATCACGAGCGCCCTCTCGCAGCAGGTAGCAACACCCTACTCTTTCAATGTCTTCATCGTGGACGACAACTCCACCGACGGCACGCAGGACATCATCCGCGAACTCGTTGCCGAGAACCAAGCAGCCCGCAAGGCAAACCCTGCCACCCCCGAACTCATATACATCGCCCAAGACTCGACATACCACGCCATCGGCGGCAACTGGAACAAAGCCGTCCACGACCCGCGCTGCGGACTCTATGCCATCCAACTCGACTCAGATGACACCTACTCTTCGCCACACACCGTCCAAACCTTCATAAACAAGTTCCGTGAAGGCAACTACGCACTCGTTATCGGTACCTACCAAATGACCGACATTGACGGCAACCTTCTCCCGCCCGGCGTTATTGACCACCGTGAGTGGACAAACGACAACGGTATGAACAATGCACTGCGTATCAACGGTTTAGGTGCCCCGCGTGCTTTCTATACCCCATTGCTCCGTACCATAGACTTCCCCACCACCAAGTACGGCGAAGACTACGCGGTAGCGCTCCGTATCTGCCGCGAATACCCCGTCGGGCGTATCTATGACGTGGTCTATAACTGCCGACGCTGGGAGTGCAACTCCGATGCCAACTGCGATATTCCCACAATGAACCGCAACAATTGGTACAAAGACCGCATCCGCACATGGGAACTCCAAGCACGGATAAAAGACAATCAATAAATGATGAACATTTCCGTCGGCATACTGACTGCTCCGCATATCGAGTATGAGCAGCGGGAGCATGATTTCCTGTTGAAGAACGTGCGTATCGGTATCGGCTTCCATTGGGACAGGCACGAAGACCAAGCGTTTGAAGGAACACTCACCATCCGCCGCAACGCCGACGGCACGGAGACCGCTATCAACACCCTTCCCCTCGAAGACTACCTCACATCCGTCATCTCGTCCGAGATGTCGGCAGACAGTCCGTTGGAGTTGCTCAAAGCGCATGCGGTCATCTCCCGCTCGTGGGCAATGCGTGCAATAGGGCATACGGAGCATGTGGGGTTCGATGTATGCGCCGATGACCACTGCCAGCGCTACGAAGGACTGCTGCGCCGCAATGAACGGGCGGTGCAGGCTGTGCGGGAAACCAAAGGACAAGTGCTGACATACGGCGATGAGGTGTGCGACTGCCGCTACTACAAGTGCTGCGGGGGCAAAACAGAACTGTTCAGCACCTGCTGGGAAGACAAGGATTATCCATACCTTCAACCCGTGGATTGCCCCTACTGCGGCAAGGCGGCGGGTAACCCGCGCCTGCAACGGCTGGTGCTAAACAACTACGACCAAGAGACCCGCGACTTCCATGATTGGGAGGTGCGCTACACTACCGAGGAGTTGTCCGCCATCGTCCGCGAGAAATCGGGTACAGACTTCGGCGAGATACTGTCGCTACGCCCTCTCAAACGCGGCGCAAGCGGCAGAATATACGAATTGGAGATAACAGGTACCAAACACCGTGCCGTCATCAGCAAAGAACTAAAAATAAGGCAGACACTCTCACACACCTGTCTATACAGTTCGTGGTTTGATATCCTCTCTAACTCCTCGTCAGAGGGGGAGAACCAAAAGCCTTCAGATGGCCTTTTTATTCTTCGGGGACACGGATGGGGACACGGCGTGGGACTATGCCAAATCGGCGCCGCCGAAATGGCGGTAGAGGGCTCTACTTACCAGCAGATACTTGCGTATTACTACCCTTCTTCCCGCTTAAAGACTTTATCGGCAAGAGAATAGTGAGCAATACCGCCACGCCGATAAGCATGGGATAGAATAGATAAGGGATTATCTCCAGCGGGGATAATCCCACTATGCCGGCAGTGAGCATGACATGCGCTCCGTAGGGCAACAGCCCTTGCACGGTGCAAGAGGTAGTGTCCAGCAGCGAAGCACTGCGGCGCGGATCGATACCGTAGTGGTCTGCAATGCGCTTCGCGATAGTGCCCACACTGAGTATGGCAACGGTGTTGTTCGCCGTAATGACATTCGCCACCGCCACTATGCCGCAAATACTCAATTCCGCCCCGCGCTGCGTGTGGGTATGGCGTTGGATAAAGCGTATCAGCGCGTCCATCCAGCCATTGTATTTAATGAGTGCGAAGATTCCACCCGCGAGCATAGAGATGAGTATCAGTTCGCCCATGCCGTTGATACCCTGTATCATGCAGTCAATCCACTGCATGAAAGTGAAGGAACCGTCGCTCAGCCCCACAATCCCTATAAGCACATTCCCCGCCAACAAGACAATCAGCACATTCATGCCCGCCGCGGCGCACGCCAGCACCGCCAGATAAGGAATGGTCTTCCACCACAGCACGCGGTCTATGGTGTCCACCGCCGACGAGGCTTCCTTTCCGAGGAAGACATATATAACGCCCACGATAATAGCCATGGGCAGCACCATGCGGATATTGAAACGGAACTTATCGCTCAACTTACACCCCTGCGACTGTGTGGCTACTATGGTAGTGTCGGAGATAAAACTAAGGTTATCGCCGAAGAACGCACCCCCAATCACGGCAGCCGCCATCACCGGCAACGACAGTTCAGTGCGTTCTGCCAGCAGAGAGGCAATGGGTATAAGGGCGATAATGGTACCTATACCCGTCCCCATGCAGAGCGAGACGATACACGCCGAGAAGAAAAGCCCCGTCAGCGCAAAGTTAGGCGGCAGGAACTTCAGCGTCAGGCTCACCATGGCATCCACAGCACCCATGCCCTTGGCAGAGGCGGCAAAGGCACCCGCCAGCATGAATATCCACACCATCAGCAACAAGTCTTTCTCGCCCGCCCCGCGGGAGAAGACAGCAATACGATCCTTCAGCGACAATCCGCGCGTAAGAAGGAGCAAGATTACTGTTATAACAATGAAAATGATAAGCATAACCGAGGACTCAGAACAACAACGGGACTTCTATTACATGCCTACAAGAAGGCACACATATTGTTCATTTTGCAGTTAAACAATCTTTCTTTGCAACTATTTGCAGTGCAAAGGTACACTTTTTTTGCAATATATGCAAATTTGTTCGTTGTTTTTGCAAAAATGGCTACTGTTTTGGGGAATCCTGTTGTTTGGTTATCGTGGCTATAACGAAGTTGCGGAGGAGGCGGTACGGCTTCTTGGCGGTACGCTTCTGCTCCTCGAAACGGCGTTGCCACTCAGCTGCCGCTTGGGGGTCTTTTAACTGGCGATCCGCTTCGGCAACGGCATTGTGGAAAACGGCATGCCTTGCCTTCTGGCGGTCGGAAATCTTCTTCGGGTCTTTGTGCCGGGGGTAGTGGCTGATTACCGTCTCACCATATCGGTTGGTGAAATAGATATCACTCTCGCGGTCGAGTCGCCCGCGCATTCCGCCAAAGGGAACTTCCAAGTCTGTTTTTGCCATCGCTTTGATAGTTTATGGGGTTGATAATGTTTGTTTTGTCCGATTTTTGCTCTTTCTCCCGGCGAGGACAAGGCACCCGCGTCCTCAGCGTTTTCTCTGCCTTCTTCCTCGTTTCGATTTCGTCTCGTTTTCGAGTCGTTTTCGAGTCGTTTTCGAGATTGACAGCCCAAAGTCAGGTGCAAAGGTAGTACTTTTCTTTGAGATATGCAAGGGAAAAGTACTTTTTTTTGCGGATTTTCGCAGTTTTGCACGGGTGACCGGTCAACAAAAAACAGCAGGCGGGAATGGTTGCCGTCATGGGAAAGGGATTTTGATTTCCCGCCTAATGCGGGGCAGCGCCGCAGGGAAAGCGGGGGAAACCTCGCAGGCGGGAAGGGTTGCCATCGGGGAAGGGGATTTTGATTTCCCGCCTAATGCGGGGCAGCGCCGCAGGGAAGCGGGAAAACTCCGCAGGCGGGAAGGCCTACCCATCGGGGGAAGGGATTTTAATTTCCCACTATATATGGGGCTCCGTTGCAGGGGAAGCGGGAGAAACCTCGCAGGCGGGGAGGCCTGTCGTCGGGAAGGGGATTTTGATTTCCCGCCACATACGGGGCAGCGCCGCAGGGAAAGCGGGGGGAACTCCACAGGCGGGAAAGGCTGCCGTCGGGGAAGGGGATTTTGATTTCCTGCCTAATGCGGGGCAGCGCCGCAAGGGAAACGGGGGAAACTCCGCAGGCGGGAATGGTTGCCATCAGGGAAGGGGATTTTAATTTTCCGCCTAATGCAGGGCTCCGCCGCAGGGAAGCGGGAAAACTCCGCAGGCGGGAAGGCCTGTCATCGGGGGAAATGGATTTTAATTTCCCGCCTAATGCGGGGCAGCGTCGCAGGGGAAGCGGGAGAAACCTCGCAGGCGGGGACGACTGCCGTCGGGGGAAGGGATTTTGATTTCCCGCCTAATGCGGGGCAACGCCGCAGGCGGGAAGCGGGGGAAACGCCGCAGGGAAAGCGGGGAAACGCCGCAGGGAAGCGGGGGAAAACTCGCAGGCGGGAAGGACTGCCGTCATGGGAAGGGGATTTTTATTTCCCGCCGGGTACGGGGCTCCGCCGCAGGGGGAGCGGAGAAAGGGCGCAGGCGGGAAGACCTGCGCCCTTAACGGCGTTGCCGATAGTGCGCTGAACGGGTTGACGATTGCGCGCTAAACGGGTTGACGATTGCGCACGGAACGGCACTAAACGGGGTGCCGATTACGCCCCTAACGGCGTTGCCGATTGTGCGCTGAACGGGTTGACGATTGTGCGCGGAACGGCACTGAACGGGTGCCGATTGGGCACGGAAAGGCACTGAACGGGTGCCGATTCGGACGGAACGGGTCAGAAGGCTTGGAGGTTCTTTTCGTTGAAGAGTTCCTTGCCTTCGGGAGTGTAGGCGTAGTCAATACGGTCTTGGTAGAACTGCTCCACCTTGCCGCGGACGATTTTCATCGTGGAGTTGACCATGTGGTTCTGCTCGGTGAAGGCATCGGGCAGAATAGCCAGCGCCTTGGGGAGCCACTGCTCGGGGAACTCGCCGTAGTGCCTGCCACCCTTGCGGTACTCGTTCACCTCGTCCTGTATCTTCTGCAACATCAGCCGCTTGCCCTCGTCGGTCTTGGGGTCAACGCCCTTGCTTTGGGCGTACTCCTTCAAGGTGTCTTTGTTGGGGACGATAAGCGCCATGGTGTAGGGGTCTTGGTTGTTGTGCAGCACCACCTGCTCCACATACTTGCTGCCGTCGGTCAGCCCGTCCTCAAAACCTTCGGGGCTGTATTTCTCGCCGTCGGCACTGATAAGAAGGGATTTGAAACGCCCGACCACCCAGAGGAAACCGGGGTGCTTCTTCGTTACATAGCCCATGTCGCCCGTATGGAGCCAGCCGTCCACAATGGTCTTTGCCGTCGATTCGGGGTTCTTCCAATAGCCCGCCATCACATTCTCGCCGCGGATAACTATCTCGCCGCGCTCGCCGTCCGGCACCTCGTTGCCCTCGGCGTCGCAAATCTTCAAGTCAAGGGGTTTCACGATACGACCGCTGGAGCCGAAAATGGCATGCCCCATGGAGTTGGCGCAGATAATAGGCGTCGCCTCGCTCAAGCCGTAGCCCTGGAACATCGGCATGCCGACGGCGCAGAAATAGCGCTGCAACTCAATGTCGAGCAGGGCACCGCCGCCCACGAAGAAGAGCATTCTGCCGCCGAAGCCCTCGCGGACAGCCTTGAAGATAATCTTGTCGAAGAGTTTGACCAAAGGCTTGCGCCATGCCTGGCAGCCGCCCATGTTCCAATACTCCTTATTGTATTTTATGGCGTTGTTGAGGGCGAAGTTGTAGAGTTTCTCCACCACGGGACCTTTGGCTTTGATACCGCCTTCGATACTCTTCTTGAAATTACGCGCGAGCGCGGGAACGGAGAGCATGACATGGGGGCGCACCTCCTTAATGGAAACGGGAATGTTCTTGAGCGTCGCCATCGGGGTCTTGCCCGTGGGCACGGTGGCAATGGAGCCGCAGTAGGACATCATGGTGTAGAAGCCCGCCACATGGGCGAAGCAGTGGTCAAGCGGCAGGATAATGAGCATGACGGCATCCTGCGGCACGCTAATGATGGAGCGCGCCTGCTCGACATTGGCGGTGTAGTTGCGATGGGTGAGCAGGATACCTTTGGGGTCTGCCGTGGTGCCGGAGGTGTAGGAGATATTGGCATAGTCGTCGGGGAGGACGGACTTGTAGCGCTCCACAAAGGCTTCCGGCGTTTGTGCGAGGAACTCGCGCCCCTGCTGCATCACCTCTTCGATACCAATCTCTTTCTCGCCGTACTCGGTCAGCGGGTCAAGCACAACGACCTTGCGCACATTGGGGCAGTCGGGGAGAATCTTGCGAATCTTGGGCAACTGCTGCTCGGAGGCAATGATATAGCAGGCGTCGGAGTGACGAATACGGAAGAGGAGGTCGCTCGCCTCCGCCAGTTTGATACTCAGCGGCACATTCACCGCGCCGGCATAGAGGATACCCAACTCAGCGGTAACCCAGAGGTTGCGCCCCTGCGAGAGCAGCGCCACGCGCTCGCCTTTCTGCAAGCCCAGCGCCATCAAGCCGGCACCAATGATATGCGCCTGCTCGCGGGTTTGTGCGTAGGTGGTTTCCGTCCATTGGTTATCCACTTTCTCGCGCAAGAAGACATGGTCTGCGTACTCGCGCGTGTACTTCTCAACAAAATCAATGATGGTCAATCGATTATCCATATTCTATTGCTTTTTGTTACACAAAAATGTTCTAAATCGGCTGCAAAGTTACGAATAAAAAATGACATACACAACAATGAGCGTGATTTTTCAGCGAGATAAGCGGTCTAAACCGTGGTCGCTGCCGCCGCCGAGGAAATAGTGCCGAGTAAATCAACGGAAGGCTGTTTACCTCAAGGTCTGTTTTAGCCACAATGCGATTTGGTATGCCAGTCGCGGAGGAACGGCGTTTCCTACCATCTTATATCCATCTATGATATTACCATACACAAAGCGGAAATTATCGGGGAAAGTTTGTATTCTTGCACATTCTCTGACACTCAAGCGTCTATACAAATACTCCGCACCTTTTACAAATATACGTTTATTAGGTGATATATATTGCATTTTCGGTGCTTGCGGGTGTATTGGTTGATTTTTGGCTTGCGCTTGTATCGTGAAAGACACCTCATTCCATGCACGCACACGATTACGAGCCATGAATCGCTCATCATAAGGACCGTTGTACACATCGTGATTCAACCACTTACCGTACTGTTGATTGACCATTTCATTTGCGGAATAAAATCGGGGTTGTTCTGTAATATCTCCAATCGCCTGCCGCAATGTGATATATTTTTCCGTTGTAGGATTAGGCAACAGACAAGCCTTATTAAGTGTTTCAGCGATTCCTACTACAAAGACCCGTTTCCGATCTTGTGGTATTTTATAATCCTTTGCATCCAATATGGCATGAGTAACAACATATCCCGCTGTATATAATGCCGTTATAAAGTCATTAAACGAGTCAATATGCGTATTAGACAAGATACCTTCCACATTTTCTATCACAAAGAATTTCGGATGTTTGGCACGAATAATACGAATATATTCCAAGAAAACTCTCCCTCTCTCGTCTTTTAGTCCCAGATTTCGTCCGCCAGCACTCCATGCTTGACAAGGAGGACCACCAATAAAACCTTCACATTCGGGAATATCCTTTGCAGATAGGTTGCAAATATCTTCCAATACAAATTGCGTTTTAGGATGATTGAGCCGATATGTGTCTTCTACTGTTTTTTCAAAATCATTCGCCCAAATCACATTGAAACCAGCCTGTTCAAAGCCCAAATCAAGCCCTCCGCAACCTGCAAAGAAAGATACTACATTCATAATGCCCCTTTGTCTTCCAACGTGCGTCTAATCTGCATAGCAACGGCATAAGCAAGATTAACAGGCACTGCATTTCCAATCATCTTGTAGCCGTAATCTACTGTATCATAAATGAACTTGAAGTCATCGGGGAATGTTTGTACTCTTGCAACCTCGCGCACGGACAAGCGTCGATACAGACTTTCTTGTCCGGGAACAAAGATTTGTTTGTTTTTTTCTACTTTAATCATCGTAGGTGCCTGTGGGTGGAGTTGGCATTGTCTGCCACTTGCTTGGACGGTGAAAGCAGGTTCATCCCAAGAGCGTACCCGATTTCGGGACATAAAGATAGAAGAATACTCTCCGACAAAATACTCGTGATTCGGGACAATACATTTGTCTGCGTTGGTTTTGTTTTTGGGTAATGCCGGCATCACATTGTCTTTCAAGTCCCAAATCGCTTCGCGCAAAGTGGGTTTGTGCTGTTGAGGCTCCGGATAATTGAAATTGACAATATCTAAATCTTTTCGGAAACCGATGTAAAAAACACGGTCTCTATCTTCGGGTACATTGTAATCATTAGCATTGAGCATTTTAAGATTCACATTATAGCCCGCTTTGTCGAAAAGTTGCAAAAACTCTTTGACGGCTTTTGCATGCCGCGCAGCCAACATTCCCGATACATTTTCAGCTACAAAGAAAAGTGGTTGTGTTGTTTTTAAGATACGAATGTATTCATAAAAGAGTTGCCCGCGTTCGTCAGCAATCCCTTTCAAAGTACCAGCTTCGCTCCAAGACTGACAAGGGGGACCACCTATGATACCTGTAATTCCTGTGGGAAATTGATTAGCATCCACTTTGCGTATGTCAGCCTCTATTAATTCCGTATCAGGGAAATTAGCACGAAAAGTAGGACATATTCTTGAGTCGTACTCATTTGCCACGACCGTTTGAAAGCCCGCGTTATGAAACCCTAAATCGAGTCCACCTGCTCCACTAAAAAGACTAATTAGTCTCATATTATTTCCAAATACAATTTATAGTTAAAATATCAGTAGGCATTCCTTTTATTTGAATGTCAAACTTGAGCGTGGGTGTAGCATAAGTTTCCGCATTATGAATACGGAAGGTGAAACTCCACCCATTGTCCATAAACAACTCTGCCGTATTATTACGCCCCGGATAAAAATCAATTTTGATTATTCGAGTAGGCAATGAAGCAACGGGAATAATTATTTTGGGCTTTTGCTTTTTAGAGGGCTTATTGAGTGAATCATGCAGGTTGTATGCTTGTACTTGGGTTAGCCTTTGACTATCTACGCTGATAACCTTGTAGAAGTCGTATTTGCTTAACAAGTACTCAACCATCTTCTTGGGGAGGTCTGCGTGTTTGCAATATTGTCGATTGATTTCCTCGATAAAGGCAGCAATAACAGGCTTATAAATTTGTATGTCTTTGTTAGGTAACTCATTGAACTTTTTGTTCGCCTGCTTGGCTTCCTCCAAATAGTCAAAAACAGGTTTAACTTTATTCCAATAATCTTGCGAGCATGGTACTCCAAACCACTTGTCGCCAAAGTCTATTGTAGGACTTAAACGACTGTGTTTCACTGCAAAATGATTGTGCTTGATACTCAAACCAATTTCCCATTTAAGAGTGTTACGCGCAATGATAACATCACGCACATCACCTTTTTCTCCTTCTTCATCTTGTTGGATAAAAAGCGACAACACATCTTGATCATCTTCAACAATTCGCGGTTCGGAGTCAATGATAGCAGGTATCATTGCTTTGGCGCTTTTGCTGTATGTTTCCTTTTCAGATTCAGTGAGAGTGTCGTATGCTCTTTGCGCAGCCTCAAGACTACTATTCTTTACGATTTCCGCAGGTCGTACATTTTTGATGGCATTGTACAACTCGCAAAGACAGGCATATTCGTATCCTCTTCCTTGATTGTTACTTCGTTGGCTCATAGTTTGATTGTGTATTTTGTTGATTGTCCATAATTATCATAGGGTTTAGCGACATATTCGTAAATTGCAACACCAGTATAAAATCCAAACAAGTGCGCGAAATTACAACTTTTTTTTGAAATATGCAAACTATTTTGTGTTTTTATAAATGTTTAAGGTATGAAACAGGCGTTTGTTTGATGATTGTGACTATGATGAAGTTGCGGAAGAGGCGACGTTTTGAGAATTGTTTGTCTCTATCTTTTTTCGCGAATAGACAGAAATGGTTTGCCTTACTATCTATGCCAGTTACCGCAAAACAGTAACCGACCTCTGCAGAAGGTCGGTTGCTAATTTTATTGCAGAATCAAGGAAGATGCAGAACCTGCTTTCTGATTTCTCACTCACCATATTCACTGCCGCCGCCGAGGGCGCGGTAAACGGTTACCACGGCTTGGAGGGTCTGCATGCGGTTGGCTATCTGCGTGAACTGCGCCTGCAAAGAGGAAGAGTGATGGGACAATCGCCCATACAATAATAAAAGAAAAGATGTGTGAAAAATATCGGGAATGCGCACCCCGATAGTATCGGTTGTACTATCAATAATTAAATTTTGGCTATTCATTTTGTTGCTTTCAACTCCAATTGTTTAGTGATTGTGGCTATAACGAAGTTTCGGAGGAGATGTTATAAAGTTAGGACTTTTTCCGCAAATACACAATAGTCCAAAAAGTATAGAAACCATTTTCTAAAGTATTGTAAATTTTTTGCCCCATTTGCAAGAGCCATAAAGAGTGTTTATTTCGAAAAATCACGCAGCAAGAAGCATTAGGAAAAAGAAAACTAAACAAACTCTTGCATATACCAAAAAAAAGCAGTACCTTTGTCGCGTATTTCCTAAAATTAAGGAAAGTATTATTGATATATTTCCTAAATTTAAGGAAACACACCCACTACCATTCCAAATCGAAGACCCATCAAAAGCAAGCCATGTATATGATAAAGGATGTTTTCAAACAACTGATTGTTCTGCATCAGAACAATATCCCCTTCCCCTTAAAAAAGAGAGAAGGTGAGTTACCACTGCACGCCGAGCAAATCATCACCATACCGGGTGTTCGCCGTTCGGGCAAAACAAGCAAAATGAAGTTGGTTATCAATGAACTGGTACAGAATGGCGTTTCGCCGCAAAACATCCTGTGGATGGGCTTTGACGATGAACGCTTGTCGGGCTTGTCTCAGCAAGACCTAAACGAATTGCCGGAAGCCTACCGCGAACTATATCCCACCACGCCGCTAAGCGAGGTATATATGTTCTTCGATGAGATACAAAACATTGAGGGCTGGGAGTTGTTTGTTATGCGGATGCACAAGAGTTACTGCAAGCATATCTACCTCAGCGGAAGCAATGCCAAAATGCTTAGTCAGGAGATAGCCACCTCCCTGCGCGGTTGGGCGCTGGAATACCGAACTTTTCCGCTGAGTTTTGGCGAGTATTGCTCTTTCCGATCTATTCCTACCGTTCGATTGGACGAGCAGCAGACTGCTCAACTGCGGTTGGCTTGGGACGATTACAATCGGTACGGCGGTTTCCCGGAAGTGGTGCTGACGCAGAATGTACTGCTACGGGACAAGTTGTTGCAGACCTACTATAATGCCATGTTATTCAGGGACTTAGTGGAGCGTCATAGTATCAGCAACATCGGTGTACTGCGCTACTTCATCAAGCGTATTATGAATAATGCGGGCAAACCGACCAGCATCCACAGTATCTACAATGATATTCGGTCGCAAGGCTTGAAGATAAGCAAAGACGACCTGTACAAATGGATAGATTATTTGTGCGAGAGTTTTATGTTCATTCGCGTACCACGCTACACGCCTTCACTCATCGGCGAGGAGACGGGTATGAAGAAATACTACTTTATTGACAACGGAATGCGTCAAAACATCTTGCTTCCCATGAGTCAAGATGAGGGCAAACTGCTGGAGAGCAGTGTCCTCTTACATCTTTGCCGAAAATGCGGAGAGTTGGAGAAAATAAGTTATTTCATGGGTGAGAAGGAGTGCGATTTCGTGCTGCAACACGAAGACCAAGTGTTGCAACTCATTCAAGTATGCCGGCAAATGAATGACCCCAAGACACGCGAACGCGAGATAGCCGGACTATGGGAAGCCCACCAACAGACAGGGTGCAGCCAACTCAGTATCATCACACACCGACAGGAAGAGACCATCGAGCACAACGGGCTGACTATCCATGTAGTTCCTGCGTGGAAATGGATGCTGTTATGAGATTGCCGCACCCTTAAGGTATCTATCTTAACATGAGTTCGAAATAAGATACATATACATCGAAACGATAATGATTTTTTATTTCAACCAATGTTCCCAAAAATTATTCAAATATGTTTTCTTTAACATATCATCCCGACTTGTTCGGGAGGCAAGCATTTTCGTATCATTAATTTTAATTCTTTACCAAAAACCAAATCAGTCTTTGACTGCTGAAACAGTCAGGTTATATCTAACTCACGCTAAATAAATGCAAGTGTTGAGCGGGGCGCCGAACGGGCGGGTGTTATCTGTCTATTCGGCGCCTCTTTCGGCGCCCCCCCAAAAAAAATGCACATATCGTGCATTTTCTTTGTATTGTACTGATATTCAGTTTGCTGAAACAGTAGGAGTTATGCCGAAAAACTTTGTAACTTGCACTTTTTGGGGCGTTTTTGTGTCAGGCGCCGAAAATTCGGCGCCCCCTTAATATATAGAGGCGGTTTCCGAGAGGGGAAGTCGGCGGGAACATATAATTAATTCGTTTCTGACTGCTGTATCGAACTCACGGTATCTTATTCCCCATATTCGCTGCCGCCACCGAGGGCGCGGTAAACGGTTACCACGGCTTGGAGAGTCTGCATGCGGTTGGCTATCTGCGTGAACTGCGCCTGCAAAAGGCTGTTCTGCGCCGTCAATACCTCCAAGTAGGTCGTGCTGCCGTACTGCATCTTGAGTTTGGTCGCACGCGTGGCACGCTCCAACGCCTCCACCTGACTGTCGTAAAGCACCTGCTTGTCGGCGAGGGTCTGGTAGTTGTGCAGCGCGTTGTTCACCTCGTTGCCCGCCGTGAACACCGTCTGCGAGAAGGTCAGCAACGCCTCACGCTGCTGCGACTTAGCCATCTTCAACTGCTGCACATTGCGCCCCGACTGGAACAAGGGCACGAAGAGAGACGCCGCCAGCGAGGAGATAAAAGTCATGGGGTCTATGATAGTGGCGTAACTGTGGTTCGTCCATCCGAGGCTGCCGCTCAGGTTCAGCGAGGGGAAGAAACAACTGCGGGCATAGTTGACCGCATAGAACGCACGCGCCATGTTCTGCTCCGCCGCACGCACATCGGGACGACGCAAAAGCATATCGGCAGGAACACCCGCCATCAACACCTCCGGCAAATGCTGGTCGGAAAGAGAACCGCGAGGAAAGGACTCTGACCCCCTCCGACTCCCCCTACAAAGGGGGAGAGCAGAAGAATTACCTTCGTCCATAGATACCAATCTTTCCCCCTCCCTTTGTAGGGAGGGACGGGGAGAGTCTTGTTGGAGTTGGGGCGGGTCTTCGCCCCAGACCATCAGCCGCATGGCGTTCTCCGTCTCGTATATCTGCTGGCGGAGGTCAAGCACCATGGTCTGTATGGAGTAGTAGGTGGCTTCCATCTGCGTTACCGCCGCCTCGTCAGCCATACCCGCCGATTTCAGTTTGCGCATCGTGCTGACCGTCTCCGCCCACGTGCTCTCCGTCTCCTGCGCCGTAGCCAACTGCGCGTCCAACATCAAGAGCGTGTAGTAGGTGTTCGCCACACCGGCTATCAGTCCGCAGCGCGCCGCCTGCTCGTAGTCCAGCATCTGCGCCTTCGCGGCTTTCGCACCGCGCAGACCGTTGAGCGTGCGACCGAAAATGTCAAACTCCCACGAGGCGGACGCTATCAGGTCGTAAGTGCCGTTGCGGATACCGCCCTGCGGAGAGAAACCCGCAGAGGGAGACAAAGACACAGACGGCACATACGCCAACTGAGCACCGCGCAACGCCGCCTCTGCCTGCATGACATGCTCATGCGCTATCCGCAAATCGAGGTTATGCACCAGCGCCGTGTCTATCAGACTCCGCAGGCAGGGGTCGGTGAAGAGGCTGTCCCACGGGAGCAAAAAACCTCCCTGCCCCTCAAGACCCTCAAGACCCTCTAAATCTCCCTTAAAGGGAGACTGCTCCTTTACCGCGTCCCCGGTTTGGTTCTCCACCTCCGAGGGGGAGTTAGAGAGGGTCTCTATCGGCTTGTACTTCCCGTAGATACCGCAGGAGCCGAGGGTGAGGGCGAGCAATACGAGCAACACCGTCATTCGTCCGCCGTTGCCGCGGATAGCCGTAAGGCTCGCGTTCTTCGCACGACGACGCTCGTCCAGACGCTGGAACACCACGAAGAATGCCGGTACCAACAGCAACAAAGCAAGCGTGCCGACGATACTGCCGCCGACAACACCCGTACCCAAACTACGATTACCGTTGGCACCGACACCCGTGGCTGCAACCATCGGCAACATACCGAAGATAAGCGTCAGCACCGTCATCAAGATAGGACGCAGACGGGCACCCGCCGCCTCCGTTGCCGCGTCCTCTATGTTCTTCCCCTCACGGCGGCGCTGGGCAGCATACTCCGTAATGAGGATAGCCGTCTTCGACAACAGACCTATCAACATAATGACACCCGTCTGCAAGTAGATATTGTTCTCCAAACCCGCCACCTTCGTGAACAGGAACGAGCCCATCAAACCCACAGGCACCGCGATAATCACCGCCAAAGGCAGACGGAAAGACTCGTACAATGCGGACAATATCAAGTATATGAGCACAATACAAATCAAGAAAATCATCATCGTGCCCGTGTTGCTCGTTTGGCTCTCCTCGCGGGTGATACCGCCGAAGTCCACGCCGTATTGGCTCGGCAGCGTCTCCGCCGCCACCTCGCGCACCGCCTTTATGGCGTCGCCGGAGGAGTAGCCGTCAGCAGGCATAGCACTCACCGCAATGGAGTTGTACAGATTGAAACGGGTCAGTTTGTCCGTACCATACACCTTCGTCAGCGTTACGAACTGGCTCAGCGGTGCCATCTCGCCGTTGTGCAGGCGCACAAAGGTGTTATCCAAAGACCGCTCGTCCACACGCTGGTGCGGGTCGCCCATGATCTGCACCTTGTACACCTTGCCGAAACGGTTGAAATCGCTCACATACTGTCCGCCGTAGTAGCCCGCGAGGCACGCCAGCACCTCGTTGGCACTCACGCCCGACCGCTGGCACTTGGCGGCATCCACACTCACCTCCCATTGCGGCGAGTTAAGACGGAACGAGGTGAATGCCACGGAGATTTCCTTGCGTGCGTTGAGTGCGGCGAGGAACTGCTGCGCGTAGTCGTAGAACTGCTGCATATCGCCGCCCATCTTGTCTTGCAGGTTAATGTCGAGCGCGTTGCCCGTACCGTAACCGGAGATTTGGGCGGGCGCCATCGCAAACACCTTCGCGTCTTTAATGTCCGCCGTGCGGGCATAGACCTGCCCGATTACGGCACCCACGGCATGTGCCTTGCCCCGACGCTCGTCCCACGGCTTGAGTTTGAGAATCATGTTCGCCGCTGCCGAGGACTGCCCCGTTATCAGGCCGTAGCCCGCCGTGGCGTTCACCTCCTTCACCTCGGGAATAGCCTGCAACCGTGCCTCCACAAGGCGCAGGATAGAGTCGGTAGTAGCCAGCGAACTGCCCGGAGGGGTGTCAATGTTAATCATCACCGTGCCGAGGTCTTCCTGCGGCACCAGCGAGGTCTTGGTGTAGCGCATGATAACCACCATGAGCGCGATACCCGCCACCGCCGTGCCGAAGCACAGCCACGGACGACGGATACACCATGCCGCCACGCGCTGATAGTGGCGCGTGAGCCATGCAAAACCGCTGTTCCACTTTTGGCTGAACTTATACTGCCAGCGCTTGTCCCAACGCAGGGCATTCACCACCTCGGGGGTCAGCGCGCGATGGTCTTTCGGGCGCAGCCACAGCGCACACAGCGCGGGGCAGAGCGTCAGCGCGTTCACCGTGGAGATACCCACCGCCACCGCCATCGTCAGACCGAACTGGCGGTAGAACACACCGCTCGTGCCGCCCATGAAACTAATCGGGATAAACACCGCCATGAACACCAGCGAGGAGGTGATAATGGCTATCGCCACATCCTTCGTGCCGTACACCGCCGCCTGAAACGGGTTCCTGTAACCCGCATCGAAACGGCTGTGCACCGCCTCCACTATCACTATCGAGTTGTCCACCACCGTACCTATCACCAGCACCAGCGCAAACAGCGTAATCAGGTTTATGGAGAAGTCCGCCACCACCATGAAGGCAAAGGTACCTATCAGCGATACCACGATACTAATGAACGGTATCAGCGTGGAACGCCAGTCTTGCAGGAAGAGCAGCACAATAAGTATCACCAACAGCACCGCCTCCAAGAGCGTTATCACCACATTTTTGATAGAGGCGAAGAGGAAATCGTTGGTACTCATCATCTGCGTGATTTTCACCCCGCGCGGTGCGCTTGCCTGCACATCCGCCAAGAGCGCGTCTATCTGCTTGTTCACCTCCGTGGCATTCGAGCCCGCCGTCTGGAACACCATACACTGCACGCCCTCATGCCCGTTCAGACGACCGTGGTAGCCGTAACTCTCTATACCCAACTCAATGTCGGCTATGTCCCGCAGGCGCAGAATCTCGCCGTCGGCGGTGGAACGGATAACAATGTCGCCGAACTCCTCAGGAGTCTCCAAGCGCCCAGAATAGCGCATGGTATATTGGAACGCCTCGTCGGAGTTCTCGCCGATAGCACCCGTGGCGGACTCAATGTTCTGCTCCGCCAGTGCCGCCGTAATGTCGCTCGGCACCAAGCCGTACTGCGCCATCACATCGGGTTTCATCCACACGCGCATGGAATAAGTACCGCCCAGCACCACCAACTGACCGACACCCTGGATACGCAGCAACTCGGGCTTTATGTTAATGTTGATATAGTTGGACAGGAACTGCTCGTCGAAAGTGTCGTCCGGCGACGAAACGGTGAATATCTGCAACATACTCGTCTGCCGCTTAATGGCCTGCACACCCACCACTTTCACCTCCGCAGGCAACTGCGCCGTGGCGGTGGAAATCTTGTTCTGCACATTCACCGCCGCCATATCGGGGTCGGTGCCTTGCTTGAAATAGACATATATCTCCGCCGCACCCGTGTTCGTAGCGGTGGAGGTCATATAGGTCATGTTCTCCACGCCGTTGATAGCCTCCTCCAGCGGCGCAATCACCGACTTCTGCACGCTCTCCGCCGACGCACCGTAGTACTGCGTCATCACCATCACCGTCGGAGGCGCTATGTCAGGATACTGCTCTATGGGCAACACGCCCAAACCAATCACGCCCAGCAACGCAATCACCACCGAGATAACGGTGGACAACACCGGACGCTCCACAAATGTTTTTATTCCCATTACTGTATTTACGATTTACAATTTAACGATTTAGAATACTGCTACGCTGACAACTGATTTACTATTCCGATATGTCGTTGAACGGTCTTATATCGCCGATCCGTCCTTCAGCATAGCCACCCCTTCCGTGATAATCACATCGCCTTCTTGCAGTCCGCTTCCCACGAGGTAGGTCTTGCCGCCGTTCAGCCGCGTAACCGCCACCTGCGTCGCCACGGCGTGACCGTCCACTGCCCGATACACAAACACTTTGTCCTGCACCTCGAAGGTAGCCGTGCGCGGAATCACCAACGCCTGCGGATAGGTGCGCGTGAGCACAATGTTGCCTGCTCCGCCGGCGGTGAGCAACCCATTGGGATTGGGGAACGCCGCGCGCACGCTCAGCGTACCCGTCTGCGGGTCAATCACACCGCTCACGGTCTCCACTCTACCCTCCTGCTCGTAGCGCGAACCGTCGTTCAGCACCAGCGCCACAGGAGGCATCTGCCTCAACGCCGCCTCTTTCGAGCCGTATTGGCGCACCTGCGAGAGCCACTGGTTCTCCGTCATGGAGAAATAGACATACATCACCGCATTGTCGCTCACCGTAGTCAAGGGTTGCGGCATCCCGGGCGACACCAGCGCCCCCACGCGGAAAGGCAGTGTACCCACCACTCCGTCGCTCGGACTCTTCACCTCCGTGTAGTTGAGGTTGTTGCGGGCAATCACCAGCGCCGCCTGCGCCTGTGCCAACCCTGCCTGCGCACTCAGGTAACTGTTCTCCGCCGTCTGCAAATCAAACTGCGAGATAACCTCCTCGGCGTACAACCGTTGCTTCGACCGATACACCAACTCCGCCGTCGCCACGCCGGCTTCCGCCACGCGCACATTGGCTTCAGAGGTCTCCACCTGCGCACGGAAAGGCACTTGGTCTATCACGAACAGCACCTGTCCTTTCTTCACGCGCTGCCCTTCCACCACACGCAGTTCGGTCAGCGTACCGCTCACCTGAGGCATAATGGCGATATCCTGCCGCCCGCGAATAGCGGCGGAATAAGCCTCCTCGGCAGCCACATCCCGTGGAGTGAGGGTTAATAAAGCCTGTTCTGCCACAGCACTGCCTGCAGCCTCGTTTTGTTGCGCCTGACGGCACCCCGCCAGCCCAACCGCCGCCCCTAAAAGGGCTACATACAAATGAATCTTTCTCATACCGTATATAATGTATTTTGTTTTTTGTTGTCGGCTCACAAAAAAAAGAGCCTATTCATCATAAGACAAATAGGCTCTGTACATGTTCTTTACGACTACCCTTGTTATCAAAAGGCTAACTTCAATAAAGCAGAAGTCATCTCCATGCACCTATGCTTTCACTCAAAAACGGCTGCAAAGATACTACTTTTTTCCGAAACAGACAAACAAAATCTCCATTTTGCAAACTCTGATTTAGCAAAACAGCACTTTACGGTTATCTGTCCAACAGCCCGTTGAGGCGTTCCTGCTCCCGCAAGTGCTGCGGAGAGGTGCCTAAGTAACGGCGGGTGTATTTGCAGAAGAAAGATACATCGCTGAAACTCATCTGGAAGGCTATCTCTTTGATACTCATATTGGTATGGAAGAGATAGTATCGTATGTGCTTGAGCGTGTACTCCGTAATCCATTCGCTGGCAGTGCGCTGCGAGATACGCTTGCAAACGAGATTGAGGTGCTTGGGCGTTATGAGTATCTGCTGCGCGTACCATGCCACCTCCCGCTGCGTGGCGGCATGGCGGCTAAGCAGTTGCATGAAGGATTGGAACAACACATCGGAAGAAGAACCACCAGCCCCCCTCCTGCTCCCGGAACCACCTCCAACTCCCCCTGCGGAGGAGGAGTGCATGAAATTACCTTCATCCATAGAAACTAATCTTTCCCCCTCCATTTGCAGGGAGGGCAAGGGCAGGTCTTGCGGGTCTTGTATCTTGCTATTGAGGCTTTGGAGGAACTCGAAGGCGGCAGACTGGGCGACCCCCAAACGCAGTTTGAGCAGTTCCTGCTTCGGCGCAGGGTCTGCCAAAAAGGTTTGCAGGAGTTGGTAGTAACTATTGAACAGTTCGCGCTGGTAGGGGGTAAGGCGAACAACGGGATGGTGCAGCACATAGCACTGCTTCTGCCACCAGTTGGGCTCTTTTGGGAGACAGGTATTGAGCACCTCATCGTACAAGTGCTCACCCGCACAGATTACTTTGGCACGGAAATCGGGCGTGCGCATATAGTGCCCGAGCAGGCACTGGGGCATGCAAATGAACATATCCCCTTCCGACAGAGAGCAGGTCTGTTCGTCAATGGTTACTTGCAGTGCGCCTGCTTCGCACAGCATCAGGAGCAAATGGCCTTTCACTTGTTCGGGTGCAAGGCTGATAGCGTCTAAGTTGGATGAACAG
>JBJEJX010000048.1:0-39050 GCA_051878345.1 Paludibacteraceae bacterium | reverse complement strand
ATGACCTATAGAGAGATACTACTTTTTTTTAGACTGCATTTTGACCTATAGACCATATTTTTCGCGGGTCTCTCGCGGGTCGGTCGCGGGTCTCCCCCACTCCTTTCAAGGGAGGGCAGGAGAGGGCAAATCCTGCCTCTCGCCCAACAACTGCCCGCATCCCTCCTCCAAATCTCTGTACGTAGCCTCAAAATCTCCCGTGTACCACGGGTCTGCCACATCCCTGTCGAGCAAGCGCCGTATCTTCGGTTGCGGCAAAGCGGCGTCCCGCGCCATCAACGCATCGCCCAACACCCGCCGCAGGTTGCGGATATTGTAATCCTCCATGCACAAAATAAGGTCAAAACGCTCGTAGTCATCGGGCGTTATCTGCCGCGCAGCATGCCGCGTGAAAGGCACACCGTGCGCCCGCAGGCACCGCTTGGCGGGCGGATAGATGTCGTTGCCTATCTCCTCACGCGAAGTGGCGCACGAATCCACCTCGAACAAATGCGACACACCGGCAACAGCCGCCATGTGTCGCATCATCATCTCTGCCATCACGCTGCGGCAGATATTCCCGTGGCAAACAAACAGTACCCGTGTCATACCGCGTTCTGCAAACGCACCAGGTCGGCTTTCTCTATCCGCTCCTGCGCGTAGGCTTTCGTTACCTCAAATGTTTTCTTCTGCCCTTTTCCGCCGCTCGGCAGGTCGTACATCACGTCTATCATTACCGTCTCCATCAGTCCGCGCAAGCCGCGGGCGCCTAACTTGTACTCCAGCGCCTTATCCACGATATAATCGAGCATATCCTCTGCAAATGTCAGTTTCACGCCGTCCATCTCCAGCAGTTTCTCATACTGTTTGGTCAGCGCGTTCTTCGGCTCCGTCAGTATGTTGCGTAGTGCCGTCTTGTCCAGCGGCTTCAGATAAGTCAGGACGGGCAGACGACCGATTATCTCCGGTATCAGTCCGAACGACTTCAAATCCTGCGGCGCAATGTATTGCAGCAGGTCGTTCTTGTCCACTTTCTGTGCCTGCTTCTGCGCATCGAAACCCACTACCTGCGTGTTCATCCGCAACGCTATCTTGCGCTCTATGCCGTCAAATGCACCGCCGCAGATGAAGAGGATATTCTTCGTATTCACGTGGATAAACTCCTGTTCAGGATGCTTGCGCCCGCCTTGCGGCGGCACGTTCACCATCGCCCCCTCCAGCAACTTCAGCAACGCCTGTTGCACGCCCTCGCCCGACACATCGCGCGTGATACTCGGATTCTCGCTCTTGCGGGCAATCTTGTCGATTTCATCGATAAAAACAATACCCGTTTCCGCCTTATGGAGGTCGTAGTCCGCATCTTGCAGCAGCCGCACCAGCAGCGACTCCACATCCTCGCCCACATACCCCGCTTCCGTCAGCGCCGTGGCATCCACTATCGCAAACGGCACTTTCAGCAACTTGGCTATCGTGCGCGCCAGCAGCGTCTTGCCCGTACCCGTGCTGCCCACCAGCAGGATATTGCTCTTCTCTATCTCCACGCCGTTGTCGTCCTTCGGCTGCAGCACGCGCTTGTAGTGGTTGTACACCGCCACGGACAGGTATTTCTTCGCCTCATCCTGCCCAATCACGTATTGGTCGAGAAAAGCCTTTATCTCGTTCGGACGGGGCAAAGTCGCCATATCCAAGTCTATCGACGCACTGCCCTGCAACGACCCTTGATACTGCCTTATCAACTGATGTCCCTGCTCTATGCACTCATGGCAGATAAGGCTGCCGTCCGTACCCCGAAACATGTTCGGCATCGGCCGCCCGCAGAAACTGCATACTCCTTCCTTCTTGTTCTTTGCCATAACCAATCACTAACCACTAATCACTAACCACTAATCACTGACCACTAACAACTGACCACTATCTCTTATATACCTTGTCAATCATACCGTACTCCAACGCTTCCGCTGCGGTCATCCAGTAGTCGCGGTCGGCATCCTGGCGAATTTTGTCCATCGTCTGCCCCGAGTGGTCGGAGATAATCTGATAAAGTTCGTCTTTCAGTTTCAGTATCTCCTTTGCGGTAATCTCGATATCCGACGCCTGCCCTTGAATGCCGCCCATCGGCTGGTGAATCATTACGCGCGAGTGGGGCAACGCGGCACGCATACCCTTCTCGCCTGCCACCAGCAGCACCGCACCCATCGACGCTGCCATACCCGTGCAGATAGTGGCTACACGGCTCTTCACAAACTGCATCGTGTCGTATATCCCCAGTCCGGCATATACCGAACCGCCCGGCGTATTCAGATAGATGGATATGTCTTTGTCCGAATCCACCGAGTCCAGATACAGCAACTGCGCCTGAATCACGTTCGCGGTATAGTCGTTCACCTCTGTACCGAGGAAGATAATCCTGTCCATCATCAGACGCGAGAACACGTCCATCTGCGTTACGTTCAGTTGGCGCTCCTCCAAAATGGACGGACTGATATAACTGTTGCTCGCCACCATCGGCGCACGCATACCGTCTTGCATCACTCTCTCTACATGCATCGAGTTCATTCCCTTGCTCGCTGCAAACTTCAAAAAATCATTCATATCTGTTACCTGTTACTTATTACTTTGTTTACGTTCTGCTCCGCCACGGGGACAACCTCCACCCCGTGCGACTGCAAGAAACTCGCCAGTTCCTCATTTTGTTGCACCAGTCCTACCCACCATTCCGCTTCATCCAGCGTGGTGAAACCTATCACGCGCAACGCGCACCCCGTACCGAATACGGGCATTTTCTGCAAGTCGAAGTCTCGAATCAGGAACTGCGAGAAATTGAACAACGCCACCTCGTACTGCAACTGGTTCAGCAACGTCTCGTCCGCGTCTTTCAGCACCAGCAGCACCACCGACGGCACGTTGCGTTCTTCCGTCCATTGGGTCTCCTCTCCTTCGCTCTGTCCTTCTTCCGCCGTCTCGGTCTGCACGGTCTCGCCGCGCAGAGTCGCGAGGCTGCCCGTGCTGCCGCCTTTCTGCGACGCCATACCCTGCCCCATCATCGCCAGCATATCCTTTGCCATTGCCCCCAACTCGCTTTCGGGATAGCGGCTCACCATGTCGCGCAGCGCCTCTGCAAACGCTTCCTGTCCCTCCGTACGCGCCACGGAAACGGCGTTCAGAAAGAGGAAACGGGGCATTAGCGGCGAAAGCGGGAAATGGGTCTCCGCATATTGCTTGTTCTGCTTCACCACGGTAAAATTACCCGCCGTGAATGCTTTGTAGGTGCCCTCGTACAGAGAGTCCTGCTCCTGCACCATGCGCTGCAAACGCTCGAAATAATCGGGCTGCGATACGATATATGCCTGCTTCGAGTCGGGATAATAGGTGGTTATCTCCTGTGCCAGACGGCGTGCCTCCGCATTGTCGCCCCCGCGGAGCGCTTGCAGGTAGTACATGTAGCACAGATCAAGCAGAGCGGCATGGTGCGGATAGCGGCGGCACAACTCGGCAAATGTCTCGTCCGCCAACGCTTGGTCTTCCATCTTGTCTTGGTAGATATACACCATGTTGATAAGCGCTTGCCGTATCAGGCTGTCCGACACTGCCAAATCCGCCTCTGTCTTCGGTATCTGTTGCAGGTAGTATTCGGGCTTGTGGTTGTCCGTTTCAGGCACAAAAGCCGTCTTCATATTGTCGCTAACTGCCGTTGAATCCGAAGAAACCTCCATATCTTCCTCCTCGTTCTCCGCCGCCATCGGCATGGACACCGTCTTGGACAGTCGCCGCCAGTTGTCCTCCAGCGTGCGGCTGCCCCATTTCTTCTGAAACTCCTGTTTGCCGCTGCGCATCAACTGCGGATTATAGAAATACCAATCCGCACTGCCCCCGTTGCCGCCGAGCATATTCGCTGTATTCACGCTCTGCAAACCGCCGCTGGCAGCCTCGCGCTCTGCTATCAGTGCCGCCTCTGCATCCGCCGCCTCTTGCTTAATCAACTCCTCTATCAGGCGCTCGATAATCACCCTCTGCTCCTGCTCCGACAGTCGGCTCAAACGCTGCAACGAGTCTTGCAGCACCACCGCCTCATGCTCCACTATCAACTCATCCAGCACCTCCGAACGCCGTTGAATACGGGAGAAATCGTCATTATCTGCCGTCAGTATGGTAATCGCCTCGCGGTAGCAGGGTTGCGCCTGCACATAGTCTCTGCGCTCGTAATAGAGGTCGCCGGTCTGTACCAGGATAGCCGCTTTCTGCATACCTGCCTGCGTAGCATTGTCTATGGCCAAATGATAATGCTCCAGCGCCCGCGTGGTATCACCCGCCGCAAGGTAGATATTACCCATCGTGCCGTAGATATAATCCAGCCTGTCCTTGAACTTCCCCTGTTTCGCCATTTGTCGCAGTTGCTTGAGCGACGACTTCCCTTTCAGTTGCGCAATACGAATCCGCGCGTTGAAATCCATTTCTACGGGCGGCGTCAGTTTAATCACTCTCTTATAGGCGTTTATTGCCTCCTGCTTGTTGCCCTCGTGCTCGTAGAGTTGCCCCAGCACATACTCAAAGCGCGGACGATAGACCTTCCTTTTCTCATCCGGAGCGGCTATCTTGACAAAAGGAAGGGCTGCCTTGTATTGCTTGGTTTTTATCAATATGTCCGCACTCACCGCCGAATACAACGAGGCATGCTTCCTGTTCAGGTCGTCCACTTTCACTTTATTCAGCATATCCTCCGCCTCGTACAGCCAGCCCAACTCCCCGTATGCCCGCGCTATCCATAGTTGGCAGCGGGCAACCATGTCGGGGTCGTTCTGATAGTGCTTCATCACATACGAGAAAGTACCGATGGCACCGAGGAAATCTGCCTTGTGGAACTCGGCTTCGCCCAGCCGTATCCACGCATTGCCCATCTCTGCGTTAAACTCCTCCGACGCCAACCATAGTTTGTACTTCGGGTCATTGCGTTTCTTCGGGTCGGGCACGGGTTTCTTCTTGATGGAGTGCAACTTGATACACTTGCGGCATTTCTCTATCGTTACATCCATCTTGGCGGCGGACGACTCGGCGGCCTGATGGTTGCTGACGGGATACAGGTTCAGCACCTGCGAGTAGTCATCTGTATTCGCCGTTTGTATGGCTTTCAGTCCTTCCTCATAGGCGTGGTTACCGTTGTACATGATGTTGTACCGCACCTTCATCTGGTGATACGCCCTCGTAGCCCCCGTATTCTTCTGCGTAGAGCAACTCGTAGCGCACAAACACGCCGACAGAAGTCCCAGGCAATAAACGATATTTCTTCTCTTTCCTAACACTTTCTCTATTTATGGTATCCCCTCCTTTTGCGGGAGGATTGGGATAAGTCTATAATCCTTTCACGTGCGACGGTGCCGCCACAAACTCTTTCAGATAAAACGGCTCATAGTAGGCTATCTCCGTACCCGACAAGGATTTCCCTTGCTCTGCCAACACACCCATATACTTTGCTTCGGGCACTACACCCTCGATGAAATGGGCGGACTCTGCCCCTTTCAGCACTTCCTGACACTTGGCGGCACCGTCCCCGAAATAATACACTTCCCCATTGGGCAGCCACGCGCCGTCCTCCACCACCTTTGCCTGCACGGGGCTCACTTCCTGCAAATCGCCGTCATAGACCGCCGTATAGACCTCCATCCGCCGCGCATCTATCATAGGGCAGAGACAGATGTCTGTGCTTTCAAGGGGCTGTACGCTTGCCGCCGCCACGCACAGCACCTGCAATGTCTGCACGGGTATCAGTGGCACGCCCGCGCCGTAACAAATCCCTTTGGCGGTACTGGTGCCGATACGCAAGCCCGTGTAACTGCCGGGACCCTCCGACAACGCCACTGCCTCTATCTTCAGCCCTTTCGCCTTCACCTCCGCCAGCAGTTCCTCCACAAACACAGGCAACATCTGCGCATGGTTCGCTCCTTCGCGGCACACGCGCTCCGCAATAGGTACACCGCCTATCGTTACCGCCGCACTGCACACCTGCGTACTCGTTTCTATACAAAGAATGGTCATGCTTTACAAAACGCCGATTTGCCCGCAAAATTACTGCTTTTTTTCCATATATGCAAATATCTCACGCTTTTTTTGAAAGCAACGGCGCCAAGGTATGTTTGATATAGTGCTCGTTCATAAAATGGTTCGGCAAATCGGCGCACATCTCGGCATGCGCAAAGAACTTCGGATACTCGCGTTTCACCTCCTCCCCCAGCACTTGGTCGTGCGCCGTATAGTGGCACAGCGTCAGAGGTGTATCCTGCGGCTTCCATTTCTTGAAAGCGAACAAGTCCTGCATGGTAAACTTAAACTCCTTGGCTCCGTCCTCCCGCCTGCCGCGGTAGGCATGGGTACCCACCGCTTTTTTCAGCGTGGACATCGGATTCAGCACGGGATTCACCACTATTTTCTGACCGATGAAATCGGCACAAAGTACATAAAATCCGCCCAGCGAACTGCCTATCAGGTATGCCACGTCCGCATGCTCGCGCAGAAACGCATTTATCTTGCCCACCGACGCATCCGCATGGTGGTCAACCTCCAGCGGGCACCACTCCAAATCGGGACAATACTTCCGCAGGTTGCCTACCACATCCGAGTGTATCGAACCCGCAAAACCGTGAATATAAACTGCTTTCATACCAACAAGCACCCTAAAAACAGTACAAAGATACTACATTTTGCCGACATACACAAATCTAAATCGCTTTTCACCAACGCCACCCCGCCCTTTGCTCCCTCCTGCCAACACTTGCAGTCAACCCCCGCACACCAACCTTTATGCAAACCATATTCACCAAGACTGCATAAAGACCATATCGCAACATTATCGCAACATTATCGGAACATTATCGCAACATAATCGAGACTCTGTCGAGAGACAAAAGAGACCTTCTGCTACATTTTATGCGTATTTCGGCATAAAATAATACAAACTTTATACAAAAACGAGGCTGCCTAACTCAACTTGTTAGACAGCCTCGTTGGAGAAGTTCAGACAACCTCTTGCTTATTTCTTTGCAAGGGCTTTCTTTGCTTTGCGGCGCTCCATAGCAACGGTGATGTCGTAAGAGATGGGGGCAGCAATGAAGATAGAGGAGTAGGTACCCACCAATACACCAAGCAGCAATGCGAAGACGAAACCGCGGATGGTCTCACCGCCCGCAAAGAAGATAGTCAGCAATACCACCAGCGTACTCATAGAGGTCGAGAAGGTACGGCTGAAGGTAGCGTTGATAGCGTTGTTGATGTTCAACGCACGGTCGCGCTTCGGATACAGCGTGTTGTTCTCACGGATACGGTCGAAGATAACCACGGTATCGTTGATAGAGTAACCGATAACCGTCAATATAGCCGCGATGAAGGATTGGTCAATCTCCATGGAGAAAGGCATTACCTTCCACAGGATAGCGTACAGACCGAGGATAATCACTGTATCGTGGAACAACGCCGTGATGGCACCTACGGAGTAAGCGAAGTTGCGGAAACGCAGCAAGATATAGAGGAAGATACCGATGAGAGCGGCGATAATCGCCCAAACGGCACTCGTAGTGATGTCGTCTGCGATAGCAGGACCCACTTTCTGCGACTGCATGATACCAATCTCAGGGTTAATCTCCGTGGAGACAAACTCTGCTTTGGTGATGTCGTCGCCCAGGTACGGCTTGCAGCCCTCGTAGAGCAGTGCCTCTATCTGGTCGTCCACGTTCTCGCCGTCCTCTTGAATAAGGTAGTTGGTCGAGACACGCACTTGGTTGGCATCGCCGATGGTGATTACGTTGAGCGAGTAGGTCTCGTCGCCGGTGAGTTGTTCCTTGAACACATTGTCCAGCGACTCGCGCACCTCCTGCGTGTTCACGGGTTGCTCGAAGCGGACGATATAGTTGCGACCGCCGGAGAAGTCGATACCCAAGTTCAGTTTACCGAAGATATGAGGCTCCAGACCGAGGCAGCCGAATACCACCAGCACTACGGAGATGATATAGGTAACCTTGCGGGCCTTTACGATGTCCGCATCAGTGTTCTGCAACCAATTCGCCGTCAGTTTGGTGGTGAAACTGAGTTCCTTTGCCGTCTCGCGTTTCGCATAGTCTTCGAGCAACAGACGCGTGATGAACACTGCCGTTACGAACGAAGAAACGATACCAATCATATAGGTAACGGCGAAGCCCTTGATAGGACCGGTACCGAAGATAGCCAGGATAGCACCCGTCAGGAAGGAGGTAACGTTGGCATCGACGATGGCGGAGATAGCCCCTTTGTAGCCGTCCTCGATAGCCTTCCGCATACCCTTTCCGCTCCTCATCTCCTCACGGATACGCTCATAGATAAGCACATTGGCATCCACCGCCATACCCATGGTCAGCACGATACCGGCGATACCCGGCAGGGTGAGCACGGCGGAGAAGGAAGCCAAGATACCTACCAGCAGGAAGATATTGCAGCACAACGCCGCATCGGCAATCAGACCGGGGATCCAGCCGTAGTAGAAAATCATATAGATAAGGATAAGCAGGAAGCCGAATGCGAACGAAATAAGTCCATCTTTTATGGCGGCTTTACCCAGCGTAGGACCTACCACATCCTCTTGAATAATACGCGCGGGCGCGGGCATCTTACCGGATTTGAGGGTGTTTGCCAAGTCTTTTGCCTCCTCCACGGTGAAGTTACCCGTGATTTGGCTGTTGCCGCCGGCAATCTCGTTCTGCACGGTCGGGAAACTGTACACGAATCCGTCAAGCACGATAGCCACCGATTTGCCGATATTCTCTTTGGTGATACGCTGCCATGCTTTTGCACCCTCTGCGTTCATCGACATGCTCACATTGGCGTATGCCGAGGTCTGTCCGAAGTCGGCGCGTGCATCGGTTATCACGTCGCCTTCCAGCGAGGCACGACCGTCGCGCTGTGCTTTGAGGGCTACGAGTTGGTAGATAGCATCTGCATCATCTATGGCTTTCACCGTCCAGTAGAAACGCACGTCGCGCGGGAGTATCTGCTTGGCGATGGGCGAGTTGAGCATAGCGGTAACCTTGGCGGTATCGGTATAGTGCACCATACCCACCACGGGACCGCGGTATGCCTGCCCCTGCTGATTGACGGACGGGTTCAGCACTGCAAACAAGGGGTTCTGCTTCTTGTATGCCTCGTATTGTGCCTCTTGGTCAGCCTCAGCGGCGGTAGAGTCGCCGAGGTTCTCCACCAGCGCTTCTATGTCGCCATCGGCAGCGGGGGCAGCCTCTGCTTTCACCTCCTCTGCGGGAGCAACCTCCGCGGTAGCCTCTTCGGTAGCCGCAGCCACCCGAGCATACTCGGCGTTGATTTGTGCGAGATAAGGCAGCATTTCCGATGCCTCGTAGGTCTCCCAGAACTCCAAGTTCGCCGACCCTTGCAGCAACTTGCGCACGCGGGCAGGCTCCTTGATACCCGGCAACTCAATCAAGATACGCCCGGGCTGGGAGAGACGCTGGATATTGGGTTGCACCACGCCGAATCGGTCAATACGGGTACGCAACACGTTGAAACTGTTGGCAATAGCGCCGTCCACCTCGTCGCGAATCACGCGCTCCACCTCGTCGTTGGTAGAGTTGAGCGTAACCTTGTCGCGCAACTCATAGGTAGAGAACACGGATGCCAACTGTGCATTGGGGTCTATCTCTTTGTACGACTCCACGAAAAGGGTTACGAAGTCCGTCCCGCTGCTTTTCTGCTTCTGCTGCGCCATCTCCATTGCCTTGGTGAAGGTCTCGGAGGTGTTGTAGCCGGACAATGCACGGAGAATATCGGGTACGCTTACCTCCATGGTAACGTTCATACCGCCTTTCAAGTCCAAACCGAGGTTAATCTCTTTCTCACGGCACTCCTTCAAGGTGTAGCCAAACCATACTTTCTTTGTGGCGATAGAGTCCAAGTACACATACTCTTTCACAGCATCACCCCCTGCATACTCCTTGGCCTTCTTGTCATAGTGAGACGTTACCACAGAGAACGAGAGGTAGAATGCGGAAACGAGCGCAAGGCACACCGCCAAAATACGAACAAGTCCTTTGTTTTGCATAATTTTATTGTAGTTTGATTTATTATCTACCAAAAAAGCGCACAAAGTTACAACTTTTTTTTTATATACGCAAAATTATTCCGTTTTTTTTGTCCGAAAACGCCCAAAAAGGGCAAAAAACGCTCGCTTTCAGCGAAAAAACATAAAAAAGTTGCCGATTTGTTTGGTCATATCAAAAAAAAGTCGTACCTTTGCACCCGCTTTCGAAAAAAGAGTGTGTAACACCCGTATTATTAGAAAGCATTTTCCCTAAAATCGGGAGTCGGAGCAGCAAGCAAAGATTCACGGTATCAAGGGGGGAAGTTTACGGAGCGCCGAGCCGGTGGGGGTCGGTTTCGTGCGCGGAGTAAACTTCGACAAGGCGGGATAGCTCAGCTGGTTAGAGCGCATGATTCATAATCATGAGGTCCCCAGTTCAATCCTGGGTCCCGCTACAAGGCGAGCGAGCAACCAAATGGTTGCCCGCTCGCTTTTTGCATATATGCCACCTTATCTCGTGAACTAATTTAACCTGAGTTCGATATAAGTCCCGACTGGTAAGTCTTATTTCGATACCTACGCCATTTTCTTGCTCGGAGGGTGGGAAACACCTCCCGCACAGCGTTTTTTCCAAAGGGGTTGCTTGCTATGTTGGTACACCCTCCTCGTGCCGACCGGTACGGTTCGACGGCAGGGAGAGAGGGGAGGATGGTGGGGATGGTGAATCTTAATAATCGTACATTTTTCGGGCAACTGTGCCTTGCCATCGACCCGCGATCGACCCGCGACCGACCTACTATAGACCCGCAAAAAAATGAACCAGTGAACCAGCAGTTTCCATAAATACACCCGCGCGCGTACGCACATATATGTTTTAGAAAACTGCTGGTTCACTGGTTCATCGGTTCAGTTCCCCGCTTATGGGCAGGTGGGACGGCAAGGGCAAAAATTAGCACTAACCACCATTTGTTAACTTGGATTCTCTAACCGACATAGAAATAACAACTTTTGAGACAGGGCATAGATGAGTCCGTCAATGACGAATTGAAAAATATGGCGCAAGCGGAACACTCACGCCACAGACTCAATCGCTAATGTTCCATGCAATCCATTTGCCGCTTTGGCGGCTTATTCGTGTTTCCCGAAGAAACCACCTCTAAGTATAGAGTTTGAACAAACAAAGCAACTTTGCTTCTTCTAAAATTATTTCTAACTCACGTTAATTAACGTGAGTTAGATACAGGTAAAATATCTTCTGCCATTAAAGACGGTTTTGGGTAATGAATCGATGAGCAATCGGATGGAGATTGTATGTCAAAGAAAATATATTTGGACAATTTTGGTTGAAATAAAAATTTTGGGCAATTTACGAACAATGTATGGAAATTTCTGTTGAAATAAAGCATGACAGCATGACGGCATATTCTTGACCCGTTACGCGCTGTCTTCGCCACTCCCTGCTCATACCCCAAAACAGTACGATTGTTAAGATTTCTCCCGCCGCGACCTTTTCGCGTATTTTTCGCGGGTCGGTCGCGGGTCGGTCGAGACCCGACAAAGGCCTGTCTGCTCTCAAAAAAGGTACGATTATTAAAATTTCAACGGAAAGACCATCTATCGATACCGATAGATGGTCTTTCTTTCTGTGGAGCTAGCGGGATTCGAACCCGCGTCCAAACAAGGAACACGTATGCTTTCTACACGCTTATCTCAGCCTTCGTTTTCGACCCGTGGCAAGACCTGAGCCACCAACCGCGGGCTTATCTGCTGCGTTTTCGCTCGCCCGTCGCAGCACGGGCAAACTATTCTGTATATTTCCGCACCGCTTTACCCATTCAGCCTACAGACTCGGCTTGGAGCGATGTCTCGTCCCGGCACCTTGTACCGGGAATAAGCAAACCTACTATACTTCGGTTTAAGCAGCGAGAGCTACAGTGTTGTTGCCAGTTATAGTTCGATAGACAGTATTTACGAGCGTCTCCATCAGTGCTCGGCGTGCTTACACACCCATTCTACCTGCTGTCAAAACCAAATAGCCCCGGCGTGTAATCGGCTGCAAAATTACAACATTTTTCCCGAACTGCCAAATTTTTGCCCGAAAAACTTGCGTATTTGCTGAAAATGTAGTACCTTTGCGCGTCATTCTTCGCAAGAAGAGTGCATATTTTTAGTACAAAAAGCGTCTGTGTACGCTTGTTTCTTGTGTGTGAAACCTGAGAAATTTCAAGATTAGAAGCAAGCAGAACATTAGATGCTCGCGGAGTGTATTATCGCTCCCAGGCATGCTTAGGGCATATTGTGCCCTTTTGCATGCTTTGGTGGGTGCATATACGCCGCGCGGGTTTCTGTTCGTGCTTATTGAAATCAAGGGTTTTCTCAGGACCTCACATGCGCAGTAAGCATATACAGTTTCCCGCGCTTTTTGTGTATGGTGCTAATCAACACAAAATCAAATGTATATGCAAACAAATCTACTATCCCGCCTCCGTGCATGGTTTGCACAAGGCAACCGCGCCACTTGGGCTGTATTCGCCCTCTTCGCTCTCGTCCTTTTCCTCAAAACCATGATTTTTCAATGGGGTACCATTCGCACTTTGGCTTTTCGTTCTCTCTGGCAAGCCCCTCTTTCATTTTTTATCTTTTGGATAGGAAAAGTCTTACCCATTTTATTTATTGCATCAATTACACTTATTACAAGACGGCAATATTGGACCATTATCGCATTGATAGCAATAGATGTTTGGGCTGTGGCTAACATATTCTACTTCAAAGCAAACGGATTATTCCTATCCGTAGAAATGCTAACAGCCACTGACAATATGAATGGTTTTTGGGGATCGCTCATGACATATCTGAGTTGGGAGGTCATCGCTCTACTCTCACTAACTATTATTTACTTATTCGTGTTTGTTTTGTTGAAGTTAAATAGAACATATCAACAATGGTTTTTGTTGTTTAGTGTCATATTTTTTACTACTTTCTTGTTAGACATCTTCTGCAATGCAGCCTATGTTATTCCCAGTGAGAAAGCAACACATTCCAATAATAAGATGTCTCAAATGCAGCAAAATAATGACAAACTTAGTCGTTATACCATGCCATTTGGGGCGGTAATGTTTAGCGCAAAATATCAGTTGTTTATTGACCATACTGCTTGGGCAAAGCAGTACATAGAAAGAAATTCCGTCATTAGTTATTTTATTGCCAATTTCATTTTTCATGCAGAGCGTAAAACAAAGGGTGAGTCCATACAATTATCATTAGAAGACTTACATGAAATAAATCGATACGTTCATACAAATACAACGTCACATAATATCCCAACTAACAACCTCGTTTATATACTTGTAGAAAGTTTAGAATCTTGGGCTTTGGATAGTTGTGTCGAATACAATTTTATGCCAAATATACAAAAACTAATGTCCCAAAACAACCATGTATTTACGAATAAGCACATGTATTCACAAGTAAGACATGGTGTTTCTGCAGACGGGCAAATGATAGGTCTTACAGGTCTACTACCTATTTCAGAAGGAGCCGCATGCCGTCTCTATAATACCAACATTTATCCTAATTTCGCAAATCTGTACACGTCTTCTGCCATCATAAATCCTTGCAAGGGAACGTGGAATCAAGCGCAAATGACCAAATGCTATCAATTCGATACCTTGATTGAAACCTCTACCATAAAAGAATGGGGTACGGATGCAATACTATTCGATAACATCATTAATTTGACCAAGAGCCCTTCTCCATTCTGTATTTTAGGCATAACTGTTGCCTCCCATAGCCCATTCAGTTACAGTAAGAAACATCAGTATGTAAAGCCAAATAATATGCCCGAGACAATGTCTGCTTACTTGAATTGTTTACACTATACAGACTCATGTATCGGAGTACTATTAGACACAATTATGAACAGTCCTTTGGCAAGTAACACCACCATAGTGATTACTGGCGACCACACAATATTTCGTTCGGAGAGTACTTTTGCAGACTTAACACAATATGCAAAAGAGAATGATATTGATTTTCACGCAGGGCACAATTTTGTCCCTCTCATCATATATTCCCCTGAAATAGAGGGGAATATACAGGTACCAGATACATGCTATCAAATGGATATATTCCCGACCATCCTCCACCTCATAGGGGCGGACGATTATTATTGGCACGGATTCGGAGTCAATCTGCTGGACTCCGCTGCGCGGCACAATCGCCCCGTGTCTGAACAGGAAGCCTATCGCCTCTCTGACCTCATGATCCGAAGCGACTACTTCCGCACCATTGACACACACAACAAATAAAATGGATTCATCTGACCCGCGACAGACCCGCGACCGACCCGCGATAATTTTTAGTCCGGCTCGGGCGGGGGAGTCTGCATATACCGCTCCTGCTCGGCTATCAGTTGCTTGAACTTGCGGATTTGAATGAAGAGCATGATGGCAGCGGTGAAAGCCGAGAGGGTGTCGCTCATCGGGAGGCTCCACCACACGCCCTGCAACGGGTCGGTCGTGAACAAAAGCGGCATCAGTATGGACAAGGGTATCAGGTACAGCACCTGCCGCGTCAGGCTCAGGAAGATGGCTTTTTTGGCAATGCCGATGCTCGTAAAGAGGTTGATGGTAACCATCTGAAAACCAACCCACAGCATGCTGGAACAGATGATACGCATGGGGCGAACGGTCTGCTCTATCAGCACGGGGTCGTGTGTGAAGACGCGCACCATCAGGTGGGGCAGACACTCGCCCAAGAAGAATACCGTTGAGGTGGTGATGGTGCCTAAGAGAGCAGTGAGGAAGAAGGTGCGCAACATCCGATGGTACTGCTTCGCGCCGTAGTTGTAGCCCACTATCGGCTGCATACCTTGGTTGAAACCCATCACAATCATGGCGAACACAAACACCATGCGGTTAATCACTCCGTAAGACGCAATCGCCATGTCGCCGCCGTAACGACGGAGTTGGTTGTTGATGATAATCACCACGAAACAACTCGCCAGATTGGTCAGGAAAGGCGACAGCCCCACCGACAACGCCTGTCCCGTGATATGCTTGTCCAGCCGCCATATCCCCCGATGGACATGTATCAACTGCTTGGGATTCAGGAATATAGTGAACTGCCACACCACCGCCACCGCCTGCGAAATCATTGTTGCCAGCGAAGCGCCGCGCACGCCCATGTCCAAACCGAAGATGAAGATAGGGTCGAGCACCACGTTCATGCCCACCGCCACTATCGTCGCCGTCATCGACCACTTGGGATGTCCCATGGAGCGCAAGAGGTTGTTCAGTCCGTAGTAGATATGCGTGATGATATTGCCGTAGAGGATTATCTCCATGTAGTCGCGCGCATAAGGCAGGGTCTCCTCGCTCGCACCGAAAGCACGCAGAATGGGGTCAATCCAGATAAGCCCCACCACCATCACCAATGCACCCAGTATACCATTGAGTACCAGCACATTACCCAGCACCTTGTTGGCAGCCTCGTAGTCTTTCTTCCCCAGCGAGATAGCCAGCACCGTACTGGCACCCACGCCCACCAGACTGCCGAACGCCGCACATATATCCATGAACGGTTTGGCAACCGTGAGGGCGGTCAGCCCCATCGCACCGCAGCCGTGCCCGATATAGATAGTGTCCACGATGTTGTACAGCGAACTCGCCGTCATCGCGATGATGGCGGGCAGGGAATACTGCAACAGCAGTTTGCCGATGGGGGCAGTACCTAATTCTGTGGGAGAAGAGTTAGCCAATTACGAATCCTGAATTATGAAAGCGGTGTTCACTATATCTTCTCTGCAATCGCTGCAAAGATTGCGGCGGCGGGGTGTCCTGTCTGCATGGCGATGGGGGCACCGTCATCGCCTGCCTCGCGTATGCTCTGCACCAGCGGAACCTGACCCAGCAGGGGTACTCCCAACTCCTCCGCGAGCCGCTTGCCGCCGTCCCGACCGAAGATAAAGTACTTGTTTTCAGGCAGTTCGGCAGGCGTGAACCATGCCATATTCTCGATAATACCCAGCACGGGCACGTTTATCTTCTCGTTGCGGAACATGTCCACGCCTTTGCGTGCGTCCACCAGCGCCACGGGCTGCGGCGTGGTAACCACGATGGCGCCGGTCAGTTGCAGCGTGGCGACCAAGGTGAGGTGTATGTCGCTGGTGCCGGGCGGCAGGTCTATCAGGAAATAGTCCAACTCGCCCCAATGGGCGTCCTGTATCAGTTGCTTGATGGCGTTGCTCGCCATGCCGCCGCGCCAAACCACCGCCTGCGCGGGGTCCACGAAGAACCCGATAGACAGCATCTTCACGCCGTACTGCTCGATAGGCTCTATCAGTGTCCGCCCCTCCGCCTCGGTCGAGACGGGGCGGCAGTCCTCGGTATGGAACATTTTGGGCATACTCGGACCGTGGATGTCGGCATCGAGCAGACCCACGCGCATGCCCCGCTGCGCCAGCGCGATAGCGAGGTTGGCGGCTACGGTCGATTTGCCCACACCGCCTTTGCCGCTGTGGATGGCAATGATATGCTTGGCTTGCAGCACGGGCGTTGCCGCCGCGGGTTGCAGGTTCTGCTTCTTGAACTTGGGGTGGATATGCACGGCGGCGTTGGCGTCCACATAGGTCTGCACCGCCACCTCCGCGGCTTTCACCACCGACTTCATGAAGGGGTCGTTGTCTTTCTCGAAGATAAGCGAGAAACTCACTTCCAGTCCGCTGATCCGTATATCATCTTCCAGCATGCCGCCCGCTATCAGGTCTTTACCCGTGCCCGGGTAGCGCACATGCCGCAAAGCATCAATGATTTGTTGTGGGTACATAGTTTCTTCCGTATGAACGATAGGTGTCTTTTTCTATTTCTATCTCTGGCTCTTGAAAGTCCGTCTTATGCTGCAAATTCCATGCCAGATACTTAATGGTCATGCCTCTGTCGAGCCACTGTTTCTCATAGTGGGTCTGCAACATCCGCGCCTCCTCGCCTTCTTTCGTGGGAGGCGCCGGGGGCGCGCTGTACAGGTCTGCCGTATCCGCCGCCACGGGGTAGCCGTTCAGCCTCAGCATCTCGCGCGTATAGGTGTAGAGGAACGGGCTGTCGGTTTTCAGGTGAATAAGTCCGCCCTCGCGCATCACCTCTTGGTAGCGTTGCATGAAATAGGTGGAGGTCAGCCGCTTGGTGGCTTTTTTCATCTGCGGGTCGCAGAAAGTAATCCATATCTCATCTACCTCATCGGGCGCGAAGAAACGGGTCAGCATCTCGATGTTTGTCCTGAGAAATGCCGCGTTGTCCAAGCCCTGCGCAACTGCCTCTTTGGCGCCCGCCCACATTCGCGCACCCTTGATATCCACGCCGATAAAGTTCTTCTCGGGGTGCCGTGCCGCCAGCCCCACGGTGTATTCCCCGCGTCCGCAGCCCAACTCCAGCACGATGGGATGGTCGTTGTGGAAATACGCCTCGCGCCAACGGCCTGCCATCGCCGCCACGATCCCTTCCAACTCCATCTGCCCCGCCGTGCATTGGAACACGTTGGGGAAGGTCTCCATCTCCGCAAATTTCTTTAACTTGTTCTTGCCCACTTCTTAAACTATGAATTTTGAATTTTGAGGGCGCATGCTCTGAGCCTCAGCGCACTATACGCTCTCAATTCTTGATTATCTCCACCCCCGCGCTGACTATGCCTCGCAGTGCATCCTCCCGCATGCCTTGTTGCAGGCTGATGCTGTGCTCGCCTGCGGTGTAGTGCCATGCTTCTTCGTACAGCACGGGCATCTCTATCAGCCCGCTCTTGCCGTTGCCGAGCCACTCGCCGCGGTCGTTCGCCAGGTAGAACTCGATGGTGTCCTGCCTGCCGTCATGCCCCACGAACAGCCACATATTCTGATACGGATACACCTCCGTTTGCCGCACATAAATCAGTATCTGATAAGTCGCCGCAGTGTCCTCTATCGAATAGTCAAACCGATAGACCGAGTCCTTCTGCCAGCCGGTGATGGCAATATCCGCAAACGAGGAATAGACGATATCCGTCCGGCACCCCGCCAGCACCGCGGCAAGCAGACTACTGAGCAGTACTGTCCGAACCTTTCTTCTCATTGTTGCGTGCGTTGTTTTTGTTGTTGCGGGGAGCGGGATTGCCGCCCGCATTACCATTGCGGTTGCCGCCTCGTCTGTCGCCGCGGTCGTTGCCCTGCCGGCGGTTGTTGCGTTTCTTGTCGAAGCGCGTGAGGTCGTCTTGCCCGACCACGTTCTGATAGCCCACTTCCTGTACCTCCACCGCCGTGGTCGATTTGCCGCCGAGGCTGTCGGGTTTCTCGCCGCGCTGGTTCATGGCGATAATCTCTTTGGCGCGTTCCGGACTGATTACCTGCAAGTTGGAAGGCACACGAGGCGCGGTGGAGTAGGTTACTTCGCCTTTCAGCGGGTCGGTGGCAAAGAGGTAGTAGGTGCCGTCTTTGGTCTCCAGCGGGATATTGCGCGACGGCAGTTTCTTCGACGCCTCTTCATACACGGGCACCTCGTAGTTGAGGCAGCATTTCAGTTTGGCGCACATGCCCGCCAGTTTCTGCGGATTGGGGCTGATGTTCTGCAAGCGTGCCGCGCCCGTACCTACGGACGAGAAGTTGGTCATCCATGTGGTGCAGCACAGTTCGCGCCCGCACGGACCGGTCCCGCCTATGCGTCCCGCCTCCTGCCGTGCACCGATTTGCTTCATCTCGATGCGCACGCGGAATGTCTCGGCGTACACTTTTATCAACTGCCGGAAATCCACACGCCCGTCAGCGATATAGTAGAAGATGGCTTTGTTGCCGTCGCCCTGATACTCCACGTCCCCTATCTTCATCTCCAGCCCGAGCGATTTCGCCAACTGCCGCGCCTTAATCATTGTCGCCTGCTCTTTCTGATGCGCCTCTGCGGCACGCCGTTTGTCCTCATCGGTGGCGAAGCGCACCACATTGCGTATCTCGTACCGGCTCGTGTCGATACGGTTTTTCTTTATCTGCAGGTGCACCAGCCGCCCCGTCAGCACCACCTCGCCCATGTCGTAACCCGGATTGGCTTCCACCACCACTACGGAACCTTTTTCCAAAGGCAACTGCGCCGAATTGTGGAAATATCCTTTGCGCGTGTTCTTGAACTGCACCTCCACCAAGTCGGTCTCTTGCGCATTCTCCGGCAGGTCTGCCAACCAGTCGGTTACGGGCAACATATGCGCCGAGTTGCGGCAGCAGGACTTCGCGCTGTAGTGGCACCCTATCTCATTCAGTGTATATTTATTATCCATATTGTGTTGAAAACTTTGTGTCATTAACTCCGCTTCGCTCCGTGTTGGGAACTGCGTGTATAAAACTGCGTGTATGAAACTGCGTGGTGGGAACTTCGTGTATGAAACTTTGTGTTGGGAACTCCGCTTCGCTCCGTGTACAGCCCGCAAGGGCTTTCCCACATTTACTTTCTTACAGCCCGCAAGGGCTTCCCTACATTCACTTTCCCACAGCCCGCAAGGGCTTTCTACATTTACTTTCTTACAGCGCGTCAGCGCTTCTCCACATTTACTTTCCTACAGCGCGTCAGCGCTTCTCCACATTTACTTTCTTACAGTGCGTCAGCGCTTTCCCACATTCACTTTCTTACAGCCCGTAAGGGCTTCTCCACACAGCGCGTCAGCGCTTCACCAGCACTATCATCTGCAGGCACAGGTCGAAAAACACCATCTTGGCGTTTCCGTTCTGCTCTATCTGCCGCTCCGCGCGCCCCAGTTCCTCCATGATTCGCTCCACGTTCCCGCTGTGGATGAAGCGGGCAAATTTCGTGGAGAACTCCGCCTCGGCGTTGGTCTGGTAGTTCAACTCCGCCTGCTGCAGGTTGTAGATATAGTTTTCCCGCACCTGCCGTTGCGCGTATTGCAGAAAGGCTTTCTGCTTCTCGCGTCCCACTTTCGCGTCCGCCATCTCCTCGCTCCACCGTCTCAGGCGTTGCAGCGACTCGAACTTCTTCTGCCTGTCTTGCAGCACGCCCACGGTGTAGGCATCGCGCATAAGTGCCTTGAAATCATCTAATTGTTTGTTGTTCTCCTCGTTCGACGCCATCAGTTTCCGCGCCGCCACCACGCTCCCGTTGGCAATCCGCGCTATGTCGGCAGGCACGCCTATCCCGTACATCTCCGCCTCCGACACCTTCCCTATCCTCACCTGCTGCACGCGCGACAGGATGGTGCTCAACAGCCCCTCCGGGTGCTCGCTCACCAGCAGGAACACCGTCTTCTCCGGCGGCTCCTCCAGCAGTTTCAGCAATTTGTTGGCGCAACTCGCGTTCATCTTCTCCGCCTGCCATATCACCATCACCTTGTACCCGTCGCCAAAGGCTTTCAGGCTCAGTTTGCGCACTATCTCGCCGCTCTCCTTCTCATAAATCATCCCCTGCTTCGTCTCCACGCCCAGCCGCTTGTACCAGTCCTCCAAGTCGAAGTAAGGCGCTTCCTCCAACTGCTCCCGAAACTGCGGATAGAAATCATCGCATACCTCCCCGCCCGCACCCTTCACTATCGGGAAGGCGAAATGCAGGTCAGGATGCTGCAGGTTCTTGTATTGCAGGCAGGTGGGACACACGCCGCACGAGTCCTCCGCCGTCCGGTGCGGGCAGTTCAGATACTGCGCGTAGGCTATCGCCAGCGGCAACTTGCCCACACCCTCCGGACCGGCGAACAACTGCGCATGCGCCACGCGACCTTCCTGCACCGACTGACGCAGCCGCTGTTTCACCTCTTCCTGCCCGATGATGTCCTTGAATTGCATATCTGCTCAAACGCCCAAAATCGCCGCAAAGTTACGAAAAAAAATCCACATATCCAAATTTTCTTCTTTTTTTGTATTGTTTCGTCCAAAAGCCGCCCTCTCGTTCCTCTTTCGCTCCCCAAAATAGTACGATTGTTAAGATTCCCTTTCCCGACGCCCTCCTGTTGGTACGGCTGTTTATCATCCCAGCGCGACATCGAGAATCATCATCAGCACGAAGCCGGCGGTGAAACCGAGGGTGGGGATGTTGGTGTGCGGCTCGGCTTGGCTCTCAGGGATAAGTTCCTCCACCACTACATACATCATCGCGCCGGCGGCAAACGCCAGCAGATAGGGTAGGGCAGGCGCGATATGCGCAAAGAGCAATATGGTTATCAAACCCGCCACGGGCTCCACCACGCCCGACAACGCCCCTATGCCGAACGCTTTCGTCCTGCTCATGCCCTCCGACCGTAGCGGCAGCGAGAGGATAGCCCCCTCGGGGAAGTTCTGGATGGCGATACCTATCGAGAGTGCCAGCGCTGCCGACAGACCGATACCGCTCCCGTCTTCCAGCATACCCGCAAGGATAACACCCACCGCCATGCCCTCAGGGATGTTGTGCAGCGTTACCGCCACCGCCAGCATGGTGGTGCGTTTCCACGGATGTACCTGCTTCACGCCCTCAGGCTCGGCAGCACCCGCGTGCAGGTGCGGAATCAGCGTGTCGAGCAGCAGCAGGAACAGCACGCCCAGCACAAACCCCACCGCCGCAGGCACCCACGCCAATTTGCCCATGGGCTCGCTTATCTGCATGCTCGGTATCAGGAGCGACCACACGCTCGCCGCCACCATCACGCCCGCCGCAAAACCCAACAGCAGTTTGTTCCACAGCGCATTCATCTCCCCGCGCAGCAGATACACCATCGCCGCGCCTAACACCGTGCCCGCAAACGGCACCAATAATCCCAATGCTAACCACATAAGATCATATGATTTACGAATTGATTTTGGTGCAAAAGTACTACATTTTTTTGGAATGTGCAAGGATAGAGTGATTTTGTACGGCTCAATCGGAAGAAATATCGTTTCGGGACAAGGAGAACGAACAAAGAGGGCAGGCAACTTCGTGTGCCGATTGCCTGCCCCGCAATTGGATGGTTTTGTAATGGTGTGTGTAAGTGGGATATGGCTAATCAAAACTCAAAGATGGCGTAAATGGCATAGATAAATACCGCCAGTTTCAAGCAAGTGTCCGCCAAATACGCCGCAGTGGCGGAAGCAGCACTCTTGAGAGCACACATGGCACCTTTCTTGTTGGTCAGTTCGAGCAAAAAAGCCAATACAAAAGGCACCAATACCAATGCAACTATCGCAATCAGGATAACAAATGCCGCGGAATCAATGCTCTTCACGCCCACCAATATACCCAGGCCGATGATTGATCCGATGATTGTACCCCAAGTGGCGCGTTTGCTGTACTCGTGGAGTTTCTTCACCAACTTGACAAGTACCTTGGAAAGAATCATACTTGCTATCGCCAATCCGGCAGTGATACCTACCACATACCACTCAAAAGGCATGTCAAGGCATAGTTTCGCCACTAGAGTAGCCAAAAAGACTGCAATAGGTCCCGGAACCTTACTAACAAAGCATCCTAGAAAGCCCAAACATAGGAACAGGGCAATAAGCACCCACCATAAAATAGACATAGACATAATACAAGACGCTTAACAGATAATTTAATCTCCTAACATATTGCCCAGCGATTCCAACTGTTTTGCTGCCAAAACTTCAGTAGCGACCTCAATACGATTCATTTGTGCTTCTGTCCAGTCTGCGTCGTCAGGATATTTTTCCCCCATCTTTTCGATAATTTGCGCTGCCTTGATAGCATCGCCATTGCTGCATGCCTTTTCATAATCTTTGAGTAGAGACTCTTTGCCGGAACAGGAAACCAATGCTACAGCGAGCATGGCTCCAAATAAATACTTTGAAAATTTCATTGTGTTGTTTGTTTTAGTAATTAGTATTAACAATTCACATTACAACAGTTTTTGCAATGCGTTTAGCATCTCACCTTCTGCCTCCAGTATTTGCTGTGCGTCTTCTATTGCCTGCCGGGTATCATCATCGTAGATGGATTCCATGGTATCAGACTTTTCTTTTTCATCAAGTTCGATATTGCTCAATTCTATACCGGCCACATTATCGTATATCTCTTTTGCCTTTTCGTAGGTGTAATGGTGATATGTGTAGGTCTTCATGGACATAACCTGTTGCGCACCCGCTTCTTCTGCCACCAGCATGTCCCAGTCTCCCGTGGAGATGTCCAACGAGGTCAGTTCTACATCGCTTGCATTGATCAACTCTCCGGTAATACTCCCTAACTCACGCTTGTATTTCGACTTGTCCGACAACTGATTGTAGGATTTCTTGTTGGCAATGGTCATTTTCACACGCACCTGCCAGTCGCCATTCGCTTGTACGAGGCTGACCTTGCACGAATCACCCTCTCCCTTGAATAAATTTGCGTGTTTCCCCTTGAGCACCACCGAAGACATGGGAATACTCTTGGACTCTTCTTTGGGCTGCTCTTTGATTGCGGACTGCCGCCACCGCATGCGCACAACATGGATACACACATGAACAATAATACAGACTTTTTCATAATAATTGATTTTGATGTGGTGCCTACTCTGTTTGGGGATTTTCGGCTCACTCCGCTGATTTCGGCGGCAAAGGTACTGCTTTTCGTTGATATGCGCAAAGTTCATTTTGGTTCATTTTCGTTTTGCTTTTTGAAAGCAGGGAACAAGGGACAACAAGAGCAAACCTGTTTATGGTCTGCTCCTACAAAACAACTGTTTTCCGTATTCTTTAAGGCAAAAAGCGCTGCTGAATCTCACTCTGCTTTTCCATACTCCGCTGCGTCCATAGTTCGAAGATGGTATAATGCAAAGGGTCGTTCTCTGGGTAGAGATGGATGAAGGAATCGCGCGTCAGCCATGAGGCTTGTACCAGGGGATTTAGTACCTCATACACCTCCATTATCGTTCCCGCATTTTCTGTGGCTCTGTCCCATACGGCAAACTCTTTGTCCAAGCGACGGTTCACTTGCTCAAGGGCTTGCTCCTGTCGGGTGCGCTCGTCCTGAATGTTGGCAGACTGGTAGTATTCATACAGATTCTTGGCTTCTTCCGCCGCTTGCTGCCATTTCTCCGCCTCTATCTCGTATTGTCTGCTTATCTCCTGCAGGGTCTGCTCCTGCTGCATATACGCCGCTATGCGGTCTCTCCGAACCAACAGAAACACGATACCCGTCACCAGCAGAATGGCACACACCGCCGCAATCCCGCCTATCCATTTCGCGCTGCGCCTCCACACGCGCTGGAGGCTGTTCGGGAACAGCATACGGTACAGCCGCGAGATGTCCTGCTCGTCCGACCGACCCGCCTCCGCGCCGCTCAAGCCAAAATCAATCAGTTTGAGGTACTTGCCGTCGCGGGTGATCAATATATTGTCCGCCTTCAGGTCGTGGTGCTCCATCTGACGGCTCTCCAAGTACTCGCGTACATCCGTCAGTTGGTTCCATATCCGCACCTTGGCGGTATAGGAGGGACGAGTGGTGAGCCACTGCGCGAGCGTGGTGCCGTCCACATACTCAATCACGATACAACGCCCCACAGCGGGCACGTCCTCGATGGAGTAGGTCTCCACAATGTTCGGATGGTGCAGCGAGAAACCGATATGAAACTCCCGCTCTTGGAGCAACCGATAGTCCGTCAGGTCTTGGCATTCCTCACTGAGCGTTTTCAGTATGAACCATCTGCCGTAGCGCTTGGCACGATACAGCATGTTGCGCTTGCGCGCTTGGATGAGGCTGACCTCCGTCCACTGCGAGGTAACATTTTCGGGATTCAAGAAGCCTGAGGTGGTGTCCGTAGTCATAGTTTCTCTGCACGATGAAGCCCGTGTCGGCTGCCCGCCACATACGAGGTGGGGGGCTGGTTCTCACGCACCAGGTTATCCAAATACATGGGTTGTCCGACCAGGAAGCACGCCGCCTCGAAGCGGTCACCCGCACGGAGTTTGCTGTTCTCCTGCTCCTCCACCACATAGCGCAGCCCGCCCTCGTAGCGCACCACGCAACGGCGGTTGGGCAGCCACGCCAGCAGCACGCGGTCGCCTGCCAGCAACTCGCTCGTGCGTATGCCTTCGCCCGCGAAGGTGTCCGACTCCGTGCCGCCTGCGGCAGCCAAGTGCGCCAAATACGCCTCCCAATCGGCATAGCCCGCATACTGAGCCAGCAGCGTGAGCGTGTTCAGATGCACCGCCTCGCCGGAATCCACATAGCCCCACAGACGCTTCAGCGTGGAAGTCGAGAGGGTGGCGTGGGTCTTGTCCCACACCTCCAGAGAGAGTCTGTCAAAATCGGCGGGAGTGCACACGCGCCGCCCAAGACGGCTCTCTACGTCCAATCGCAGTTGGCGTATTTCGGGAGTTGACTTTTCCATGATGGTCTATGGGTGAATGGTTAGTATGCGGTCGCCGTTGTCCTGCACCTCTATCCGTACCTGCACGGTGTCGTCGGGGAGCAAAGGGGCAATCATCTCAGGCCACTCGATGAAACAGTAGTTGCCCGAATAGAGATACTCCTCCGCACCGAAGTCCTGCGCCTCGCGCAAGTCTTTCAGACGGTAGCAATCGAAATGATACACCTCGCCGGAGTAGGGTCTCTGCACGTCATACACGTTGACGATGGCAAATGTGGGACTGTTCACCACATCCATTGTGCCCATGTCCTCGCAGAGTTGTTTGATGAAGGTGGTCTTGCCTGCACCCATACTCCCATGAAAGGCAAAGACACGATGAGGCTCGGTCTGTAACAGCATGTCGGTAGTCCGCACCTCTTCTCCCTGCGTATTGACCAAATAAAGCCCTTTTTCGGGGGTCATTTTTACCGTATAACTTATCATAGTCGTGAAAAATATGCGATTCTCAGCGCGTTATTTGACCCTGAAAATACTCGTAAAGCATTGAACCTCTTTTAGTTCCGAGCAATTTCACCCACTCTTCCAAACTCGCCGAACCAGCACGCTTCACAGAGCCGAAATGCCGCAGTATTTTCTGCTTGGTAACTGCTCCAACTCCTTGAATATCATCCAGTTGGCTCTTCACTTGTGCCTTGCTGCGCTTCTGTTTGTGGTACGAAATGGCAAATCGGTGCACCTCACCTTGTATCTGCGTGAGCAGTCGGAACACCTCGCTCGTTACGGGCATCTGCACCTCCACGGGGGGAAAGCCGTAGAGCAGCGTTTGGGTGCGGTGCTTGTCGTTCTTCTTCAAACCGGCGATGGGGATATGCAAACCCAACTGCTCTTCCACCGCCTCGCGGATGGCGTGCATTTGCCCGATGCCACCGTCTGCAATTATCAGGTCGGGCAGTTGTCCTCCCTCCTCCGCCACATGCTGATACCGGCGTCTGACCACCTCGCGCATGCTGGCGTAGTCATCGGCGCCTTCCACGGTCTTTATCTCAAACCGCTTATAGTCCTGCTTGCTCGGTTTGGCCATTCGGAAGACCACACAACCCGCCACGGCATTGGTACCATTGATGTTGGAGTTGTCAAAACTATCGATGAGAACGGGCAGAGTAGGGAGGGAAAGCAGTTTCTGCAGTTCGCTCAGAATACGCACTGCGCGTTGCTCCGGATTGAGTTTGTCCGCCTGCTTGATACGGTCGAGTTTGTATTGCCGCACATTCTGCATGGCAAGGTCAAGCAGTTTCTTCTTGTCCCCGTTGAGGGCGATATAGACATGCAAGGTTTCGTCGAATCCATCGGGGATAAACGGCACTATCACCTCGCGGGTGGTGCTGCCCAACTGCTCGCGCAACTCCACCATACCCATTGCCAGAATCTCCTCACGCTCCTCATCCAGCCGCTTCTTGTACTCTATCGTCTGTCCCTGCACGATACTGCCGTTGTGCACATGGAGCATGGAGATATACACATTATCGTCCTGTTCATCGTACCCGAACACATCCACATCCCCCGCGGAACTGTTGGTGATAATGGTCTTGCTGCAAAACTGTTGCAACAAATCGAGTTTCTCTTTCTCTCGCCCCGCCTCCTCGTATCGCATCTCCGCCGACAGGCGATACATCTCCTCTTCTATCTGCTTGCTTATCTCGTGCCCGTCGCCTCGGATAATCTTGCGGGCTTGCGTAACCCACAGGGCATACTGCTCGCGGCTGACCTTCTGCTCACAAATCCCGCAACAGGTTTTCAGGTGGTATTTCAAGCACACTTTGAACTTTCCCTGCTCAATTTGCTCCGCTGTCATCGGCATATTGCAACTGCGGATAGGGAATAGTTTATGTATCAACTCCACCACCAAATCCACCGTGTTGCCGAAACTGTACGGACCGTAGTAGTCGCCCCATTTCTTGTTGATGGTGCGCGTCTTGAAGATACGGGGGTAGGGTTCCCGCGTGATGCAGATACTCGGATAGGATTTTCCGTCTTTGAGCAGGATATTGTAGCGGGGCTGATACTTCTTGATAAGGTTATTTTCCAGCAGGAAAGCGTCCTGCTCCGAGTCCACCACCACATAGCGTATGTCCGCAATATGCGCCACCAGTTGGCGCGTCTTGCTGCTCGGGTTATCTTTGCGGAAGTAACTGCTCACCCGTCTATGCAGGTTCTTGGCTTTGCCCACATAGATTATCTCTCCATCACTGTTGAAATACTGATACACCCCCGGATTTTGAGGTATGCGCTGGAGAAGGGAAGCAATATATTCCGACTGCTTGACCAATGCTTACATGTGAATAAGCGAATCTACCTGTGCGCCTTTTTCCAATGGTTCGCGCCCGTTCAAGAAGTCCAACTCTATCAGAAAATTGACATACACTTTCTTTACGCCAAATTTCTTCACCAATTCTATTGCTGCCGCCATGGTGCCGCCCGTAGCCAGCAAGTCATCATGCAGCAACACCACGTCATCCGCGCAAAGTGCATCTTTGTGAATTTGAATGGTATCCACACCATACTCCTTTTGATAACTTATCTCCACCGTTTCTGCGGGCAACTTGCCGGGCTTGCGGATAGGCACAAAGCCCACACCCAACTCCATTGCCACTGCCGGCGCAACAATAAACCCGCGCGACTCGATACCGATAATCTTGGTGATACCCTTGTCTTTATAGAGGTTCACCATCTCATCACGCATCCACCGCAAGCACTCCGGTTGCTGCAATGCCGTGGTAATGTCTTTGAACTGAATACCTTTCACCGGAAAGTCGGGAACATTCCGAATCTGCAGTTTTACTTCTTCTGCTGTCATAACCTAATAGTTGATAGTTATATAGTTAGTAGTTAATATCCCTTTTGTATTGAGTATCTCCGCAACACAAATGTTCCACGTGAAACATTTATCTGCCCATTAGCACCAGCAGCACGCTAATATCATTCGGGCTGACGCCCGGTATGCGGCTTGCCTCGCCGATAGTGGCAGGGCGGATGCGCGAGAGTTTTTGCCGCGCCTCTGTGGAGAGCGATTGCAAGGTATTGTAGTCGAAGGTGTCGGGTATCTGTATCCTGTCTAATCTTTGCAATTTATCGGCTGCCAACTGCTCGCGGCGGATATACCCTTCGTATTTGATGTTTATCTCCGTGCTTTCCACGACTTCCTCTTTTGCACGCTTGACACATGCAATCTTTTCTTGCAGGTCGGGCACCATTTCCGCCAAAGCAGAGAGGTTCACTTGTGGGCGCAGCACCAAGTCAATCAGTTTGGTGGTCTGCTGGAGTGGAGTAGCACCCACCGATTCCAAATAAGCATTCACCAATGCAGGTTTCACGCTGTTATCTCGAAGATAATCGGTCAGCATTGCAATGGCTGTGTGTTTCTCCATATAGAGTTGATGGCGATACGAATCAGCCAAACCCAACTGATAGGCACGCTCTGTAAGACGCGTATCGGCATTGTCTTGGCGAAGCAAAATTCGATGTTCTGCCCGCGAAGTAAACATCCGATAGGGCTCGTCCACACCCTTATTCACCAAATCATCTATCAACACGCCGATATACGACTCATCACGCGCCATGGTGAAAGGCTGTCCGCCGTGTACCTTCCGATGCGCGTTGATACCCGCCACAATCCCTTGCCCCGCGGCCTCCTCATAGCCGGTGGTGCCATTGATCTGTCCGGCAAAGAAAAGATTGGCGATTTTCTTCGTTTCCAACGTGTGTTTCAGTTGGGTAGGGTCAAAGAAATCGTACTCTATGGCATAGCCCGGACGATAGAGCACCACATCTTCCAATCCCTTCACCGTGCGCAATGCTTGCCACTGAATCTGCCACGGCAGACTGGACGAAAACCCGTTAACGTAATACTCGTTGCTGTCCACCCCTTCGGGCTCCAAGAAGAGTTGATGAGCGTCTTTGTCTGCAAAGGTAACAATCTTGGTTTCTATGCTGGGGCAATAGCGCGGACCAATACTCTTGATTTGTCCGTTGAATAGGGGAGAATCTGCCAGTCCGTTGCGCAGTACATCATGTGTGGTTGTGTTGGTGTAGGTAATCCAGCAACTCATCTGTTTCAGCCCGCGGCTGACCGGGTCGAGGTAGGAGAACCTATGCCAATCGCTATCACCCTGCTGCTCCGTCATCTCCTCAAAATGAATACTGCGTTTATCCACTCGCGCGGGAGTGCCTGTCTTCATCCTGTCGGCGGTGAAACCGAGAGAAATCAGTTGTTCGGTAAGCCCCGTAGAGGCAGGTTCTGCTATGCGCCCGCCGGCAAGTTTTGTGCGTCCGAAATGGAGCAAACCATTCAGAAAAGTGCCGTTGGTAAGCACCACGGCGCGGGCATACATCTCAATACCAAGAGCGGTTTTTACGCCGCAGACTGTATCGTTCTTTATCAACAACCCGCACACCATATCCTGCCAGATATGGAGGTTCTCCGTCGTTGAAAGCGTGGCAATCCATTCTTCTATAAACCGCTTGCGGTCGCTTTGGCTGCGCGGACTCCACATTGCCGGTCCCTTGCTGCGATTGAGCATGCGAAACTGTATGGCGCTGCGGTCGGTGACTTGCCCCATCTGACCGCCCAGAGCATCTATCTCGCGCACTATCTGCCCCTTGGCGATACCGCCCACGGCAGGGTTGCAACTCATCTGCCCAATCTTATTCATATCCATGGTGATGAGCAGGGTCTTGCTGCCCAACCGCGCGGCGGCACTCGCCGCCTCGCAACCGGCATGGCCGGCACCCACCACTATGACATCGTATGAGAAATCCATGTATCTAATTAACAGGTAAATGATTAACAATGAACATACCCGCTTCCCTGCTCACCGACCACTGTCAATTCAGTTTTTCCATTTGGGCAGCATCCAGCCGGAGCATGATAAAGAGTAGTATCGTAAAGCCCCACAAAGAACTGCCGCCGTAGCTGAAAAAGGGTAGGGGAATACCGATGACGGGGAGCAAACCTAACACCATACCCACATTTATCGTAAGATGGAAAAGGAAGATACTTGCCACCGAATAGGCATATATCTGGCTGAACTTGTCTTTCTGTCTCTCGGCTATCTTGATAATGCGCAGAATGAAACAAAGATAAACTATCAGTACGCACACCGAACCCAAGAATCCCCATTCTTCGCCCACGGTACAGAAGATAAAGTCGGTGTCCTGCTCCGGCACGTATTGCAGTTTTGTTTGCGTACCGTTGAGGTAACCTTTCCCGATGAAACCGCCGGAACCTATCGCTATCTTCGACTGATTTACATTGTATCCCGCCCCCATGGGGTCTTCCTTCATACCGAGCAATACCTCAATACGCACACGCTGGTGAGGTTGCAGCACTTTGGTAAAGACGAGGTCGCAAGCGTGGGTGTAGGCTATGCAGACAATAGTGAATACCGCTACCCCTATCAGTTTCGCTCGGCGGTAATATATACCTTTCCCAAGCGTATAGATCGTGCAGAGCGCGGCTATAACGACAGATACGTAGTTGAAATTGACCGGCAACCATATCGCGAGCAGGAGGGCTATGCCGTAGAGTAACAGCACAACGCCTGCCACAATGGGCATTTCCCACTTGGAACGGCTCTCTCTATCGATGAAACCGAGAAGAATCGCGGTTAGCATGAGCATACAAGTGAGCATTCCCACACTGCCTGTGCCTATGGGCAACTCTGTTCCTCCAAAGCGCACACTGACGATGAAGAGCGCAATCGCTGCCACGCAGCACCATAGCACGTAGCCGCTCATGCCCTGACGGTAGAAGACCAGGAGAAAGGCTCCGAAGACCAAAGCCGAACCTGTCTCGCGTTGCAGCACCATGATGATGAGCATCGGCACGGCTAAAATAGCAAACGGTACGATGAGGTCGCGCCACGTGCGCAGTTGATACTCGTATCGCCCCATGTACTTTGCCAGTGCCAATGCCGTCACGCACTTGGCAAACTCGGCAGGCTGGAGACTGACGGGACCGATAGTGAGCCACGAGAGTGAACCCTTGATATCATGGGCAAGAAAAGGGGTGATAAGCAGCAGGATGAGCATGGCACCATACAAGATATACGCAAGCACATCGTAGGTCTTGTAATCAATCATGAGCAGGATGCTGCCTAATACGATAGATCCGATTATCCATACAAACTGCTTTCCGGCGCGGTGGTTGAAATCGAAGATGCCGGTTTGGTCGAAGGTGTAACTGGCACCGTATATGTTGATCCACCCGAACAGCACCAGCAATAGGAACATACCTATTGTCCACCAGTCCACCGACCGAAGCACATTGCTGTTTCTGCTACCTCTCATCGCAACCTGTTGTATAAAAGCAATTTGGGTGCAAAGTTACGCTTTTTTTTTTGATTGTGCAATAAGGGGGCGTTTTTTGTGGGAAAAATGTACCCTATTCAAGCAGCCTATTCTTTCAAGGTGCTACAGTCGCCGACAGAGGAGATTGGCGTGAATGTGATTAGTGGGCAGTGGTTAGTGATTAGTGGGCAGTAGTTAGTGATTAGACAAACTCCGAAAAATCCTTACTATTCCCTGCAAGAGCGTAGTCCGAAGCAAGTCCGACCTGTCTTGATTCCCGATTCTTTGCTCTTTGTTCTTTTGGAAAAACGCTTCCACTTATTAAGGGGGCGCCGAATTTTCGGCGTCTGGCACAAAAACACCCGAAAAAGTGCGAGTTACGAGGTTTTCAGCACAATTCCGTCAGTTTATGATTCGTTGGTTATCAGCAAGTTACAAAGAAAAACACACAATATGTTCATTTTCTTTGGGGGCGCCGAACAAGGCGCCGAGTTTCATGCTAAAACATGCTGTTCGGCGCCCCACTCGGCGCCTGTATCCAATTGAGTAATCGAACCCTCTAAATCTCGGCGCTTGCCGAAGCATGGATAATACCGACACAAGGCTGTCCGACCAATCGCGTCGGACAGCCTTGTGTCAAGTAAACAGAATAGAAGGTGCTTTTATTTGGTCTTCGGGGTGAAGGTCTTGGTGGAACCGTCTGAAACGGATCCGCCTTCGCAGTAGTCGCCATTGAACAGGCTTAGTTCGGGTGAGTCGATTGCCGTAGCATTGTACACCAGCGTATAGGTGGTGGAAGCGGCAAACTGCGGGTGGCTGAGTACCACGGTGGCGTTGCTGATGGTGTTGGGGCACTTCATTGCAAAGAGCAGGGTGCCGTCCGATGCCTTCACGCCCAAGTACTTGCCCGCGGTGATGCTGACACTGCTGACGGAAGCATAGGGTTGCGCCGCAGAGGTCGGTGTACTGGTGGCACCACCGATACCCACCAGCGTGCCGCCGTTGATGCTGAAAGGATAGTTGTCGCAGTCGAATCCCTCCTCTGCGCCCGAGGTGCCGCTCGAGAGCACTACACCGCCGTTGAACAGGAAGCCCGTGCCGTTGCTGTCGATACCGTCGTTGCCCGTGGAGCGGACATACACATAACCGCCGTTGAACACAATCTGTCCTGCGCAGTTGATGGCATCATCATAGCAGGAAGCCGCTATGGTACCGCCATTAACGGTAATCTTGGTCTTGCTCTCCAATCCTTCGCCGCCTGCGGCTGCTGTGGAGAGGTTGATGTCGCCGCTATGGATTACTATCTCGCCCAATATCTTCACCGCCTTGGGGTCTCCGAGGTAGTTGTCGTTGCCTCCCATACCGCCGGGGCCGTGTCCGCCGCCTTTACCGCCACCGCCCGTGGTACTGTTGCCGGAAGATACATACTGCCCGTAGGTAGCCACCGTGAGCGCGGGCGTGGAAGCGCTGCTGCCGATCGTGAGTGCGCCGTCCGACTTGATGCCGCAGGTGCCTATGCTGCCCGTGGCTTGGATATCCACCGTGCCGCCTATGATATTGACGGCACTGTCGGCTTTGAGACCGCAAGTGGTGAAGGCGTCCACATCGGATGCCGCGAAGCCCATGCCTACGAGGTGGGCACTGCTGTACAGACCGCCTTTGCCGCTCAGGTTTATTTGGAGGTTACCTCCCGTGATGTCGATATTGCGTTTGGCACGGATACCCTTTCCGCCCAGTCCGGCATTGTTAATCACCAGCGATCCCGAGGCTATCAGCACATCCCCTTTCGACTTCACGCCCGTAGGCCAATCCACGTCGCCGTCTTCATAGACCGAGTCGCCTGCGATGGTGATATCCACCGTCGCACCCGCAAGGATGATAGAGTCGTTGGCATGCAGTCCGGCTTTGCCGTTGCCCGCACCGGTGATGTGTATCGTACCGTTGTCAAGGTGCAGGTAGTCGTCGCTGGCGATGGCATGTTTCTTCTGGCTGCTGATATTCAGTGTACCGGCACCCGAGAAGACTATCTGCCCTTCGCTGAAGAGACATCCCTTCTCGTCCTCATTGTCAGGCGTAATGGAATAGACCGCGCCGTCGGCAAGGGTGTTGACGTAGCCTTTCTGGTTTTTGAAGGTGAACTTCTTACCAGTCTGGCTATTGATGGCTGCACCGCGTTGATTGGTCAGCGTGAGCCCTTTCAGTGTGAGTTGGAACTTCTTGTCGGAATAAATCTTCAGCAGTCCGTCGCCCGACTCGCCGCTCAGTTCGTACTCTATCTCATCGCTGTGGGAAGAGCGGATGGTTACGTCTGCATTGTGTATGTCTATGTTCACGCCCTCGAAAGCGCGGGGGTTGGCGGCGGAGGCCGAAGTGCCGTTCCACACGATGGCGGGCAGCAGGTCATCATCTATCTCGCCGTAGGTGATACGGCCTATGTCGGCGGCGACCACCTGCGTGCTAACGCCCTGATAGACAACATACAGGTACATTGCGTCGTCCGAGAAATAGAGGCTGTCCACGTTGGCCAAGACACCTTGTTTCACCTCGCCGTTGCGCATTTCTATCTGCAATGCAGGCACGTTGCCCGCCATGCTTGCCACCGTTGCAAACAGCAACGACAGCGCCAATGTATATCGTTTCGTCATGTTGGTTGAGTAGTGATTAGTGGTTAGTGGTTTGTGTGTTTATACCTCTGACGGAATACCATTTCCCGTCGCGGACGATGTACACCTGTCCGTTTACAAGCACTTTGCGCACGCCGTCCCGTTCGCTCAAGACGGTGGCCACGCCGGTAGGTTGAGGCACGCTCTCCAAGCGCATCTCGTCGATGTCGGCTATGGCAAACGCCATCTGTGTGCTGTCTTTGCACAAGATGAACATCTGCGTGTCGGAGTAGTAAATTTTTTGAATGGAGGAAACATTAACCGCCGAGTCGCCTGCATTGGTGGAAACAATCAGCGAGGGTTCGTCCTCGGCAAAGGCTGCGGCACCCATCGCCAGCAGCACAAACAGTACGATTTTTCGCATAATGAACAGATAATTTTACAAAAGAATAACATAAGGAAATACCATATATGTGTCGATAGTACGACAATATGTGCTCGGAATCGCAAATTCTATGCCAAATAGTACATATATATACGATATTTCCTAAAATCGTGTTACTTTTTCCACTATATCATGTTCATATCCGGGCGGTAAGTGCTGAGCAGTCAGCCGACCCGCGGACGGTGCGGAATATGCTGCGGTCAGTTTTTAGAAAGGGCGTACATGGCAAAAGCAGCGCAGAGGAGTCCTGCTATCTGTATCGGATTGGGAACGACATGCAGGATGATTAGAGAGAGCAGGACGGTAACCATCGGCGAGAGCCCTTCCATCGGAGATACCACCACAGCCTTGCCGTAACGATAAGCATAGACCAAGGTGAGCGCACCGACAGCGTTGAGTATTTGTATGCCAAAGGACGACCAGAAAGGTACGGCAACGGCGTCCTGCGCAAAGAACTGCGCGGCATCAGGCGACATCCAATATGCCACGGGGATAAGTAGTACGGCGGTGATGGCCATCCAAACGAAGATGGACTCTGCGTCCATACTGTTGTTGGCAAACTTCATAAAAAATCCCTGCACACCCCACGCAAGAAGCACCAAGAGTGCTAATACTATCCATAGCCATCCGCTGACGGGACTGCCCTCCGCCCCCGTCTCAAGCGAGAGCAAGAGAATGGCAACAAGCGCTACTACAATACCTGCTATCTGCCAACGGGTTGCCTTCTCGCGCAGGAAGATTGCCGCCAAGGTGATGACAATAATCGGCGACATGGAGATGAAAGGGTAGATGATATACGAAGGACCGAGCGTGAGCGCCTTGAAGAGTATCAGTTGCCCGCCTGCACCCAAGAACCCCACCGCACAACCCAAACCAACAGACTTCCAATCGTGGAGAAGTTTGCCTTTGTTGATGACGAGAGCAACCAAAGCACAAGGAATCATGCTGATTGCCCATGCGATATACACTACCGTATCGGGAATACCATGCTGTATCTGATAACCCGAAAATGCCCCCCAGACACCCCATGTGAGAACGGTGATGAGGATGTAGATTAACCAAAGTTTGTTTTTCATTGCGTGTCTGTCATTTTATGTTAATCATTTCATGTTGGAAACTCTGCTTCGCTTCGTGTTATGAACTTTGTGTTTGTGCTATTTCAGCCGTTCGAAATAGGGTAGGCGGGAAAGGGGCGCGGAAATAGTGTAGGTCTTGCCACCGCGGTACTTCCTGCCTTGTTCGTCCCGCCAAAACCCTTTGGGCAGGCGGACGGTGCGTTGCAGGCTGTCAGTTAGGACTGGTGCTACGAGGTAGCGGGTGCCGAGCATGAACTGGTCGTTGCAGGTGGCAAAACCCTGGTGCGGGAAGGCATACTCCATGGATTGCACGATGGGTTCTCCCGTCTGTGCGGCATGGTGGGCGCACTGCATGATATAAGGAGCCATGCGGGTGTGTAGCCATGCGGCGTTGCGGACGATGGCAAGGTTCTCCTCGGAGAGGATACGCCATGGAGCCACGGAGAATTGCATCATCGGCATGAGGGCGTGCACCTGTGCAGAGCGAACGATGAGCGGCTGGCAGAGCGTGCTGCTGTCGATACCCAAGAAAGACGTCCACTGTCCGCCGCCAATCATGTCGGGGCAGGTATAAGCATAGCCCAAGAGCCCCGCCACGGTCATACACGGGATGAGCGACTGCACCGCCTGCCAACTATAGTCTTTGTCCCCGAGCCGTTGCACGAGCGGTTGTCCGCCCATGTTCCATGCCGCACGGTATTCGTTGAAGGGAAACGCCAAGCCTATGCGGTTCCATGCCTGCGTATGGAGGGCGGTGTTCACATCCAAAGCGGCGTAACAATTGTTGTCGCCTGCGTCAAACTTAAAACCATCAATACCGTAAACCGTCTGCATATTGCGCAAGAGTGCCGTGAAATAGTCAGCCGCCTCTGGGTTGGTAAGGTCGTAGCAGGCCGAATAGCCGTTCCACCACGGCAGTACGGCTGTCTTTCCTTCAGTGTCCGTGAGTAGATAGCCCTTGGATTGCAGGTAGCGGAACTCGGGGGAGTCGGGCGATACGAAAGGGCATACCCAGAGCATGACGCGGAAACCCAAGTCGTGCAACTCCTGTACCATGGCTTTGGGGTCAGGGAAGCACTCCGCCTTGAAGTCGAAATTGCCGTAGTAGCGTTGCCAGTTGTCGTCTATCATCAGCACCCCGGGCGGGAAGCCGTTATCAATGATGGCATGCGCATAGCGGAGAATGTCGGCTTGGTTCTGGTTATACATGAGTTCTATCCACGTGTTGTACTGCGGCATGGTGAAGAAGAGGCTGTCGGGCAGTTGCCCGTTAGCGGGGAAACAGCGTGCCTGCGCCGCCAAATAGGCATCACGCAGGGTGTTGCCGGCACGGGTATAGGAGAGCGGGATAGAGGTTTGCATCTCGCCGTTGGCAACCTGAAAACGAAAAGTGGTATCCGCCCACGCATACTGCCCGTCGGAGGAAAGGAAGAGAGGCGTGAGTTGGTTGTTGGCGTCTTCCGTCCGCAAGTCAAACTCGGGGAGGTCGGTATAGGGCTGGTGCATGCCGAGCCCGACAGCGGCTCCCCACCAATAGACAGGTTCTGCCGCATAGGTAATGGCTGCAAAAGTCAGCAATATAAGTAAAAGCGGTTTACGCATAATGAATCTTTTTTTAGGATTAAAGACAAAGGACGCAAGATGAAAGACTTATTACCTCCGTCTCTGAAATCTTACAGTCGAAACCATTTAGTCTTTTATCTTTCATCCCGTGTCCTAATCCTCGTTTTACAGGGTGATGGTCAGGAGATAGTTGTAGCCGTGTTGCTCGTCCCAAAGGTCTTTGTTTGCCAAGCGTATGGCGTATTCGGGTCGGTCGTGGAGATTGGGCATGGGGTCGGGGAGGTTGAGATAGACTTTGTAGTTGCCCGTCATGCCGGTATCGAGTTTGCCGTGCAGGGTAGTAACCACGGTGTCGCCCGCCATCCAATAGCGCGGGTCGATGTCCTGCTTATAGACGAAGCGGCACGCGGTGTCTGTCTCGGAAATGAGAATCATCTCCACATCGCGGGGATTGATCGGGGCGGCAAAGCCCACATTGCGGATGGTGAGGACTACGGAGAACTGTCCGCCAGCCTTCGGGTCTTGGGTAGGATAGGCTTTGTCGAGGACAAGGCGATATCCGAGACGGCGCTTCACCTCGTCCATGTGCCCGGAGGTAATCCACGAGTTAAGTACGCCGGAGTGATAACTGCGGTTGAGGTAGGTCCAGTGGAAACGCTCCATTTGTGCGATAGCGTTCTCGCCTGTCGAATAGTAACACTCGCCGCAGGTCTCTCCGCCCATAAAGGTATATTTGGTGTCCTCCGCCCAAAACTCTTTGTCTTCGGTCGAGGAGTAGGTACCCACATCGTTGGCGGATGCAACGAAACAGTCGTTGTGTCCGCAGAGGCGTGCTTTGGGGGTATTCTGATAGGCTTCCGCCTCGGTGAGGGGCGTGTTGTCGATACCCCGTTGCTTTAGGTAGCGCATCTTGTAAGCCGGTGTGCGGAGTGCGAGTTGTCGCTCCTCGGGCAGCACTTGGAGAAGGTGGTCAACGAGTTGCCAACGCGGCTCGAAATCTTCGTCTTTGGTGGGATTGAAGGGGAAGGTGGAGGTGTAGTACCATTCTCCCCACGATCCGATGAATCCGGCCTGCATACAGAGAATAACATCCTTGTACTGCTCCAAGTAGGGCGCGAGTTGATCCACATGGCGGGATATCCAGTCGGGTGTGGCATCCCAAGGCTGTGACGATTTTTCGTAGTTGTCCTTGTAGGAGAACCGCACAATGGCTTTAGCACCGCCTTCGCGCAGTGCTTCCATATTGCGTGCAAGCCTGTCGAGGAAGTCCTGACTGATATCGCTTTCTATGTAGTCGGTAAGGTAGTAGGAGTCAAGATAAAGGGTAAGGTTATCAGTTTTCCGATTACTTTTGATGACAGCGGGTTGTGCGGAGGTCTGCGTATTGGAGGATTTGTAATAGACCTGCGCGAGAAATCCCCGTTCGGGGTTGGGGAATATCTCGTCCGACTCGGAGTAATAAACCGTACCTTCGGGGTCTTGTACGGGGGTAGGTTCCGATGTTTGGCATCCTACCAAGATGGCAGCGCATACGCCTATTACCATCCGATACAGGTTCGGGGTTTGCATGACTGGAAATTATGAATTATGAGTTATAAATTACGAGTGCCCATACTCAGAGCCGGACGAAAGTCAGGTGAAAGTCAGGACGGAGGTACTGCAATCACTAACTAATCATTAACTAATCGCTAACTAATCATTAACTAATCGCTAACTAATCA
>JBJEJX010000047.1:0-2265 GCA_051878345.1 Paludibacteraceae bacterium | reverse complement strand
GCTTGATACCCGCTTGGATAATCAGTTTCGAGCACTCCATGCACGGGCTGGCGGTAACATAAAGCGTAGCACCCTCGCTGCTGTTGTTGCTCCGCGCCACCTTGGTAATGGCGTTTGCCTCCGCGTGCAGCACATAGGGCAGCGACACATTGTTCTCGTCCTCGCAGCAGTTCGCGAAACCGCTCGGCGTACCGTTGTAGCCATCAGAGATAATCATCTGGTCTTTCACGAGCAGCGCCCCCACTTTGCGGCGTTGGCAGTAACTGTTCTCCGCCCATGTGCGAGCCATACGCATGTAGAGATAGTCGCGTTTTGTTTGTTTCTCTGTATTCATAATATGTGTCAAAATAACAACTGCTTGGCAAAGGCGGGAATGTCGATACCGTCGAAGGTGCCGCTGGTCATCATCAGGAGCGCGGTATTGCTTGGCGGTATGTCCGCATCGGGACGCACCGTCTCGCGCACCGCCTCTGCGAGCGACTGACTGTCGGTAAAGACCACTACATTTTTCGTGCCAAACGCGCGCTGCACCTCTTCGGCACTAATCGGCTTCAGACGCTTGTGCTCAATCACTTTCGGATTGAAATAGACAAACGCCGTGTCAGCCTCCGCCATACACCCCTCGTACTGCGGCAGGAAATCCGCCATCAGGGAGGAGAAGGTGTGCAACTCCATGCAGGCTACCAGCCGTTTGTCGGGGTAGCGCTCGCGCACGGCATTCACCGTCGCGCGGAGTTTGCTGGGCGAGTGGGCGAAGTCCTTGTATGCCACCGAACCGTCCGTCTCGCAAATCTTCTCCAAGCGGTTGCTTGCGCCCGTGAAAGTGCTGATGGTGCGGTAGAAATCGTCCGCCGCGATACCTATCTGCTGACAGGCAAGGCAGGCGGCTTGCAGGTTCTGCATATTGTGCCTGCCGAAGACCTGCATGGGCACGCTGCCTTCGTATGCCTCGTAAGGGATGGCGGTGATGTCGGGGCGGGCATGAGCGGCTATGTCGCGCAGGTTCCCGTCGCCGGCAAAATAGATGAACTTGCCATCGGGCTCAAACGAATCCACAAACTTGCGGAAAGTATCCACATACTGCGGGAAAGTGGGGAACACATTGATATGATCCCACGCAATGCCCGTGAGTATCGCCACATGCGGATGATACCACAGGAATTTCGAGCGCAGGTCGAGCGGCGAAGTCAGGTACTCATCACCCTCAAACACCGCATATCTCGCCGTGTCGGACAGCCGTACCATGCGCTCAAAGCCCTCTATCTGCGCCCCCACCATGTAGTCTGCCTCGATGCCCAAGTGTTGCAGGACATAGAGTATCATCGAGGTCGTGGTGGTCTTGCCGTGGCTGCCGCCCACCACGATACGCACCTTGTCGCGGGTCTGCTCATACAGGTATTCGGGGAAGGAATAGATACGCAAGCCCAACTCGCGTGCACGCACCAGTTCGGGGTTGTCCTCGCGCGCGTGCATACCTAATATAATGGCGTCTATATCGGGTGTGATACGGTCGGGATGCCAGCCCAACTCCTCGGGCAGCAGTCCTGCCTCCCGCAGGTGCGTGCGGGCGGGGTCGAAGATTTCGTCGTCCGACCCCGTCACCACATATCCCTTCTTGGAGGCAACCGCCAGCGCAAGGTTGTGCATGGCGGCACCGCCGATGGCAATAAAATGGATTCGCATGGCTTTCAGGATTCAGGATAAAGGATGAATTCATCCTTTATCTTTTGTCTTACGCGAACAGTTTTCCGAAGTCCTCGTGGGAGATGGTTTTCTCTTCCACTTTGGCAACGCCGCGCAGCGCCTCGTAAATCTTGTTCTCCGCCACGCGCTCCACGATACCGCGCAGTTGGTCTTCCTTCTTCAGCATCTCCTGTGCAAAGTTGTCCAAGTACGCGTCTTCCACGTGCATCAAGCCGTATTGCATGAACTGCATGCGAGCCACCTCGCGGGCATACGCCTCCACATCTTCTTTCTCCACTTTCACCTCAAAGGTCTTCATCAGTTGGTCTTTGGCGAGGTGCCATTTCAGTTCCTCCAACATCTTCGGGAAGTCTTTGTCCAACTCCTCTTGGGTCATCTTCTCGTTGGTGGCGAGCACCCAGCGTTTGAGGAACTCCTCGGGGAACTGCAGCCCCTCCATCTTCTTCATGACAGCCGCCTTGGCATCCAGTCCGAATTTGTATTTGGTGTCCTCTGCCATGTTGCCCTCTATCTCGGCTTTCACGCGAGCGCGGAAGTCAGCCTCGTCCTTCACGTTGTTCT
>JBJEJX010000046.1:0-2266 GCA_051878345.1 Paludibacteraceae bacterium | reverse complement strand
AAAGAGATAAATCGGGAGAAACAATCGTTCAAAGACTTGGGCATTACCTACGAGGAGAAAGCCTTCTACGATATTCTGAAATCGATTGCCCGACAGTTTGCCTTCGCTTATCCGGAGGAAAAATTGTTGACTTTGGCGGCGGAAATCAAAAAGATAGTGGATGACAAGTCCAAATACACCGACTGGGCAGCACGCGATGATATCAAAGCCGAACTCAAGATGGACCTGATTCTTGTGCTGGCGGAGTACGACTATCCGCCTGTTACCAACGACGAGGTATTCAAGGAAATCTTCGAGCAAGCCGAAAACTTCAAAAAGTACAACGATTAGTCCGTTATCGTAATCATCAAAAGCGTGGTATTATGAATCAACGCGTTATGTTGAGATTGGGAGTGGCAACTGCTTTGTGTCTCCTGTTCGGTATGCAAACGCTACCTGTGTCGGCTCAGCAGGAAAGCGGTTGGAAATCAGTGGCGTTGCAGAGGCAGATTACGCATGTGCAGCCTATGACGGGGTTGGTGCTGTGGCGGGACAATGAACGGATGTCGCAGTATCAACATACCGTTTCCCTGGAGTTCCACTACTGCCTGCCCTGCCGCGTGGTTACGGGAAAGACTGATGGGAAGGTTGATTACGACTGGACCTATCTGGAAGAAATACTGAACGATATCCGTTCGCGCGGACACCAGGCTATCCTCCGATTCCGCTATGAATATCCCGACAATACGGAGGTGGACGGCAAGCGGGGCACCACGGCGGTGCCGCAGTATATCAAGGACGGGAGCGACTACCACGAGACCTATAGCGCCAACCCCGGTGGCGACGGACCGACCTACTATGCCGACTGGAGCAATGCCGAACTGCAATGGTTCACTCGTCAGTTCTACACGGACTTCGCGGCGCGCTACAACGATGACCCGCGAATCGCTTTCCTCGAAGTCGGATTCGGGCATTGGTCGGAGTACCATATCTATGGCACGAAGTTGCAGTTAGGCACCAACTTCCCTTCCAAAGACTATCAGGCGGCTTTTCTGCAACATCTCGACACCACGCTCCGCATTCCGTGGGCGATATCTATTGATGCTGCCGATGACTCCTACACCCCGATAGCGGGCAGCGAAGGGCTGATGGCGCTGCACTTCGGGCTCTTTGACGACTCTTTCATGCACGAGGAACATGAGATAGGCTCCGGCGACGGCTACAACGAAGAATGCTGGAATGTGATAGGCGGGGGAACGCGCTGGCAGAGAGGGGTGTGCGGCGGAGAAATCAGTTACTACACCTCCAAAGACCAAAAGAACTTCCTCAATCCCGCGGGCATGTACGGGGTAACTTGGGAGGCGGCGGCAGCCAAATACCATATCTCGTTCATGATTGCCAACGACGCGCCCGGCAGCACCTATGGCACCGTGGATCGATTTGCCGAAGCCGCCATGGCAACGGGCTACAGACTGCTGGTAACCCGATGCGAAACCAACGGCGGGGAGACCCGTCTGACGGTTTGTAACGAAGGCGTGGCGCCCCTCTACCGCGATGCGTATTTCGCCGTTGACACGGTGGTTTCGGGCACGACCTTGCGGGGCTTGCTGCCCGGCGAGCAACGGGAAATCACCATCCCCGCCGCGCTGACCGACGGTGAGGCGTTGCATGTGGTGTCGCCCTGCATCCTCCCCTCCCAAGAGATAGAGTTCCGTGCGGGGACTGTGCAGGACGATTTGCCTGCCGTGGCGGAGGACGCCAAACAGGCAGGCAGAAAGGAAATACGGGACGGACAGGTGGTGATTCTGTATCGGGGAGAGACCTATTTGCTTTCGGGTGCAAGACGGTAGCGGCTTAATTCTTTTCCTCTTTTCGCAAACTATGTCGCATTTCGTTCAAAACGAAATGCTGGTATGCTCTTTGTCTTAAAGAAAGTAAATCAAAAATAGTCATTTGTAAATAATTTATTGCCTATGTCTTCACCTCATTCGCGGCTCAAACGCGCCTATATCATTCTGATTGTGCTCACCTGTGTGCTGGCGGTGGCGAACACTATCTATCTGCTCTGCCAGCCCGACACCACGCTCAAGACCCTGCTTTTCTGCGGCGGACAGTACCTCGGTATGCTCGTCATTTTGGCGGCGCCTATCATCCTGCGCAAGCGTTTCCTTATCAATGTGCCGCTGGCGCTCACCGTCGCCGTCGGCGCTTTTGCCTTCGTCGCTTTCGTGTTGGGCGACGGGCTGGACTTCTACGGCAAGTACTCGTGGTGGGACTCGCTCCTGCA
>JBJEJX010000045.1:0-9338 GCA_051878345.1 Paludibacteraceae bacterium | reverse complement strand
AGTCGGAGGCGGAGAGGATGAGTGCCTGCTCCTGTTTCTCGCCCGCGGGGCGCATACTCTTGCCGATGAGTTGCACGGGCTGTGTGGATCGGTAGAGGGGCAGGAGGAAGGTGGAGTCGTCGGTGGTGAGCAAGCCCGCCCGCAGACTTTTCCACAGGTGGCGCTGCAGTTGGCGTTTGCCTATGTTGCTGATATATAGTTCGTTGTCGGCAATCCATGTCTGCTCGGCACCCGATATGTCGGGCGCCGCTAATGTCCGGTCGTTCTCGGGGCGATGGGCGCGCACTTGGGCGATAAGGGGGATGGCGGGGTTCTCGCCGGGAAGCGCCACCACCTCCGCCAGCAGGTTTGTCTTCTCCCGCAGGAGCACTTGCATGCCTGCCATGGTGTTGGGCTCGATGTCGTAGCGCTGGGTGTGATAACCCACGGCGGAGATGACCAGCCGCCGCTTGCGGTCGATGTCGGCTCGCAGGCAGAAACTGCCTTCTTCGTTGGTGGTAGTCCCTTGCTGCGTACCTTGCAGGTAGAGGTGCACGTTGGGGATGGGCTCGCCGGTGCTCTCGTTCAGCACGTCGCCCACGAGAATCACCTCGCCGGCAGAGAGAGAAAGGCAGAGCACCCAACACACAACGCACAATGCAAGACGCATTGTGCCGCTCCAACAAGAACGACGGGCGGGTAGCCCGCGTTCCCGATGGCGTTTTGTGAAAAGGTAGGGCAGGGGTTTATTTCGCATTATGCTTTTCTATCTGGCGGTCGAGTGCATCCAGTGCATCGTCCACAGCCTGCTCGAAGGTGTCGCACACTTTCTCTGCAAAGAGTTCGTTGCCGATACCGCGCACGCGGATGGTCGCCTCTTTGTTGAGGTTGGTCTCGCGTTTGATGACCGTCAGGCGAATCTCCATTTCGGCAGCCTCGGGCAACAGTTTTTCATAACGACGGGTTTTCTTCTCGATGTGCGCCGACAAACGGTCAGCGATGTCAAAATTGACGGCTTGGGTGTTAAGTTTCATAGTAGTTAATGTTATTAGTTAGAATCTTCCCGACCCTCTCTGCAAAGGAGGGAGAAGAAAGATGGATTAGAGTTAAACAACAGTTTTTATAAGTCCCCCTTTAAGGGGGATTTAGAGGGTCTTAGGGTCTTTTCTCGCCCTCGGGTGGGCGTGTTGATAGGCTTTCTGCACCTGCTCGAAGGTGGTGTGGGTATATACTTGCGTGGTGCTGAGGGAGGCGTGTCCGAGCAGGGTCTGTATGGTGCGTATGTCCGCGCCGTGGTTGAGCATGGTGGTGGCGAAAGTGTGCCGCAGGACGTGCGGGGAGTGTTTCTTCAGGGTGCTCACCTCGCCCATGCGCGAGCGCACGATATGATAGATGTCGTTCTCCGTCAGGGGTTTTACCTCCTTGTCGCGGGTCTTCTTGAGGAGGAGGGGGAGATTTGACGGGGACGCAGGCGTCTCGCCTGCGGGCAGTTCGGAACGAACTGTTTGTAAAGGCAATGCTGTTTTCTCCAAGTTTTGCGCCTTTCCCGCAGAGAACACTTCGCTTTGCTTTGCTCGCGGGAACCCCGCAGGCGAGGCACCCGCGCCCTCGGCGGGCTGCGTGCCTAACTCCGCGCGGAAAGCGAGGTAGGTCTGTATCTGCGTGGCGAGGGTGTCGCCGATGGGGATGACGCGCTCTTTGCGGCGCTTTCCGAACACGCGTATCTGCTTCTGTTGCAGGTCGATGTCGGCGGGCATGAGGTGGCACAACTCGGCGCGGCGCATGCCGGTCTGGTACAGCAGTTCGATGATGAGGCAGTCGCGTGCGGAGTCGAAATCGTCGGCGGCACAGTCCATTGCCGTGGCATGCTCCATTTCGCTCTCGCGGAAGAAGACGGGCAACGGCTTGTCGGCTTTCGGTGCGATGACGCGCTGTGTGATGTCTTTCTCCACGCGCCCTGTCCGCAGCAGGTATTTGTAGAACGACCGCAGTGCGGACAGCCGCCTCTTGACGCTGCGGACGGACTGCTTCTCCTCGTCAAGCAGGTGCATCATCCATGCCTTCACATCTTCCTCGTCCACCATTTTCGGGTTGTATTGCTCCGGCTGCACACTGAGAAACTCGCAGAAATCCCGCAAGTCATCGCGGTAGGCGCCGACCGTCTTCGGCGAGTAGTGCCGCTCAATGGCAATATAATCGAGGAAATGCTGCATAGGAGGGTTGGGGCATTTATACTCCCTCCCTCTGTAGGGAGGGTAGGGGTGGGTCTTCTTCTCCCTCCCTTTGTAGGGAGGGCGGGGTGGGTCCTCTTTCTCCCTCCCTTTGTAGGGAGGGCGGGGTGGGTCCTCTTCTCCCTCCCTTTGTAGGGAGGGCGGGGTGGGTCTTCTTCTCCCTCCCTTTGTAGGGAGGGCGGGGTGGGTCCTCTTCTCCCTCCCTTAGTAGGGAGGGCGGGGTGGGTCCTCTTCTCCCTCCCTTTGTAGGGAGGGCGGGGTGGGTCTTTTTCCCCCTCCCTTTGTAGGGAGGGTAGGGGTGGGTCCTCTTCTCCCTCCCTTTGTAGGGAGGGCGGGGTGGGTCCCTATATCTCTCTCCCCACTCCCGTCTCGGCTTCGAAGGGGAACAGACCGAACAGTTCGGCGTCGATATGGTCGGTTACCCATCGGAAGTCTTTGGCGTTGTCGCCGAATTTTATCTTGTCGCCGTCTATGATGAGCAGCCGCCCTTTGTACTCGCTAATCCATTCCTCGTACTTGTTGCTCAGTCCTTGCAGGTAGTCGATACGCATGGTCGCTTCGTAGGCGCGTCCGCGTTTCTGAATCTGTGCCACCAGCGTGGGGATGGACGATCGGATATATATCATTAGGTCGGGCATTTTCACGAGCGACATCATTAGGTCGAAGAGGTCGCGGTAGTTGTCAAAATCGCGGTCGGACATATACCCTTGGTCGTGGAGGTTGGGTGCGAAGATACGCGCGTCCTCGTAGATGGTGCGGTCTTGGATGATGTACTTGTCCGCCTTGGCTATCTCCACCACGTCCTTGAAGCGCTTGTTCAGGAAGAACACTTGCAGGTTGAACGACCAGCGGCTCATGTCCGCATAGAAATCCTCCAAGTAGGGATTGAACTCCACACTCTCGAATCTCGGCTCCCAGCCATAGTGCTTGGCGAGCATTTTTGTCAAGGTTGTCTTGCCGCAACCGATGTTTCCTGCTACCGCGATGTGCATGATATGTAAACTTTCGTGTTAATAACTCCGTTTCACTATGTGTCGGTCACTCCGTTTCACTGCGTGTGCCGCCTCGCAGAGGCTCTTTACAGCCCGTAGGGCTTCCTACACGAAGTCTCGTTCCTTACAGCGCGCAAGCGCTTTCGTACATGAAATTTATTACACGGAGCGACAGCGTAGTCTTAAAACAATCCGAACAACTGTGCGTCTATCTTGTTGGTTACCAGTTGGAAGTCTTCCGGTCGGTGTTCAAAGTCCAGTCCGTCGGCTTCTATCACCAGCACTTTGCCGTCGTATTGATTGTATATAAAGTCTTCGTATTCGTCGTTCAGGTCGCGCAGGTAGTCTATCTGCATGCCCTGCTCATAGTCTCGTCCGCGTTGTTGTATCTGTGCGATGAGGGCGGGTACCGACTTGCGCAGGTAAATCATTAGGTCGGGCAGCCGCATTTGCTGTTTCATTAGTCCGAAGAGTTCCATGTAGGTCTCGTAGTCGCGTGCCGACAGGTCTCCGCGGCGGTAGTTGTTGCGCACGAACACATATACCCCTTCAAAGATACTGCGGTCTTGCACAATCGTGTGCTCGGCTTGCCCGATGGCGAGCATGTCTTTGAACCGCTCTTTCAGAAAATAGGTCTCCAGACAGAACGACCAGCGCGGGATGTCGGTGTAGTAATCCGACAAGTAGGGGTTGAATTTCACGCTCTCGAAACGCGGCTCCCAGCCGTACTGCTTGGCGAGCATTTTCGTGAGTGTCGTCTTCCCTGCGCCGATATTTCCTGCTATGGCGATATACATGATGGGACTCTCCCCGCCCCTCCCTGAAGCCACCCCACTGCGCGTTGCTTGTGGGACCCTACAAGGGAGGGAGTATGAGAGATGGGTTTTTAGTTAAACAATAGTAATTTTTCTTCTCCCTCCCTTTGTAGGGAGGGGCGGGGTAGGTCATCTCCTGTAAACTTTCCGCAAAGATACAACAAAAAAAAGAGATATGCAAATAATTCCGCAAAAAAGTGGAAAAAAGTATGCCCCTGCGCAAAATGCTTTTGAATCAATAGGTGTTCATGTACCAACTCCCCCGCCCCGTTTACGGGGTGAAGCGATGTCCGGTGGACATCGAGGTCAGGGGGCGGGGCACATGAATCAATCAGCAAACCGCCATATCCCTGCCGCGGAGGCTTAACGGAGACCAAAAACAAACAAGAGAGCGCGTCTCACGACGGGCTCTCTCACAACAATAATTACAAACATTCTAAAAATTTTACATCATAAAATTTACTCTACAACCGCCCACTCGCTCCCGCGACCGCCACGGCTGGAAACACCGTCTAATTTACGATTGCCGACTTGCAAACTGCAATCCGCAAACGGACTACCACCTGACAGACGACTTACAAACTACAAAATTGTAAATACAATTTATAAACAAACCATCATCCGAGGGATAAATTAGGGTTGGATTATCACCCGAAGGGCAGATTACAAACTGCCATTTACAAATTATAATCCGACCATCACCTGACGGACGACAGACCATCCGCAAACCGCAACCTGCAAATTGACCATCGTAGCATAGGGGTGTTGTATCGTTGTTTCCATACGCTTGAAAGGGAATTTCAAGCGTATGGAAAGACTATTCGGATTATTGCAGGCGTACACCCATTGCGTTGTACTTCACGCCGTCGCGGAGGATAACCAACTGTCCGTTCTCAATGGTCTTAACGGCAGAGGTCTCAACGGCTGCACTTTCAATAGCAGTCTCACCTTTTGCAAAGTTGGCGGTAATGGTGATATCCTCCGTTACAGTCAATGCTTGGGTTGCAGTGGTAACTTCGCTATCGTTGCTCCAGCCGGTGAATTTGTAGCCTGCCGCTGGAATAGCAGTCAGCGTTGCTGTTGCGCCTACCGCATATTTGCCGCCGCCATATACGCTACCCATCTCCGCATCATTGACCGTAACCGTAACGGTAACAAATGTTTCATCCGTTACTTTCTTGTAAAGCACCGGTGCAGTTCCTGTAGTTGCTGCATAGCAAGCAAAACCATAGGTGCCATTTCGGCGCAGGGTAGCATTCTTACTACTGGCGTTGTTTCCATAATTAACAATAGTGTGACCTGTTTCCGTGGCTGTGATTGACCATCGTGAAGCATTGGTAACACTAGTTTCATATTTTACTTGGTTATTATTTCCGGTTCCTGCTAACAAATTCTCACCATTGGTTATTGTCCAAAAAGCACTGTCTCTTGAAATCGTCCAAACGGCAGTTGCGTTTGGCGCTATTACTTGACCTTCTGCATTGAGAGTAATCTTGTCGTATTGGGCTCTGTTGCTTGTGATAGTGGTATTCATTGCAATACTTTCCGTGGCACTAACATCCACCAGCAAGTATTCTCCTTCTACGATTTCACCTACCCATTTCGCGAATCGTACAGGGTCAGTTACCACGATATCCTTCACCTCATAGGCTGCACTGCTTACCTCGTTCCATGTTGCCACTACAGAAACAGAAGTCGTAGCGAGAGCCAGTTCTGCGGGAGTGATAGTCCATTCTACTTGGTCGGTTACATCGTCCGTTGCACCGTCAGAATAGGTAGCGGTAACCACCAAGCCTGCGGGGTCGAAGGTGTCTCCTACATAGTAGTCCAGTTTGGTTGCAGTGCCGGAGATGGTCAGTGATTGCAGGGTGGCATTGCGCTCGAAGTTGGCGGTTACTACGCTTGTTTCTGTTGCCTTGCTACCTTCCGTGGTGGCTTCCGTTGTGCTGGTTAGCGTAATGTCGCCGGTGGTAGTCCAACCTGCAAACTTGTAACCATCGGCAGGGGTAGCAACAAATTGGAACAATTCATCTCCCTCGCCTGCAATCTCCACGGGATCGGTGGCTGCTGTCCATTCTGCGACTTCGCTATCGGCCTTGTAGGACATGGCTACCGTACCCCATTCCTCTTGGCCTTCGGCTACGGCTACGGAAACGGTCTGGGTTGCCGCACCTGTTTCGATAATGATAGTATCAATATAGGAGCGGGTATTCTTGCCTGTACCAGTCGAAACAACTTTACCAGTCGAAACCTCTTGTGCTGTTTCGAATGAGTGGACAACATCTACACCCGGACCCGCCGAACTCAACGCTGTCGTTCCACCATTCACATAGAGCGATATGGTAGGTGTTTCAGTGCTATACTTAACAGTTTGTACGGTAATCTTCGTAACATTCGCTTTGCACGCATCTGCTAATGTAAACTCCAATGTACCAGCGTTTCCACTACTACCCAATTTGACACCGGAAGTACTTTGGTGGTAGGCTTTGGAGCAGTTATTTGTAAAACCTGCTACATAATCTACACTGCTTGCTGCAACGACATCTGCGACTGCTGTTGTGTTTGAAATAGTTGAATTACTATTAGTTCCTGTTAGGAATGCAATCGTGTAGGTTTCCGCCCACAAGTTTGTCGCACATGCCAATAGCATGGCAGACAATAAAAGAGTTAATTTTTTCATGATGTTTTGTAAGTTAGTTAATTGTTATTTAGTTTATTGTTAAAAGATACTTTCGCTTTGCTTCTTGATATCTTGAATAAACTTGGTCAATGGTCTTTTCTCTATATCCTTTTCATCCAAATAGGTTCCATACCATAGTTCCAATAGGCGTTTTTCATCCGTATGCAATAATTTTGCGATATCTATTGTAGATGGGGCAATGTATGCTTTTTCATAAATCTCCTGTACTATGTCTTTGTGCCTGCTATATAAGGTAGAGATGTGGAATGTATCAACGTATGTCGTTACAATCTTTTCATTACCTTTTGTACTTTCTATATCTATCTCTACCTTATCTACTTTCTTACCCGTTAATAAATGTAATGGTTCTTTCACCTCGAAATGGAATAGTTTGTGAATATCATTTTGGTACGGATTTAGTTCTAAAGGTAATTTTCTTTTTAGTTTACCTTGATTGCAAACGGCGCAAGATGGAATCAGGTTGTACAGCGACATGCTAAACATCGGGTAGGCTGTTTTGTTGACAAAATGGTCGAATTGAAATTTTGCTAATTGCTTTACTTTTTGTCTTCTTCCTTCTTCCTCAGCAAAGAGCGTGTACTGCATATTGCAATAAGGGCACACCTTTACATTTAACATCTTGGATAGTTCGACTAAAACATTTTGCCGATAATTGTCGTAATTGAACGCGTCCGCTATGGCTTTTCGGAAGGCTTTATTATTGTCTTTTTTATTCGCGCTTGTAATATTCCTTATATATTCAAGTTCCTTTATTGTTTCATAAATCTTATCAGGTGGGCATAATAAAATATCTTCTATTGTGTTGTCTTGCAAATAATGTAAAATTTTCCTATCTTCTTCCGTACTTAGTTCAAACTTAGTATTCACGAGATTCTTCACAGTCTCCCGAATACCTTTTCTAAGAAGTTCGCCTACATACCAATTTCCTATCTCTTTTTGGGAGCGTTCTTTCCCATCATAGCCCACGCGCGGAAATGTTATCTTATTCATGTGTTTTGGTTTTGTAGTTCTTGAAGTTTCTTTTGGTAGTACGCTATTTGTTCCTCTCGCGGACGCTGGTCTATACGTTTCTCCACCTCATGTTGCAGATACAATCGAATCCGCTCATCGCCTATCATCTCTATTTCGCTTTCATTCACATTTTGGTCATTTTGAATGCGTTCTAATAAAGAGTTTACTTTCTTTTCGGCGAAAGCGCCCATTAATCCATCTTTCATAAAGAAAGAGTTTCGGTACAACTCAAAGATGTTTGAAGCAAAGGTCTCCTCTATTTTTTCTTTGTTAGCCCCAAGATAGTTGGAGCAAGCCCTCGGAATATCAGAAAGCAGTATAGGCGAGTGGGAAGCCATCACCACTTGGAAAGTATATCCACGATTGCGCATTAGCGGAGAATGAAATACTAAACAATTAAGGAAACGACACAATAACGATATATATTGTCTTTGCCAAGCAGGATGCAGTCCTAACTCTGTTTCGTCTAACAGAATCAGTATATTGTTATTACGAATGCCTATCTCCTCACGATTTGCCTTCTGCTTAACAGCAGCAAATAATCTGGAAAATAAATTTAATATCGCTAATTCTCCTGAACTTAGCAAAGTAAAATTGTTATTTTCCAAACTTTTACTATAACTAAAATCGAAAAACCGTGATAAAGACAAGGTTCCACTTAATGGTTGTCGAAATAAATCGCTAATATAATCATTTACTTCATTGAATGTATAATAATATATGTTGATTTCGTCATTTCGTTCTGCTGTTTTGCTGATATGAGATACTAGTTTACGCAGAGCCGCTAAGTTTTGTTTGTATCCACTATCTTTTGAAAACTTGACAAGTTTATCCAGCAGGTCTATGAGACTACTATTATCCTCTGCATTTTTAATCATTTCTACAAAATGATAAAGCAGTTCTTTGCCCGTTAGACCTCCAACTTGTTCATCACAGATACAATTCAAAAGGCCATAATAGACAAAAGGAAATAATGTTGAGTCCTTGAACTTTGACGCCATATCTCCATTAAATACTTCCTCTATTGTGGGAATATCATGTTTTTCCTTCTTCAAACGATTTGCTCCTCTCATATTAGGAGTCAAAATCAGATATTTGGGAAATTTAAAGTCCTTCAAATCTACACGGGCTAACTTATTATTCAGCAATTGACATATTCGGTAGTTATTTTCTGCTACGTGAGTCGTCAAATACTCATACAATGGCTTCTCCATACGTAACCCATCAATATGTAGGTAGGTTAGGTAATCATTTACAAGTAACGAAATATCTGACGCATTATATAGACCGCCCAACTTACTCCATCGAATGTCAGCATTTACATGAGGGGAGAAATGACCGGTATAGTAAAAAGTGTAGATAGAAATCGGTCTTGACTCATAAATGTGTCTTACAGAAACATTCTCTAACTTGAGAGTATGTTTTCTTGCATTTCTACAATAGTAGAATAGAGTACCATCATCCTCATACACAAGGATAGCATCTACATCCTCTTTGTCACCGTTGCCTTCAACCGTTGCCTCCATGATGGCGGACATCACCGTACTCTTGCCGGCACCGTTGTTACCCAACAACGCTGTTACGGAATAGATACCCTCGCCCCAAAAGT
>JBJEJX010000044.1:0-2390 GCA_051878345.1 Paludibacteraceae bacterium | reverse complement strand
AGTTAATGCAAGGCTGTATCGACATCGCCGACGAGGTGGGCAACACCAAGATTGGCCGCCCCGCCAACGCAGCCTCGGACGAAGACCGCAACTACATAGAGAGCCCCTACTCGCTCAACTCCATTGAGGACTTCCAAGACAACATCCGTTCCATCCGCAACTCCTACTGCGGCAGCCAAGCGGGAGACGCAAGCGTCAGCGCGTATATCGCCACCATCGACAAGGACTTGGACACCCGCTGCCAAGCCGCTATAGAAGCCGCGTTGCAGGCTATTGCCATTATCCCTGAACCGTTTGCCGTAAGCGCCAAATCGGGCGAGGCACAGAACGCCGTGAAGGTGGCAGGCACCGACCTCGTGGACGTTCTCACGGAGGTGAACAACGCACTTAGCAGATAAAACAACCTGACCCCAAGACCCCCTCCGGCTCCCCCTACAAAGGGGGAGAGTCAAATGGCACCCACTCCGGGTGCTTGGAGGAGGCGGGGTAATCGGAGAACTCTGAGTATTCCGAATAATCCGAGTAATCCGAATAATCTGACAAAAAACAAACACCATATATGAAAAAGACATATCTTCCCCTCATCGTAGGGACAATGATTATGGCGGGTTGTAATCCCACTCTCCCGTCGGACGAAGAGCCTACCGACACCGACGCGCAGATGCCCGAATGGTACTACGCCGGCGGCGCGCTGGGCACCACCGAGTTATCCACCGCCAACGCTTTTGAGCAGCCCACCCTGTCGGTGGACAACGGACACTTCTCCGAGCAGTTCAAGAGCGGCGAAGCACTGTTCGAGAAGCAGTTTATGACCAACACCACCGGCACGCGCGGCGGTCTGGGACCTGTCTATGTGCGGGCAAGTTGCGTCCACTGCCACCCGAACTACGGACACGGCAAGTCCGTGCCCGCAGGCACCTACAACAGCAACGAGATTGGCAACGGCACCCTGCTCGTAATCTACGACAAAGCCACCGAGGCTTATGTCAAGTGGGTGGCGGGCATGCCGCAACTGCACGCCGTGCCCCCGTTCAAAGCACCGATAGACGAGTCGAAAATCACCGTGGAGTGGCGTACCGTCAGCACTTTCGCCGCGTCGGGCAATGTCTTCACCTTCCCCGACGGCGAGCCGTTTGAGTTGCGCTACCCCGTAGTAACCATGCCCGAAGACGCCGTTTACGGACACGAACAGTTGGCGCTGGGCGACTATGAGGTGCGGCTGGAGAACACTATCGGTATCTACGGCACGGGACTGCTCGATGCCATACCCGAAGACTCTATCATAGCACAATGGGCACGCGAGGAGTTGGCTTATCAGAAAGGCTACCTCAAGCACTGGAACAGCGCAATGCTGGAAGGCGGCACCTACAAGAACTGGTACACCAACAAGGTGCAAGGCAACGGCACGCCCTATGTGCGCCGCTTCACCTACGCCCTCTCGCGCGGACCGCTGCTCGATGCCGCGGGTGCCAACGCGATATGGAACATTACCAATGTTACCCGTTCCGACCGCCGCTATCACTATCTTGACCTCGCCGGCACCACCTATGCGACCATTGCCTCCGCCGACCCGGATGTGCAGGCGGGCTTCCCCGACTATATCGAGAAGATAGACCCCGAACACAGCCACGCCGAGTGGTTCACCGATGATGTGCAGGCGAATATCTACGCCTACCTCACCTCCAAAGACCTGCCCGTGGAGATGACCGACAACGAGTTTGCCGACTTCATGGTATGGCACCGCGGACTGGCGGTACCCGCCGTCAGAGGAGCGAAAGACCCTGAGGTGCAACGCGGACGGGAAGTGTTCAACCAGATTGGTTGCGCCGCCTGCCACCGCCCCTCGTGGACGACGGGCAGCGACCAACTGCAAGACCCCAACCGCTTCTTCACGCGCAACAGCGACATGCCGCGCTACCCCTACCAGACCATTTGGCCGTACACCGACATGGTGCAGCATAAACTCTGCATGGAGAACGATATCCGCACGGGCTGGTGCCGCACCACGCCGCTCTGGGGACGCGGACTGCACGAGAAAGTAACGGGCGATGAGTACGCCGCGCGTCTCCACGACACCCGTGCACGCAACGCCGTGGAGGCTATCCTCTGGCACGGCTACTCCACCGAGTCCGATGCCTACGAGTCCACCGTGCAGTTCTACAACCTGCCCAAAGAAGACCGCGACGCACTCGTGAAGTTCGTGGACGCGATTTAGGCGAAGGAACCGAGAGCCGAGAAACAGGGAACAAAGACGGATTACCCGGATGTAACAAGTCCAATCAGTCTTTGTTCCCTGTTTTTTCGTGCCCTTCTAAGGCTCTTTTTCTTGCTTTACAGCCCCTCTTTTTCCTCACCATTTTCGGGGGGGGGGGGGGGGGGGGCGCGCCAGT
>JBJEJX010000043.1:0-2407 GCA_051878345.1 Paludibacteraceae bacterium | reverse complement strand
GGATATCGTGGCGATGATAGTGAACAAGTACCACCACCTGCCTATGGGGCGCGTGTTGATGACCTGCGACATCTGTATCATCCTGACCGCTTATTTCCTGCCGGAGGTGCGTTCGCTGGAAAAGATTATGTTTGGTCTTTGCTTCACCTTTATGTCTTCCACGGCAGTCGATTGGGTGATGAACCGCACACGCCAGTCGGTACAGTTCTTTATCTTCAGCAAGAAATGGGACGAGATAGCTGAGGCTATTATGACCCAAGTGCCGCGCGGCGTAACCATCCTGGACGCGCGGGGCGGCTACAGCAAGGAGCCGGCGAAGGTAATCACCACTATTGCCCGCCAACACGAGAGCGCGAAGATATTCCGTCTCGTGCGATCCATCGACCCCGATGCTTTTGTGAGTCAAAGCAAGGTGCGCGGCGTCTTCGGACAGGGCTTCAACTCCATCAACGAGATGGCATAGTCAGGAGCGGGTACACGCAAAACGGAGATTTTTTCCATTGCCAATATCCATTGACTTTTTGCGGCAGACAGAAGTGAACATCTTTGCCGGAGATACATGTGCGGAGCGGAAAAACGGAAGATGAAATTTTTGCTTCAAAAAACTTGCATATATCGAAAAAAAGTCGTACCTTTGCACGCTGAATGGTGGCATTAAGACCACCACAAAGCGAGCCACATGACGAGACTGAGTGTAAACATCAATAAAATAGCCACATTGCGTAATGCCCGCGGAGGGAATCTTCCGGATGTAGAGCGTTTTGCCACAGATTGCGAGCGCTTTGGTGCACAGGGTATTACGGTACATCCGCGTCCGGACGAGCGTCATATACGCCGTTCGGATGTTTATGCGATCAAAGAGTTGGTTACCACGGAGTTTAATATCGAAGGCAATCCCACGGAGGCGTTTGTACAGTTGGTGACGGACGTACGCCCGACACAGGTAACACTGGTGCCGGATGCACCCGACCAACTCACGAGCAATCACGGGTGGGACACGAAGACGCATATGGAAGAGTTGCGTGCATTGGCGGAGCGCTTTCATGCGGCGGGTATTCGCGTGAGCGTGTTTGTGGATGCCGACCCCGAGATGGTGCATTATGCCAAGCAGGCAGGGGCAGACAGGGTGGAGTTGTACACCGGTCCGTATGCCGAACTCTATGCGGAGAACCCCGATAAAGCGTTGGAGATGTACCGCCCTGCCGCCGAGCAAGCCCGTGCGGAGGGATTGGGACTGAACGCGGGGCATGACCTGAATCTGCATAACCTGCATGCTTTTGTGAGCGCTTTCCCGTGGGTGGACGAAGTGAGTATCGGGCATGCGCTGATAGCAGACGCACTATATTTAGGAATAGAAGAAACCATTAAACAATACAGAAATGCTCTTGCAAATTAACGAACCTATCGCTACCGCATTGGACACCGTGGCAGTAGCGGAACAGACCGTAGAAGAATCGATAAACCTGTGGACGATGGCGCAGTACGGCGGTTGGATAATGATTATCCTTGCGCTCCTGCTGGCGTGGGCGGTGTATATCTTTATCGAGCGTATGGTGGTGCTGAGGAAAGCCACGAAAGAGGATAAGAGTTTCATGGACCGTATCCGCGACTATATCCACGAGGGCAAGATAGACTCCGCACTCAACCTCTGCAAGCAGACGAACACCCCGTCGGCGCGTATGGTGGAGAAAGGTATCACCCGTATCGGTCGCCCGATGCAAGACGTGCAAGTGGCGATAGAGAATGTAGGTAACTTGGAGGTCAGCAAGTTGGAGAAAGGGCTTGTGATTATGGCAACCATCTCCGGCGGTGCACCGATGTTGGGTTTCCTCGGCACGGTGTTGGGTATGGTGCAGACCTTCTACAACATGTCGCTCGATGCAAGCGGCGTGATAGAGATGTCGGCGCTCAGCACGGGTATGTATCAGGCAATGGTAACCACTATCGGCGGTCTTATCGTAGGTATCTTGGCGCTGTTTGCTTATAACTTCCTCGTAGCACGGATAGACCGCGTGGTGCGCATGCTGGAGGGTCGCACGCTGGAATTCATGGACTTGCTGAACGAGCCTGCCTAAATTGTTAATTTCCAATTAGTTGTTTCTATGTCGTTAAAGCGAAGAAATAAAGTTACTGCCACATTCGCGATGTCGTCGATGACCGACCTCATTTTCCTGCTCTTGCTGTTCTTTGTGATGGCGAGCACGATGTCGTCGCCCAACGATATCAAGATAAACCTGCCCCAAGCGCGTGCCAAGCAAGCCACGAAGAAGGTGGTGGCGAAGGTATCGATAGACAACCTCGGAAACTACTTTGTAGGCATAGGCAATGCGAAACAGAAACCGATTGCCGCCGAGGATTTGGAAGCCTATCTGAGCACTATTCAGCAGCAGGATTCCACGATGTATAT
>JBJEJX010000042.1:0-9867 GCA_051878345.1 Paludibacteraceae bacterium | reverse complement strand
AGTTTAAACGACCGTTTAAACTATTGTTTTTGTTTATTTATATAGAAAAAAAATATATATCAGCCTATGAAAACAAAAGTACTTTTCCTCGTTGTGATGATGCTGAACCTTGCTTGCCCTTTCCTAACGGGATACGTAGCGGCACAAGCACCGGAAGGATATATCGAATTCTCCAATTTTAAGGAGGAGTTTACTTCCGTAACCAATGTGAAAGCCATCGGTTTAGGTTGGGGGTGGCAGGACGGTAATCCCGCAAGAACATATAGTACGAGTATAAAGAATGCTATTGATAGCACCTTCATCTATTGCAACAGCGCCTACACTACCGAATCGGTAGAAACCCCCACTCTGCTGATTACGCCTCCGTTGAAAGGAAGCCTGTCGTTCCATGTGAAGCCACAAGCGACAACTGAGTACTATGTAAATAACTATTTGGCTCAAGGCAAGTGCTGGATTCGTCTCTACCTTGGTCATAAAGAAGGGGATGCCGTTGTTTTTGATGAAGATCCTTTCTTTGAGCATAAATTCATCTCCCTGCCGGATGAGTCGGAGAGGCTGAATGAGGCTTGCTGGATATCGTGCAGCGAAGAGATTGGCGACGACTATATGTTTGTCGGCATCCAACTCAGTTATGTCGGTCTGGATAATCTGTGTGCGGATGCCTACCTTCTGCCGAAGAACAGAGACCTTCGGTGCGTGAAGTTTGAGATAGACAATTTCAAAAGCGAAGACGCTTCGCCTTTCTATCCCGATGAGGAGGGGCAGTCCGTTTTCCACGGTATGCTGACACTGACGAATCAGGGCAATGTAACTTTGATGCCGGGCGATGAAAACTATAGCGTAACCATCCAGTCTCAAAGTACCGGTCAGATTACCATTCCCGATACAGAGATTGCTGTCAGCAAGACATGCTCCCCAAACGATACTATCAGTATCCCTGTGGACATAGTGATGACAATGGCGAATACGCAGCAGGACCAGCGAACCGCGTTGCGGGCGATACCGGGACTTGTCGGCAGCGGGCTCTCAGCCACCGACAACGGTGTGTACGCACAAACGCCTTGGTTCACCATAAAATCATTGCTGCCTAAATTGTATGTGTTCAACACAACGAACACGGAGTCTGTCAGCGAGTACAATACATATATAGGGCTGCAAGCGGCACCCGCGCGTGTAGGATTCAAAATGAAGAGCCGCGGCGGTAGTCCCGTTGTGATAGACAGCATTATCAGCACTATCCCCGGCACGGGCTATGAGTTGGACGGTCAAGAGGCAACGTTCCCCTTCCAAATACCCATGGGAACGGATACTATGCTGACCGTAGTCTTCAGCACACCGGGAGCATATACGGGGACTATGGATTTCTACTTTACAGACCATCAAGGAAATGTGCAAACACTGAACAGTCAGGATATACACATCACCGTGTATGACACTGCCTTGTATATGGAGCCCTTTGACTACTATCTTACCGTGCCGGAGGGTTGGTGTCAACCCGGTTGGCTGAACATGGCAGGCAGCCATTGGGGGTTCAACTCAGCATCCAACAACACATACGCAGTGAACGGACTGCGCGAAAACAGCGACAGTTACCTCATATCGCCCAAACTGCATTTTGACGAGGGACAATCGTTCATCGTCTGCGCCCAGCCCCGTACACAGGCGAGCGATGTATTCCTCAAAGTGTTGGTATCCACCAACCGTCGTGATTGGCAGGTAGTAGGGTTCTTGGGTACCACGGAAGAGGCTGTAGAGCAGGGGGTGGATACCTCTGTCGTACAAAACTGGTATTTGGAAGGATACAACTCGAAGAACCAGTCGCTGGCATCCGTCACGGAGAAATACTGCATACCGTACACTGTCAACATCCCGGAAGGCGATTGGTATGTGGCTTTCGGGTCAGGTTACGCCCTGATAGACTATGTGGCGGGAGGCAGCCTTGCCCATATCACGCACGATTTCTACGTACAGTATGACGGTCCTGCGCGCGGCGTACAAGACGAGGTGTATTATGCGGACTTTATTGTTCGCAATATGCTGGATAAAGCATATACCAAGCGTGATTACAAGGTGCAACTGCGCTATCAGGACGACGGGGTGTATAGTCCGGTGCGGTCGGCTATCGAGCCGATGGCTATCGACACTTTTGCGCTGCATTTCACTCCCGAACGTGCAGGCACCCAAACCATTGTCGCAGAGATTTTAGTGGACGATGAGGTGATAGCGGACTACACCAAGACGATAGAAGTGTCGTTACCCATACGCCATATCCTTACTTCGGAGGAAAAGAGCGTAAGCACCACGGCTCCCCTGAATATGAACTATCGTATCAGCCGGACGGAATGGGTCTATACCGCCGAACAACTGGAAGGCGCGGATACCATCTGCTCCATCTCCCTGCCTTTCTATAATTCGGAAAAGGCAATCAGTAACACCACCACTATCTACCTGAGCGAAACGGAAGATGCCGCGGCGGACTCCGTTGCCGGATTCAGCGATGTGAGCACCATGACCAAAGTGTATGATTGTAGCACGTTGTATCCTGTGGACGGCTCCGCCAAGTACCACTCACTCATAACGTTCAACTTCTCCGATCCGTTTATCCGCACAAATGACAAGAACCTGCGTGTGGTGTTTATGGCAGAAGATCAGGCGGTAACCGGCAAAGTCTATTTCGAGTGTGAAACCGTAGAAAACAGCCTCTTGGAGCACCATGCCAACTACTCAACGACCGTCACGGCACGTCCGTCCGCCTCAATGCCCGTGGCATGGATTGGCTTACCCGCTTTACAACAGGAGACTACCAACAGCGCCATCCATGTCGCAGAGCAGTCTGCAAGCAAGGTTATCCTGAACGGAAGACTGTACATCCGGCGAGGCGGGCAACTCTTCAGCATAGACGGCAGGAGAGTGCGTTAACCAAGGAACAGTACGCGGATGCAGGTCGTCCGCAAAACCTATGAAACCAAGAAATATGAAAACGCTTTGTGTGAGCATATTGCTCTCTTTATCCGTCGCGCTCATGGCACAAACTGCCACTACGCTGACCGTGCATGTTACCCCCGCAGTCGGCAACAGCGTGGCAGGCGTAAGGGTAAGTCTTTCCAATGAAGAATATGGTCTTGTGTATCCGGAAAAAACACTCACCGAAAGCGGAGAAGCAGTGTTCTCCAATGTGCTGACCACGCCTAACATACTGGTTGTCAACGGCGAAGACATTGGTTTGGAACAAAAGATTGATACGATAGAGGTTACCCAAAATATGCGTTACGAGGTGGTGCTTGGCGAGCAGACTCGTCAGCCGTATGCACTCCGTGCCGACCTTGTGCACAACGCAAAAGAGGGAACAAATGCAGTGATGTTAACTTGGAACAGAGAGTTCCCCGTATTGGAGGATGACTTTGAGTCCTACGAAGCGTTTGCCATTGATTTTGCACCTTGGACGGGTATTGACGGCGACCATGCTCCCACGGCGCAGATTCAGGGGTCGTATCCCAATGCCCAGTTGGAACAGTACGCTACTATCTTCAATCCGCTGACCATTGAGCCCAGTGTTTGGTATGAATACCCCGTGTTGCGTCCCTATTCGGGTGCGCAGTACGCGGCGTTTATCACGACCGCCGACGGTACTCCCAATGATGACTACCTCATCTCGCCGCGCCTGCATATCGGTCGCGATTTTGTGTTGCGTTTCATGGCTAAGGCCGCCGACCGCTACAACGAGCGTTTTAGGGTGGGCATAGCGGCTAATCTGCCTGAGGGGCAGCAGCCTGTCCCCTCGGACTTTCGTTGGCTCACCGCGGGCAACTACCAGACGGTGGACTACCGCGAGTGGCAGCGCATTCAGTACTCTTTGGAAGAGTTTACCAATCGGGATGTGTATATCTGTATCAACTATGTCTCAGAGCAGACCTTTATGCTGATGGTGGACGACTGCTACGTAGGTCCGTCGGATAATGCAGGCGACCCGCTCAACGATTACGAGAAGCATATTGTTCTGATAGACGGCGACTCGGCGGGAAGCACCGTTATGAGTGAGTTCCTCACCTCGCCTCTATCCGCGGGAAACCATCGTTTCGGCGTGTACTCGTCTTACCGCTATTCCCATACCGACACCATTTGGACGGAACTCCATATCCCCGGCGATACGTGCTATGCAGCCTTGGAGATAGAGCTGCAGACCAACAACGGAGAGGAAATCGGAAATCTCCCCTTGCTGCTCAGTAACGACAGCACCCATGAGCAGTATCGGCAGAACCTCAGCAACGGTGTCTGCTATTGGAAACAGCTGCCTTTGGGGGACTATACCATCAATGTGGAAAAGCCGTATTTCCTGCCGTTACAAGCATCCGTCCGTTTGACGCGCGACACCACCGTCAGTATGACCCTTATTGAACGCATCATCCGCCCCTACAATCTCTATGTGGATATCACCCGCAAAGACACGCTGTGCAAAGGGCAGTTGTTCTGGAACCGCGATTTGGGCTTCCACGACAGTTTTGAATACTATGAACCCTTCACCCAACAGTTTGACAACTGGACCACTCTTGACCTTGACAGCGGTGTCAACTATGCCATCGGCTTGGGCGGTGCCACCATACAAATGGGCGAGTTCGGTTTCAGCGGACAATCTTCCGCTATGATTTTCAACCCCTATGAAACTACGCCGGCGGTGGATGCCGACACCTATTTCTGGGCGTATGACGGAATCCAATATGTGGTCTTCTTCAGCCCGCAAGGTGGACAAGCCGATGATTGGCTGATTTGCAAGCCGCTGGAGATAGGGCATGACTGGGTAATCCGCTACTGGGGGAAGGCGTATAGCGAGCAGTATCCCGAAACCATTGAGGTGATGGCGCGCAGACACGGCAACACTACGGGCGACTTCCTCTCGCTTGGGCAACAAGTGTTTAAGGACGGAGAATGGGCACAGTATGAAGTGGCGTTGGCAGACTATGAGGAAACCACGGTAGAAGTGGCGTTCCACTATATCTCCCGGGACATGTGGTTCGCCCAGTTGGATGATGTGTACATCGGTCCGCGGACGAGTACGGATACGGAAGGAAAAGATGTGGGGCATGCCTACTATGAAGTGTATCTGGACGACGAGTTCTTGGGGCAAACCGAACAGACACAATATGACTTGGGCGCCTTGAGCATCGGCAAGCACAGCGTGGCAGTACAGGCGATATACCGTAGCGGTCAATCCGAAAAGGTTACCCACGAGTTTGAAGTATCTGCCACCGCCATATGCAACATCAATACTGAGACGCTTGTGGGCAAATATCTGCGCGGCAACAGGCTTGTCATCCGCCGCGGGCAAAACTGCTATGATATTCTTGGTAACCAACTATAAACAACTACAAAAAATTAAACAATAACCTACAATGAAAAAATTATCCTTTTTTGCTATCCTGCTGACGCTCTGCACAGCATTGGTAGCACAAAATCAGACGGTCTTCTTCGCTGACTTCGAGTATTGGGACGAGGAGGGTAGCGAAGCTTTTACTTCCCGTGGCTGGACCGTGATTGAGGACGAGGACCCCAACAGCCGCGACAAGTGGGTAAACGAGTACAGCCAGAACGGCAAACTGTCCGGCAAATGGAGCCCGCGGGCGGGTGCATGGAACTACAGCGAGCATCCCAACGACGAGTGGCTCATCACGCCGGAAATCACTCTCTCCAACACGGCAGCCGACGGATACTGCCTTGACTTCATCTGGGGAAACGCCTCCGTCAACATACAAAAGGGCGGTATCGGCAACTACACGATGTATGTCAAGGTAAAAGAGGTGGGGACGGAAGAGTGGAAAACCATTTTGGACCTTGCCGACCAAGAGACGGTAGAGCAGAGCGGTGTCAAGTGGCCCTGGGCAGGTTGGAGCACCAACCACTCTGTGGTGGACTTGACGGCGTACAAGGGCAAGACCATACAGATTGCTTTCCACTATCACGAGTTGCCCCTCTTCACCGACGGCGGTGATGAGGACGACCCCGGCTACGGCGGCAACTCCGTTTCTATTGACGATGTTACGGTCAAGGAGTGGACACCCCTGACGGCTCCCATCGTGGAGACCACCCAAACGGCATATACTTTTATGTCAACCTACATCGGAACCTCCAGCATCAGCGAGAAGATGCAACTCAAAAATGTCGGCATAGGTGAACTGGAAGTGCTGTCGGTTGAGGGGCTGGAAAATACCGATTTCACTTGCACACTCGTTCCGGGTGCCGACAAAGCCAAGAAAAACGAATCTATCACCTACCAGGTGCTCTATACTCCGACTCTGATGGGCAAGGGTACGGTAACCATGACTATCCGCACCAACGGCGGCGATGTGAATGTAACCCTTTCCGGTTCCAAGATTATTATTCCGGATGGATATACCTACCAGGGTTTTGAAGGTCCGTGGGTACCCGCGGGATGGACTACTTCGGGAGAGGCATGGCGCGTTTCCAACAGCAGTTTCTCCGGCAATCGTTGTGCGATGGGTAGTGTGAATGTAACTGCCGGCGAGTCGTGGTTGACCTCGCCGAGAATTGATGTCAGCGACGGAGGAACCTACGAAGTAGCCTTCGATTTCTATGAGCAGTACGGACAGGTCATTGACAACGGCTACGACACTCCCGACAGTTGGTTCCTCATAGAGTTTTCGCAAGACGGCGGGCAGAACTGGGACACAATCTTCAACCAAGACACCCTGAAAGCCTACAACGAACGCGTTCGGTACAAATACACCATTTCGGGAGTTAAATCCGACAATTGCTACATTCGTTGGGGCTACCTGCTGGAAGACGAGTTGGACTACGAGAACATCGACAACTATGAGTTCAGCGTACTCTATATCGACGATGTAGTTCTGCCTCCGCTCTACGGTGCAAAAGATGCTCCAGCAGCCTCTACGCCCGTCTCGCCGGTTGACAGTGCAACCAATATCACCAACCGTCAACCGCTGCTCTCGTGGACGGAAGTGCAGTTTGCCGCCAAATACCGCGTAAACATGGGTACGGAAATAGGCAAATGGGATATCATCAGCGGGCGAGAGACCACCGAGTTGAGCACCAAGGCACCCCGTCTGGACTACAGCACTACCTATTTCTGGCAAGTGATTGCCGTCAGCGAATACGGCGAAACACAGGATGCACCTGTATGGTGTTTCACCACGATAGCAGACCAGACCGTCAAGGCTTTCCCGTGGTTCGAAGGCTTTGAGAATCCCGTGGGCAATGCACCGATGGGATGGGAAATCGAGCGCGAGAACTACACACGATGGGAGATTGCCAATATGTACACATACGAGGGCAAACATAAGATGTTGGCGTTTGGCAGCACCGACAACACCCAAACCTCTCTCGTTTCGCCTGAGATTCAACTGCCCGCAAACGACGAAATGCAACTGTCTTTCTTCTGGGGCAACGGCGTAGCCCTCTCGCAGGAATCCACGGGTTCGGCGGTGAACAATACCACCGAGCCGGACGATATCGACGCGGGCTATGTAGAGATTTATGTGGACGACGAGTGGCACACGCTGGGACTCATCAGCATGCAGAGCGAATACTACAACCGCGAGGTCTTCGACCTGAGTGCATACAAGGGCAAACTCGTTACGCTTCGCTGGCGTTACAGCCTGAAACGCAGTATCAAGTGGCGCGGCATCTCGCTGGACAACATCGCTATCGAGAGCAAGTCGGGCGTGATGGCTTATTTCAACGCCACCGAGTGGGCTGCCGGTATGATTAACTATGGATGCCACCTCAGTTCCGGCAAGACGCTCAGTCTCGTCAACGGAGGCATCGATCCTCTGACAATCAGCCGCGTGGAGAACGCTGTGGACAACTTTACTTGCGACTTGGAGACGGGTACCACCATCCTGCCGAACAGCGTACTCCCCTTCACCCTGCGTGCATACGCCGACAGCCTGAATCCGGGCGACTATGCGGATACGCTGGTGGTTACCTTCAGCAACGGACAGTCGGTAGAGTTGCCGCTCAGTTTCATCTCTCTTGCTTCCGATATGCTCTACTACAATTTCGACCAAGACGAACACGGCACGCTCAATCCTATGGGGCTGACTACCTACGACAACGATCGTTATGCCAACTGCGGTAGCATGGGTATCAACTGGCCTAACGAGGGCTCTGCTTACGCCTACTGCGTCATCAATGTAGATGCCGACCATAGCGACTGGCGCAATGTCTATCCTATATCGGGCGACCAAGTGCTGAGTGCAAGCGCACCATACGGAAGCGGAGACAACTACAGCAGCGACTGGGTTATCTCGCCCAAACTCACCGCTACTGATCAATCCGCATTCAGTTTCTGGGGAAAGAGTTACGGCACGGACGATGACTACAACGACTTCCAGCCCCACTATTTTGAGATATGGGTCAGCACCACCGATGACAACATCGCTTCCTTCAAGCAGGTGGGGTCGCGCAAGCAAATCAGCAAGAACGACGCCAAGTGGTACCAATATACCATCGACTTGAGCGAGTTCAAGGGGCAGGATATCTATGTGGCGCTGGTACACTGTGCGAACGACTATGGATACATCGCTTTCTTCGACGACTTTATGTTCAGCCACTTCGGAGGAGCAAGTTACACCGACCCCGATGAGCCGAAAGACCCCGAAACGCAAGACCCCGAAGAAGGATTGCACGATGCCAACGGAAATATCCTTATCCGCAAACTGCTCCGCAACGGACATATCTATATCCAACGCGGCGACAAGTTGTACGACATGCAAGGTATGCAGCACTAAATAAACTGTCCTTGTCGGAGGAGGAAGACAACCTCCTCCGACAAGAATACTACCACTAACTAACATACATCATTGTTTAACTAAATTTTAGTAAGGTTATGAAAAAGATTTATTCTTTCTTTTCCGCGCTATTGATAGGCACAGCCTGCCTGTTCGCGCAAACCGTTCCCGATGGATACATCTCCAAGGGTGCGTTCACCGAAAGTTTCACCGATGCCTCTACCGTCAGCGCTATGGGATGGGGATGGGGATGGCAAAGCGGTAGTCCGAGCAATACTTATTCCACCAGTACATCATCACCCGCTGTTAACGGGAAATATATCTATTGCTCGTCCTATTACCTGCAAGACGACCAAACGACACCTACCCTGCTCATCACGCCACCGCTGACGGGAAAGGTCAAGTTCTACATCAGACCCTATGGCACATCAGAGTGGTCTATAACCAATCGAATTAAAACAAAGCAAAGTTGGGTACAAATCTATTTGGGACACCCTTACAATGGCACCATCCAATGGGAAACCGACCCGACCTACACCTGCCTTTTTACCGAAACCAAGCCCGAAAACTCCGATTCGAACTGGTGGACTTTGGATAGCCTGACCATAGAGGATGATTATGCCTTCATCGGTATCCAACTCAGTTACGCATGTTTCGATGAACTGACAGCCGACAACTACTGCCTGCCCATCAAACATGTGATGACCCCGACTGCCGTTACGAGCGACTGGACTGATAACACTCCTCTCTATGGCGATACCGAAGGCAAAGCCACATGGACAGGCAAGGTTACTGTGCAGAACGACGGAGACCTACCCTTTGCGGACGGAGAAGCAGTGCTGACTATCGCCTCTGTCACTCCCTCTGCTATCACCACAACGCTCGCCGAGTTCACTATCCCCGACGCTATTGAACCGGGAGAAAGCAAGACTTACGACATAGAGGCTCCTGTACAACTGGTTAACCCCGCGGCAGACGGGCGCACGGCAATCAAATTTACCAGCAACTTGAATAATGTTACCACCACCCTCCCTTACAAGCAATCCTCTTGGTTTACGATAAAAGCCTATGCACCTAAGTTGACTGTCCGCAACGCAAGCAACTC
>JBJEJX010000041.1:0-104129 GCA_051878345.1 Paludibacteraceae bacterium | reverse complement strand
CCAACCGCGGATATATCGACGACATCATTGAGCCGCGCAACACGCGCAAGCGCATTATCCATGCCTTCGAGAACCTGCAGACCAAGCGCCTGACCAACCCGCTCAAGAAACACTCTAATATCCCATTGTAATTATGCTATTGCTTGAAGTAACCCAACAAGTGGGCATAACCGGTCAAACCTGGTTCATCACGGGTGTCGGCTTCGGTATGGTGCTGCTCTTGCTCTTCGTGTTCATCTATGTGATGAAACTGATGGGCAAGATTATGCGCCCGCGCGTGAAAGCCGTGAAGAAAGAGCCTGCCAGCGAAGAGCAAACCGAGTCGGTGGTTCACAAACAGCGTGAAGACCGCATCGTCCTCACAGGTGATGCCACCGCCGCTATCGCGCTCGCGCTACACCTCTATTATAACGGCGTGCACGACGAAGAAGACACCAAAATCACTATCCAACCCCACCGTACACAATGGAACAACAAGATGTACGGCATGAATAACTTACACAGATAAACCACAATGAAAACATTCAAGTTTAAGATTGCCGGTCAGCCCTACGAAACGACCGTCAATGAGATAGAACCCAACGTGGCGGAAGTAACCGTGAACGGTACTGTATTCCAAGTTGAGATTGAGAAAAAAGAGACCGTCAAGAGGACGCCTGTCGTGGCTCCCCGTCCCGCTGCTGCGGGTGCTGTTGCTCCGGCAGCCAAGCCCGTTGCCGCACCTGCTGCCGCAGGCACCACGGTGGTTAAATCGCCGCTGCCCGGTAGCATTGTAAAGGTAATGGTGCAAGCAGGTCAGGACATTAAGAAAGGCGACACCCTCCTCACTATGGAGAGCATGAAGATGGAGAACGTCATTGCTGCCGAAGTAAGCGGCAAGGTGAAGACCGTCCTCGTGCAAGCCGGACAGAACGTGATGCAGGACGACAAACTCGTGGAGATAGAGGTGGCTGCCGCAGCGGCTCCTGCTCCTGCACCCGAGGCGCCCAAGGCTGCCCCCGCTGCGCCAAAGGCAGAGCCGGCACCTGCACCTGCGCCCAAACCCGCACCGGCTGCTGCTCCCGCAGGAGGGACAAAGATTACCTCTCCCCTGCCCGGCTCGGTTATCAAAGTGCTGGTCAGCGAAGGACAAGCCGTGAAGAAAGGCGAGACCCTGCTCACGTTGGAGAGCATGAAGATGGAGAACGCCATCATGGCTGACTGCGACGGCACAGTAGCCAAAATCGCCGTAACAGCAGGACAAAACGTAATGCAGGACGACCTACTTATCGTTCTTAATTAAGAATTAAGAATTATGAATTAAGAGCGCATCGTCTGCCAAATTTCAGAGCATGAGTGCTCATAATTCATAATTCATAATTCATAATTCAAACACATTATGCTTGAAGATTTATTACGGTTCTTCCAAGAGATGGGGTTTATGAATATGGATTGGCGTCAGTTGGTGATGCTGTTCGTGTCGTTCTTCCTCCTCTACTTGGCTATTAAGAAGCAGTACGAACCGCTGCTGTTGCTCCCGATTGCATTCGGAATGTTGCTCACCAACCTCCCCGGCGCAGAGATGTATCACCCCGAGTTATGGACACGTTTCCTCGATGCAAACGACCCTGCATACCATAGTTACGGTGCTATCTTGAAAGAAGCGGGCTTGCTGGACGTACTCTATATCGGCGTGAAAACGGGTGTTTATCCCTGCTTGATATTCATCGGCGTGGGTGCCATGACCGACTTCGGTCCGCTGATTGCCAACCCGAAGTCTCTCATCCTCGGTGCTGCTGCCCAGATTGGTATCTTCATTACTTTCCTCTGCGCGTCGGCGTTCTTCACCCCCGCAGAGGCAGGTTCTATCGGTATCATCGGCGGCGCAGACGGTCCTACGAGTATCTTCCTTACCTCGAAACTGGCTCCCCACTTGCTCGGTCCTATCGCCATTGCGGCATATTCGTACATGGCATTGGTGCCTGTGATTCAGCCGCCTATTATGCGCGCGTTGACCACCGAGAAAGAGCGCAAAATCAAGATGAAGCAACTCCGCTCTGTGAGCAAGACCGAGAAGATTGTCTTCCCCGTGATTATCACCGCCGTGGTGGCATTGGTATTGCCCGATGCAGCCCCGCTGATTGGTTGCTTGATGCTGGGTAACCTGATGAAGGAGTGCGGCGTGGTGGACCGCTTGAGCAAGACCGCACAAAACGAGTTGATGAACATCGTGGTCATCTTCCTCGGCTTGTCGGTGGGTGCAACGGCTACGGGTGCTACTTTCCTGAATGTGAAGACGCTGCTTATCCTCGCCATGGGTATCATCGCCTTTGGTATGGGTAGCGCAGGCGGCGTGCTGTTGGTTAAACTGATGAACCTCTTCTCCAAAGAGAAGATGAACCCGCTGATTGGTTCTGCCGGTGTGAGTGCCGTACCGATGGCAGCCCGCGTGAGCCAAGCCGAAGGACAGAAAGCCGACCCGAGCAACTTCCTCCTCATGCACGCCATGGGTCCGAACGTGGCGGGTGTCATCGGCTCCGCAGTAGCCGCCGGTGTCCTCCTCACCATGCTTGGATAAAAAGTATTATTAATATAATAAGCCGCAAAGTGCTCCAACATATTGCATGTTGGAGCACTTTGTTTATCGATTTCCGCAAACCTCACTCAGAGAGTATCACCCAAAAAGTTTGGAAAATTAGTTTGATGTCGTACCAAAAACTATGCTTTTCTACATATTCCAAATACAGCCGCAACTTCTCCTGCATGATAACTTCTATGTAGTACTTTTCCGGATCTTCGGCTTTCTCTAATAGTTCATTCTCGTTGCGAAATTTAATGCTTGCAGGGTCAGTAATCCCCGGGCGAACGTCAAGCACATGCAACTGTTCCTCTGTCCAATAATCCACATAGTGTCTTACTTCCGGTCGTGGTCCCACCAAACTCATATCGCCAATAAACACGTTTATCAACTGTGGCAGTTCATCAATCTTAAACTTACGGATAAAATAGCCCGAGCGCGTTACGCGAGGGTCGCGTCCTCCGATTGTAACAAGGCTGCCTTTGTCAGAGCCCACACGCATGGAACGGAACTTGAAAATACGAAAATCTTTGTTGTAACGTCCGACACGCACTTGACGATAAAAGACGGGACCCGGGGAGTCTAACCTTATCCAGATAGCCACCAAAAGGAACAAGGGAGACAATAGCAGTAATCCTGCTCCACTTGCCAGAATATCAAACAATCGCTTCATCTTATGACACTATCCGGCAGACACAATCTCCACAAAATTGTCAATCACATACTGTACCTCTTCGTCCGTCAAGCAAGTATGAAGCGGCAAGGTAATCTCATTCGCAAAACGCGCATACGCATTCGGATAGTCAGCAATATCAAACCCTAAGTTCTTATATGCCGTCATCATCGGAAGGGGCTTGTAATGTACATTCGTTGCGATGCCCTGCTCCGCCATTTTGACAATAATTTCTTGTCTGCGTTCCGTATCGGCATTGGGGATACGGGTGATATAGAGGTGTCCGGAAGACTGATGTAGCCCGTTATAATGGTCAAGCACCTCAATGCCTAACGGGTGAAAAGCCTCGTCATACCTGCGGATGATCTCCTTACGCCGCTCAAGCAACGCAGGATAGCGTTTCAGTTGCACCAACCCGAGAGCTGCCATAATGTCAGTCATATTACATTTGTACCAAGGGCCGACAATATCATACTCCCAAGCCCCTAACTTGGTTTTTGCCAACGCATCTTTGGACTGTCCGTGCAACGAATAGAGTTGCGCCATGTGATATAGTTCATCCTCGTCTATCCCGGGAATGGGTCTCCACGTAAGTGCTCCTCCTTCGGCAGTAGTCAGATTCTTCACAGCATGGAAAGAAAAAGAAGTAAAATCCGCTACCGAGCCCACCATTTTCCCTTGATAGGAAGCCCCGAAAGCATGCGCGGCGTCCGCACATACTGCCACACGACCTATGGCACGCTGTATGTCATTAGAGGGTTGGAATAGCGTTCTCTTGCTTTCTACAATGGCAAAAATGCGGTCGTAATCACAGGGGATACCGGCAAGGTCGACCGGTATGATTGCTTTAGTTGCAGGTGTGATTGCTTTCTCCAAAGCCTCATAGTCCATTTCCAACGAGTCTGCCTGTACATCAATCATCACCAACTTGGCTCCTACATGGCAAACAACCGATGCGGAAGCCGTATATGTATAAGCCGGTACGATAACTTCATCGCCGGCTCCTATGCCCAATAAGCGCAACGCCATCTCTGCACAAGCAGTCTGGGAATTAAGACATACAGCCTTATTCACCCCCACATAGGAGACTATCTGCCGCTCAAATTCTTTGGTTCTCGGACCGGTTGTAATCCATCCACTCAAAATAGCATCCGCCACCTCTTTCACCTCCGCCTCCGTCATATCCGGCGGAGAAAACGGGATATTAAAACGTTTCATAATATACTATCGTTAATAACTTCTAATCAATATCTTTGATAAATTGCATATATGTTCCTCTATGTTGCCTAAGTCTCATGCCCATTTTATAATAGAAAGCAATTCCTCTTGTATTTCCTGCCCATGTAGCGAGCGTAAAGGCTTTAACACCCCTTGTTCTTAACAATTGTTCGTATGCCTGAAAAAGTGCTACACTTACGCCTTTCCCCCTGCATGCCGACAATACGCAGATAGACAAAAGCGATGCTGTAGGTGTATGTATATCATCAGTTAGATAGGTAATTTCGGGTTCAGGTGCCTTTGTTATTCGGCGTTTAATTTTCTGCCACTCCGACTTTACGATTCCCCTAACTTTCTTCCATACCAATGGGTGTCCCTGCATCAACAGCATCAGTGTCCTTTTGATAAGTGTCCCGGCATTATTTTTATAGAAAATGTCCATAGCTTTTGTACCATACATATGTCCCATACAAAAGCCGACGATTTCGTCTTGGTCTTCTGCAACCAAAAATAGATTTTCTGCTTGCAAATAAACCTCATACATCTTCTGAGTCAAATTATTACCCCCCCCCCATAAGGGTGGTAAAATGCTCATTTTTGGGGAAGCACTCGGTATGCACCTTTGCTACAAAGATCATATCCTCTAATGTTGCTTGTCGTATTGTCATGATAATTACAATTTATGCATAAGTATTCCCTTTATAGTTCCTATACCGTACGACACATGCACACATGGGAAAAGCCAACATAGCGGCAGTGTATATTTTAATCCCCGCGTATAAGTTGCCTGCACAGAGGCAACAATATCACACGAAAGATATGCAAACACACCTACCAACCATGGATACAAAAATGGTTTCCATAAGAACGCCAATAGCGGTCCTAATAGTAATCCTAATACAAAAAAAAGAGGTACAAGGTGACGCAAACCTATAGCATCCTTATCAATATACAACAGATGCCCTATCGACTCACCATTGGCAAACATCTGTCTGCAAGAAGAGCGCAAAGTAGGACGGGCATAGTAATAAATTTTTATTTCGGGGTTGTAATAAATATCATATCCTGCTTTGCGGATACGCGAGTTATACTCATTATCTTCACCGCGGGGCAAATCTTCTCGCATACCTCCAATTTTATCTATCATCGTCCTCGGGAAGGCTCCAAACGGAACAGTATCCACATTGCCTGCTTGATTGCCTACGCGGAATGCAGCCCCTCCGATACCAAACTTGGAATAATTCAGAATCTGATTGCAAACCGCCCAAAGGGAGTCATTTTGCGCCTGAATAATAGATCTACCTCCTGCATTTCCGCGTTTGCTATCGGCTTGCAGTGCATCTATACAAAGGGCTACATATTCCTTGTTGTAGGTTGCATGTGCATCCAAACGAACAATGTAAGGTGCAGTGGAGTTATCGACACCGATATTAAACGCTACAGACTGAATCTTTCGCCCGTTGCGTAGCAAACGAATGTTTCCGTATTGCCGATGATATTGCTCTACAATGGTCGTTGTTTTATCCGTACTACCACCGTCCACCACCATAATATCCATCTTATCCAACAGATAAGTTTGCTGCAATACGGAATCAAGACAAGCAGCAATAAAACGCTCCTCATTAAGCGCGGGAATAATAATGGCTACATTTGAAACATTATCCATTTTAACGAATATCCTTTACTAATTTTCCTAATAGATATTTGGCGGTCTTGGGAGGATTAGCGATAGTAGGCAGAGTGCAACAAAGTCTTTATCGTAGCCTCGTCAAAACGGTATTTCATAATTTTGGCAGGCGTATCAACCACGACTATTTATCATTTGTTATGAACATACTAAAACCTTACTTCTAACCAAAAAGCATGTTTACGTTGGTCCAAGGGCGGCAGTTTCATGTAGTCACCATACAAAACTTTTAGATACCTATCCGGATTATTTGGCATAGGAGCCTTTTCTATGTTTTCAAAACGATGATAGGATAGTGGCAATATCGTGTTACGCGGATAATTTTCTCGAAGGTATCTCCGACTACATGGGACCCCGACCTCGCAAGTTTCTTTGTCTTTATACCTGGAGATAAAATCATCTAATAGATTAAAAAGTTTTGTATAATTGGTAAAGCATGAGAAGAAACGCCCAATCGCCATACGTAACCTCAGTTCTTTGCGTCCTTCAGGTGTTGTAGAAAGTACTTGGGACATAGGACAAGTTCGATGATCATAGTACTTCATGCAAATAGCAATATAGTGAATACCATCCGCAATAACCGCGTTGAACAATCTTACAACCTTACTATCAGGCATATTGTCAATAGGAAACACATCAATAAAAATCGGTTTTTCCTCATCCTGTCTATCATAAATGCTCCGTAGCAGTGTACCCGGTTTCTCAATACGCATAAACGACATATCCGTATGGTCAGATATGTTAGGCCCCACACATTTGTATTTGTTCCCATATTCTTGGGCCAACGCCTTCGGTAGTCGGTCATAATCATGTCGCATCAGCATGATATCCATATCATCATCCCAAGGAATAAATCCGTTGTGTCGAACCGCACCAAGACATGCTCCCCCACTAAGCATTACCTGTAGATGATGTTTTTGGCAGGCTATATAAATGTCTTGAAAAATTTCAACAAATACAGATTTTAATTGCTGTAATTCGTCAGATGTTAATTCTCTTACAGGATAATCGGCATCAGTCAATAATTTTACGATATTCATATGATACTATTAAAATTGTATTTTGTATTACTTTTTTGCTACATAAGATAAAAGCCGCTGCCGAATATATTTATTGTAGCCCCAACAAACTGGTATCAAAGTTACTACTACAATAATAGATAGACCCAACGCGTGCCATGGTTGCGAAAGAGTGATATCCTCTGTATGCCAAATTTTAGGCAACACGAATCTCCAAATTCTCAAGATGATGTAGTGGGTAGTAAAAATCACTAATGAGTTCTTACCACACCAACTCGTTGGACAAAAACCTCCGAAGACGCCGGATAATTTTCGCCCCCCCCACTTCGCGGTTGCGCAAACAGCCGCAATACCCAACAAGGGAACTATAAGTATGCCTATTGGCTGATAGTCATGAAAATACATTACCATACGATATTGTGAAGATAGCATCACTATTGCATATAGAGTCCAAAAGCCAAGCGCATACAACAATAGCAACCACGAAGACGGATTCCACTTGTTTAGATGCTTAAACAGCATATTCCCAATATAAAAATACGATAAAGCAACAAAAGCATTATTGATACCCCAAGGCAAATTAATTGGTATATACATTCCCAACATCAATAGGACAAATACCACTATCCATTGCATCCACGGTTTTTGCAATGTCTTGACCCCATAGAATAAAACCTGAGTACAAAATAGACACGGTAAAAACCACATTACTTGATTATGTGATTTGAGGAACACATTAAAAGTCGATTCAGGAGCGCCATAAATCATCCAGACCAATGGTTTCCACCATGTTATATCATTAACAACAGCATCCCTACCCGACATTGGGAGCCACAAAAAATACGTCAGAAGATAAAAAAAGAAGTAGGGGACAACTAATGAATAAAATCGGGAATGAACAAACTCACGAAAAGTATATTTATTTATAGAGCAACAGAGTCCCGATAGAAAGAAAAACAAAGGCATATGAAAGCCATAAATATACCGAATGATCTCTCCACTTGCTGCATGACCATATACGACCAAAAAGATACCTATCCCTTTCGCAATATCTATCCAATCTATACGCCTCATTTTATCATTTGGCATTAACAATGCATTTTGTACCTTTTATTGTTTCTATTAATCCCCTTGTTAACGAAAAGCGAGGTTTCCAGCCAAGCGCACATAGTCTCTCCGTATTAAAGACAGCACGTTTCATTGCCGAATAGCCTTTGCTCTCTGTCGCAGAAGGCAAGTCAAATACTACCCTTACTCCCGCAATGTCCGCAATGGTTTCTGCCAAAGTGCGGATAGTTACATTGCTTTGTTGGTCGGCGATGTTGTATGCCTGCTTACACGCTCCCTTTTGCAAAATTGTGAGCAAAGCATCTGCACAATCCTCCACAAATATCCATGAACGATATTGCTCCCCGGTGCTTTTAAGCACAATATCTTCGCGCGCTCTTGCTTTACGGACAAACTGAGCAAAGGCACGGTTGTCTGCCTCTGTAAAATGAGGTCCATAGGTATGACAAGGTCTCCCTACAACCACATCAATCCCATACTGTTCTGCATAGCATACACACATTGTCTCCGCTGCCCGTTTAGACGAAGGATAGCATGCCCGTAAAGTCATCGTATCTACTTTGCCGCTATCATCTTCTACCCATTCGGTTTGCTCACCATTGCCATACACCTCTCCAGAAGATACATATAAAAACCGCTCTATGCCATGTGTACGACCATATTCTAACAGATTGCGCGTTCCATTGATATTCGTCCATAGCGTTTCCACAGGATGAGTTGCATACGCATTAGGGTTCGCATTACTTGCAGCATGGATGATATAGTGGAAATTAGTTTCTACCGATAGAGGGACATTGACATCACCTATCAAAATATGCAAGTGTGGATTGCATAAGTACTTTTCAAAACGCTGCAATGCTTTTTGCTCATCACGTACCATAGCATATACCTCGGCAGTAGGGTAATACACCAACAACTTTTCTACCACAGCACTTGCAATTAACCCCGCTGCACCTGTTACTAATATATATTTTCGCTCCAATGTCATTTCAGCCATTCGTCTTTTGATACATGCTTTAATGCCTTAAACAATTCGATATCCTCCACATTGGTTAGTTTCAATCCATTTTTCTCACTTCCTATCACTAAATGTTGGTCGTTAATCCCAAGACAAGCAGCCAATTCGCACGATGCAGCTTTCTGCAACCCCTGTTCTGCCGCCATATTATGTACATGAAGTAGTTTGCCTAATTGGTAAGTATGCGGTGTCTGTGTCCTAATCAATTGCTCACGGGGTATAGGCATATAGGACATAGTACCACTCTGCGAATGATATTCCATGATAACCTCCTTACAAGGCAATCCTGTTACTGCATACCCATACTCACGAGCCACCTGTATATTTTGGGAAATAATATCCAAAGACACCAAAGGACGCACTCCATCTTGTATTATTACTATATCCTCGTCCGCAAGACCTTTTTCTTTCAATCCTACAATACCATTGTGAATAGAATCTTGATTACTATCCCCCCCCGGAAATATATATTTCAATTTTGTGATTCCAAACTGATTAGCATACGCCTTCAACATCATCTCCCATCCTTTCAAGCAAACCACTGCAATAGCATCTACCTCTACATGCTTTTGAAAAGGCAACATCGTGTATATAATAACTGGGCAATCGTCTATATTCATAAACTGTTTAGGAATATCTTGTCCCATACGTGTACCACTCCCGGCGGCCGTCAATAGTGCAATGTTCATAAAGATTTGAAATTATTTTGTGTTCACAGTACTTCTCTTTTGCATTTCCTCCTTGAAGACTATTCTTGACAACGCACATTCCTTCGCTTCCTGTTTATTATGTTTAAGGAAAGCCCTTAACTGAAAGATGTAAGATAGAAAAATGTGCGTGTAAAAATACGACGTAGTAGATATTCCATGTTTATCGTACACATACGTATCTCCTTTTATTAGAATTCTTTGTCGATCCTGAGAATACGGTCGTTTTGAATGATCATGCAGGTATGTTATATTTGGCAAATACGAGATCTGCATTCTATCAAAGTGTTTTCGAAAACGTAAATAAATATCCGGTTCTTCACCATACATAAACAATTTTTCATCATACATTCCAATCTCTTCAAATGCAGTTTTCCGTAACATAAAGAATGCTCCTGATAGATACATAAAACGATCATCAAAACGATTTAAAGGCAAACACACATTTCGCAGCAGTACTCGTAACGGTTCCCACATAGCATAACTACACGCAAAACTCCATCCCTGTCGCCCGGTAGCCAACATTTGTTTACAACCACTCATTACAACAGATGGAGCTTCAAAGCATTGAACTAATGCTGCCAATGTGGGTTGCAACAATCGTACATCAGGGTTCATAATAGCCACGATGGGTGCAGTGGCCAAACGTATGCCGACATTGTTGCCTTGACCATAGCCGCCATTGCGGGTGTTCTGCACCACTCGCACAGCAGGATAGTCTGTTTGGAGACGGTCGCGCATGGTCTCATAGTCGCGACTTTGATTATCCACGACTATCACCTCCAATTCTTCTTGCGGCAAATCATTGTATTCATACAGAGAATGGAGGCAGTCATAGATATCTTTCTCGGAATTATAAGTAACAATGATAACAGATAGCTTCATTATGGATTTTGTTTGAGATTTATGCACATCTTGTTTGAGTGTGCAAAGGTAGTACTTTTTTTTTAGATATACAAATATTTTGTAAACAAAAACGAAAACTTTTGGATTTTGGTGGTTGAGATAAGACTCTACCCGCAGAAAGAGACAGGAAACCCCCATAGACTATCGGAAGAAGTAGTCCATTCGGTCGCATTATGAAATGAAAATGATAGGGGATACGGTGCACAGGAGCCACGTGGATACAATGGAGACAACAAAAGAGCGGTATGTACCGCCCTTTTACCGATGATGCGTCGGGGTGCTGATAGGGATGATCTATATAGCGCGCCGTATGGATAAGAGCACGATTGAAGCGAAGGTGGTAACGCTATGACATACAACAATCAGTTGACGAGGATGTCTTGGTAGAATTGATAAATTTGTTCTGCATTGCGCTCGCTGGTATAAAGTTGTTGCACCACTTTCTGCGCACGGAGAATCATGGGTTCATAGTATTCGGTGAAAGTACCTTTCTCTACCGCCTCCGTTATATCAAGCATGTGTTGCACCAGTTGCTCCTGTTGCGTATAACGCAGCGCTATTTCTTCGTCTGTCAGTTCGACACCATTATCAAATTGTTCTTTCGTTCCTGCCACATCATGCCCCACCACCAGGCAACCATAGAACATTGCTTCCGCCGTGATAAAACCAAATCCCTCAGACAAAGAGGGGACAATCAGCGCCGTAGCCTCCGAATAGAGTTGCTGTACATCTTGTCGCAAACCTAAAAAAGAGAGATGAGCAGACAAATCATGTTCTTTCACCAATTCGTCAACACGTTCTTTACACGATTCTGATGATTTACCAGCTAACCATAATGGTAACGGATGAAGACAACGTTGCCTATAGATAGCATATGCTTCTAACAAGCAAAGTACTCCTTTCCCCCTAGAAAGATAGCCGACGAAAAGCAGGTACGGCTGTTTCTGCGGCTTATATATGATTGCCTTTCTCGGCAAGACCCCATCGTACACCACTCGAGAAGTAGCATCATTCTCTAATTGGTTATAACGCTGGATATCTTTTGTAATACACAACGTATAAGAATTATTTTTGCGATAACGATGCAATTGCCACTGCCGCGAAGGGTAGTAGTAGTAGTTAAAATCCAAAGCACCGTATTCACGGATATGCCATATGTGTTTGATATGCAGCAGCCTACTAACCTGATAACCTATGGCACAAACAGAGGTATTTGTATGAATAAGATCAGGTCGAAAATGCTTGACAATACGCAGCAATTGGCTTAGAGAATATGCATTCACCATCCATCGTCCACAAAGCCGAGGGAAAAAAAGACATCTATCTCGCAATGTAGAAGACGGAGGGAATACTGAAAAACGGTAATGGTACTTCGTTGTAAGAACTGAGATATTGCTCTGGCTCAATATATCGTATAGTCCTCCTTCTCGCGTAGGCAATATAACCAACGACTCCACTCCACGCTCCATTAGCAGAGGCAAAAAACGAAGAAAAGCTTTACCAGAGCCCTCATTGGCTCCCCCGGAATGTAAGACAAAGAGTATTTTCATATTCTTAACAAATGCGTGCTTATTGGATAGCGTGTAATAAAAGATTTTGCGAATCTGCCCGAAGTTGTGCTAATTTGGGCGTTACTTGGGCATAGTCAATCGTCGGAGGCAAAACGGGTGTGTCATGATAATGGTCTTGTATGTCAACCGATTGTAATAATGTCTGTACTCTATCCGCATTTTTCTGCAGCCCTGTGGCGATGAACTGTTTCTCGAAGATAATCGAAAAAGCCGTGCCATGGAACGAGGTAGGTATAACAAACTCTGCATCTCGGATAGCCTGCATAAATTCGATAGGGGACGCAAACGAAATATGATGTGGTCGTTGGATACAAGATATGCGTGCATCCATAATGAACAATTGGCAGTCTCGTTGCTTGGCTTGTTGTTTCGCGAACAAGAGTGCTTCTTTGGAGTCCATCAGTTGGTAGTAGAGGACATATTTCTTCTTGCGAAAACGGGTCTGAGGGAGGAGTGCATTCCATTGTTCTTTCGTGAACAGCAAAGTTGGGTCAATGACCACAGAGACTTGATATCCCAATGATTCGACAAGATTGCACAGAGACTGCTCTCTAACAAGTATCGTTTGGAAAGCAGACAGATATTTGTTGAACAGTTGTCTATCTTGTTCATCCATTTGTATGACTCCCATACTGGCGGCATAACTAATACAACGTGTAGGATAAGACAAAGTTTGGCAAAAGAATGTCGGGTCGAAACCATAATACTTTCCTACACTTGATTGATTGCGCCAAATCTGATCACTGCCCACGACCACACAATCGTACGGTTCATTAATAACAGAGGCATGATTAGAGTACTTGGCTTTTTCGGGCAAGCAAAGATAGTCTGCCATAAATCTTTGGAACTGATGGATACGTGCTCTGCGTCTCCAAAACGTCAACCCACTCGTTATAATGGTCAAAAACATCTGCGCGAACGTCCCCCTCAATGGTCTAAACAAACTGTATTCAGCAGCATGTTCTTTAGGCCAGTAGTCAATGAACTCGACTTGGTGTCCTTTGGATTGAAGGAAATGTTGCAAAGCATAGGCCTGGAGCATGGCCCCATAGTTATGCGCACGGTGATATGTTAAGATTCCTATCTTCATTTTTTTGCGTTTGTCAGTGCTTTATGTTGTTCAAACTCGTTCCACCCAATTAATGTGCCAACCGTTATCATAGATAACAAACTAGTGTAATATATGATGATAATTGAAATCATACTCAATATGACGTACATTACCCACATCATTGCTAAGGGAGCCGCAAAACGGGAATGCTGTCGAATAGTCCTAAGTATATATCTAGCCCACGAGAACAAAAACCCAAGATAGCAAAAAAGCGTGACAGCCCCGTAATCATACAAACACTCCAAGAAATCATTATGAGCCGAAAAACCAGACCATGATCCATTGGATGTACCCGCCATAGTGGCCAGATAACCATTACCAAATATCCAGTTACTTAATCCTTGCTCTTCTAATCTCCGAAAGATACCTGCCCATATTTCTGTACGCCCATTACCGGTATCATCATCTGAGTTGAATAAGCGTTCCAACACATTATCTCCTAAATTAACAACAGCCAAATAAAATACGACAGTAACCATCGCAACGACCAAGAATGTAATAATCAGCCCTTTCATTCCTTTCTTATCTATATGCCGCTTCACCAACAGGTATACAAGCAGACCCATAGCCAATGCAAGTAAACCACCGCGTTTCACAGATGATATGATTACCACACCGATAACCACCAATGCGACGTATCTTACCCATCGTTTATCACATGCCAACATCAGAGGCAGGAGATATAACGGATAATATGCCACTCCGAAATGCCCACGTTCTCCTAAAACATTGTACGTTGAATACACCACCCCATATGCAACCACTATACACAATATAACGAATGCAATCATCTTATAAAAATGTGGCTGTTCTCCAAAGCGCCTTGCATACCCATAGGTACCCCATAATCCGAACAAAGGCAACACAAAAACCAAAAGATGGTATATTAACTCTTTAGTATCAGCATGATTAGTGATTATGATTGATATTCCCACCAACAAGACATACCAACTATACCACTGAACAGTCCTTTGGCGAAATGGGCTTGTTTTGCTTGATATGGGGACAATAGCAATATCTTTTACATACCAAAATGCGCAAACTACCCAACAAAGTGCACTTATGCCACATATCAGGGCTACACGTCCAGTACCCATCTCGTTCATATTATCATCGTTAACCACCATATAGAACGCGCACAATGCAGTAACAAGCATTGTGAAGACGAAATAGGCACGCCGTAAGGTATATGTATTCAGTTTTGCCATTCGTATAGAATTAGTTTGTTAATATCTCGTTTTTGACTCGTTGTGTCCATGTGTTCCAATTAAGTCGAGTGTTGTACATTTCCTGGGCACCACGACTATAATCGTCCAACTTGCCAGTATCAATGGCATTCATAATGGCTTTGGCAAAATCAGCCCCTGTAGCAGATAAAGGTAACCGCTCGCCATTCTTTCCGTTAACTACATAGTTGGCAGCTCCACCTGTTTCGTAGCAAAAGATTGGCATTCCATAGCCCGATGCTTCACAATGTACAATTCCCGCACACTCCGCCCGCGATGGGAAAAGGAAGATATCCATCTGCTCCAAGATCGCCAGATACTTTGCATATTGCTCCGGTATGTTTTTGTTTAAGAAGCCATACTCTTTGATAAACGGTAATGCCTTATGCTGCTCGGGAACGGGCATCCCCACGATATGAAGGGTAAATTTGCCCCCCCCCGTACGAACTAACCGTTTACAACATTCTACTGCCACTTCGCCTCCTTTGCGCGCCCAATCTACTCCGGAGAGTAGGATATTGTAATGCGTTTTATCCTTGAAAGAGATAGTGCGAGTGCCCAAGATTGGGGTATCGATATTAGCACCAAACTCTATAACATGAATCTTATTAGGATTTGCTCCATACCTTGCTACTGCATTATCTTTTGCCCATTGAGAGGCTGTGATAACTCTATCTGCGCCACAAAAGAATTCTCGTCCGATTTGATTGGCTTCATCCGAATTAGCCGGATAGAGGTTCGTAGAGGTATCATAATAGTTCTCAATAGCACAAAATGGAGCATCCACCAATGTTAGAACTCTAGCTGCAAAATGTTTTTCACTTTTAAGTTGTATCAGCGCATTCGAGATAACGCTACTCGCTGTTACAAACAAATAATCATATGACCCAAAATCGTGTGTTCCAAGCCATGATTTCACAGCATTTCGATAACTATTCGTAAATGTAGGCAGGAAAATATGCCTGGTTAGTCCACATTTCCTCATTATTCGGTAAGCGAGCCACTCGAAACGCAACAAAAGAGGGAAAGGGACATTTTTTACAGGCAAGAAATCCACGTGATAGCCAGTTTGTCTCAACGCCTGCAATGTTTTAAAAGCAGTTCCAGACCAAGCGCGCTTGTCCTGGTCGCTCTCGGCGAAGGTTATGTTTAGAATTTTCATATTGAAACATCAATTGACTCGTAAGCTGATTCGTTAGTTTATCTTAAGAGAGAGAGATTATGCACATCTCTATATTTATTGAGGTAACAAGTTTTATTTCAAATTATACCCCATTGGGAAATATACTAATACAAACAAAAGACAAGAATCTATCACCACTAAGAGATCCAAACAAGCATCTCACATCCGCCTCACATTACTTAATCCATTACGTACCTCTATCTCCAACCTCGGGTGGTCATATATCCGATTCATCATACTGCAATAGCGTTTGAAAGCCTCATCCGCACCTGCATCCTGCCAAACAAAACAACCTATCCAATAGTTGGATATATACTTGGTTATTTTCAGTTCTCCATACAAAGTAAGATATATGTACTTCATATACTTTCGTGCCTTAACAGCATCTATCTCACATACAGAAAAAAGTTTAGCAAATACTCTACTTATAAAATTTCGTACATTTGATTTATATGGCAACTGCGCATACGTAGAACCTAAGTTATTCATCGGACCTTGCTGTGTCCGCTTGCGGTCGAGCGAATATCTTTCGGCTTTTTCGAGCAGGATAGCAGGCTGCTCTTGACGCGATGCATCTAACCATACTCGTAAAACAATTCCCTCTATCGTTTTATCTTTGAGAGCAGAGTTGCGATGCGAATAATGCAGTTCTTCTTTGGACAGTAATTTTATTTCTCCGGCAGGTGTCAGCAATTCCACTTGGCGCACCACATCTTCCATAACGCTACCATAACAACCACTATTGTTTACCACTGCACCACCTATTGTACCCGGAAGATTCACAAAACCTTCATAACCAGCAATTCCACGCTCCATACACATGCGAGAAAGTTTGGTCATTGCCTGCCCCGCAGTAGTAAGAATAGTACCATCCTCAAGAAACTCCACCCCACCCATTTTTTGGTATCAAGTACAAAATCGGAGGTGTAGGTATTCAGAAAGTATATATTGCTACTATGCCCGATAACATCAAATTTTGCTTTCCGACGATATAAATACCGGGCGACAGAAAGTGTCTGTTCATAAGTTTGTGGTGTAAAATATACCTTCGCATTACCGCCACGATGAATCCATGTGCGAGATGATAAAGGGACATTGTATGATACACTGGAAGGAGTAATCCCTATTATTTGTGCATAATCTATTTGCATAGTGCTATTCCTTCATTAGTTTTCGTATATTTACCAAGTCTTTCCATCCTAACAACAAACTTTTGGTTTGCGGTTTTATGAAACGGAAATACGGAGGGATAACAAAATGAGCGAAATAGCCCGCCACCAACAACGCTACTACACCGGCTATAGCAGCACCCACTATACCCAATTTAGGTATTAAGATAAGATTCAGTATCACATTCGTCACACAAGCCAACCCATTTCGTACAGCGGCATAACGGTGCACTCCCTCTGTTATCATCAAATTGCCGGATGAGGACATCATTGCTGTACCCACAATTTTGAAAACCAAAATTTGTAATACAGGTACCGCCTCTAAGTACTGTAAACCATAAGTATATCTCACAATAGGATATGCCAACACACAAACCAGTACGGCAAATAAAATACTTGACCAAACCATGATATTCAGAAAGAGTTGCGCCCGTTGGTGATACAGGTTTCTATTGGTATTATAATACTGAACCAATAGTGGTGTGAGTGTTTGACAAATAATATTCGGGATAAAAACAGCCACACCAACAAATGCATCTGCCACTGCATAATAACCCACATTGGCTTTGTCTATCATGTTGCCTATCATCACTTGGTCTATCTTTTGATAAACAACAATAGCAGCACCGGAGAGGAGGAGAGGGAAAGACTCTTTGATTAGATATTTGGCGGTGGTTTTATCGAATGTCCAGAGGCGGGGGGAGGCAATCTGTTTGCGGTAAGAGAGGAGGTAGCCACCGGCAATGAGGACCGTATCGAAGAGTATGGCGGCAATGAACCATGCTAACGGGGCATGGAGGAGCAACAAGGCAACCTTTATCAACGCGCCGATAATGGTACGACTAATCTCTGTTTTGACAACATATTCGTTCCAAACAATAGACGTAAAATAGTTGCGGATAACACCAAAGGTGTTCATAATCGTGCTCAGCGAATAGAGCGTAATCATCCACTTAGTGAAAGTGTCAGCCTCAAAAAGCCATGCCGTAAGGATGACAAGCAACATGGTGATACCCGCAAAAATAAGCTTCAGCCCGAATGCCGTACCGAGGATAGTATTTGCTTCGGCATCGGGCACCCTACCCTTTTCACCCGTACCCTTACATTTAGACTCCTCGCGTATCTCGATATTATCCAGTCCGAAAGACGCAAAGACCTGAAACAGCGCAACAAAACTGACTACATAGTTCATCAATCCGTACTGCTCAGGGCCTAGATAGCGCGCGACAAAGATACCCACGAGCAAACTGCCCAGTAAGGTAACGACCTTGCCCGTAACCGCCCAGAAAAGATTGCGTACCACTTTCTGCTTGGTCTCGCTCAGGTGCATGCGAGTTAGTATTTTGTCTATAATATTCACGTAATTATAGAAGAGTGCCTAACAATTCAGCGCGCAAAGGTAGTGTTTTTTTTTGACATACACAAATAAATTGTGCAGAAAATTGCTATTTATGCGAATCAGGAGTTGAAAAGAATCAGTTCACTCAAGATTACGAACTATGACATAAAAAGAATTACCAAAAATGACATCTAACAATATACAATTTGATTTGTTATTATTCTTTTGCTCTTTTCCCTATGTTAAGGTCAGGAAGAGGGGCAAGACATGAAAGCACAACCTTTTCGCTTGAATTAAGAATTAACAATATAACAATTAAGAATTAATAATGTGACTATTTCAATTCTTAATTTGCATTATTCATTAATTGGGTATCAAAAAGCCATCACCCTTCGAATACAGACAAAGAAAGGCAACGGAAAACCGTCGCCCTTGATTTTACTGTTAATTTTTGCTTAAGCAAGATTCTTCATCAGTGGTTCCGTCTGCCCAATAGGTGATGTCTTGTGGTTCGTTCGCCATGGTGTACTGTGCAGTCTTGATGATAGTTTGCAACTTGACCACAACTGCATTCTCCGTACCCCACAGGTAACCATCGGTCTTTCGTCCATCGGAATAGATGAGCGTGTATCCCCAACATTTGGCAATGGTGTTGTCTAACTTGGTAGCGTCAATATCTTTAACACTGACACCGTTTTGTGGCTTGCAGGCAAAGAGCAATGCCACTACTGAGCACTTAGTGCTAACTGAATCTTTTTCATTGTTGTTTTGTAATGTTTGTTTATGTTGTTAATAACTGCGTAAGGCTTCGGCGTTTTCTGCCTTTTCTCCGCTTGTTCTCTGTTTGGAGAGTCGTCTCGTTGCCGTGTCGTTGCCGTAAATGACGGCTTATCATCCGCTCATCAACGGCTCATCAACAGCATTAGAGTACAGGGGTTACTCTTTTAGCAGGCGAAATGCCTGCGTCCCCGACAGATTTTAGGTCGGGGCAGAGGTGCGGGGGAGTTGGTGCTTGGGCATGCGTTGCGCCAAGCCGATAGCCCCCGTGGGGCAGACGAGGCGGCAGAGATGGCAGCCGACACATTTGGCACCCGCTATATGCGGGCGGCGATCCGCGTCGAAAGTAATGGCTTGGTGCCCGCCGTCAGCGCAGGAGATATAGCAACGCCCGCAACCGACACAGCGACTACGGTCAATTTTGGGAAAGACCATAGTCTGCCTGTCGAGGTCGGTGGGCGTAACAAACGAGGGCAGTTCCTCGCCGACGAGTTGGTCCACACGCGTGAGTCCGCGGGCGGACATATATAATTGTAAGCCTAAGGTAAGGTCATCGATAATACGGTATCCGTACTGCATGACGGCGGTGCACACTTGCACATTTCGGCATCCTAACTGTATGAACTCCAACGCATCGCGCCACGTCTCTATGCCACCTATACCGCTGAACTGTATGTTCTTCATCAGCGGGTTCTTCGCCATCTCCACAATGAAACGCAGCGCGATGGGTTTGACGGCGCGTCCAGACAAGCCGGAGACGGTGCGTCGGTCGGAAACCTCCGCGAGGGGGTTCATCGTAACAGACTTGATGGTGTTGATGGCAGATATAGCGTCCGCGCCTGCGAAGAACGCCCCCATCGCCGGCTCGGTGATACGGGTGATGTTAGGGGTCATCTTGGGTATGACGGGGATGGAGACATTGCGCTTGACATAGACCGTGTAGAACGTAACCAACTCTGCATTCTGCCCCACATCGCTGCCCATGCCTGCAAGGCGCATCTGCGGGCAGGAGAAATTGAGTTCCACGGCATCCACTCCCGCCTGCTCCGCCATCTTCGCGAGCGTAATCCACTCCTCCTCGGTCTGCCCCATGATACTCGCCACGATGACTTTCGAGGGATAGGCTTTCTTCAAGCGGGCGAGGATGTCGAAGTCCACCTCGGCGGGGTTCTCGCTGAGTTGCTCCATGTTGCGCAGGCTGTAGAAATCGCCCTTGGCGGCATCGGTGTGCATGGCATCGAAGCGGGGCGAGACCTCGCGAATGTCTTGGAGGCTGATGGTCTTGTAGAAGACCCCCGCCCAACCGGCATCGAACGCGCGGGCAACCATCTCGTAGTTGGTGCAGACAGCGGACGAAGCAAGGAAGAAGGGATTCTCGCAAGGTATGCCACAGAAGTCAATGGCGAGGGAGGGAAGCCCCTCCAACTCCCCCTTAAAGGGAGAGAATGCAAGTTGCTTGCATTCCTGTTTGTAAGCATCGCGGAGTTCGCGGAAGCGGATAGGACGGTCGTAGTGGAGGCATGCTTGCTCCGCAGCCTGCAGGTCGCGGTCAGTGCATGGCAGCAACCACTGCCCCGCCGCCCGCATATTGTCAAAACGGATGGCGCGCACCGCCCGCGCGGGGTCTCCATGGGCGCAAGCCTTGCTGCAAGGAGCGTTCTCGCACAACAAGCAGCGTTGGGATTCTTCGTGGATGTTCATGGTGTGTGAGTGTTAGAGTATTCTCCGTTAATAGCCGTTAATCGGTCGTTCATTTCCTTTTCTCCGTTAAGAGCCATTTGAAAAAGTCACTACAAATTTATATGGGATTTTAATGTGCTTTAACGGAAAGGAAAAGGACATTAACGGGGCGCGTTCGAATAGTCGTTAGGCGGTTATTTTTCTCCTTCTTATTCCTCTTTGTAGGTGTAGGTTACCACTTCTACTTCAGGATTACCGCCGAAGTCGTAATAGACCGACATTTTGAGTTTTTTGAAGTTCGACTGCACAGCAACGGGGTCGCCGTACTTGGCTTTCACCTCCTCATCGGCTTCTTGGGCGGCTTGAAGGATGGCTTGCTTCACATTCTTCTCGTTGCTTTGGCTGCGGATGATGATAGCATCATCTCCGAAAGGCGCTCCTAAGGTCAACATGTGGCTTTTGAAAATGTCTTTCAACTCACTGTCATCTATTCCCGGTGTTACAGGATTCAGTGAATTACCGGAGGCGCTGTAACTCACTCTGCAATAGATGGTTACATCAGACACTTCCGTTGTACCACAGCCGGTCATACCCAGCACCATGGCTACCAAAGTAGCCGCAACTAAACATAGTTTCTTCATAGTTGTTTTTGTTTATTTAATTTGTGTTTATTAGTTGATTGTATCTTGTCTATTATCAAGGCGATAGCGCCGTCGCCTGTTACGTTGCATGCGGTGCCGAACGAGTCGATAGCGATGTAGATGGCTATCATGAGTGCCTGCTGCTCGCCAGTGAAACCCAGCATGCTGCCGAGCAATCCCAGCGATGCCATCACACAACCGCCCGGCACTCCCGGGGCAGCCACCGCAGTGATGGAGAGCATGAGGATGAAACCTATTATCTGCCATGTGTCAAAAGGTACGCCCTGCAAAAGCATGATGGCGATGGCAGTTCCCGTGATTTTCGCGATAGAGCCACTCATGTGAATCGTGGCGCAGAGGGGCACCACAAAGCCCGCCACATTGGCGTTCACACCGTTTTGGAGCGTCTGCTTGAGTGTTATTGGGATGGTTGCCGCCGAACTGCAACAGCCTAATGCCGTGAAATAGGCAGGGGACATCGTCCAAAGCAGTTTGAACGGATTGCGCCTGACCACCGCACCTGCAACCATATACTGCAAGAGCAGGATGACCAGTGTGAGCCCGATAAGGATGGCTACCACCTCGGCGAAGTTAATCAAAATAGTGCTTGCCTCTCCCGACGCGGTCATGCCCATGAACACACCAAAGATATAAAGCGGCAACAAGGGGATAATGACCTTTTGGATAGCCAGCACCACAATACTTTGGAACTCGTGGGCAGCACGTTTCAGCACGTCGTCCGCGCTCGGCTCTCTACCTGCAAGGAAAGCAATCCCCAACCCGAGCAGGAACGCCGTGGCAAGTGCCGTCATCACATCGAAGAGCGGCGGAATACTTATCTCGAAATAGGGCGGGAAAGCCGATGCCACCCCCGCAGCCGCCGTCTCGCCTTCGCAGGCGTGGATGATATGCGGGAAGATGAGCATGCTACAGCTGTAGCTGAACAAGCCTGCGAGGACAGTCGCTGCGTATGCAATGCACACCGTGAGCAGGAGCAGACGCGATGCCCCTTTGCCCAAATCGGCGATGGCAGGCGTTACCAACCCCAAGATAATCAGCGGGATAAGGAAATGCAGCAGTTGGTCGAACAGGGCGTTGAAAGTGGTGAAGATTCGCACACCCCAAGCGGGCATGAACAAGCCAAAAACGATACCTAATGCAATGGCAATCAGCACACGGGCTAAGAGGGGAATACGAGGAATTTTCATGTGTTTAATTTTGTGTCAGGTAACGCTTCCGCGCTGCCGAGAAAGGAGTTCTACTTCTGTTTGCCGACCCGCGACAGACCCGCGATAGACCCGCGACAGACCCGCGACAGACCCGCGAAAAATAGCGGACTACTCGGAGATAATTTCGGGGGCAAAAACTGCACTGCACTACTTATATTCGTAGCCAATTTTCTTTGATTTGCAAACAGAGTACGCAAAAAATGACCTGCAAAGGTACTACTTTTTTTTGAAATATCGTATGAAAATCAACAAAAAAAACATGGAAATCAACAAAAAAAACATAGAAATCATCAATTGACGATTTCTATGTTTTTGCTATAAAATGCTGATTATCAGCAGTTATTTACTCACGTTTGGCTTTTTGCCGCCACTTGGCAGGAGTCATGTGTTCTATCTCTTTGAAACGGACAGTCATGTTACCCGAATCGCCAAAGCCACTTTGGTCAGCCACCTCGGTGATAGTCATATCGGTGGTGCGCAATAGGCGGCGTGCCTCGTCCATGCGCATCTTCAAGACAAGATCTCCGAAACGGCAACCGAACTCCGTCATCATCATGCGGGCAAAATATGTGCGGTTGGTACCCAACGCGGCAATGGCATCCTTGGAACTATACCCGGGCTGCAACCACACCTGATCCTGATTCAGCAGCGATCGCACCTGCTCTGCCAAACATTGGGTCTGGATAATCATCTTCTCCGCATCCACCGGCTGGCCGATTTGCACCGTGTATTCCTTCACATTATCTTCTTCCTCCACCATTTTTTGCAGGTAGGGGCGCAAGTCGAAATTCTGCGCCAACAAGCCGTAAATGGAGGTAAGGAGCAAGGAATAGAGCGTGAAGAACAGCCACTCACGACCGCCGGCATAGAGGATGTCGCTCAGTGCGCAGGAGAAGATAAAGAGCACCATCACGGTACACCACACCATGAAATAGCGCAACTTGCCTGAGGCGCGCATACCATATTTACGCAGGATACGTGCGATGTCGATATAACTGATGACCACAAACCACGTTTGCACACACAGCACGATGTCCGCCGTCTCGCAATGGAACAAGATATGCCCCCGATAGGCACAGTGGTACGCCCAACGGCAGACTACCACATTGTTCAACGGCGTGTCGTCCAGATAGACAACTCCTCCCGGAAGGATGAAGAGCAACAACGCAGACCATAGGAGCGTAGTGATGACGGTATCCCACTTGCCCATAGAGAGTTGGCGAGCAAAGAAAAGATAGGCAACCGGCAAGATTATCGCCGAGAGCAGTTGCCTAATCACCAATCCGCATGCCGGCAAGCCGTCCGATTGGAAGGTATAGCACACAAGGTATGCGTTGACCAAGGCTGCCACGGCGCAAATGAGCATATCCACCACATCGCGCCACGCGCCCAAACGCACCTTCACCGCCACCGCCCAGACAATGGCTGCCACCGCGGGAAGCAATATCAGGAGATACCACCACATCCCTTAGCAACTCTCGAACTGACGCAAGAAACGCACGTCGTTCTCCGAGAAGAGGCGCAAGTCTTTCACGCGGTACTTCAGGTTGGTGATACGCTCCACGCCCAAGCCGAAGGCGTAGCCGCTATAAACCTTTGAGTCGATGCCACAGGATTCCAGTACATTCGGGTCAACCATGCCACAGCCGAGAATCTCCACCCAACCCGTACCTTTGCAGAACGAGCAGCCCTTGCCGCCGCAGAGGTCGCAGGAGATATCCATCTCCGCCGACGGCTCCGTGAAGGGGAAATAAGAGGGACGCAGGCGAATTTTAGTCTCGGGTCCGAACATCTCCTTGGCGAAATAGAGCAACACCTCGCGCAGGTCGGCAAACGACACATTCTTGTCCACATACAAGCCCTCCACCTGATGGAAGAAACAGTGCGCACGCGCCGAGATAGCCTCGTTGCGATAGACACGCCCCGGGCAGAGCACTCGGATAGGCGGCTGCTGAGAGGTCATCACCCGCGTCTGCACGCTGCTCGTATGCGAGCGCAAGAGCACATCCGTCGGTTTCTGCACGCCCACCTCTTTCTCGATGAAGAAGGTGTCCTGCATATCGCGCGCGGGGTGCTCCGGCGGGAAATTCAGCAAGCCGTACACATGCTTGTCGTCCTCCACCTCGGGACCCTCCGCCACCGTGAAACCAATGCGGGAGAAAATGTCTATTATCTCCTCGCGCACCAGCGAGAGCGGATGGCGCGAACCTAACTCTATGGTATCCGGCGTGCGCGTGAGGTCCTGCTTATCAGCTATCTGCGCACCAGCCGCCGCTGCTTTCTCGCGCATCTCGTTGATACGGGTCTCCGCCGCCTGACGCAACTTGTTGAGTGCCTGACCTAACTCTTTCTTTTCCTCCTTCGGAACCTCACGAAACTCGTTGAAGAGTTCCGTGATGGCACCTTTCTTACTGAGGTACTTGATACGAAGTGCCTCCACTTCCTCGGCATTTGCCGCCTTCATTTCCTCGACTTGCGCCAGCAAGTCGGCAATCTTATCTTTCAGCACCACTGTGATTTAGGATTTACGATTTACAACTTACGATTATCAATATGCGTTCATCTGCTGCTTGACTGTAGTGTTGACGAACTCGGCAAAGTCCTGAATAGTCATCTGACCTTTGTCCTCGGCACCCTGCTGGCGAACGCTGACAAGTCCCTGCTCCGCCTCTTTCTCGCCTACCACAAGCATGAACGGAATACGCTTCAACTCGTTATCGCGAATCTTGCGTCCGAGTTTCTCGTTGCGGTCGTCCACAATCACACGCACATCCTGCGCCTCAAGCAGTTCTTTCACCTGCCATGCGTAGTCGTTGCTCTTCTCGGAGATAGGCAGCACTACGGCCTGGTCGGGGGTAAGCCACAACGGGAACTTACCGGCGGTGTGCTCAATGAGCACTGCCACAAAGCGTTCCATAGAGCCGAAAGGCGCACGGTGAATCATCACGGGACGGTGCTTCTGGTTGTCTTCGCCCACATACTCCAACTCGAAGCGCTCGGGCAGGTTGTAGTCCACCTGGATAGTGCCCAACTGCCAACGGCGACCGATAGCGTCCTTCACCATGAAGTCGAGTTTCGGTCCGTAGAACGCTGCTTCGCCGTACTCAATCTTCGCGGGCAGATTCTTCTCGCGGCATGCCTCGATAATGGCATTCTCCGCCTTTTCCCACACCTCATCAGAGCCCACATATTTTTCGCGGTTATTGGGGTCGCGGAGCGAGATTTGCGCCTCGAAGTTTTGGAAATCAAGGGCTTTGAAGATAATCTCGATAATCTCCATCACACGGATAAACTCGCTCTTCACTTGGTCGGGGCGGCAGAAGATATGCGCGTCGTCTTGAGTGAAGGAGCGCACGCGCGTGAGTCCGTGCAACTCACCCGACTGCTCGTAGCGATAGACAGTGCCGAACTCCGCGCAGCGGAAGGGCAGGTCCTTGTAGGAGCGGGGACTATTTTTGAAAATAGCGCAGTGGTGCGGGCAGTTCATCGGTTTGAGGAGATAGACCTCGCCCTCTTCCGGCGTAGTGATAGGTTGGAACGAGTCCTTACCATAATGGTCCCAGTGACCGGAGGTCATGTAGAGGTTCTTGGAGCCGATATGCGGAGTGATAACCTGCTGATATCCATAGCGTTTCTGTATCTTTTTGAGGAAGTCCTCCAAGCGCAAGCGCAGTGCAGTACCCTTCGGCAGCCAAATAGGCAACCCTTTGCCCACCATATCGGAGAACATGAAGAGTTCCAACTCCTTGCCAATCTTGCGATGGTCGCGTTTCTTGGCTTCTTCAAGCAGGGCAAGGTACTCGTCAAGCATGGCTTTCTTGGGGAAAGTGATGCCGTAGATACGGGTCATCATCGGTCGTTTCTCGTCACCGCGCCAGTATGCAGCCGCACAGGATAGCACTTTCACCGCCTTGATAGGCTCGGTGGAGATGAGGTGCGGACCGCGGCAAAGGTCGGTGAAAGCACCTTGTGTATAGGTGGTGATATGTCCGTCTTCAAGGTCGTTGATGAGTTCGCACTTGTAGTGCTGCCCCCAATCGCTGAACTGCTTGAGCGCATCGGCTTTGGCAATGGACTTCTTCACGAGGTGCTCTTTGCGGGCACGCAGTTCCATCATTTTGGCCTCAATAGCAGGAAAATCACTATCCTTAATCACCTGTCCCTCAGCGGGATAGACATCATAGTAGAACCCATTTTCGATAGCGGGACCTATGCCGAATTGTATGCCCGGGAACAACTCCTGCAACGCCTCTGCCATAAGGTGCGAAGAGGTGTGCCAAAAGGCATGTTTTGCCTCGGGATCGTCCCATTTGTGCAGACGGATATGGCAATCCTCCGTGAGAGGAGTGTTCAACTCAGTGATTTGCCAATCTGCGTTAGATGCTGTTTGGATACCGGCAACAAGGATGTCTTGCGCCAAACGACTGCTGATGCTCTCAGCCACTTGCAACGGCGTTACGCCGCTCTCATACTCACGGACGCCACCGTCCGGAAAAGTAATTTTAATCATAATAAATAAACCTACAAATGTTTACGGCGCGGGGCGCACAAATGCCCTTCTGCCTAAAATTCGGCTGCAAAGTTACTGCTTTTTTGTGAAATATGCAAGAAATGATTGTATTTTTTGCATACTACATCTTTACAGCAACCATAATGAGCAGCAAATGAACATTTGCACCCACAAAAGGCATGTTTTTTAGAAAAAGTGTACAAATAGTATGATTATTTGTACATTTCAAAGAAATTAAGTAACTTTGCAACGTTTTTTGATACAATTATTAAGATTTTAAGTATTAGATGAAAAGTTTTATAACCATAAAGGAGAACTATTTCCTAACCTTACTATATTTATTGGTAGCAGTCTCTGCCAATGCAGAATTGCGTACACAGACAGTAGAACGATTTAATAGTACTACGACTTTTAGTGGCACTAACTTGAACAATGTGAGCAATGGTGTTTACACTAATTCCGCCAATCATGTTACGTTTAAGATAGACAACGTGAAATCCTACAGCAGTAGTCGGTTGGAGTATGATGGCATAAATTATGCTAAAACAAAAGTATCTAATTTCTCTTGGTCAGTTGAGAGTGGGTATGATGTGGAACTTACAAGTATTTCTTGCCAAGTACGTGGATATTGTACATCAGGAGGTTCTGCTTATGCACAATTTAGTGGAGGAACACGCAGTGATGATTGTCAGACTGTTAGTACAGGTACTGGTGGCTCTAAAACAGTGTCTGTGACAAGTGATACTCCTCTATCTTCACCTATTTCTTTAACACTTACGGCAGCTAATAGGTATGTGAATACGTCATTTACAATTCATGATATCGCTTTTACTTACAAAGTTACCCAAGACGTACCAGTATTCCAATACAAATCAATCGCATATGGTTCAGAAGGGGGTAATGTTTACTCTTCATTGGTGTCTTTTGATGCGGCTACTGCTGCTGAGGCCATTTCTGAAGCATACGATGCTGACATAACAAATACTTCTACCGGTCTTGCTCAAACAGCCTATTTCAAGGCTGTTCCCGCAACAGGATATGTGTTCGTAGGCTGGAAGGAAAATGCGGATGATGCGGGCTATGTATCTACCAGTGCAGAGTACAGCGAGGAACTAACCTCTTATTCCAACGATGATGCCGCCCCTGCTACTATCACACGTTATGCGGTTTTCTCTGCAAAAAACACTCCTTTGTTTTGTGGTAGTAATCAAACGCTGAATGTGGGTGCCAATCAGGTAACTGATTTTGCTTTTCAATATACATCTTCTTCTGTACCAAGTGCAGATACAAACTCTGATTTCTATTATACCATCACGCAGACCCCCGATGCTACCACGAAGGAAGGCAGTGCGGATGCTACACAGGTAGTATCCTATGACCCTGCTACCAATACGCTTGTAGGTCTTAATTCCGGTACGGCTGTTATCACTTTTACGCAAAAAGGAAATGACGAGTACTATCCAGCATCGCAGAGTTTCAGTATTTGTGTAGAAAAAAACACACCCGTTTTTATATGGAGTAGTGACCCCGTGTATTACAACAGCAACTATCCTTTCTATTTTGTCAGCAACCAAAAGGAAACTGCTCTGCAATATTCTTCTTCCGATGCGGAAGTGGCACAATTTGCGGATGGTGGACTGACGGTGTACAACAAACAGGGTAGTATCACCTTAACTGCTACGCAGGCAGAAAACTACAAGTGGAATGCCTATACGGAGACACGAACAATCACCCCACGGCATGTGGATAATCACCTTTCGCTGACTATCACAGCCGATAATATGGAAGCCCTTAAAGCCAGCGCAGACGGGCATAAAGGATGGGATAACGGAGGAGTGCATTTAGGCACAACAGGGGTAAGCACCGGAAATTACGATGATAAATATTATATTTTTACTTTCTCCGGCATACCTGATAGGATTTCATTTAGTTATGAAGTTACGCAGAGTGGTTTGGCAACGGGCATTGATTGGTACGTAGCCGTCAGTACAAATCAATCCGATTGGGAGCAGATATGGAATGTAAATAGCAAGAGCGGATCTGCGGACATAGCCGTAGAGAATCACGATATCCGCTATATCAAGTTGTGCTATTCAGGTAACTACGGCGGTACCTTCAAGGACGTTTATGTCTCTGAATACAAAGCCTTCTCCGCATCGCCTACCTCCTTGGATTTCGAGTCGAACGTAATGGGGCAACCTTGCGCAAGCAAAACCGCCACGCTCACCTATGCCAATATCGGATATAAAGTTACAGCAAGCACCAACGACCCGCATTTCACAGTCTCTCCTACCTACTTAACTTCTTTAGGAGGGGAGAAATATGGAACGCAGGCGTTTACCGTTTCGTATTCCACTGCCGAGGAGCATACTTCCGATGGCGCATTGCTGACGTTGAAAGATGAGTTGGGCAATAACACCACGGTGAGCCTAAACGGCAAGACCGTGGGCAAACTCTCCACGCATATTGCATACACGGGACAAGCCTCTTATGACCAGAGTGCGGGCGAGCAGCCGAACCCGTTCCGCGTGATAGATGCCAACGGCGCGGAGGTAGCCGGTGCCGTGGTAAGCATGGCATCCTCCAAGATTGCTGTGCTGTCGGTGAGCGAAGACGGGGTGAGCAGTTTCACCCCTTGGTGCGGCGGCAATGTAACGCTCACGGCAACTTACGCCGGCGATGAGGCGCACCAACCGTCCACCCTCAGCCAAAGCATCTTCGTAGAGAAATGTATCCCCCATATTGAGTGGCAGCAGTCGCTCATGGGCTTCACCGCCACGGCAGAGGGCATCATAGATGAGACCGTGCTGCTGGTTGCCAAGACCGTGAACGATGAGGGAGCGGATATCGGCATCCCCATCACCTATACCATCGCCGACCCCGCTATCGCCACCCTGATAGATAACGGCGATGGCACCTATTCCGTGCACGTTATAGCCGTAGGCGAGACCACCATCACCGCCACCACCGCCGAGGACGACACCTACGCCACCGAGAGCGTAACCCACAGCATCCGTGTGCGCCGCGAGGGAGAGGCTTGCCTAAGCAACGCCATAGAGCATGCCGGAGAACTATCCATGTTTATGGGAGGCACTACTGACGAACTGCTCATCAGCGGACTCCCTGACCAACTGACTTTTGAGGCAAAAAGGGGAGGAGGTGCTATCGGTAGCGAGATAACCATACAGTACTATAATGGTGGCAGTTGGCAGGACTTGCAATCCTTGGACATCAGCGGCAGTTGGGCATCATACGGTCCATACACCGTACCCGAAGCGGCACAACACCTGCGATTCAAAGGTTCCGGCACCCTATCGCGCTATGTCCGTAATATCTACGTTACCCAACAGACCTATTTTCGCGCCGATGTGGAAAGCATCCACCTGCACGCCATTGTGCACAAACCTTTCGATAATAGTTTCAAAGTGGACTTCTCAGATATCCCCGTCATACAATACAGCATCAGCAACACCAGCGGAATCGGATTATCGCTGACCACCGACCGCGATGTAACCAACAACTGCAGCGAATACGGTAGCTATATATTCACACTATCAGGACTTTGCAACACACCTTGTACCATAGTGGAAGATATTCAGCTTTCCACCAGTGCCGGGCACAACATCACCATCCCTGTGCAGATAGAAGTAACGCTTTCAGGAACCTATACCTTCGATATGGAAAGCGGCACATGGGACGAAATCAGCAAATGGGATAGCGGAGCCTTGCCTAACGATGCGTGCGAAGCAATTATTTCCAAGTCCGTTACTCTCAACAGCCATGCTGAAGTGTATTCCCTTCGAATAGAAGAGGGGGGGATGCTGACCATCAGCGAAAGCGGCGGTTTGACCGTCTATGAAGGCGGCATTACAAGCAGCGACGTTTCGCAGATACATATTATCTCCAACCACAGCGGTGCCGGCTATCTGCGCATATCACCTAACAGCAGTACTGCTGTACCTACTATCACTACCCATTACACTACTCGCTCTACGCTCTCTACAGGTGCAAACAAAGACGCCACTTGGCAGTATGTGGGTGCATCCGGAGCTGATTGCTCTATCACAACGGATGGTAGCCAGTGGCTCTACCTTTGGGACGAGCAGAGCGGATGGGTGCGCAAAACAGGTACACTGACTTTGGAGCCTTTTGCCGGTTATGCACTAACCCAATACGGACAACCTACCTACGAGTGGGTATCCACCATGATTTTAGATGACCACGATATTGTGCTCACCAAAACATCAGGAGGCATGGATGGGGAAAACGTGTTTGTGAACAGTTATGCCGCACCAATAGATATCAAGTGCTTTACAGAGGAGGATTTTGAAGGAGACTTGGATAAAACCTTCTACCTTTTCAATGCCGGATCGTGGAACCAGTGGAACGCCGGCGAGGCGGACGGCACCAACTTGGGCAAGAACGGTGATGATACTCCCGGGCATTATTGTGCCATCCCCGCCTTGGCGGCATCATACATAGATCCTTCGTATGACATCACTACCATCCCGTCTATGCAAGGAGTGTATGTCAAGACCAATGAGGATGGAGCAAAGATACACCTCATCTATGAGAAGCATGTATGGAAATCTGCAGACAGCAACATGAACCGTCCGATGCGAAAAGCGGCACTGAATGAAGGGTCTTTTAGCCGCGTACGTATACAGGCAAACAGCAGTAACAGTGGCGCTGACCGACTATATGTGATACAAGACACACTTTTCACCGACGCTTACGATAACGGCTACGATGCGCCCAAAGAGATAGCGGACGGACTGATGAACCTGTATGTCAACGAGTCTTTCGGACAGACGGAAGTATCGTGTACTGACCGCTTGGACAGCACCACCATCGGTTTCACCGCAGGCGAAGATTCTGATTACAAACTTCGTTTCACATCTATAATGGATGAAGAAGCATTGTTCCTGCAGGATAGCGAAAACGGCTTGTGTATTCGAATAGAAGAGGGCATGGAATACACGTTCACTGCTCTACCCTACTCTACCAATGAGCGGCGGTTTGTATTGCTACGCACACCGATAGGGAACTCATCGGAGGGACCTGCTACCAATAACAAAAACCTAAACCAACCTGCAAGACACGAAGGACGACTGGTAATGAAAGACGGGAAAATATATGTCGTGTCAGGCGGACAATGGTACACCCTGCTTGGGCAACATATAACGAGTGAAGACTAACTCTCCTAAAACATGAAATGCTTTTCTTGAGACAGACTGCATTACACTATGAAAAGTAAATATAGTACTATATTCTTCATTGTAACAATAGGTTGTTGCTATTGTGCTACACTCATACGCTACCTTCTTCCGTATTTTAGGACAGACACAATTACCACTATTCAAGAAACCTTTTATTCCCCCTCCAACGATACATATAGTTACCAGGCTTTCACCACTTCGGTTCCCTACGAGGAGTCAACGCGGGCGGGAAATATCCCCACAACAACATTCCCCGTGCTAAATCCTTTTCAGAGCACCGGCAGCACTTGTACCACATCCTCCACAGAGAGTGGTCCTGTACACATAACAAACATCCAACCATCTGCCACATGCAGAGAACAACAATGCTATACCATCTCCAGCAAACGGCAGCATAGTTATGCCTCACAATCGTTCACCGATAGTAGAGCTATAGGATATTCCACTCATTACAATCAGCAAAAGAATGAAAACAACTATCAGGAATTTTCCTATGTATCAGGCCTATATGCGACCAACTTATCTCCGATACGCACGCAAAGGGCGTATCAGGGTTTCACCACCATTGCCTCTGAGTTGACAGGTACCACGCTTGCGGATAATATAGAGGAACAGGGTACCCCCTCACGTCAAAATACACCGGGAGTACCCTCTACGGCTCCTGTAGGCAATACTGTACTTCCACTGCTACTATTGGCAATCACTCGATTGCTCTTGCACAAAGAAACCAAGAACAAAGACCAAATATACTCAACTCTAAAACCTAAGAGACGAATGTGATATTAGTCTTTGTTCTTGATTCTTTTTATGATTATTTTGCACCAATTTGGCTGGCGCCTACTGCCATCTGGTGCAGGATGTCGGGTTTCCCTCGGTAGGTTATTTTGCTTGCCCCTGCGGCTTGCGCCCAGAGTTGTTTCACAGGATAGACTGCCACATAACTTGCGCCAGCGCAGTTGACATGCACATTGTCGGCTTTGAGGTCGTCCGCTTCCAATTTGGAAGCACCTGCCACCTCGGCAGTGAACGACTCCACCTCACCATCCAACTCTGCTTTGGATGCTCCCGTAGCGTTTATTTTCAGGGACTTGCCTTGCAGGTTGAGGTCGGCTTGCGCCGCCCCTGCCAGAGTAAGCACAAAGTCGTAGCACTTGAACACACCCTCGGTCTCTATCTGTGCGGCAGCCGTCGCCTCAATGCGTTGCAGTTCGGGCACAGCGATGGCAAAGGATGCTTCCGTATAGCGGTTATGATTCGGGCGGAAGGCTATCTTGAGCACACCGTCTTCCACCTCGGCAAGCACTTGGTCGGGGTGGCTGCTCGTCAGTTCAACGGATTGCGTGAGTGCTTGGGTGAGTTCCACCTCTATGGGTCCCGTTACCTCAACGGATTGGAAAGCGGGGAGTTCGAGCACCACGGTGGTGGTAGGCTCGCCTGACTCGTCTATGCCATCGTCTATGAGTTGGATGACTTGGCGGATGTTAGCGGGTTGCCCGTCTATGCGTATGCCATTGAACATAAGGACGATAGTGAGCACCACAGCCAGCAGCCACGCCGAGATGGTACTCCACCAAAAGCGCGCTTTCGGTCCGCGGCGCGAACGGGCATAGGTAACGATAGAGTGGATAAGCATGACGATAGGCAAGATGATGACCGCCAGCACGGCGATAACAAAGAGCGCCGTGAGCCAACCGCTACCGGCAAAGAGTTCAATACCGAGCAAAGGCAGCGCGGTAGCCAAGCCTGCACTCACACCGAAGAGCGCCAGCAGGAGTGAGAACGCCACAATGCAGAAGATAAAGAGGAACGGCAGCGCCATGAGGATAAGGACGACTTTCAAGGCGATACCCATAGAGCGGGCGCACCCTTGGTTGTCGGAGGGTTTATGCTTCACCACGGGGCGCTTGTTCTCGCCGAAGTCGGAGGGTTTGCCGATACGCGACTCGACGGCATGCACCATACTGATGTCCACCACCTGCACATTTTTGGCAAAGAGGGCAGACTGGAAGAGTTCGGCGATACGCGCCTCGAGGTCATTCAGTACCTCTTTGCGGTCGTCAGAGGGCAGGCGCAATTCTATGTCATGCAGATAGTTGGAGAGCGCCAGATAGGCATCGTTGTCGATATGAAACACTATGCCATTGAGATTGATTGTACGAGTTTCTTTCATTGATGAAATGTATTTTTCGTAGTTTTCGTATTTTTCGTTGTTTTCGTAGGTATCGGAGTTTTCTGAGTACTCTGAGTGTTCTGAATCATCAGAGCATGGGAACTCTTAATTCATAATTCTTAATTAGGACTGTGTTACTTTTTGTATGGAGGAGGTGATGGCATTCCATTCGTGCTCCAAATCGGCGAGAAGGGCGGCTCCTTCGGAAGTCAAACGGAAATACTTCCTCGGAGGTCCCTCTCGCGACTCTTCCCAACGGTAGGTCAGCAGTCCGCCGTTCTTCATGCGCGTCAGAATGGGATATACCGTACCCTCCACCACCAGCAAATCGGCATCGCGCAGCACTTCAATGACATCGCTCGTGTAGGCTTCGCCGCGATTGCTGATGATAGAAAGGACACAATACTCCAGTATGCCCTTTCGCATTTGTGTTTTGATATTATCAATCATGATACTCTGCAGGGGGCATAATAATCAACATAACTATATACAATACTACTCCCGGGAAACAAGCCGAGAAAAGGGTTAACGCGGCATAGATGACCCGCACCAGTGTGGGGTCGATACCGCAATACTCTGCCAGTCCGGCACATACACCGCCAAGCATCTTGTTGGCTGAACGAGTTAATCTTCTTTCCATAATGATGAAGTTTTAAGCCCCCCTACCCCTCCTTGAGGGAGGGAGAGCAAGTTAATTGCTTTTTGTATTTTTCGGAGTATTCCGAGTTTTCTGAATAATCAGAGCATGCGCAATTGTCAAATAGTAAATTGTAAAATTGTCAAATTACAGTGTTCCTTGATAGTAGTGGAGGACGCGGATGCGGAAGAGGAGGTTGTAGCGGGCTTGGAGGCGGGTGGCGAGTGCTTGTGAATAGGTGTTCTTCGCCTCGCGGTATTCGTAGGCAGAGGCTCTGCCCGCCTCCTGTTTCTGTTCGGCATAGCGCAGGGCTTCGGCTGCGGAACGCTCCGCCTCCATGGCGCTCTGCTCTTCCAGTTGTGCACTGAGGGCGTTGTAGTAGGCCTGGTCTATCTCCTTGCGGAGGTCTTGTTTCTGTTGTGCGAGTTGCAGTTTGGCATTGTCCACCGCAAGACGTTGTTGCCGCATGCGGGTGGTGGTCTGCATACGGTCGTAGAGCGGAACGGAAAGGCTAAGCCCGACGGAGGCGGTGAAGTTCTCGTTCATCTGCTCGGAGAAGGGCAGGTTATCGCCGCCCTGCATGTTGTAATAGCCTGAGCCTACGCTTGCGCCCGCTGAGAGCGCGGGGGAATAGGCGGCTTTGGCTGATTTGAGTGCCGCCTCCTGTGCGGCGATAGTGTATTCGAGTGCGGCTATCTCGGGGCGGTAAGTGAGTGCGGCATCATAGACCTCTTGCGCGGAGAGGGGGAGCAGGAGCAAGGTGTCGGCATCCGATACGGCAATGTCAAACGAGGCAACATCCTGTATGTCGATGGCTTGCGCGAGGTCAAGCAAGGCAAGGCGCAGTTCGTTCTGCTGCTGCACGAGGGCGAGTTGCTCTTTGGCAACCTGCGCCTGCAAAGAGTAGAGTTCGCCTGCCGCCAAGCGTTGTGCCACCACGAGGGCGGAGTCGCGCTGCAACTTGGTGCGAGTGTCTTCGAGTTGCATGTCGGCTACCTCGGCGAGTTGGCGGCAGAGGAGCACTTGCAGGAACATCGTGGTGATGTTCATCTTGATTTTCAGTTGCTGCGCTTGCAAGTCTGCCTCGCTTGCCTGCATGTTCGCCGCCGCCTCATCGATATTGAACTTCATCGCCAACCCGTCGAAGAGCGTAAGGTTGGCAGAGAGGTTAAAGGAGGTCTGCGAGGAGTTTTGTATGCGGCTAATGTTGTCCACACCGATGCTTCGTCCAAAGCCCCACGACTGCCCGATATTGCCGTACACCTCCGGCGAGATGTTGGCTTTCGACTGCTTGTAGGCAAGCCGCTGCGAAGCGAGTTGGTTTGCCTGTCGGCGGACAGAGAGATTGTTCACCAAAGCGGTGTCGATACACTGCTGCAAGGTGTAGGGTGCCGCCTCTATGCCTATGGCAAGGAGGAAAGCACAAGAAAGTATGAGAAAGCGAGTGCGCATGGGAGTTATGAATTTACGAAATCGGAGTTATCGGAGTATTCTGAATAATAGGTGCGGCATGGAGACCGCACCTCCATGTATTATTCGTTGTGGATTGTCTGCTCGTTGCCGCGGATGTGGTCGTCGGTGGTTAAGCCGTCGGTTATCTCTATCTGTATGCCGTCGCTCAGACCTGTGGTAACAGGATGGCGGGTGTATGTCCGGCTAACGGTGTCGGTGAACAGCAGGACAAAGGCGCTGTCGTTCTCAAAGGTTACCGCATACTCGGGCACTGTCGGCACCTGCTCGCGGCTGTCGAGCACTATCTCCGCGTTGGCGCTATAACCTGCGCGAATCACCACGCTGTCGGGTATCTCTGCCGCCCCTTTTATCTCGAACATCATCGCGCCGTTGCTCTCCGTACCTTTGGGGGCGATATACTCCAAAAAGGCGGGGAAGCGTTGGTCGTTGAGTGCTCCGATGACCAGCGTCATCTGCATGCCTACGCGCAGTTTGCCCACCTCCGTCTCGTCGATAGAGCCTACGAAGAGCAGGTCTTGCATGTCGGCGATAGTGGCGATAGTGGTACCATCGTTGAAGGTGTTGCTCAGGATAACCGAATTGCCGACCTTGACGGGTACATCCAGTACGGTGCCGGAGATAGTGGCACGCACGATGGTGTTGGTGAAGCCGTCCGTCGCTTTGGCAGCCACTCCGTCGCGGGTGATGCTGAGGTTATCCTCTGCCGCCTGCAACTCCTCGCAGTCGGCGATATACTGCAATCGGCTCTTGTCGTAGGTCTCTTGCGATACGACCTGCTTTGCCAGCAAGAGCGAGTCGCGGAGATAGACTTCCCGACTGTTCTCCATGTTGTATTTCGCCAAGCGTACGCGCGACTCCGCGGACGCCAGTTGCGCCATGTCGGGAATGACTTTGATTTTCGCGATGGGGTCGCCCTCGCGCACTTGGTCGCCGGCTTCCTTATAGAGTTCGGCAATGATACCCGAAATCTGCGGTTTGACAGCCACTTCGTCGCGTGGCTCCACCTTACCGGTTACCAATGTAGTGCGCTGAATGTCCCTGCACTCCACCGCCAGCACCTCGTAGGAAACGGGCTCGGGGCGGGAACGCAGCCAGAGAAAGACAAACACCGCCACCGCGGCAATCAGCACTACGGACAGGATAGTCCATTTCTTCCAGTTTTTCATATTATTCTTCGTTTAATGCTTCAATGGGTTTTATTGCGAGGGCTCGTTTGGCGGGGAGTAGTCCTGCCAGCAAGCCTATGGTAATGAGTATGAGCAGTCCGCCGATGGCGACGGAGAAAGACACTTGCATGCCTTGCGAGAACATCTCATTGTCTGCCAGCAGCGGGGAGACGGCTTGCAGGATCCCCACGCCTGCCACGATACCCAGTATGCCCGACAGCGCGGTGAGGAAGGTGCTCTCGGCGAGTACCTGCCCGACGATGGAGGCGGGCGAAGCCCCCAACGCGCGACGGATACCTATCTCTTTCGTCCGCTCGCGGATGGTAACGAGCATGATATTGCTCACACCTATCGCGCCGGAGAGAAGCGTGCCCAAGCCTATGAACCACACCAAAACGGTGAGCCCCATTACCAGCAAGTCTATCGCCCGAAACTCCGCGCCGAGGTCTTGTCCCCAGAAAGCGCGGTCGTCGTCGGGGGCAATGGTGTGCCTGCGGCGCAGGACATCTTTTATCTGCGTGAGGACGGTCGCCGCCTGCTCTCCCTGCTTGGCTACGCCGAAGAGCATGTGGATAACATCGCTGCCGCCGTAGGTTTGTTGCGCCGTGGTAACGGGGATTTTTATTTGCTCGTTGGTATCGCCGCCTATCCCGACATGGCTTTCGCTGCGTTTCTGCACGCCTACCACGCGGAACTGAATACCGCTCACGGTGATACACTGCCCCGTAATATCGCCCCCTTCGGGGAAGAGGTCGCGGTAGGTCTGGTCGCCAATGACGCATACCTTGCGCTGCTGCTCCACATCCTTGGCATTGATAAACCTGCCGTATTGCAGCGGCGTGTACAATGCCTGTTGGAAATTGTCAGACACCCCCATCAGGTTGTAGGTGCCCACTTTGTCGCCGCGGTGGGTGTTCTTCTCCCACGAGCCGATGAAGCGCACATAGGCGATAGTGCTTGCCGCCGTCACTTCTCGCTCGAGGTAGGGTATATCGCCGTTTCGGATATTCCACGCCCGCCCTTTCTGCAAGCCTTTGTAGGCTTTGCCCGTGTCGTTTGCACCTACGATACAGGAGTTGGTGGCGAGTCCCATCAACTGATAGCGTATGCCGTCCACGAGGGAGTTGCCCATGCCCACCAAAAGCAGCAGCATCATCATCCCCCAGAAGACACCGAAGCCCGTGAGGAGACTGCGCGAACGGTTCCGCGCTATCGTTTCCCATATCTCGTTGAAGAAATCCACGATTTAATTATGAATTATGAATTATGAATTATGAGTGCATTGTTTGTTTAGAACTATGAATTACGAACTATGAGAGCATTGGAATTAGATTTTAGAGCATGGCACTCATAATTCATAAGTCGTAATTCATAATTTACTTCTCTCTCATTGCTTCTATTGGTTTAATCTTCATGGCGCGGAGGGCGGGGATGGCACCTGCTATGACGCCGATAAGGATGATGACGGTGGTGGCAACGGCCACCACGGAGAGGTTCACCGAGGGATTGACCAGTATCTGATTATCTGCGTTTCGGGTGAGTTGCCCGATGAGCATGACCACGCCCATCCCCAGCAATACACCGATAAGCCCGAAAGTAAGCGTGATAGCCAATGCTTCGCCCACCACGCTCTGCATAACCGTCGCGGGAGGTGCACCCAACGCCTTGCGGATACCCAACTCCCTCGTCCGCTCGCGGACGGACACCAACATGATATTGCTGACCCCTACCCCGCCGGAGATGAGGGTGCAGAGCCCTAAGATGATGATAAAGAGACGGATAGCCGCCATCGTCTGTTGGTTCTGCTCGGCGCTCTCTTCTTGGCTCCACACGCCTATCGCCTCTGTATCGTCGGGGTGAATCTGCATAGGCGGAGCGAGGAGAGAGAAGATTTTTGTTTTTATATCGTGCGTCCCTGCGCGGATGGTCATGCTCATCTTGTCGAACTTCCGGTCGGTGCTGTACAACATCTGATGGGTGTCGAAAGGAATATAGACAATCGCGCCGTCCCATCGCTCGCCTTTCTCGCACACGCCCACCACGCGAAAAAGCACATCGCCCACCGTGATATACTGCCCCACTATCTGATCGGCGGTGCAGTCAAAAGTCTTCACTGCCCGCTCGTCCACCACCGCCACTTTCTTGTGCTCCTCCATATCTATCTTGTCGAGGAAGCGTCCGTGTAGAATCTGCTTGCGGAAGATACGCTGAAACTCCGGCTCCACGCCGACAATCTCCATCTCATCGCTCTCCGTGCGGAAAGTGGTCTGCTGATACTTGCTCGCCACACGGGAGAAATACTCCACCTCAGGCATCTGCTTGACAAGCGTCGCCTCGCGGTCGGTGAAATGAAGACTACGCCAGCGCGGCAAACCTTTGTACGCCATGTCCGTCCACCGCGTCCATATATCCACGGAGTTGCTCAGACGGTTGCCATAGTTCGCCTGCATCCCGTTCTCCAGCCCGTTGCTCACACCGAGCAACACCACCAAAATAAAGATACCCCACACCACGGCGAAACCCGTCATGGCTGTGCGGAACTTATTCCGCCGCAAGGATTGCAGTATTTCGGAAAGCAAATCGAACATAATTTAACTTCGTGTAATAAACTTCGTGTATTTAACTTCGCTTCGCTCCGTGTAGGGAACTTCGTGTAAAGAACTTCGTGTAAAGCCCAAAGAGGCTTTCTTACAGCGCGCAGCGCTTCCGTACATTACTTTCTTCTTACAGCCTCATAGAGGCTTTTATTACCTAAATGATATTGCCGTCCTTGATACGGATTATTCTTTGGGTGGTGTCGGCTACGGATTGCTCGTGGGTAACGATGATGGTGGTGATGCCCTCGGCGTTGAGTTGGCGGAATACATCCATGACCTCCACGGTGGTCTTGCTGTCGAGGGCGCCGGTGGGCTCGTCGGCAAGCAGTATCTTCGGCTGTGCCACGATGGCGCGTGCGATAGCGACGCGCTGTTTCTGTCCGCCCGACATCTCGTTGGGCAGGTGGTGTGCCCAGTCTTTCAACCCCATGCGCTCCAGTTGCTCCATGGCGAGCATGTAGCGCTGCTTGCGCGGTACGCCTTTGTAGTAGAGCGGCAGCGCCACATTCTCCAGCGCGTTCTTGAAGTTCAGGAGGTTGAAACTCTGGAAGACAAAGCCTATCAACTCGTTGCGCAGTCGGGCACCCTGTGTCTCGTTCAGGTCTTTGATAAGCCTGCCCGCGAGGTAGTAGTTGCCTGCATCGTAGTTGTCAAGGATGCCGAGGATGTTCAGAAGCGTGGACTTGCCCGAACCCGACGCACCCATAATGGAGACAAACTCCCCATCCTCGATGTCGAGACTGATACCCTTCAGCACATGCAGCGCATTGGGCGTGCCGAGGTTGTAGGTCTTATGGATGTTCTCAAGATGAATCATACTTATGTTTAATCAAGAGTTACGAATCAAGAATTAGGAACTCCATACTCTGAGAAGTTGGCGCAAACGCCTTGTTAATTCTTAATTCCTAATTCTTAATTGACGCTTAGTCGTCTATCTTCAAAAAGTTTCCGTTGAGGTCGAAGACGAGTTCCAAGCCCGTGTTGAGTTCCACCTCCTGGTCGCGACGGTCAATGTGGTATTTCACTACGACAGCCTGCGGGAAATTCGTATTCATGTAGGCGATGACAGGCGCCGGCACGATGCCCGCAGGCACGGCGTTGGGTTTACATTCTATCTTCTCCAGCGCTCCGTCGCCGTAAAACTCTATCCACGTGCCGTCGTTGAGTTTTACCTCATACTCTTTACTCACGCCATCGCGCTCCCATTGTATCCATGCGATGTCGCTCTGTGCAAAATAGGTGGTGATAAACTGCTGCGCGGGTGCAGGCAGGTCGTTGAACGTAGCCACTTGGGGCTTGCTCGAGCAAGCATTCAGCGTCAGCAGAAGACTTGCCATGATAAATAACATCTTTTTCATAACGGTTGTAGTTTTTAAGTGTTTGTGATAAGAGTATATAGACCGGCTGTACACAGACCGACAACGCAGGATAAGTAAACAATGGACAGTGGATATCGCAGTGCTTTCGCTTTACCCGTCAACGAGAGATTAACCATGAACCGTTAACTCCCCCTGCGCCGCTTCCTTCCGTGGTCTGCTTTGGAAATCCGTTGCAAAGATACGGCTTTTATATGAACTATGCAATACCAAGTACTATTTTTATGCTTATTTCTGCCTTTTTTCTCGATTTTGCAAAGTAGAGTTTACAAAATAGGGGGATTTCTGTCTGAGCAGCAAACAGGCAGACCTCCCACTCCCCGCCTATAACGAGTTAGCAGGAAGAAGGATAGGAAAAGGGAGAATAAGTAATTAGGAAGCAAAACTATTGCTCGGTGCTGAACAGTTGGCGCTGGAAGTCGCGGGGCGTGATTCCCGTATGGGTCTTAAAATAGCGGGAGAAGGTGTATTGCTCGGGGAAGTTCAGCCGGTTCGCCACTTCTTGCACTCTCGCCCCTTTCCGTGCAAGTTGTTTCTTGGCTTCAATAATGGTGATGTCGGCTATCCATTCCATAGGCGTGCGACCCGTTACCTGCTTGATGATATGGGTGAAATGGTTCGGTGTCAGTCCCGACCGGTCGGCATAAAAACGCACATTGCGCATCGTATGGAAATTCCTGTGCAGCAACTGCAGGAATTGGAAAGTCGTGTTTTCCGTCTTTATGGTCCGCGCGGGCGGCAGGGTGCGCTGCTGCAAGAACGCCTGCGTGGCCTCCAACAGGGTGGTACAGTACAACTGTATGATTATCTGCTTTATCAGCCTCCTTATCTCCTCATCGGTCTCCACGCGGAGTTCTTCGTACTTCTGCGCGATGCGTCTCTCCATCGCACAGAAACCGATTTGACGATCCTCATCCAGCATCGCTACGGGATGCTGGTAAATCTTGTTGCTGATGCCTATGGTGAACAGGGAGTCAAGCGACGGTAATACGTTTTCAGGATTGCTCTCCACCTTCCTCACCTCGTAGTCTTCCGTTTGTTGCAGGACAAACAACTGCACAAGAGGACTGATGACATAGATGCTGCCGTTCCGGAGTTCGTACAACTCGCCGTTTATCAATACCTCTGCCCGCCCGCCTACGCACAGGCACATCCCAATGGGTGTATTGCTTAAATTCATACGATACTTAATAGAAATCAGCGCAAAATTAGCGTTTTTCTACGATATAAGCAAATAAAAATCGTTGTTTTTGCTATTTTTAGCCATTTTATTACTATTTCCAGTCTCCGCCAAAAGCAGTAATTTTGCACCGTCAATCCGAGTTAGTGGTCAGTAGCCAACGGTTAGTGGTCAGTTTCGGAACTATTTAGTCTTTTCTAATACCTATTATAACAGCATCATGAACATCCTCTACTGCGGAGACAGGAATGCCGAAACGGGAATCACACTCTCGTTGCTCTCTTTGTTGCACACCACCGACGAGCCGTTGCACGTCTTTGTATTCACGCTGTCGTATGCCGACTCTGCGTGTTCCGTCCTGCCTTTCCGAGCGAGTACGGCGTCATACCTCCACGCATATCTTAAGCAGCAGAACCCGCAAAGCACGCTTCGCCTCACGGATATGAGCCGCGAGTTTGAAGGCTCCGTGCCGACGGCAAACCTCCGTACGCGGTTTACACCTTGCTGTATGCTGCGCCTGTTTGCGGATATGGTGCCCGATATCCCCGACCGTATCCTGTATCTTGATTACGATACGGTGGTGCGCGGCAACATCACTGCCTTCTACCGTCAAGACATGGAGGGGGTTGAATTGGCGGGTGTGCCCGACTACTACGGGCGTTGGTTCTACTCCCGCCCGCCCTTCTCCGGCAATTACCTCAACTCAGGGGTGCTGCTGATGAACATGAGCGAGATACGCCGCAGCGGTTTGCTCAGCCGATGCAGGGCGTTGTGCCAAAAGCGGCGAATGTTCCTACCCGACCAGCACGCGCTCAACCGCTGCTGCCGCTCACGGCGTATCTGGAGCCGCGACTACAATGAACAGCGCCGTCTGGCGCCCTCCACGATTATACAACATTTCTCCACCTCGTTCCGCCTCTTCCCTTATCCGCAGAAAGTAAGCGTCAAGCCTTGGCAAAAAGGGGCTATGCACCAGAAACTCGGCAACTATGAATATGACGATCTGCTGAACGAGTTGGACATTATCAAGCAGGATTTGGGAGGTATGTAGTAAGTCTGCTTATTCCCATAGTTATCCTACGTATATCTTACGTGTATCCTACGTATATCCTACGTGATTAACAGCACAAGAACAGTATGTTATTTCCGTTTCACCTTATAATAATCATTTTGTAAGCACTATGGCACCACAAGAGATTCCCGTTTTCTTCACCATTGACGAAAAATACGCGCCCTATTTAGCGGTAGCCCTGCAATCGCTGACCGCCAACCTCTCTCGCGACAGCGCCTGCCATATCTTCGTCCTGCACGAAGACTTGTCCGAGCGTACGCAGCGCTACCTGCAGCGCTTTGAACAGCCGAACGTGCGGCTGACGTGCATACCCATGCAGGAGTGCTACCGCCGTCTATGGAGCGACACGGAGCAGAGCCTGCAAGGGCAGGTTACCGACCATATCTCCAACAGACTGCGAGCCGACTACTTCACACTCACCATCTATTTCCGTCTTTTCATTCCCGACCTCTTTCCGCAGTACGACAAGGCCATATACCTCGATGCGGATGTGGTGGTCTGCGGAGATATTGCACAAATGTTCCGCGTACCGCTGGGAGACAACCTGCTGGGCGCCTGCCGCGACCACAGCATCCACGACATACCCGAGTTGGTGGACTATATCACCTACGGCATAGGCGCCGGCAAGGAAGGCTACTTCAATTCGGGAGTGCTGCTGATGAACATGCGCCGATTGCGCGAACTGCAATTGGGAAAGCGATTCCTTGAGGTGCTCAGCCGTTGGCACTTCGATTGTATCGCGCCCGACCAAGATTATCTCAACGCCCTCTGCATGCACCATGTGGTATATCTCGACCGACGCTGGGACACCATGCCTAACAACAAACAGCCGGAGACAGCCGAGCCACTGCTGATTCACTACAACCTGTTTGAGAAGCCGTGGATGTACGACGGTATCCAATACGCCGACTATTTCTGGAAGTATGCCGCGCAGTTGGACGACGAGTGCTATCAATGGTTGAAGCACTACAAAGCCACCTACTCCGATACGCAGAAACGCGCCGACGCAGAGAGCCTTGCACGGCTGGTGGCGAGAGCAGGCTCCATTGCACATACACCCGACAACTTCCGCGAAGTATTCGAGAGCGGACGAGAGAAACGCCTGCTATGATGTCCGAGCGCGAACAAGTGATAGAAAACATCCGCAGGGCAGTGGAGAGCCGCCATTTCCACGCCAAAGTGGAGGTGTCCGACCCCGTCTTGAACGAAGACGAGGTGCGCCACCTGCTGTATCAGTTTCTGCGCCACAAGCAGTCGCCTGCGTATGGCGTGCGCAATTTCATCGCCCGCCGGATAGCGGATGCGGCTACATTCTTCATCAACCGCGACACGCAAATCATCGGCGCGGAGAAACTGCGCCCCCTGAAACACCGCGCCGCCATCATCACGAGCAACCACTTCTCGCCTCTCGACAACACCGTCCTGCGCCACCTCATGGCACGCGAGCAACAGGGGCAGTTGCTCGCCATCAGTCAGGACACCAACTTCGCCATGTCGGGCTTGGTGGGGTTTCTGCTCAAATATGTGGACGTGATTCCCATCAGCCGCAACCAAGGATACATGTGCAATTTCTTCTACGAGCAGTTGCAGGAGGCAGTGCAACACCGCCGCTGGGTGCTGATGTATCCGGAGGCGGAGATGTGGTTCAACTACCGCAAGCCGCGCCCGTGCCGACGAGGCGCTTATTTCTACGCACACAAACTGAATGTGCCGGTAATCTCCTGCTTTGTCAAGATAGACGACCAACGCACAGACCCCGCTTTGCGGAGGAGGGGACGCGGGAAAGACGCCGTCGGCACGGCAGGAAGACTACGCTACACACTCTATATCCTCGACCCCATCTATCCCGATGCCTCGCTGCGATGCAAAGAGGACAGCGAGCGCATGGCATCCATAGACTATGCGCAACGCACAGCCGCCTACGAACAAGCCTACGGCAAACCCCTCGACTACACCTTCGAGCCGTGGGACATAGCGGGCTATCACGAACCGACCAACCACTAAGCACTGAATATCAACCATGACAGAACTATATGCGGGTATCGACATAGGCTCCACCACCGTCAAACTGGTAATCATCACCCCCGACGGAACGCCTCTTTTTTCCGTGTACGAGCGCCACAACGCCCGTCAAGCAGACACGCTTCTGAGGGTCTTGCAACAGGCAGACAAGTCGCTGACAGAGAGGGGGATTCATCTGCCACTGCGGGTGGCAGTCTGCGGCTCCGGCGGACGCACCATAGCCGAACATCTCCATCTTCCGTTCATACAGGAGGTGGTGGCAAACGCGGCGGCGGTGAGCAAAGTGTATAGCCATGTGCGCACGGCTGTCGAGTTGGGCGGGCAAGACGCCAAGATTATCTTCTTCACCTCCGAGTCTCCGCAGGAAGGTGCGTCCTCCGACACCACCGATACCGCCGCCAACGACGGACACGCCGTTGCCAACGACATGCGCATGAACGGCAGTTGCGCGGGCGGCACAGGGGCGTTCATTGATGAGATTGCCGCGTTGCTCAAATGTCCGATAGAGGAGTTCAACGACCTTGCTTCACGAGGCACACGAGTGTATGAGATATCCGGCAGGTGCGGAGTCTTCGCCAAAACCGATATTCAGCCGCTTTTGTTGCAGGGAGCACAACGGGAGGACATCGCCCTTTCGGCGTTCCACGCCATCGCCAAGCAGGTAATAGGCGGGCTCTCGCAGGGGCTAAAATGGACTCCGCCCGTCATCTTCGAGGGCGGACCGCTCACTTTCAATCCCTGCCTCGTCAAAGTCTTTGCCCAACGTCTCCATCTCAGCGAGCGAGAAGTAGTTCTGCCTGACCACCCCGAGACCTTTGTCGCTTATGGTGCTGCGGTGGCTGTACGGCAGATTTTTGCGGATGCACCTGCCATCGAAACAGCCCAACTGACAGCCGCTGTGGACGGATACCGTATGGTGCCGCTCTCCGATGAAGAAGAACCCGCTCCGCTCTTCTCCTCCGAGGAAGAGCGGATGCGTTTCACCGCGCGGCACGACCAAGCCATAGTAGCGCATAGGTCGGTCGAGCCGCCGCCCGACCGAGAAGCGGAGGTATATATCGGCATAGACTCCGGCAGCACCACCAGCAAGTTCGTCGCGCTGAACGAGCACGGGGAGGTGGTCTATCGTTTCTATCGCAACAACCACGGCAAGCCTCTCGACGTACTGCGCGACGGACTCCTCGCCATGCGCGACACCTTTGCGCAGCAAGGCATCCGCCTCCGTGTGGGGGCTCTGGGTACAACAGGTTATGGCGAACATATCACCGCCGCAGCCTTCGGTGCAGACTACCACACCGTCGAGACCATTGCCCACGCGCAGGGATGTTTACACTATATTCCCGACGCATCGTTTATCCTCGATATCGGCGGGCAGGACATGAAAGCCATCTGGATACGCAACGGAGTTATCACCCGTATCATGCTTAACGAGGCATGCTCCTCCGGATGCGGATCATTCCTCGAGAACTTTGCCGATACACTGGGCATACCCGTGGAAGAAATAGCCGACCATGCTTTCCGCTCCACTGCCCCCGCACGGCTGGGCAGCCGTTGCACCGTGTTTATGAACAGCACCATCATCAACGAACAGCGGCGCGGGAAGACCGAAGACGACATCATGGCGGGGCTCTGCCGCTCTATTGTGGAGAATGTGTTTACGAAGGTGATTCGGCTGAACAACCTGCAATCGCTGGGAAACCGTATTGTGGTGCAGGGAGGCACTTTCCGCAACCGCGCTGTCTTGCGTGCGTTCGAAGAATATGTCGGCAAGGAGGTTACCCTTGCGCCTTTTGCGGGCGAAATGGGGGCTATCGGTATCGCACGCCTCGCGCGGGAGCAACGGGCAAACAAGAACGGTCTTTCCTCGTTCATCGGCTTTGAGGCGCTGAAACAATTTCAGTACCGTATAGAGACAGACAAGCGTTGCGGGAAATGCGAGAACAACTGTGCACTCACCGTTACCCGTTTCCTCTCTCTCGACAGATCCTTCACTTTCGGCAACCGCTGTGAACGCGGCAATCGACAAGACCCGCCACGCATCCAACCTCCTACGCCCCAATCCCCTGCCGCGCCGAGTGCCGACTACACCCCTGCCGACCTGTTCGCCCTGCGCCAACGCCTGCTCTTCGCAGACTATCCGCTACCTGAAGAACACCGACAAGTCAGGAAAGAGGTGGTAGGTATCCCGCGAGTGTTGGAGTTCTGGGAGAGCATGCCGTTCTGGACTACCTTCTTCCGAGCCTTGGGCTACGAGGTACGCCTCTCGCATCCGAGCAGCCGAGCACGGTACGAGGAAGGACTGCCCTTCGTCGCTTCCGACACCATCTGCTTTCCCGCCAAACTCGTACACGGGCATCTCATCGACCTCGTCCGGCAGCAGGCGGACATCCTCTTCATGCCTTATGTCATGCACATGCCGCCGGAGGGAACCGACCACCTGAGCCCATACGTCTGCTCCGTGGTGCAGGGCTATCCGATGGTCGCGCGCCACGCACAGCAGCCCGAAGAACGCTACGGCGTGCATTTCCTCACGCCGGTGTTCCATTTCTTCACTCCGCAAGACCGCCACACGCAGATTGAGCGTTTTGCCGTTGGCGAACTCCATTGCACCCGCCGAGAAGCACGACGGGCATACCGCTGCGCCGAGCGAGCGATGCTGACTTTCCGGCAACGGCTCCGAGAAGCGGGCGGACAAGCCCTGCGGCAGTTGCGCGAGCAAGGCAGGTACGGCATTGTCCTGGCAGGACGCCCCTACCACTCGGACAGCATGGTGAACCATCGGCTGCCCGCCTATTTCACAGCGCGAGGCTTGGCTGTCTTCACCGTGGACAGCCTGCCGACACTCTGCGAGCAAGACCTCGAGGACACCCGCGTGGAGATAACCAACAACTTCCACACCCGCATGCTCGCTGCCGCCAAGATAGCCGCCGACACACCGGAGTTGGAATACGCACAGATAGTGAGTTTCGGATGCGGACATGACGCCATACTTTCCGACGAGATAGTCCGTATCATGGAGACGGAGGGGCATAAGTCCCCGCTTATCCTCAAGGTGGACGAGAGCGATGCCGCCGGAGCACTGTCCATACGAGTGCAGTCTTTCATAGAGTCCGTAGCCATCCGACGCAGGAACGCCCGCAAACAAGGAACAACAATTATCGCAGGCGTCTCGCCCGCGCATACGGTAACAGCGGAGCAAGCAGAGCCCGACCGCAGTCCCGCTGCCACCGTACGCTTCTTACCCGCCGACAAGCAACTGCGCACCTTGCTCGTTCCCAATATCTCCCGCGAGGTAAGCACCCTGCTCTGTGCCGTCTTTGCCAAACAGGGCTTTCGGGTGCAGGGTGTACCGATAGGCGGCATCCGACAGATACAGACGGGAAAACGCTATTCCCACAACGACATCTGCTTCCCCTGTCAGATGGTTATCGGCGAACTGATACACGCCTTGCGCGAGGGCGGCTACCGACAGGACGAGGTGGCGGTGGGAATGGTGAAGTTCCAATGCGATTGCCGTCTCTCCCACTATGCGGCGCTGCTCAGAAAGGCGCTGGATGCCGCCGGCTACTCGCAGGTGCCGGTCGTAACCACCGACCCCAACGACACCAAGCACACGCAGCCCGGCGTGCAACTGCTCTCCGCCCGCGCAGTCATTGAGGCGGTTCATGTCTTCGTCATGCTCGATATCGTGCAAGACTTGGTGCGTCGGATTCGTCCCTATGAGAGCAACACGGGAGAGACCGACCGACTCTTCCAACGCATCGTGAACGACCTCGCAGAGGCTATCCGACAAGGTATTGCCCGCGCCACCGACACCTTCCGCCGCGCTATACAAGACCTTAAGCAAGTGCCGTACGACCGCACGCACCTCAAGCCGCGGGCATTCGTTACGGGCGAACTGCTGGTTACCTACCACCCCGGCAGCAACTTCCACATAGAGCAGTACCTGGAGCAGAACGGCATGGAGACCATCTTCCCACGCGTTACCGACCAACTGCGCAAAGACTTCATCGCGTCGATGGCGGAAATTCAGGACTACAAAGCAGACATCCCGAAATATCCCTTCCTCGTTACGCAACTCTTCGACTACGTGCAGAACAAGTTGGAGCGCATTGCCCTTGCCCATCCGCTCTATCACCCCGCCGCCAAGCCTGCCGAACTGTACGAGGGCGTGCGACATATCATTCCCAAGACGCTCAGTTGCGGCGAGGGATGGCTCATGGCGGCGGAGATTGCACACTACGCCAAAGAGGGCGTGAAGGCGTTTGTCATCCTACAGCCTTTCGGCTGCCTGCCGAACCATATCTGCGGACGAGGCACCATCCGCGCCCTCAAAAACGACTTCCCTGACATCCATATCCTCCCGCTCGACTTAGACCCCGACACAGGCTATGCCAACATAGAAAACCGCCTCCAGATGCTGATAATGAACGGCAATCGTAATTCGTGAATACACACCATGGACTGCATCTATTTCAACAACTATACGGACGACCTTGTCCAATCCGCCCGCCAATCGGTCTCGCTGCCTGCGGACTATCGTTTCCTCCGCCGAGGATTTTGGAACCTGCTGCTCGACCGCCTGCTTTTTGCGCTGCTCTTCGTGGTGGCGGTTGTGTATGTCTATGGCGTGCTCGGCGTGCGTTTCCACGGCAGGAAACGCCTCCGCGCGTCCCCGCAGGCGTTCTTCCTCTATGCCAACCATACGCAGGCGGTGGGCGACCCCTTCATCGCACTCTTGGCATGTCTCGGACGGCGTGCATACGGACTGGTCTCCACCGCCAACTACGGCATACCCCTGCTCGGCAGACTGATGCCGTGGATGGGGGCGCTGCCCGTCTTACCCGACAAAGAGGGCAGGATGCGGCTGGACGAAGCCGTACAGGCACATATCCGCATGGGGCATCCCGTGGTCATCTATCCCGAAGCACACGTCTGGAACTACTACACCGGCATACGACCCTTCTCCGCCGCCGCCTTCGCCTATCCCGTCCTGCTGCAAGTGCCCGCTTTCAGCATGACCACCGTCTATACCCGCCGCCACCCTTTCGGCAACCTCCCTTTGATTTGTAAGGCAGAGCACCTAATCCCTTCGCGCCTCCGCCGGCATCCACGCCCACGCATAGACGTATATATCGACGGACCGTTCTATCCGAATACAGCACTGCCCCCGCGCGAGCAGCGTATCCACCTCTGCGAAGATATCCGACAAAACCTTATCCAACGCGCCGCACAAAGCAACTATGCCTATATAAACTATGTCCGACGGACAGAGTGTGAACAGGATTTTGGCGATTGATTTCTAAAAAACAGCGAAATAATTTGCGTATCTCAATTATTTTTTGTAATTTTGCCGCCTAATTCGTGTAATATGGCAGCAAGGGACTTCATATTTCGCAGTTTGGCAAGCGGTAGCAGCGGCAACTGCTACTATTTGGGTACGCGCGAGCAAGGTGTCTTGATAGATGCCGGTATCTCTGCGCGCACTATACAGAAGCATCTGCGCAGTATGGGAATGGACTTCGGGAACATCGCGGGCGTGCTGATAACGCATGACCACGCAGACCATATCCGTGCCGTCGGTACTCTGGGAGAGCGCGTGCACCTGCCAATATACGCGACGCCTCTGGTGCACGAAGGCATAGACCGGAACTACGGCGTGCGGGAGAAACTGAAGACCTCGCGCAAGTACTTCGAGAAAGGTGCTTGCTGGGAGTTGCCGTTGCTCTGCGCCGCGCACCACGAAGCACAGAACACCCCCGTTTTTCAAGTGCAGACTTTCGATATCAGCCACGACTCGACCGAGTGCGTGGGGTACGTGATAGACTTCATGGGGCAAAGGTGGATGATAGCCACCGACTGCGGGTCGCCCAACGCGGACATGGAGCATGCCCTGCAGACGGCTAACCACATCGTGATAGAAGCCAACCACGACGAGCATATGCTGCTGAACGGCCCCTACCCAACTTACTTGAAAGAGCGAATCCTATCGCCCAAAGGACACCAGAGCAACGTAACCTGCGGGGAGTTGCTGGCTCGCAACTACCACGAGGGCATGCGGCATATATGGCTATGCCACCTCTCGCTGGAGAACAACGACCCCGACGTGGCGTATCAGACCGTGGAAAGCCGACTGGCGGCAGCGGGAATACAAGCAGGGAAGGACGTGTATCTGGAAGCCCTGCCACGGACACAACCCAACGAGGTGTGGGTGATTAGTGGTCAGTGATTAGTGGTTAGTGGTTAGTGGTCAGTGGTTAGTGGTCAGTGATTAGTGGTTAGTGGTCAGTGATTAGTGGTTAGTGGTCAGTGATTAGTTCCGACTGCCCGCGGAAACACCACATTGCGCGCCGCTTGCGGGGACCGCGGTTGTGAGACGCCCGCATCCCAAGCAACCTGGTAATACCTTAGTATCATCATTCATAATTATAAACAACGACATGGAACGGTTAGTAATCATCCCTACTTACAACGAGAGAGAGAACATCCAAGCCATCATCACGGCGGTGATGAACCTGCCTTTGACCTTCGAGGTGCTGGTTATCGACGACGGGTCGCCCGACGGTACGGCGGATATTGTGAAAAGCCTGATGGCAGGTAAGTACCAGGGGCGCGTCCACTTGGTAGAGCGCAGCGGTAAGTTGGGATTGGGTACCGCCTATATCGCCGGTTTCAAGTGGGCTATCGAACACAAGGCAGAGTACATCTTCGAGATGGATGCCGACTTCAGCCACAACCCCCAAGACCTACTTAAACTGTACGACGCATGCGCCAACGAGGGAGCAGACCTGGCTATTGGCAGCCGGTACGTAACGGGTGTGAACGTGGTGAACTGGCCTATGGGGCGCGTACTGATGAGTTATTTCGCCAGCAAGTATGTGCGTTTTGTGCTGGGTATGCCCGTATGCGACACCACCGCAGGCTTCGTCTGCTATCGCCGCAGAGTGTTGGAGACCATAGAGCTGGACAAGATACGCTTCAAAGGGTATGCCTTCCAGATAGAGATGAAATTCACAGCTTACAAGTGCGGCTTCCGTATCAAGGAGGTACCCATCATCTTCGTAAACCGCGTGCTGGGCACGAGCAAGATGTCGGGCGGTATCTTCTCCGAGGCGCTGCTGGGCGTGATTCGGCTAAAAGTGTCGTCGTGGACGAGGAAATATCCGAAAAAATAAAGGACCACTCGCCAAAAGATAAAGGATAAAAGACTGATTACCTCCTTCTCTGAGCGGTTAAACCTAATTCGTCTTGTTCCCGGCTCTTGGTTCGCGGTTCCCATTGAAACTAATCCGTCTTGCATCTTTCATCCCATATCCTTCATCCTTTGAAACATTTTCCATTTATCATATTGTGCTGTCTGTTGGTATTGAGCGGTTGCGGGCAGAGGGGCGAGAGCCGTTGCGTGGGGGAAGACGCCTGCGAGGACAGCGTCTTCGTGCGCTATGAGTACGGTATCCCCATCGACTCTTTCCGTGTGGACACGGGTTACGTACGCGAAGGGGAGACCTTAGGGGGTATTCTCAAACGCTGCGGGGCTACCTCCCGACAACTCGCGGGAGTGCTGACCCTCGACAAAGCACAGTTTGACGTGCGGCAGATACGGGCAGGCAAACGCTATATGGCACTCTATCAGCCCGACAGCCTGCTCCGCTACTGGGTCTATCAGCCCGACATACGCACCGCGAAGGTGCTGCACCTGACCGACTCGCTGCACGTAGAACATCACGAGAAGCCCATCCGGCTGGTGGAGCGCACCGCCTGCGCCACGATAGAGAGCAGCCTATGGAATGCCATGACGGAAAACAACCTGCCCGTGGACTTGGCGTTGGAACTGAGTGAGATATACGCTTGGACAATAGATTTCTTCGGTTTGCAAAAAGGCGACTCCGTGCGAGTCTATTATGAAGAGCAGTTTGTGGACAGCACCCGCATAGGGATAGGCAGTATCTACGCTGCCCATTTCTACCACGGACGGCGGTGGCAAGAAGCCTATTGGTTTGAGAACGAGGACATCAACGGCTATTTCGACGAGCAAGGGAACAGCCTGCGCAAAGCATTCCTGAAAGCGCCGCTCAACTACAAGCGTATCTCCAGCCGCTTCACCTACGCCCGCAAGCACCCTATCTACAAGGTAGTCCGCCCCCATACGGGCGTGGATTATGCCGCTCCGGCTGGCACTCCCGTGGTGTCGATAGGCGACGGCACCGTGATAGAGAAAGGTTACAAGGGCGGCGGCGGACACACCGTGAAAATACGGCACAACAGTACCTACACCACCGCCTACCTCCACCTGAGCAAGTATGCCAAAGACCTGCGTGTGGGCGGGCGCGTGAAACAAGGCGAGGTGATAGGTTACGTGGGCAATAGTGGCTCCTCCACGGGTCCGCACCTTGACTTCCGCGTATGGAAGAACGGCACTCCCATCGACCCGCTGAAGATGGAGTCGCCCCCTGTGGAGCCCGTCCCCGCAAAGTACAAGACGGCGTTTGACTCGACAGTGGTCGGGCTGAGGACCGCTCTTTGCGCCGAAAGATAAGGGATAAAGGGACTCCGCACTTTCTTCTCTAACTTTATCAGCAGGCGGAGGGCGCCCAGACAAATGGGGATGCAAGCCCCTGCGTACCGAAATATGAAGCATAAAACAACAATATACCCATGACTATAGAACAAACCCTTTCATCGTTAGTAATCAAGGCGGTTAAGGCACTCTATGATATTGATGCGGCACCGCAGCAGGTACAGTTGCAGAAAACACGCCCTGAGTTCGAGGGCAACATCACCGTGGTAGTGTTTCCGTTTGTGAAGGCCGCCCGCAAAGCCCCCGTACAGGTGGGTACGGAGTTGGGACAATGGCTGCAAGACAACGGGCAGATAATCAGTAAGTACAACGCCGTGCAGGGTTTCCTGAACCTAAGCATCAGCGACGCTTTCTGGTTGGAGCAGTTGCGCGACATGGCTGCCAATGAGCACTATGGCGACAGTAGAGAGAAGCGCGGGTTGATGATGGTGGAGTACTCCTCGCCCAACACCAACAAACCGCTCCACCTCGGTCACGTACGCAACAACCTCTTAGGCTACTCCATTGCGCAGATTCAAGAGGCAAACGGCTGGCAGGTAGTGAAGACCAACATCGTGAACGACCGCGGGATACATATCTGCAAGTCGATGCTTGCATGGCTGAAATACGGCAATGGCGAGACCCCTGAATCGAGCGGTAAGAAAGGTGACCACCTGATAGGCGACTACTACGTGCGCTTTGACAAGGAGTATAAGGCGCAGGTATCCGCCCTCGTAGCAAGCGGTATGGAAGAGGAGCAAGCGAAAAAAGAGGCTCCGCTAATGAAGGAAGCACAGGCTATGCTGCTCAAGTGGGAGCAAGGCGACACGGAAGTGCGTGCCTTATGGGAGAAAATGAACGGCTGGGTCTATGCCGGCTTCGACGAAACATACCGGCAAATGGGGGTATCGTTCGACAAAATATACTACGAAAGCAACACTTATCTGGAGGGAAAGAAAGAGGTGGAGCGCGGATTAGCAGAGGGTAAGTTCTACCGCCGCGAGGATAACTCCGTGTGGGCAGACCTAACGGAGAACGGACTGGACGAGAAACTGCTGCTCCGCTCCGACGGCACCTCGGTGTATATGACGCAAGACATAGGCACCGCCAAACTGCGGTTCCAAGATTACCCGATAGACAAGATGGTGTATGTGGTAGGCAACGAACAGGAATATCACTTCAAGGTGCTGAGTATCCTGCTCGACCGTCTTGGTTTTCCCTTCGGCAAGGAGTTGGTGCACTTCTCCTACGGCATGGTGGAACTGCCCAACGGCAAAATGAAGAGCCGCGAAGGCACAGTGGTCGATGCCGATGACCTGATGGCTGCGATGATACAGGACGCGCGTGAAATAAGCAAAGACAAAGTGAACACCCTGCCTGACATAACGCTTGCGGAAGCAGAGGAGATTGCCCGCAAAGTGGGACTCGGAGCGTTGAAGTACTTTATCCTGAAGGTTGATCCGCGCAAGAACATGCTCTTCAACCCCGCAGAGTCGATTGACTTCAACGGTAACACAGGACCTTTCATCCAATACACCTACGCACGCATTCAGTCGGTGCTGCGCAAAGCCAAAGAGACGGGGAACCCGCAAGTTGCCATTTGCGACTCCGGCGTGAGCCTCAACGACAAGGAACTGGGGCTTATCCAGCGTCTTGCCGACTTCCCCGCCGTAGTGAAACAAGCGGGAGACGAGTTCTCGCCCGCGGTGATTTGCAACTATGCCTATGCGCTGGCTTGCGATTTCAACTCGTTCTACCACGACCACTCCATCCTCAACGAGCCCGATGCCGCCAAACGCGGGTTGCGTATCGCGCTGTCGGCAGAGGTGGCGCGCGTTATCGCCCGCTCCATGACCCTGCTCGGTATCGAGGTTCCCGAACGGATGTAGCGTACGAGCGTGTAGCCAAGCCGTATCGTTTGACATAGAAAGCATTGCGTATAATCCCCGTATGATTATACGCAATGTTTTTGTTTCTTTGGATACGGGTCAGTCCTCCGTTGCCATTTCTTGGGGCTTCACAGAAGAGCATTCAGGGGGTACTCGGAAGTTTGCGGGGCAGCGCAGAGGCGGTGCAGCATCATACGAAATTCTTTGCGCATTTTCCTTGCGGGGGTAGAGCGAGGGTGGCGCGGGGGTGGCGGAAGGGTAGCACGGGGATAGCGCAGGGGTAGCGCGAGGATAGCGCGAGGATAGCGCGGGGATAGTGCGGGGGGGTGCGCAAGGGTGGCGTGGGGATAGAGCGAGGGGTGCGCAGGGGTAGCGCAGGGGTAGCGGAATCACACAAGATTGTGCCGTGGAGATTTCGAGGTTCCCGAAAGGGAGTCCCAACAGCATCGGGACACGCATACCAAAAAGATACGACGCCCGCTCTGTCAGGACGGGCATCGTATCTTGTATTTCTTTTCCGCGGGCGGGATATGCCCGCGTTTTTGGTGCAGTTATTTTTTTGTGGCGAGGAAACGCTGCACCTCCTCGCGCGTAACGCCCTCGCGGGGAATGACGAGGATGGTATCATCGCCTGCGATAGTGCCTATCACGACCTCATCCCCGCGGGTGTCTATATCGTATGCCACCGCGTTGGCAAAGCCCGGACGGGTCTTGACCACGGCAAACGCACCATTGAAAGCAATGCTGCGGATGGACATCTTCGCCAAATTGGAGTCTATCCCCAAGACCTTCTGCTCCACGACGGGGTCGGGCGGGATGACATATTTCTGCGTACCGTCGTCCATTACTTTCTTCTCCGCACGCAGGTCGCGCAAGTCGCGACTCAGCGTCGCCTGCGTAACCTCCACACCCTGCAGCCGCAAAGCCTGCGTCAGTTGCTCCTGATTCGTGATGACTTGCGCATTCAGAATTTGACTGATAGTGCGCATACGATTTACTCTTGCGTTCATGATAGAAACCCTCCCTCAAAGGGGAGGAGTTGATGGTATTTTGTTTTATATCACTTTTCGGGGCTGCAAAGGTACGACTTTTATCCGAGATATGCAAGCATTATGCGAGAAAAGAGCAAATAAATGTGAAATAATTGAAAAAACCGCTCCTTCGGAATCCACCCTCCCCGCCCCTGCGCAAAACAAAGCGAAGAAAGGCTTTTATCGCCCGACAGCCGATAGGTTTTTTCCGCGGAGAATTGATTGTTCAACGAGCAGAGGCTTTTTTTTTGGGGGGGCGGGGCTTTTTTTATTTAACATAAATTTTCAAGAATTGCCCATAAAATATACAAAAAAAATGTTAGTTGATATTTGACTATTCGCAAAAAACAATTCGTCTTTGAATGCTGAAATATGCGCCTGTGTCGGACTCGCGTTATTTTATAAACACAAATTCCCGATAATTTTCCATAAATATCCCCAAAATGTTAGTTGATATTTGACCATTCGCAAAAACAATTCGTCTTTGAACGCTGAACTATGAGAAACTTTTTTTCACAGCATAAGATTTTTTGCAGTACAAGAAACTTTTTTTCACAGCATGCTTGCACAATTCAAAAAATTGTAGTACCTTTGCGGCGTGAAGCCCATAGTAGGGGGTCTGCGCGTGGTGGGGCAGTTGTACGCTCCGCTGCGGACAAGTCAATATCCGCGGATATATTCGAGTACTGCAAAAACAATACTTGGATAGTATTTGAATATATTGGTTGATATAAACCCGGTGGGCAGAGCAGACATGTTGAAAAAGGCGTTTGTTGAAGCGCTGTTCTGGCCTTTGAATCTCGCAAGTTCAATGTTTTTTCCTTCAGAACATACGCAACGATGGATGTCCTCGTGGTGTAAATTTCCGTATTCTTGCCTTGGGTAGATTATATGCCCGCATAGGTGGTTGAAAGTGCATATATTACACAATATCTGTACTTGTGGTTATTTATATCGGCGTGGGCTTCGCGTTGTCGTTCTTAGGAAAAAGGCAATGCGAGAGCCTCAAAGGTGGGAACGACATCAGAGAACTCCCACGCTTTTTTGTATCCATGTCTTTGGTGCAGTTCGTGTTACCGAATATAGCGGGAACTTATTTATTGGCACCATCGTCCCAAAAATTATTTAACCGCATAGCAGGAGTTCCTATGCCAACAGAAAAGCGTTTTTTATGAAAAAACAACTTCTTTCGCTTTTGGTGCTCCTCTTGACCACCCTAAGCACCCACGCCTATGACTTCCAATCCGGCGACCTCTACTACAACATCACGGGTGAAAACACCGTAGAGGTAACCTACCAAGAAGCAAGGAGTGAAACCAACTACCAAGGTCTGACCACCGCCACCATCCCCGAAGCCATTACCTACGAAAACACTACTTACTCCGTAACAAGCATTGGAAATGGTGCATTCAATGGTTGCTCCTCCCTCACCTCCATCACCATCCCCAACTCCGTGACGAGCATTGGAATTGGTGCATTCAATGGTTGCTCTTCCCTCACCTCCATCACCATCCCCAACTCCGTAACGAGCATTGGAGACCAGGCATTCTACCGTTGCTCCTCCCTCACCTCCATCACCATCCCCAACTCCGTAACGAGCATTAGGGAGAGCACATTCATTGAGTGCTCTGCTCTTATCGCCATTGATATTCCCACCTCCGTAACAGCCATTGAAAAATATGCATTCGAGTATTGTACTGCACTCACCTCCATCACAATTCCAAACTCAGTTACGAGCATGGATAAAGGGATTTTCCAGGGATGTTCCGCGCTCACCACTGCCGTCCTCCCCAACTCCCTAACAAGCATTGAAAGCAGTGTTTTTGACTACTGCACCTCCCTCACCTCTATCACCATCCCCTATTCCGTAAAAAGCATAGGAAGTAGGGCGTTTAGAAATTGTTCCAGTCTTACCTCCCTAACCATTCCCAACTCCGTAACGAGCGTTGGTAGCAGAGCCTTTGAGGATTGTTCCAACATCCAATCCCTAACCATTGGCAGTTTCTTAACCAGTATTGGAGAACGTGCTTTTGACGGTTGCTCCTCCCTTATTTCACTGGCAGTAGAAAGTGGTAACACGGTATACGATTCCCGCGATAACTGCAATGCTATTATTGAAACGGAAACCAATACACTCATTTTAGGTTGTCAATCAACTACTATCCCCAACACCGTAACAAGCATTGGGAACTATGCGTTCGATGGATGCTCCTCCCTCACCTCTATTCTCATCCCCAACTCCGTAACCAGTATTGGACTCTATGCATTCGGTCGTTGTTCCGCCCTAACCTCCATCACTATCCCCAACTCCGTAACAAGCATTGGAAACGATGCGTTCAGCGGTTGCTCTTCTCTCTCCTCTGTCACCATTCCCGAATCTGTAACCAGCATTGGGGAATATGCGTTCAGGAGTTGCTCTTCCATCACCTCTATCTCCATCCCCGAATCTGTAACCAACGTTGGAAAAGATGCCTTCGCGTATTGCTCTGCCCTGACTGCTGTAATATGGAATGCCAAACGATGTGTTACAGAAGAGTATAGTAGCCCTTTTGAAAAAATTAGTTCCCAAATCATATCCTTTACTTTCGGGAAAGAAGTGGTTTCCATTCCCGGTTATCTATGCGAGGGAATGAGTAACCTCTCCTCTGTAACATCTTTGAGTTGTACTCCACCCATATGTGGGTATAACGTCTTCTACAACACGCCAAGCGACTTGACACTGATGGTACCAAGCATAAGTATGGAATCCTATAAAAACAGCACCCCTTGGAAAAGCTTTACTTCATTTGGGAAGTGCCTGTCCGTTAACCTGCAATCATCCGACTCGGTGATAGGTACTGCACACATAGACCAAGATGTGGACTGCGACAGTATGGCTATCATTTCAGCAACCAGTAATTTATTTACACATCAGTTCACCCAATGGAGCGATGGCAATACGGACAATCCGCGTACTATCAAACTCACCCAAGACACCACTCTCACTGCAGAGTTCGGGCTGGCATACTCGGGTAAGTGCGGCGATGACCTCTACTGGGCATACAACAATAAAGAAGTGAAAATCACCGGTACGGGAGCCATGTACAACTACACGGAGAGTACTATGCCGTGGACACTGCTGCGCGACAGTATCAAGACCGTGCGAGTAGGAAACAACGCCACCTCCATCGGCGAGTATGCTTTTGCCAATACGCCGAAGTTGGCAGAACTACATATCGGGGCTAATGTGGAGGATATAGGTGCCAACGCCTTCGCAGGATGCACACGCCTCTATGACATCTACTGCTATCCCATCGAGCCGCCTTTTGCAAAGGAGAGTTCGTTTGCCAACTACAATGTATATGTTTATGTGCCTTGTGAGAACCAACGCAACTATACGTTGGATGTGGTATGGGGATTGTTTAAGTTCGTAGAGTGCATAGGGTCGGAGGATGTAGTAGTAACAGGCAACGAAGTAACCGCCTCGCCGAGTTATGAAGATGTAACCATCACGTGGCCTGTTACGGACGGTGCAGACACCTACTCTCTCGTGCTGACCAAAGAGAGCGACACCTTCTGCACGCTCGTCTTCAACGCACAAGGTCAGTTGGTAAGCATTGCCTTCAAGCCCGCACGGCAGAACGCTCCCGCGGCAGAGGGGACGACTCCTGCTACCTATGCCGAACAGACCGCCAACGGATTCCGCTTTACGGTAACGGGTTTGGACGAAGGCACCGATTACGCCTACACCCTGACCGTCCGTAATGCGGCGAACAGCGTCTTGGAGACCTATGCGGGCGAGTTCACCACCCTGAGCAACACCCCGACGGGTATCCTTGATACGGACAGCACCCACGCAGGGCAAGTGGAGAAGCAACTCCGCGACGGGAAAGTGGTGATTATCCGCAACGGGGTAACATATGATGTGATGGGACGGAAGATGACCCTCTAAATCCCCAGGACCCTCTAAATCCCCCTTAAAGGGGGACTTTGCAAATCCTCTAAGTTCCCCTGAGAGCACAAAAAAAAATCAAAATTTTTCGGGAACTCTACAAAGGGGAGCTTTGTGGACATTCTAAATAGATACAAGCGTTGAGTGGGGCGCCGAATGGGCGGGTGTTAGTTGTCTATTCGGCGCCTTGTTCGGCGCCTCGAAAGAAAATGCACTTATCGTGCATTTTCTTTGTAGTGTACTGAGAACCAACGGAGTATAAAATGACGGAATTGTGCTGAAAATCTCGTAACTCGCACTTTTTTCGGCGTTTTTATGCCAGGCGCCGAAAATTCGGCGCCCCCTTAATAAGTGAAGGCGTTTTCCAAAAAAGAACAAGGAACCAAGAACCGGGAACCAAGATAAAAAGGTCTTTTTACCGCAGGCGAGACGCCTGCGTCCCCAGTAGTCGGTGCAACTGTTGGTCATAAGGCGGCCTAAATTGTTGCACCTGCTGCTGGCGCAGCATCCGCAGGCGGGACGCCTGCGTCCCCAGTGTTTGCACTTGTTTCTCCTGTGGCAGCCGCACCTGTTACTCCTAAGTCGGTAAACTTGTTGCACCTGCTGCGGATGCAGCACCAAGCAGCGGAGAGGAAAAAATAGGGCGAGGGCAGGATGCAAGGGAAGGGGCTTTCCATCCTATTTCGGGAGGACGTTCGCAGATTTCGGGAAATGGAAATGTTTTGAACAAAACACGGAAGATATTTGGTTATTTCGAAAAAAAGCAGTACCTTTGCAGGCAAAATAGAGATAATCGTGCATTACAGGACACCTATCTTCGGCTCTTATCCCGCCAATTTTCGGCAAAAGCAAAGAGCAGCGAGCCATGACAGCAAGCCGCCGCAGGGGATAGAGTTCAAGGGCAGAGGCAATGCCACTCAGGCGCCCCGCATCATGTGTTGACCAAGACAAAAGAAAAGCAAAGGGCAGCGAGCCATGACAACAAGCTGCCGCAGGGGATAGAGTTCAAGGGCAGAGGCAATGCCACTCAAGCGCCCCGCATCATGTGTTGACCGAGACAAAAGAAAACTAAACATTTGACCAAGATATGCAGATTTCCAAACGTATTGACTCGCTTGCCGAGTCGCAGACCTTGCAGATAGCGGCACGCTGCCAACAGTTGCGTGCGGAGGGGGTGGACGTGATTGGCTTGTCGCTGGGCGAGCCCGATTTTCCGGCACCTGCTCATGTGAAAGAGGCGGCGAAAGCGGCAGTGGACAACGACTTCTCCCACTACGGTCCCGTGCCGGGGTTCCCGTCGCTGCGCGAAGCCATCGCCAAGACGATTAACGAGGAGTTGGGCGAGCAAAACCCGCAGGCGTTCAACGCGAACGAGATTATCGTATCGGTCGGCGCGAAACACTGTCTCTGCAACGCGATAGAGACGCTGGTGGGTCCCGGCGACGAGGTGATTCTGCCTACGCCGTGCTGGGTGAGTTACGTGGAGATGGTGAAGTTGGCGGAAGGCAAGAGCGTGCTGATTCGCACCACAATGGAGAACAATTTCTGCCTGACCGCGGCGCAGTTGGAAGCCGCTATCACCCCGCGCACCCGTCTGCTGGTGCTTTGCACTCCGAACAACCCGACGGGCAGCGTGTACAGCCATGAGGCACTGGAGGACATCGTGCGCGTGCTGGAGAAACATCCCGAGATAAGCGTTATCAGCGACGAGATATACGAGCATATCCTCTACACAGGACACCACGAGAGTCTGGGGCAGTTTGCGAGCCTGAAAGACCGCGTGGTGATTATCAACGGCGTGAGCAAGAGCCATGCCATGACGGGGTACCGTATCGGTTGGCTGGCGTGCCACGACAAGGGATTCATCAGTGCGGTGAAGCGTCTGCAAGGGCAGCAATGCACCTGCGCCACCACCATCGCGCAGAAAGCCGCCGAGGCAGCCTATACGGGCGACCGCAGTTGTGTGGAGGCCATGCGGCAGGCGTTTGAGCGCAGGCGCAACCTGATAGTACGGCTCGCGCGGGAGATACCCGGGCTGAGAGTGCTGGAGCCACAAGGGGCGTTCTACCTGTTCCCTGATGTGTCGTCGTTCTTCGGAAAGTCGTACAACGGTTTCACGGTACACAACGCCGATGAGGTGGTGGAGTATCTGCTGAACGAGGCGCATGTGGCTTGCGTGAGCGGGTCGGCATTCGGCGAGGACAACTGCATACGCCTGTCGTATGCGACGAGTGAAGACCTCATCACCGAGGCAATGAGGAGGGTGAAGGAAGCCCTTGCAAAATTGAGTTAAACAGGAGACAAACAGTCGATTCCGCCGAAAGACAGCCGGACGGCGAAACGGTCGGATAGCAGAGCGGTCGAATATCAAATATGTTGGATTTCACATTAGATACATATCGGGCATTGCTGGAAGCGTTTCAGCATACGGGGTATCAAGTGCTGACTTTTGAGCAGTACTGCGACCTGCAAGCAAGCGGGAAAGTGCCCGCGCAGTATCTCATCTTGCGGCACGATGTGGATAAACTGCCGCAGAACAGCCTGCACACCGCCGAGATAGAGCATTCGTTGGGGATAAAGGCGACCTATTATTTCCGTGTGTATCCCAAGCAAGCCGACGAACAGCAATATATCAAGAGCATTGCGGCGCTGGGGCATGAAATCGGCTACCACTACGAGGATATGTCGCTGGCGAAAGGGAATACGGCTGCAGCATACAAGCATTTTGTCTCGGCGCTTGCCTATTTGCGAAGGTTCTATCCCGTGCGCACCATCTGCATGCACGGCGCCCCCACCTCGCAATGGGACGGCAAAGACCTGTGGAAACGCCATGACTACCGCACACTCGGTATCATCGGCGAGCCCTATTTCGACACACCTTTCGGTCAGGTGTTCTACCTGACGGACACAGGTCGTTGCTGGGACGGCTACCGCTACTCCGTTCGCGACAAGATACCCGTGTACCAAGACCGATGGGTAGAGAGGGGGCTGGTGTTCCACCGCTCGGAGGACATCATCCGCGCGTTGCAGAAAAGGGTATTCCCCGACCGACTGATGATGACCACACACCCGCAACGATGGACGAACAGCAAACGGGCATGGGCAAAAGAGTGGGTGCTGCAAAACATTAAGAACCAAATAAAAAGGCTACTGGTGAAGAAAAAGTAAACGGACGGCGGAGTATATCCGGTTTACATATTTGCAAACTAAAAACGACTGATTGTGAAGCGATTTATTCTTGACATCTTTTTGTGGATAGTGGCGGCAGTTATATGCTTGCTTTGGCGTGTTGCCGCCGACAAAGAAAACATTTGGGGTTACTTGCTACCTTTGGTGGTGCTGATGGGTGTTTGGCTGCTGGTGGCGTTTGCGACTCGGCTTTATCGCCCCTACAAAATCACGCCTATATGGCAGGCGTTGCTCTCGCTGGCAGTTACCACGACGCTGCTTTTCTTGGCGAACTACTACCTCTTCCCGCTGCTTTTCACACCGTTCTCCACCACGCCCGGCGTGTGGGTGATCTCCGTAGTGGCAGTGTGCGACCTGCTGGTGATTTTCACGGAGCATTATTGGAAGTACGCGACCAACATGACCGTGCCCGCCATGAAGATAGAGCAACGCACGGGCGCCACCGTGACGCGCCCCGATGAGGAACGGTCGGAAGTGTCGAAAGAGACCATTCACCAGTCGGTGCTCTCCATCACCACCGAGGAAGACTATCAACTGCTGGTGGAGAAGGCGAGGCTCAACAACAGGCAGACGAAGATTGTGGCCAACAGAGACCGATTCAGCCTGCTGCAACTGCCTGACTATCAATACAACACCATCGTTGACCTAACGCTGCTGAACGATGCGAAGGGTATCAACCGCCGTTTCTGCATCGTCAATCAGAAACTGCCCGATGAAGGGCGCTACGTCTGCTGCTACCGCCCACAGGAGTATATCAAGGAGAAGATGCTCCGCCGCTATCCCAAGCCGCTGAACTGGCTGGTTTATACCTGCTATTTCTTCTGGAAGCGTATTGTGCCCCGCCTGCTTTTCACCTCGCGCCTCTACTACGATGTTACGAAAGGGCGCAAGCGCATGCTCTCCAAGACGGAGGTGTACGGGCGGCTGTATTACTGCGGCTTCGAGGTAGATGAGTGCGTTACGATGGGGCATATAGAGTATATCTTTACCCACCGCCACTCGCAACCCTACCCGCAGGAGCAGATGAAAGTGTACGGTCCGCTCATCAAGTTGCGCCGCGTGGGGAAAAGACACCAACCTGCAAGCGCTCCCCTCGATGGTCAACCCCTGCGACTCAACTATATCTATATCTACAAGTTCCGCACGATGCACCCCTACGCGGAGTATATTCAGAAATACGTGTTCGACCAGCGCGGGGGTATGGATATTGCGGACAAGAGCAACGATGACTGGCGTATCACCACATGGGGACGGTTCATGCGCAAGTATTGGCTGGACGAGTTGCCCATGCTCCTCAACTGGCTGCGCGGGGATGTCAAGTTGGTGGGTGTGCGTCCGCTCTCCAAGACCATGTTCGACACCTATCCGCCCGCACTGCAAGAGAAACGCACGCGCTGCAAACCCGGACTGATTCCGCCGTTCTACATCGACCACCCGAAGACATTTGACGAACTGTTCGCCAGCGAGGAGAAGTACCTTGACGCCTACTTGCAGCACCCCGTCCGCACCGACATCCGCTATTTCTTCCTCACCGTCCGTTCCATTCTTTTCAAGGGCATGCACTCGGCATAGCCTATGCCTGCCGACCCGCGAAAGACCCGCGACAGACCCGCGACAGACCCGCGAAAAATACACGACAAGCACACGACAGAGAACAAGGCTTTTGTTCTATGCCGCGGTGTTTCTTGTGAATCTGTTGGAATTTTCCTTCGATTATTTCAAGGCACGGAAATAGAGGACTATGCCGATAGCGAGGAAGACGAAGTTCGGCAGCCATGCGGACATGAAGGGGGACATCACGCCGTTGACAGAGAAAGTGGTGCTGACCGTGGAGAAGAGGATATATGCCGCCGTGAGGACGATGCCGATGCCGAGGTTCTTGCCCATGCCACCGCGCACCTTTTTGCTGCTCATGGTTACACCCAAGAGCGTCATGATAAATGCGCCCAGCGGCGACGCCCAGCGCTTGTGGTACTCGGTTTCAAAGGCTTGGATATTGCCTGCGCCGCGTTTCTCCTGCAACTCCATGTACTCCACCAGTTCGGGGTTGGTCATCTCCTGCGCCTGCTCGGCGGTAACGAAGAGTTCACGCGGCTGTATGGGGATGATGGTATCCAGCCTGTTGCCTCGCGTGAGCGATTCGCGCATACCGTCGAAATCGCGGCGGGTGTAGTTCTCCAAATGCCAGTGGTGCTGCGCCGTGAGGGTGCTCGTGGAGTCGTAGCGGATACGGTCGGCGGTGATACGCATGGTGAGCGTCTTGCCCTCGAAATGTTCCAGCGAGGCGCGGTAGCCCATGTTGCTGCGTTTCTGGAAGGACTCAATATAGAGGATAGTGCCGGGCTCGACCTCCATCTGCACATTGCGGGCGTTCTCCTTGGTGAAATGCTCGATATACTTGTCCGTGAAATTGAGCATTTTGCCCGTGGCCGGCGGAATGATATAGCCGCCCAAGACAAACGACAAGACAAAAAGGAGGGTGGCGGAGATGAAATAGGGCAACATCAGCCGATGGTAACTCACGCCCGCCGCCATCATCGCGATAATCTCGCTGTTGCCCGCCAGTTTGGAGGTGAAGAAAATAACCGAGATGAAGATGAAGAGCGAACTGAACATATTGGCATAGTAAGGTATGAAAGGCAGGTAGTAGTCGAGGATAATCTCGCGCGTAGGTACCTGATTTTCATAGAAATCGTCCAACTTCTCCGTCAAGTCGAAGACGATGGCGATACTCAAAATCAGCACTATCGAAAAGAAGAAAGTGCCGAGGAACTTGCGAATAATATACCAGTCGAGTTTTTTCATCGGGACTCTCCCCGACCCTCTCTGCAAGGGAGGGAGTTAGGAAGATTCGTTTTGACGTGCAATAATAATTTGTTTTCTCGCTCCTCTTATGCAGGGGAGAGGGGGGGGCTATAGTCTTGTCATGATACGCTGCATCATCTCGTCTTTCCAGGGTTTGAAGTCGCCTGCGAGGATATGCCGGCGGGCTTCGCCTACGAGCCAGAGGTAGAATGCCAAGTTGTGGATAGAGAGTACCTCCAAGCCGAGCATCTCCTGCGCGTGGATGAGGTGGCGCACATAGGCGCGTGTGTACTGCCTGTCCACATACGAGGTGCCGTCGGGGTCAAGGGGTGTGAAGTCGTTCTCCCACTTCTTGTTGCGCATGTTCATCACGCCGTTGCGGGTGAAAATCATGCCGTTGCGCCCGTTGCGGGTAGGCATGACGCAGTCGAACATATCCACTCCGCGCTCTATGCCTTCGAGAATATTCCACGGCGTGCCGACGCCCATGAGATAGCGCGGTTTGTTCGCGGGCAGGATGTCGTTTACCACCTCTATCATCTCGTACATCTTCGCCGCGGGCTCTCCCACCGCCAGTCCGCCTATGGCGTATCCATCGCGGTCGAGGTCGCGTAGCCGTTTGGCGGCGTCCTGCCGCAAGTCGGTATAGACACAGCCCTGCACGATAGGGAAGAGGTTCTGGCGGTAGCCGTAGAGGTCGGGGGTGCTATCGAAACGCGCGATGCAACGGTCGAGCCAGCGGTGGGTGCGCTCCATGGATGCTTTGGCATAACTGCGGTCGGCAGTGCCCGGGCAACATTCATCGAACGCCATCACAATGTCCGCCCCTATCTCGCGCTCTATATCCATCACGCTCTCCGGCGTGAACATCAGTTTGCGTCCGTCTATGTGGCTGGAGAACTGTACGCCTTCCTCGGTCATCTTGCGGATGTCGGTCAAGGAGAAGACCTGGTAGCCGCCGGAGTCGGTCAGTATGGGTCGCGTCCAGCCCTCGAAGCGATGCAGTCCGCCCGCCTCGTGCAGGATTTGCGTGCCCGGGCGGAGGTAGAGATGGTAGGTGTTTCCGAGAATGATTTGTGCCTTTATATCCTCCTCCAAGTCGCGCCGCTGCACTCCTTTCACCGTGCCCACCGTACCCACGGGCATGAAAATGGGCGTGAGTATATCGCCGTGGTCGGTGTGGACAACACCGGCGCGGGCGGAAGAACGGGTATCGGTTTGCTGTAAAGTGAACATGAGAGGAGTTGGATTATTTCATGCGGTTCATTTTATGTCGGACACTGCGTGCCAACAGGCACCGATTGACATAAAATGACACGCAGTTATATCTTGTTGCCCTCTTTCGGGAAGACGATTTGCGGGCGGAAAGTCTTTTGCTCTTCGGGGGTCATAAGGGCGTATGCCATGATGATGACCGTGTCGCCTACGTGTATCAGGTGCGCCGCCGCACCGTTCATGCAGATACAGCCCGAACCGCGCTTGCCTGCAATGACATAGGTCTCCAAGCGGGCACCGTTGTCGTTGTCCACCACCTGCACACGCTCCCCCGCCACGATACCCGCGGCATCCATCAAGTCTTCGTCTATTGTAATGCTGCCAATATAGTCCAGATTGGCTTCCGTCACCCGCACACGGTGAATCTTCGACTTTAAGATAGTCAGTAACATGCTTTTATCGAACAATTAGACCATTAAAATAGTTCCACAACTAATCAAAATAGTTTGCAAAGGTACTACTTTTTTTTTAATTGCACAAGAAGATTGGCGCTTTTCCTCATAAAAAGCACACAATTCTTGCATATTTCGGGAAAAAGCAGTATCTTTGCAGGCGATAAGCAACAGACTATGGCGAAGATACTAATCATAGACGACGAGCGGGCTATACGCAATACGCTCAAGGAGATATTGGAGTTTGAGGGCTACACCATTGACCTTGCGGAAAACGGGAAACAGGGTGTGGAGAAAGCCAAAGCAGGCGGCTACGACCTGATATACAGCGACGTGAAAATGCCGGAGATGGACGGTATTGAGGTGCTGGAGACGCTGCAGCAAGACGAGGCATGCGAGTGTCCCATCGTGATGATTTCGGGGCATGCGGATGTAGAGACGGCAGTTACGGCGTTGAAGAGAGGTGCCTACGACTTTATCGAGAAACCGCTGGATTTGAACCGCCTGCTGGTAACCACCAAGAACGCGCTGGAGCAGAAACACCTGAAAGCGGAGAACAGCCGCAGCAAACAGGAAATCAGCGTGCTGCGCAAGAAAGTGGGGAAGCGCAATCAGATGATTGGCGAGAGCGAGGCTATCCAGCACGTGCGGGAGATTATCGAGAAAGTGGCACCGACCGAGGCGCGGGTGATGATTACCGGCGACAACGGTACTGGAAAAGAGGTGGTGGCACGCCTGCTGCACGAAGGGAGCCTGCGGGCAGACAAACCGATGGTGGAGGTGAACTGCGCCGCTATTCCGTCGGAGTTGATAGAAAGCGAACTATTCGGGCACATGAAAGGGGCATTCACGGGGGCAGTGAAAGACCGCGCGGGCAAGTTTGAGCAAGCTGACGGCGGGACACTCTTCTTAGATGAGATAGGCGATATGTCGCTTGCCGCGCAGACGAAAGTGCTGCGTGCGTTGCAGGAGAACGAGATAACGCGCGTGGGCAGCGACAAACCGATAAAAGTGAACGTGCGCGTGATAGCCGCCACCAACAAAGACCTGCAGGCGGAGATAGCCGCACACCGCTTCCGCGAAGACTTGTTTCACAGGTTGAACGTGATACCCGTACATGTGCCGAAACTGGACGAGCGCAAAGAGGATATCCCATTGCTGGTCAATCACTTCGACGAGTTAATATGCGGGGAGATGGGTATCTCACGCAAGACCTTCTCGGACGATGCCATCGCGGCACTGCAAGCCCACTCGTGGACGGGGAACATCCGCGAACTGCGCAACGTAGTGGAGCGGCTGCTCATCCTCGGCGGAGGCATCATCACCAAGAACGATGTAGAGATATTTGTATAAGGGGACAAGACCCACCCCGTCCCTCCCTACAAAGGGAGGAAGTAAACAATCGGAGTTATCGGAACTTTGGGTACTGAGCGTTAGCCACTTGCCACCGAATGTATTTAGACGAACTACATATACTGAACTACAAGAATATCCGCGAGGCGCAGTTGCACTTCGCGGATAAGTTGAACTGCTTTGTCGGACTGAACGGACAAGGCAAGACGAATATCCTCGATGCCGTCTATCTGCTCAGTTTCACCAAGTCGGCTTACAACGCTGTTGACTCGATGAACATCACACACGGCGAGGAGATGGCAATGGTACAGGGAGTATATAAGGGGGGACAAGACCCGCTCCCCCTGCAAGAGGAGAGTGCCGGTAAATTACCCTCGACTACCATTAGTAAAATTGACACATCTTCATATACAGGACAGGAAGAGCCGATTAGCATCACCTGCGGGTTGAAACGCGGGCAGAAGAAGCAATTCCGCAACGGAAAGAAAGACTACAAACGACTGATAGACCATATCGGATTGCTGCCGCTGGTGATGGTCAGTCCGCAGGACGGGCGACTGATAGAAGACGGCAGCGAGGAGCGAAGACGGTTTCTCGATGTAGTTATCTCGCAGCGTAACAAAGAATATCTCAACTGTTTGAATACCTACAACGCCCTGCTCAAACAGCGCAACGCGTTGCTAAAAGAGGTGAGTGAGAAAGAGACCGTATGCCAATGCCGAGATATAAAGGAAAATAACGGTACAAGCAGTTTGTACCAAACTGACCGCGGGCGAGACGCCCGCGTCCCCAGTATAAGTTCCCTGCTGGAAGTGTATGAGCTGCAGATGGTACCTCAGGCGGAATATATCTTCCGCGAAAGGACGACCTTTGTGGAGCAGTTCATACCACTCTTTCAAGAGATATACAGCGAGTTGTCGGGCGATGCGGAGCAGGTTAGTCTGCGGTATATCAGTCAGTTGCAAGACCGCGACCTTGCCGATGCCTTTGTGCGGACACGAGAGCGCGACCGTATCTTGGGATGGACATCGCAGGGCATTCACAAAGACGAGATAGAAATGCTCTTGGGCGATTATCCGCTGAAGCGCGTAGGTTCGCAGGGGCAGCAGAAGACTTATCTGCTGGCGATGAAACTGGCACAGGCACTCTATCTCGGCAAACCCATTCTCCTACTCGATGACATCTTCGACAAACTGGACTCGGAGCGCGTGGCGAGGATAGTACGACTCGTCAACAGCGACCGATTCGGGCAGATATTCATCACCGATACCGACCGCCAACACCTGACCGACCTACTCCGCCCCACGCCGGAAGCCAAAATCTTCTATGTGGAGCAGGGGAAGATAGAAGAACTTGAAACTAAATAGAGAACCACAAACTCCACATTATAGGCAGTCTTTCACGCAAGATAACAGGAGTTCTAAAACCATCCACATGAAACGTTTTTTGGACAAGCATGCCCTTTGGTTGGCAATGGTGATTGGTGTGGCGGGGTATCCGCTGTTTCGACACCTGATGTTCCTCTTGCCGCCAATGATTTTCCTCATGTTGTTCTTCACTTTTTGCAAAGTGAATCCGTTGGATTTGCGCCTGCACCGATGGCACTGGATAGTGCTCTTCGTGCAACTCGCCATCGCCATCGGGCTTTACTATGGTATCATGGCATTGGGGAAAAACTGTACCGGCATATGGGGATTGGATATTTCCGCCATCGCACAGGGAGTAATGATATGCGTACTGATGCCCACCGCCACAGCAGCGCCTATCATTGCCGGCAAGATGGGCGGCTCGATACAAAACCTAACCACATTCACCATGCTAAGCAATATCGCTACGGCAATCATCGTACCCGCCTTCTTTCCCATGGTTAATCCGATGGCGGACATGACTTTCTGGCATGCATCCGCGTTGATTCTCGGCAAGGTCGGTCCTCTATTGCTTGGTCCTTTCTTGGCGGCATGGCTACTGCGGTTGTGCTATGACGGTTGGCAACGACACAAAGGATCGACAAAGCGTTTCGCCCTCACCAAAGCATGGGCTTCGGTTCCATTCTATCTATGGGCAGGCACACTCATCATCCTTATGGCAGATATCACCCACTCCATGCTCACCACCCGTTTCAACGGCTGGACGATACTCTTCCTATTTGGCGGCGCACTGCTCACATGTCTCTTGCAGTTCTTCCTCGGAAAAATCATCGGATACCACTTCCCCGCCCCGTCAAAAGGGGAAGACTATCGTGCGGAAGTGATACGCGACGACCTGCCCACCGACATGCCTTTCGTGAGCAGGGTAACCGCAGGGCAAGCATTCGGGCAGAAAAACACCACGCTGGGAGTGTGGATGGCACAAACCTACTTGTGTCCCCTCGCTGCCTTGGGACCCGCTGCCTACATCATTTGGCAAAACATATTCAACAGTATCCAACTGCTGGTGCTGGGTAGAGATAAGACACCCAAACACCAATAGTCTTTTTCCGCCTGTTTCTACGGCAAGGACAAAAACAAAAACTATCCGCTTTTGCAGCGGACAGTATGTTGTTTCTTTGTTTTATTTCACCGTCACTTAACGCTTATACATAGCGTGCAGAATGTTGCGGGAGAAGGACACAAAGTTTCCATTTTCAGGTTTCCGCACTCTGCACCGAGCAATACACCGTGCAGGTCGTCCACAATGCCCGTACCTTTGCATTTCAGCACCGCCTCCTTGCGTGTCCATAGGGCAGTGAATACCTCATCGGGCTTGTCGGCAGCGGCAATCCGCAGCCGCTCCTGATTGTTCATCGTCTTCTCAATCAGCGCCTCCGAGGGATGGCGAATGGTCTCAATGTCAATGCCTACGGGCTTGTCCGCCACGGCTACGGCGATGGCTTGCTTGCAATGGGAAATAGAGAAATGAATTTGCGATACTTCCTGCACCCTATCCGCATTGCTTGTGCAGCGCACTTCACTGAGTATGGGTTTCCCGTATTCGTTGTAGGAAAAGAGCAAATCGCCCTCTATGCCATAGTGCTCACGAAGCAAATCCTGTAACATCAAATACGACTTCAAGCAAGCATACTGCCCAAACGCATGCTTATATTGCAACGCCTGCGCCCGCCGCTGCTCCGACACCCGCGGCAACATCGCCTGCGCCGACTCCCACGAGTAGTCCGCTACCGATTCAACAGACCATATCACGCCATCACATGTGCTCATATTCTTTGTTGAAGAGGGCTAAGCGGCGATCGAGTTCATCGTATTGGTCTTCGCGGATGGCACTGGCGCAACCGCGCATGCCCTCGCGTTGAGCACCCGTATTGCTCAACGAGATAGCCGACACGCCATAGTAAATCAACTTGTTAAGCAACTGTTCTCCCGACCAGTCGCGGTAGCCGAAAGTGAAGAAGAAACCATCGCCCACGGACTGTCCGTCGGCGTCCTTATCGTAAACGATACGGAAACCATTTTTCTTCATTATCTCTTTGATACGGCAGGCGCGGCGGGCATACTCGCGGGTGTTCTCCACGAAATGCAATTTACCCTGGCATGCCGCTTTGAACATTGCTGCCATAGCATGTTGCACAGAATGGGTAACCCCCGAAGAAAGGCTATAGAGCACGATATATACAAAGTTGCGCAGGAACTCGCCGTCGTTATGATACCGCTCCGCCAATGCCGAATAAGGGCGGTGCGCCAAATAGGGATTCATCGCCACGATGGCCGCACGCTGCCCTGCATAGGAAAACATTTTTGAGCAGGAAATCATGTGCACGCAGTTGTTGGTGTAGCGTCCCACGGTGGGCTGGAAAGGCGGCTCGTAGGGGATGCCGCGTTGCTCGCGGAAATCCATATTCAGGTACGCCAAGTCCTCTATTACCATCACGTTGTAGCGGGTAGCCAGCCGCCCGAGCATCTCCAACTCGCGTTCCGTCAGGCACATCCACGACGGGTTGTTCGGGTTGCTGAACAAGACAGCCGCAATGCGTCCCGTTTGGAAATGGCGCTCCAACTCCTCGCCAAACGCTTTGCCACGGTAGTCCGCCACATCGAACGCCTCCACGCGCACGCCAATCACCGCACACTGCTGCTTCTGCACGGGGAAACAGGGGTCGATGAAGAGCACCGTGTCGCGCTCTTTGTCGAACTGCGAAATGGTTAGGTTGAGCGCAAAAGCCGCCTGCATGGAGCCCACCGTCGGCACGATACAATCGGGCGGGATATCCAGCCCTATGAACGCTCGCACAAACTCGCTGCCCCAATGCTTCACCTCGGGAATACCCGTGATGAGCGGATAGTGGGAGCCGCAGCCCTCTTTCAGCGCTTTGTGCTCCGCTGCGATACCTATTGCCTCGGCGGGCAAGCCCGGCTCACCCAACTCCATGTGGATAAACTCCTCGCCCGTGGCACGCTCAATGTCCTTCACCACACCCACCAACTGGCGGATGCTCGCGTTGCCCAACTCGCGGGCATTACGCAGACCAAAGTCGATACAGGTCTGATCCACTAATCGTTTATCTAAAGGAAACATTGCTTTGCTAATTATGAATGATGAATTATGAGGGCGTTGTATGCCTATTTTTCAGAGCAGGCGCCCTCATCATTCTTAATCATTAATTATTATACCCTGCCTCTACGGCTTTCACATTGGTTGCCACCACGGCTTCGCCTTTGCGGGCAAAGACGCGCTCCACGCCAGCAATCATCTTGTCGTGCTCTATGCCGAGCATGGGGATAGCCGCACCGAGCAGCACCATGTTCGCCGCCTGCGCGGGGGCGCCCACGCTCTTCGCCAGTGCCTCCACATCGAGCAACACATGGTTGGGGAACGCCTTGATATGCGCCAGCACTTCCTCCAAATCGGGATAATTGGGGATATTCACAAACGGCACCGACGAGGTTACAATCCATCCGTCGGGTTTCAAATACTCCACATACCGCAGTGCCTCCATCGGCTCCAGCGAGATAACCAAGTCTGCTCCCCCGCGAGGTATTAGGTCTGAGTGAATCGGTTCGGTAGAGATACGCAGATTGGACTGCACATCGCCGCCGCGTTGCGACATTCCGTGTACCTCGGCTTGCTTCAAGTAGAGTCCTTCGGCGAGCGCCGCCTCGCCTATTACGGTAGCAATGGAGAGGATACCTTGTCCTCCCACACCTGCCAATATGATATCACGCTTCATTGTTTTTGCTGTTTTAGATGTCGTTTCAATGTTTGGATGCACTCGCGGCGGGCGATTACCACGGATGTTCCGGCGTAGTCAATCTCCTCGCGCAGCACTTGCTTTATCTCCTCCATGTTTTTCGGCAGGGGTACCACCACGCGCACATGTTCAGGCGCTACGCCCAGTCCCGTACAAATCTGCTCCAGCCGCCCTGTGCCGGCGGAGTCTTGTCCGCCCGTCATGCCTGTGGTCAGGTTGTCGGAGATGAGCACCACCACATTGGCATTCGAGTTGACGCAATCGAGCAGTCCGGTCATTCCGCTGTGGGTGAAGGTCGAGTCGCCGATTACAGCGATAGACGGGTGTTGTCCCGCATCGGCAGCGCCTTTCGCCATCGTTACCGAAGCACCCATCTCCACGCAGGCATGTATGGCATGGAACGGCGAGAGTGCACCGAGCGTATAGCAACCTATGTCACCGAAGATACGCGGCGAGGGGTACTCGCGTGCCACCTCGTTCAGCGCGGCGTACATATCGCGGTGTCCGCAGCCCTGGCAGAGCGCGGGCGGACGACTCACCACCAGCGTGTCGGCTTCCCGCACGGGCAGGGGATCCATACCCAATGCCTTGCGCACGGCGTCCGGCGTCAGTTCGCCCATGCGCGGCAGGTCGCCCGTGAGACGACCTCGCACCGCTACCTTCGAAGGCACCATGCCGCGCAGCAACTCTTCCACTACGGGCTGTCCCTCTTCCATCACCAGCACTTCCTCCGCGCCGTCCGCCACCATCTGCTCAATGAGTCGCGCAGGCAAGGGGTACTGCGCTATCTTGAGCACCGTGCAGTCGGGATTGCCCTGCTCCAACAGGTAGTTGTAAGCAATACCCGTCGCCACGATGGCGCGCTTCGGGTTTGCCCCGCGCGTATAGACATTGTAAGGCGATTCCTCGCTCTTGCCGACGAAAACGGGTTGCGCCGCCACCAGTTCGGCGTAGTTCTTCTTCGCGAAAGCGGGCAGCAGGATAAAGTGCTGCACATTCTCCGGCAGCGACAGTTTGTTCTGTTGCGGCAGTTGGTCGGTGGTCTCCACCACCGCGCGGGAGTGCGCCATGCGGGTGGTAACGCGCAGCAGGATTGGCGTGCGCAGTTCCTCGCTCAGCGCGAAGGCATGGCGCGTCATCTCGTATGCCTCCTGCTGGTTGGAAGGCTCGAAACAGGGAATCATAGCGAACTTCGCATAGAAACGCGAGTCCTGCTCGTTCTGCGACGAGTGCATGCTCGGATCGTCGGCAGCCAGCACCACCAGTCCGCCGTTCACGCCCGTGATAGCCGCGTTCATAAAGGCATCGGCACACACATTCATGCCTACATGCTTCATGCAGACCAGCGCCCGCTTGCCCATGTACGACATCCCCAACGCGCCTTCCATGGCGGTCTTCTCGTTGGTCGCCCAGCGGCAGAAGATAGGCTCCGCAGTCGTGCGCTTGGCTTCGTGGAGTTGAATGTACTCGGTTACCTCCGTTGAGGGAGTACCGGGGTAGGCATACACGCCGCTCAGTCCCGCATCAATAGCGCCCTGAGCAATCGCTTCATCGCCTAATAGTAAGTGTTTCATGGTTGGATATAAGATTATAGATTTAAGGATTAACGACAAATCCGTATCGGGTTGGCGAAGGTTGGTCGGCGTTGGTTCTCCTGTTAAAAAACATTCAACTCAACCCTGATTCCAAGTCCTTCCAAATCCTCTCTTCCGGCACGGGTGCCGTGATACATACCGGCTCTTTGCTCACGGGGTGCACAAACGCTATCCGCCGTGCGTGGAGGGAGATACCGCCGTCGGGATTACTCCGCTTGGCGCCGTATTTCAAGTCGCCCTTTATCGGGCAGCCTATTGCCGCCAACTGGCATCGTATCTGGTGGTGCCGCCCCGTCTCCAACTGCACCTCCACCAGCGTGTAGCGCTCCCCCCGCGCCAGCATGCGGTAAGTCAGCCTCGCCTCTTTGGCGTCCCGCGCACCCTCTTTCGCCACAAACGACTTGTTCAGTTTCTCGTTCCGCACCAACCTGTGCACCAGTCGTCCCTCGGCGGGCACGGGCGCATGCTCCACGACTGCCCAATAGGTTTTCTGTATCTGCTCGTGGCTCTTGAACATCTCGTTCAGTCGAGTGAGTGCCTTGCTGGTACGGGCAAAGAGCACCACGCCGCTTGTGGGACGGTCGAGCCGATGAGTAACACCGAGGAAGACTTCGCCGGGCTTGTGGTATTTCTCTTTGATATACGCCTTCACCACCTCGCTCAGCGGCGTGTCGCCCGTCTTGTCGCCCTGCACGATTTCTCGGCAGGTCTTGTTGACGGCAATGATATGATTATCTTCGTATAGTACGGTCATCGGAAAAGGACATTTTGTCTTAGTTCTTACATACGGGAGTCCCCCGTGAATCACCCAAGAATAACCCAAGTTTGTCGGCTGGAAGACGGCTGGAAGTAAAATTGCCATTCGCAGGGTCGGGAACCACCTTCGCAACAGACAACCCTACACCATCTTATTCCGACGGCAAAGATACAAAAACTTTTTCGCATACGCAAATTATTTCGCAAAAAAGAGGGCAAAGGTATCTCCGAGAGCCTCAGCAAAGCCCACCTGCAATTTTTTATTCCCAAAAACTTGCACATCTGAAAAAAAAGCAGTAACTTTGCGCGCACTTTTTGCATGCTATTGCTAATCGATAATCTCAGAGCGCTAATTCTAAACAAGTATGGAGTCGAAATATAATCCTACCGACATTGAAGCCAAGTGGTATCAGTATTGGCTTGACCAAAAGTTGTTTCACAGCGAGCCCGACGGTCGCGAACCGTTCACGGTGGTTATTCCGCCGCCCAACGTTACGGGCGTGCTCCACATGGGGCACGTGCTCAACGAGACGATACAGGACATCCTTGTGCGTCGTGCACGCCTGGAAGGCAAGAACGCCTGCTGGGTACCCGGCACCGACCATGCCTCCATCGCGACCGAGGCGAAGGTTATCAAACGCCTGAAAGAGCAAGGCATCAACAAGAGCGACCTCACTCGCGAGGAGTTTCTGAAACACGCCTGGGCATGGACGGACGAGCACGGCGGCATCATCCTCAAACAGTTGCGCAAATTAGGTTGCTCCTGCGACTGGGACCGCACCTCGTTCACCATGGACGAGACCCGTTCGCGGGCGGTTATCCGCGTGTTCTGCGACCTCTATGAGAAGGGGCTGATTTACCGCGGGCTGCGTATGGTCAACTGGGACCCCGAACGGCAGACGGCACTCTCGGACGAAGAGGTGATTTACCACGATGAGCACAGCCATCTCTTCCACCTGAAATACCGCGTAGCAGAGCCTGTGGACGAGGCGACGCTCACGCCGGAGGACATAGTGCACAAAGACGAGAAGGGCTACTACGCCGTGGTGGCAACCACCCGCCCCGAAACCATCATGGGCGACGTGGCGATGTGTATCAACCCCAAAGACCCGAAGAACCACTGGCTGCGCGGGAAGCACGTCATCGTGCCGCTGGTGGGCAGGGAGATACCCGTGATAGAAGACCGGTACGTGGAGATTGAGTTCGGTACGGGTTGCCTGAAAGTAACGCCCGCACACGACGTGAACGACTATGCACTGGGACAGAAATACAATCTCACGGCATACGACATCTTCACGCCGGATGCACATATCAGCCTCGACACGCTGGAGGACGATATCCGTCCCAACGTGGCTGCTTATCAGGGCATGGACCGCTTCGACTGCCGCAAGCAGATAGCCGAAGACCTGAAAGCCGCAGGACTGATGGAGAAGGTAGAAGACTACGACAACAAAGTAGGCTACTCCGAGCGCACCAACGTGCCCATTGAGCCGCGGCTGTCGCTGCAATGGTTCATCCGCATGCAGCACTTTGCAGACATCGCCCTGCCGCCCGTGATGAACGACGAGATAGTGTTCTATCCCACCAAGTACAAGAACACCTACCGCAACTGGCTGGAGAACATCAAAGACTGGTGTATCTCGCGGCAACTATGGTGGGGACACCGTATTCCCGCCTATTATATCAAGGAGATACTCGACCAGACAGGTGCGGAGAACTACCCAGAGGACAAGATTATCGTAGCGCCCACGATGGAGGAGGCACAAGCCAAAGCCGAGGGCAAGACGCTCGTGCAGGACGAGGGCGCGCTGGACACATGGTTCTCGTCGTGGCTGTGGCCTATTTCGCTCTTCGACGGCATAGAGCAGCCCGACAACCGCGAGATACAGTACTACTACCCCACCGCCGACCTCGTAACAGGTCCGGACATCATCTTCTTCTGGGTAGCGCGTATGATTATGGCGGGCTATGAGTACCAAGGAAAGATGCCGTTCCGCCATGTCTATTTCACGGGTATCGTGCGCGACAAGTTGGGACGCAAGATGTCGAAGTCGCTGGGCAACAGTCCCGACCCGCTGGACCTCATCGCGCGCTTCGGTGCGGACGGCGTGCGCATGGGCATGATGTTGGCAGCACCCGCCGGCAACGACATCCTCTTCGACGAGAGCCTCTGCGAGCAAGGGCGCAACTTCTGCAACAAGATATGGAACTGCTTCCGACTCATCAAAGGATGGGAAGTGAGCGAGGAGGTTATCGGGGCAAGAGGCAAGAGCCAAGGACTCTCTGCCGCGGACGAGACGCCTGCGGCACCGGTAGCGGACAACACCTTTGCCACACAATGGTTTGAGGAGGTGCTCTCGCAAGCCGAGGCGGAGGTGGCAGACCTGTTCGGGAAATACCGCCTGAGCGAGGCGCTGATGGCGATTTATAAACTCTACACCGACGAGTTCTCCGGCTGGTATCTCGAAATGATTAAGCCTGCCTACGGACAGCCCATTGACCGCAGCACCTACGAGGCGACCTGCCTGTTCCTCGACCGTATGCTCCGCCTGCTCCACCCCTTCATGCCGTTCATCACGGAAGAACTATGGCAGAACCTCGCAGAACGCAAAGAGGGGGAAAGCATTATGGTGGCACAAGAACAAGGAATCAAAAGCCAAGGACTCTCTGCCGCGGGCGAGACGCCTGCGTCCCCGGTAGCCGGCTCCATCTTACAAGAGGGCGAGTTGGTGAAGGCGCTTGTGTCGAATATCCGCAATATCCGTGCAAGCAAGAACATCCCGCCCAAGGAGGTGCTGACGCTGGTCGCCCCCGCGGAGGTCAATCCGTTGGTTTGCAAGTTGGCAAACATTGAGGCAGCCGTTGGCGCAGAGAAGAGCGCGCAGTCGTCGTCTTTCATCATCGGCACCACGGAGTACAGCATTCCGCTGGATAAGTTCATCAACATAGATGCGGAGCGCGAGAAACTGGAGGCAGACCTTGCCCACCAACGCGGTTTCCTCGCGGGAGTGATGAAGAAACTCGGCAACGAACGGTTCGTGCAGAATGCCAAGCCCGAAGTCGTTGCCCTTGAGCGCAAGAAACAAGCGGACGCCGAGGCGCGTATCGCCACCCTCGAAGCCGCACTCGAAGCGTTGAAGAAATAGGTATTAGCAAGGTAATTGTATAACAACAGCGGTTGCCAACTATTGGTAACCGCTGTTGTTATGGGAAACACCGCTTAACGAACGAGATAGCCGGAGAGGGTATAAGTAGTGGTGCCGACTTGGATGTAGAGCGTGCCGTCTTGGAGGAACTTACGGACTTGGGATTGGTCGGCAGGGGCTATGGCTTGCTCAACGGCTTGCCCGTGTGTGGGACAAACAGAGGTGAGCGACACATTGTCTATTTCCCAATAGTTGGCGGTGCTACCGCTCTCAGCCGTGTATTTGAAGGCGAAACGGAAGTTGCTTTGGAAGGCATCGACAGGCAGCGATACGGAGGTGTTGACATATTTCTTCACAGCATAGTCTGGGATGGTAAGTTGGTGCCAAGTGGACGAAGCAGGCGATGCCTCATCGTAGTCGGTGGTGTACCAGAGGGTCTGATAATCAGCATATTTCCCGTTGGTATTGTCGTAGTAGATATTATGGCGGAAGGCAATAGTTGCCGACTCGGCACCGCGCAGGTCAAAGGCGGGTGAGATGAGCCATGACTCCATGGGGGCGGTCTTGTTGTAGCCATTGATTACGGCACCATAGGAGGCGTTGCTGAGCCATGTTACCGAACCTTGGGGCGTATAGACTATGTAGTCATCAAGATTGGTCTTGAAGTCTTTCTCGTAGTTTACAGGCGTACAATCGCCATCAGGATTGGGGTCAGGGTCGGGGTCGGTGCCCGAGGAATAAAGGCTCAGGCTGACGAGGACGGGGTCGTGGTCGGAATACCAATAGTCGCTGTTCTTTCCCGTTCCGGTATTGATATGATAAGCGTCGGCACCCTTGATTTGGGCTTTCATGGTGCCGTTGGCAAAGGCATGGTCAATAAGCTCGTAGCCGCTGAAGTAGTGGGAGTAGGCATCGGGATTGTATTCGAGGAGTACCTCGGTGTAACCTGCATTGACGATATACTGCAACGGACTTTCTTCAATAGTACAGTTGAGGTCTCCCATGATAAGGATATCGGGGTCGTAGGTAACGGTTTGGAGTTTGCTGATGAGGTCGGTGGCATTCTTCTCGCGCTTGGCATTCCCCTGGTCTTCCGTGGTGTCTTTTGCCTTAAAATGGTTCATAGAGAGCACAAACCGCTCTCCCGTACTCAGTTCTTCGAATGCTTGCAACCGCATGGTATAGCGGTAGTAGTTCTGTGTGGAAGTAGCGATATTATCCCCATAGGGTTTTACCTTGTCTTTGCGGTAGATAAACGCCGCTTTGATTTGCTCACCGCCCACGTTTTGGTTGTCCTTTACATAGGCGTAGAGCGTTGTTCCTGCGGCAGTATTGAGCGCATTGGTAAGGTAAGCCACAGTGGAATCCTGACACTCCATCTCGCAAAGGGCGTATATGTCGGCATCAAGGTGGCGGAAGACACGAACGATACGGTCAGTCTTGTCTGTCAAGCCCGCTTGGTCATGGTAGTCGGGGCGATCGGCTGCCAAATCAACCACAAAATAGTTGCGTACATTCTGCGCGCAGACCACAAGGCGACCGTCGCCAACATTGGGGTCGTTCACAGGGAAATAGTCAGCATACAAACCGACACTCACGAGGAGCATAAGGGAGAAAAGGAGTTGTTTTTTCATGGTATTGCTATGTGTGTTTGCTGTTAGAGATTACCGTTTGCTAAGCCAAAGGGACGGAAACTTCGCCTATTTCGGGACTATTCTTCTTTGTTCCAGTAGATGTATTGGCGGGCGGGGGATTGCTTCGTGTCCTTAATGACTATGAAGGAGGGTGTCTGCTTGTCCCACGGGTGGAAAGTGCTGTTGGCCGTAGTGTCCTCTATGAATTGGTATATGCGGACAGCGGTTTGCTGCCAAGAGGGGAGAGCCTCTGAATCTCCCTTGAAAAGCCCCTCTAAATCCCCCTTAAAGGGGGACTTTTCCGCGGGCGTAGAGGCGTGGGTACCCTGTGGTACGCCCCCTTGTCCCTTCCCCTGTGAGGCAGGTAGCGGTTGAGTGAAGAGGCGGTAGTGGGAGTTTCTGCCTATTTGATTGTTGTGGAGGTCCATGAAGTGGTCGCAGGGAGCGTTGGGCTTGGCGGTCTCCCAATAGACATCCATGACAAGCCACGACATGAGACGCCCCGTGTATTGGCGCAGGAGGGTGTTGACATAGATATGCTTGAAGGCATCTCCGCGCTTGCCGGAATTGGTGTTTTCGCCGTAGTAGTGGCGGGCAAGGTGCTCGGCACGGGCTTTGCTTTGCATGACACGGTAGAACATCCGCGGACCATACCAGAGCATAATAGTGAGGGCAAGGTGTTCCTCCTCGAAGAAGCCGGTATGGAGTGTGTCGAGAGCGGTGCGGTCGGCGAAGTCAGCCTGACTGGCAAGGGTGTTGAACAGGCGGAGTTGCGTCTGCTCATCGGAAGTAAGTTCGAGCGTTGTTACCTCGGAGGCAGCCGCAACATTGGGGAGTTCGGCACCGATGTCGCTACGGATAGTGGCAGAAGCGGGCATCTCGCTGCGGATAAGCATCTCCGCCCAGCGGGTAACCTTGGCGACATAGCCGGGGTAGGCGCGCTCGGGGTAGAGTTCGGCAAGGCGTTGGTCGAGGTACTGCGCCATGGTGATACTGTCTTGGCGGACTTGCGCGGCACGCGGCGTGTGGAACTTGGCAGAGGCGGAGTCGTGGATAGCGAGGTACTCCTGCCCGATGATATAGACCGCCTCGGCAGGCATGAGAGGGATTACCGTGGTGTCCGCCTGCGGAGGCGCAGAGGTTGCCGTAGTTACAGGCTGCGGGGTGCGGCAGGCAGCGAGGAACATGGCTGACACCAAGGTTATCAGGTATAGCGGAGTATGGGATATGTTTGGGAACATATAATTATCGTTAATTATTCATTAACTGCTTGCTTCGGATTGCTTTTTTGAAGGTTTCGGGAGTTTCTCTGCCCTCTCGCTCACCTTTCGGTCAACTCTCGGTCGGGCTTCGGTTAAGTCTCGGCAATCACTAACTAATCGCTAACTAATCGCTAACTAATCACTAACTAATCACTAACTAATCACTAACTAATCGCTAACTAATCGCTAACTAATCACTAACTAATCACTAACTAATCGCTAACTCTTAACAGGTAGTATTCTTTGGAAATTCACGGTGCAAAGTTAGTGAAAATAAACGATATGCACAAGAAAAAAGAGGAAAAACATGAAAGGAGGCGCAAGAAAAACGGGAAAAACTTGTGTATGTCAGATTTTTTTAGTACCTTTGCAGCCGCAAATGAAACCATTCAGCCCTGAGGAAATATCCGTCGGGACTGAACAAAAAACCAACTTAAGCCTTATGCAATCCACTTCATTAACGCAACAACAGAAACTGCAAACGAAACTATCACCTACACAAATACAGGTGATACGCATGCTTGAGTTGCCTTCTATCGAGTTGCCACAGCGGATTAACGAAGAGTTGCAAGAGAACCCCGCCCTTGAAGAGGGGAAAGACGAGGGTGAATCGTGGGCATCCGATGAGGGCAGGAACGACGGGGAAAGCGGCGCTGCGGACGGTCAATGGGAAGACAATGAGCGGGGGACAAACGCGGAAGATATGGCAGGCGACGGTGCAAACGACGGGCAATGGGAAGCAGACGACCGGCGAGGCGACAGGGAGGAAACGGGAGAAGACCGGTATGAAGACATGGGCGACCGCTATGAGGACGCTTTGCAGAACGAGGATTTCAACTATGAGCAGTATGTGAGCGACGACGAGACGCCTGAGTATATGTACCACTCGGACAACGGACAAGGGGGCGGAGACAACGGCTGGTCAACGGACATACCCGTTACGGGCGGGACGAGCCTGCTGGAGGAGTTGAAAGCGCAGATTTACCTGACGAAGATGACCAAGCCTCAGCGGCATATCGCCAAGTGGGTGATAGGTAACATTGATGACGACGGGTACCTGCGGCGGACGGTGGAGCAGTTGGTGGACGACCTGAGTTTTCAGGAAGGGCTGGTGGTGTCGGACGAAGAAATGGCAGATATCGTGCGGCAGATAAAAGAGTTCGACCCCGCGGGCGTAGCGTCTGCCAACCTGCAAGAGTGTCTGCTGACACAGTTGCAGCGCAAGCCGCAAGACGAGACGACCCTGCTGGCGGAACGCATATTGGAGAAGCATTTTGAGACCTTTACCAAGCACCATTTCAACAAGATTATCCAGCGCGAGGGCTGCACGGAAGAAGCCTTTCAGGCGGCAGTGGACGAGATACTGCACTTGAATCAGAAGCCCTCCAACGCATTTACGGGGAATATAGTGTATGAGAGCCATCGGTCGGCAATCATCCCCGACTTTATCGTGGAGAACAGGGACGGAGAGTTGATACTGACGCTGAACACGGGCGACATACCCGAGTTGCACGTGAGCAAAGAGTACAGCAGCATGCTGGCGCACTACTCGAAAGGGAAACAGACGAATGCCGACAAAGAGGCCGTGCGGTTCATCCGCAGCAAGATAGACGCGGCGCGGTGGTTCATTGATGCGATACGCCAACGCAACGAGACCCTGACGAGGACGATGACGAGTATCATGCAGTTTCAGCAAGAGTGGTTCCAAGAAGGGGACGAAGGCAGCCTGAAGCCGATGATACTGCAAGACATAGCCGACAGGACGGGGTATGACGTGAGCACCATTTCGCGCGTGAGCAACAGCAAGTACGTGCAGACACAGTTCGGGATATATCCGCTGAAATACTTCTTCTCGGAGTCGATGACCAACGCACAGGGCGAAGAGATTTCCACGCGGGAGATAAAGCAGTTGCTGCAAGAGTTGGTGAGCCAAGAGGACAAGAGCCGCCCGCTGAACGATGACCAGTTGGTGGAAGTGCTGGCAAAAGAAGGGTACGTGATAGCGCGACGGACGGTGGCGAAATACAGGGAACAGATGGGGATACCCGTGGCGAGGTTGAGGAAAAGATGACGACCATCCCTGTCACTCTCTGCGAGGGAGGAACAAGGGAAAGTTACAAGTTTCTTGTTTCAAGTTGCAGGTATAGTTTGCTTTGACTAATCCCGCATGGAATTTGAAACCTGAACTTGAAATACGAAACAAATCAGTAGTGAAGGTATTAGCGAACATATTGTCGGTTGTGTTGTATCCGCTGTTCATCCCTGTATACGGGATGATTCTTTTCTGTATCGCCTTCGGGCAGTATTACATGCCGCTGCCAACGACATATTGGCTGGTAACGGTACTTGGGACGGCGTTTCTGACCTGCATTATTCCGCTGAGTACCATACTGATTATGATGTGGCAAGGGCGGGTGAAGGATATACAGATTGAGGACGCGAAAGAACGCACCATGCCTTATCTATACTCCATCGTGTGCTTCGGCTTTTGGGCATATTTTCTCTACTCGGTGGTGAAAGTGCCGACCAACATCTTTATCACCGCCGTGGGGGCTACAGCAGCACTGGGAGTGGTGGCGGTAGTGAACAAACAATGGAAAATATCGGCGCACCTGACGGGTTTCGGCGGGCTGACAGGCGGGGTATTGTCGTTCTATTTGGCAGGCGGGATGATGCCGCCCGTGTGGTTGGTATGTGTACTGCTCGGGCTGGCGCTGGTGCTGATGTACGCGCGGCTGTACCTGGACGCGCACACACCGATGCAAACGGTGTGCGGATGGTTGCTGGGGATAGTGATGACCTTTGTGCCAAACGCTGTGTTTAATTAAGGGGGCACACCCCTACCCTCCCCTGCAAGGGAAGGAGATTGTAGATATGTAATCTTTGTTTATGGCAGGCGGGGATGCTTCGACGAATCGGAATTCCGATACCTGCGTACTAATAAAAGCATTGAGACGGTTATTCCTCATATTATCTTTGGTGTTGTCCGCGGGATTGGCGGGAGCACAGACGCTGAGCGAGCAGGCGGAGATTTACCTGCTGACCTGCACGGCGGGCGAGGAAGTGTGGTCGCAATACGGGCACACGGGTATACGGGTAGTGGACAAAGCACAAGACATTGACGTGGCATTCAACTACGGGATATTCTCCTTTCAGACCGAAGGGTTTTACCTGAAATTCGTGCGGGGGGAGACCTACTATCAGTTGGGCATAGAGCCGTATCGGTATTTCCGTGAGTTCTACGGTTCCATCGGGCGCAAGACCTATTGGCAACGGCTGAACCTGACACTGGAGCAGAAGCAACAAGTGTTCGACGACCTGCTGACCAACTACCTGCCGGAGAATCGGTTTTACCTCTATAATTTCGTGTTCGACAACTGCGCCACCCGCCCCTACCATATCCTGAAACATGCGTTGGGGGATACGATTATCTCAACATACAAAGGCTACGAAGGGACGCCGTACCGCGAGGCCATCAGCCGCTACACAGGCAGGCATAGCTGGGTGGACTTCGGTATCAACATGGTGTTCGGCAAAGAAGCCGATGAGCCGATGGACAGCGAAGCAAGGCTATTCCTGCCGGAGGAGTTGATGTGGTACATGGCGGAGGCACGGCTGGCAGACGGGACACCGCTGGTGGAGGAACAAGAGGTGGCAGCGTTTGAGGAGGCGCGCACACCGTGGTATGCCGATTGCCGTTTCGGGATAGCCCTGTTTGCCCTTCTGCTCCTGGCACTCAGTATATGGGACAGGCGGCGCGGGAAGATGACTTATTGGGTGGATATACTATTGATAATCATATACTTGGTACTAATCGCCATATCCGTGTTCCTGACTTTCTTCTCGGTACATCCGTTGGTGGGATTCAATTGGCGATTGTTACTATTACCTGCTATTCACTTATGCGCAAGACTAATTTATTGGCAAAAATATATACATTGATTCAACGATTATTTGATAGGGAGTTATGTCGCCCCTTCGGGGCTTGCGTAGGGGAGGGCAATTCCAACGTAGGGGTGAACCCCTACGCTAATTTATGCCGCCCTTTCAGGGCTAATTTCTTTCTCTCGATAGGTCTTTTTCTCCTGATGTCTTTGCCTTTGGCTGCCGCTCCACGCCTGACGGTAGTGGCGGTGGTGGACGGTATGAGCACGGATGACCTGCGTCTGTTGCGCCCTTATTGGAGCAAAGGCGGCATGCGCGTGATGGCAGAGGAAGCCTATCAGACCACCGTTAGTTTCCCGCACCTCGTCTATGGCGGAAACGAGACGACTGCGACCCTGCTGACGGGCACCACGCCTTCAGAGCACGGGTATGCGGCGGACAGGTATTTCTCCCGTGCAGACAGACAGCAGCACGGCATGCTGGAAGACAGCGAGGCAGCAGGGATAGGCACTACCCTGCAACTGTCTCCGCGGGCGTTGCTCTCCCCCACCCTGACCGACCGCATGCGACTGGCACACGGGGAGAAAGCACTGATATACGCCGTGGGTATCCAGCCCGAGACGACCATTCTGCTGGCGGGGCATGCCGCCAACGCCTGCTGCTGGATAGACCCCGACCAACAGCGATGGGTTACCACCTCTTTCTATCCCGAAGGATTACCTTCTGCGGCAGACGCACAGAACATGAACGGACGTTTCGCAGAGGTGGCGGCACGGCAATGGATACCGCGAATGGAGACAACGATGTATATGCGTCCGACCGATACGGAGCGGAAGAAAGGGTTCTCCTACCTGTCAAGCACCGTACTGCGGCAGAGCCCCGCAGCGAACACGCTGGTGATAGAGTTAGGACTTGCATTGCAGCAGTCGCAGAAAATGGGGACGGACAACACGCCCGACCTGCTCCTGCTGGAACTGACCACCCGCACACCGAAAGCCGTATCCGACCATATACAGACCGCCGAGCAGGAGGATATGTACCTATGGCTGAACCAAGACTTGGGGTTCCTGATGGAGCAGTTGGACAAACGCATCGGGCGTGCCAACTATGAGATACTGCTGGTGGGGCGACCCATACAAGGTACCGATGCAGCCACTATGCAAAAAGCACAACTCACAGTCAGTCAGTTCAATGTGGACCGTGCGGCAGCACTGACGGCGACCTACCTGATGGCGCTATACGGACACGAGCGATGGGTGGACGGCAGTTGCGGACACAGCATCTATCTTAACCGTACACTGATAGAGCAGAAACGGCTGTCGCTGGAAACCATACAACAGCAAGTAGCGAATTTCATGATGGATTTTGAGGGGGTGCAAGTGGCATTCCCGCAACAGGAGGCTTTGCTGCACCCGCAGTATGCCCCTTCGCTGAACAAACGCGCCGTGGGGGATGTGTTCTTTACGCTACAACCCGGATGGCAACTGATGACGGACGAGAAGACGACTTCGGATTTTATCATAGACTCGTGCCCTGAGGTGCCGCTGCTGCTTTGGTCGCCGAGCCTCAGGCAGATGCCGAAAGGACGACTGGACGCAACGCAAGTACAGGGGCTTGTGGAACTATGAAAGACCCTCTGAGTCCCCTTTTGAGAGGACTTTGGACGATATATTGCGGCTATTCAAAGGACTAATAAAAAACAACGATATGCTATTCTACGAGATTAAAGTGAATTACCAACGCCAGACAGGCGAGGACAACCCGAGTAATGTGAAAGAGACCTATCTGGTGGAGGGCTTTACGCCTGCGGACGTGGAGCAACGCCTGATGGAGGAGATTAAACCGCTTATCTTCGGCGACTGCGAAGTGCCGAGTTGCAAGAAAGTGCAACTCTACGACATGGTGGAGGCTGCCGATGCGGACATGTGGTACAAAGCACGCGTGGAGATGATTACCGTGGAGGACGACGGCAAAGAGAAACGCAAAGCCGTGTCTATCCTCGTGCACGGCAATGATGTAAAATCGGCACTCAACAACTTGCTGAAATACCTTGAATCACTCGATTGCGAGGTGGTTTCTCTCACCAAATCGCCGATAGTGGAAGTGATTCGGGCGGTGAATTGATAGGATAAAAGACTTAATAGTCTCGACCCTGAGAAGTTCATCGGTCTTTCTATCCATAATCTTTCGTCCAATAAACTATTTTGTCTTCTATCTTTAATCCTAATTTATGATTCGAGAACGGATTGCCGCCATACGGGCAGGACTGATGCCCGATGTGCGATTGATATGCGTATCGAAGTATCACCCTGTTGAGGCGATAGAGGAAGCCTATCAGGCGGGAGAGCGCGACTTTGCAGAGAGCCGCGTGCAGGAGTTGCTGCAGAAACAAGCGGCACTTCCGAAAGATATTCGCTGGCATTTCATCGGACACCTGCAAACCAACAAAGTGCGTGCTATCGTGCCGTTCGTGAATTTGATACAGAGCGTGGACAGCGTGCGGCTTTTGGAAACAATAGAGAAAGAGTGTGCGCGGATAGACAGGATAGTGGATGTGCTACTGGAGGTGCATGTAGCACAAGAGGAGAGCAAGAGCGGATTTCTGCCCTCGGAGATAGAAGCCCTGCTGCAAACAGATTTGCGCGAGCAGTACCCGCATATGCGTTTTCGCGGAATCATGGGTATGGCAACCAACACGGATGACGAGGCGGAGATACGGCGGTGTTTCCGCCGACTGTCGGAGATATTCGAGGGGCATAAAGCGGGGGCAGATTGGGACACGCTGAGCATGGGTATGTCGGAGGATTACGAGGTAGCCATCGCATGCGGCGCAAACATGGTGAGGATAGGGTCAACGATTTTCGGAGAAAGGTCCTCTTCTCCCTTAACTTAAAGGGAGACCGTAATTAGAGCAATGGCATGTTAATTGTTCATTTTAATTGTTAATTATTCTGATGTATAAAGCCTATTTTTTCGATATGGACGGGACACTGTTTGACAGCATGCCCCATCATGCGGAGGCTTGGGAGCGCGTAATGGCTCGCCACGGTCTCCGTTTCACAGCAGAAGATTGCTATATCAATGAAGGTCGCACCGGCGAGGATGTGATTACGGACGCTTTTCAGCAGGTAGGGGTAACGGGAGTTGCACTCCCGAAGGTGCAAGCCATCTACCACGAGAAGACCGAGTTGTTCCACTCAATGGGCGAAGTGAAGCCTATTGCAGGAGTGCAAGAGGTACTACAATACCTGCACTCGCAAGGCGCGTCGCTCTGGATAGTAACCGGTTCGGGTCAGCAGACGCTCTTTAATGTGCTTGACCACCATTTCCCCGGTATTTTTGCCCGCGAGCGGATGGTTACCGCCTTTGACGTAACCCGCGGGAAGCCCGACCCCGAACCCTACTTGAAAGCATGGGAACACTCAGGATTCGCGAAAGAAGACTGTTGCGTGGTGGAAAACGCGCCGCTGGGTATTCGCGCAGGGAAAGCCGCGGGACTATTCAGCATAGGCGTGAACACTGGACCGCTGAAAGACGAGTTGCTGTGGCAAGCGGGAGCAGACGAAGTATTCCCCGACATGGCCGCGCTGCTGCAATGGCTGAAAAAGAATTAAGAGAGGTTCTTGCGAAAAGTGCAGAAATAAGTGATTTATTTTGTATAATTCAGAAAAAAGCAGTAATTTTGCAGCGGAAAGGGATAGAATCATGCTCATGTCGCATTCAAATAAAGAAGAACACCAAGAGATGATAGACGTGATGAGTGCTTTTTTTGACGATGGGAAGCCTCAAGTGGGTATTTTCTGGTATGACTATGCACACAACACATTGTTTGGCGTGCAGAAAGATGATGCGGACAAGTATGTTGAGGAACATGGAATAGGAACACTACACAAACTGCACAAAACCTATTGGCAAAAGCAACATCATCGTGCATTAGCCAAAGGAGACGAGAAGTCCATCTTTTACGTAGAATCCAACTACACACTTATCCCTCGCGGGCGAGTGTTCGTAAAGCCGGACGGGACATTGTTTGTAGCCGTTGGAGAGTGGATAAAGGGAGAGATTAACGGACAGCAAGTGGTGGATGCAGAGAAACTGCGGGAATTGTTAGAGGACGAGTTTAATCTACCGGAAGGGTTTGAGTTTGTGGTGGATGAACATTGGAATATCGGGCATGGTTGGTCGGGAGACAAATTTTAGTATATCACAATAGATTATGAATATATCTTACAATTGGTTGAAGCGCTATATTGCGCTGACGGATGATGCCGAGACAGTGGCAAAAATCTTGACCTCCATCGGTTTGGAGGTGGGGACTGTCGAGAAAGTGGAAACTATCAAAGGCGGCTTGGAAGGCTTGGTAGTGGGCGAGGTGCTGACCTGCGTGGAGCACCCCAACTCCGACCACCTGCATATCACCACCGTGCGTCTGGCTCCCGATGCGGAGCCCGTGCAGATTGTGTGCGGTGCGCCCAATGTGGCGGCGGGGCAGAAAGTGATAGTGGCCACCGTAGGGACGGTGCTCTACAGCGGCGACGAACATTTCACCATCAAGCGCGGGAAGATACGCGGCGAGGAATCGCTGGGTATGATTTGTGCAGAAGACGAGATAGGCGTGGGCACCGACCATGCAGGTATCATCGTACTGCCTGCCGACACACCCGTGGGCATGCCCGCGAGGGAGTACTACCACGTGGAGGCCGATATGGTGATAGAGGTGGATATCACGCCCAACCGTTCGGACGCTGCTTCCCATTACGGCGTAGCGCGCGACTTGTACGCTTACTATCAGGCACACGGGCAGCAAGTGGCACTGACCAAGCCGAGTGTGGAGGCTTTTGCCGTGCAGAACCACGACCTGCCCATCCGCGTAACCGTAGAGACGACGGATGCCTGCCCGCGCTACACGGGCGTGAGTATCAAAGGCGTAACCATCAAAGAATCACCCGATTGGCTGAAAAACGCGCTCAGCGCAATAGGTATCCGCAGCATCAACAACGTAGTGGACATTACCAACTTCGTGCTCCACGAGACCGGTCAGGCACTGCACTCCTTCGATGCCGACAAGATAAAGGGCAACCATATCATCGTCCGCCGCGCCCACGAGGGCGAGCGGTTCACCACGCTGGACGGCGTAGAGCGCACAATGTCGGCTGCCGATTTGATGATATGCAACGAAGAGGAGCCGATGTGTATCGCCGGCGTATTCGGCGGGCTGCAGTCCGGTATCACGGAGCAGACCACCAATGTGTTCCTTGAGAGTGCCTATTTCGACCCCGTGAGCATCCGCAAGACCTCGCGGCGCCACCAGTTGCAGACCGATGCTTCGTTCCGCTACGAGCGCGGGTGCGACCCCAACAACACCCTCTATATCCTCAAACGCTGCGCCCTCTTGATTCAGGAGGTGGCAGGCGGCGAGATAGCAATGGACATCACCGACAACGGGCAGACCGACTTTGCGCCGTTCCCCGTAACGCTCAACATCCCCCGCGTGAATGCCTTGATAGGCAAGGACTTAGGCGAGGAGTTGCTGGAGACCATCCTGCGCGCGCTGGAGATAAACATCACCGACAAGCAGGGCGAGGAGTGGCAGGTGGCCGTGCCCCGCTACCGCGTGGACGTACAGCGCGAGTGCGACGTGGTGGAGGACATACTGCGTATCTACGGCTACAACAACGTGGAGTTCCCTGAGAAACTGAACACCAGCCTCTCCTACTCTCCCAAGCCCAATCCGCAACGCCTGCAGACGCGTATCAGCGAGCAATTGACCGCACAGGGCTTCCGCGAGATACTCAACAACTCGCTCACCAAAGTGGCATACTACGAGCCGTTGCAGGCACTGCCGTTGGCAGCGTGCGTGAAGATAAAGAACCCGTTGAGTCAAGATCTCGGCGTGATGCGTCAGACCCTGCTCTTCGGCGGACTTGAGTCCATCCAACGCAATACCAACCGCAAGAACAGCGACCTGAAATTCTACGAGTTCGGCAACTGCTACCATTTCCATGCAGAGGCAGACGGCACGGACGGCGACACCCTCGCGCGCTACTCCGAGGAGCCCCATCTGGCATTGTGGCTGACCGGCAACCGCACCGCCGCATCGTGGCTGCGCAAAGAGGAAAAGACAAGTTTCTATGCCCTCCGCGCCTACGTCAACGGCGTACTGACCCGCATGGGAGCAGACATCGCCAAACTGACACTCACACCGATAGAGCCCAATGAGTTGTACAGCGACGGACTGGCTATCCAAATCGTGCGCGGCAAGGAGGTTACCACCCTCGGCACGCTTGCCATTGTCAACCGACAACTGACCAAGCAGTTCGATATTGATGCGGAGGTCTTCTATGCCGACCTCTGCTGGAACGCGTTGCTGCGACAGAGCAAGCAGTTCAAGCCCGTCATCACCGACCTGCCGAAAGCACCGGAGGTGAAGCGCGACTTTGCCCTGCTGGTGGATAAACAAGTGGCGTTTGCCGACCTTGCACGCGCCGCTTTCGAGACCGAGCGCAAACTGCTGAAGAACGTCTATCTCTTCGATGTCTATGAGGGCAAGAACTTGGAAACGGGGAAGAAGAGTTACGCACTCTCTTTCATCCTGCAAGACCCCGACAACACGCTCAAAGACAAGCAGATAGACAACATCATGGCGCGTCTGCAAAAGACCTTTGAAGACAAGTTCGGCGCAAAACTGCGGTAGCGCAAAATCCCCACCTCAGATAGCAGTCAAGTTCCAAGCACTGGTGTTTGTTCCAAACAAAAGCCCTTGCTTGGAACTTGTTTTTTTGCCTTGCCCGCTATGGTCTATTCAAAACAAAAGTCCATTATCCGTGAACCTGAGTTCGATATTGGCAACCTGTACGGTTCGGCGGCGGGGAAGACGGGGAGGGCGTGGGATGGTGGCGGGGAGGTAAATCTTAACAATAGTACATTTTGGGGGCAGAGTCCCTCCCCGTCCCTCCCTTAAGGGAGGGGGATCGACCCGCGACCGACCTGCGACCGACCCGCGACAAACACCCGACAAGGTCGCGGCAAGGTCGCGGCAAGGAGAATCTTAAAAATCGTACTGTTTTAGGGATGCGCCCGACAGTGGCGGAACGGCGTGTAAGAGGCCGGAATGTGACAGCATGACGGCACTCTCCTAAAAATATACGCGCGTGCGCGAGGGAGTTTACAGGAACTGCCGTCATGCCCTACGCCCTACGCGGATATGATTGGTGAGGTCAGTACAAATCCAAATACTCGTACCGATTGCCTATCAACGAAAGATAGCGTTCAAAATCCACGCGGCGAATCACCACGGTACCCCTACAATCATTAGGATGAAAAGAGAGCATATCCGCCTCGCGTAAACGGCTATCCAAGAAAAGAATGACATGGTGCGTTTGGTCGTTGATAAGACCAAACGGCGATACGCTGCCGGGTTCAAGTCCCAAATAGCGCATCATGCGCTCCGGAGAGGCGAAACTGAGTTTTCCGGGTGCCGCTTGACCACTTGCCTGCAATTGTGCTTTCAGACGATGCTCCAAATCATGAATATCCAGATTATGCTCACAATCGAAACAAACAAGGTAGTGTTGAGTCCCTTTGTGGTTGCGCAAGAAGATATTTTTACAATGTACGCTGCCGTCATCCTGCCACCATCGTTTGGCTTCTTCGATGGTCTTTCCCTCCGGATGGGCATAGCAACTAAACGGAATATCGTGCGAAGCAAGCCACTCAAGCACGAGGTCAGCACGCGGACTAATGGATACAGACATAGCGATGTCGGATAAAAAAATTGTACAAAAGTAGTGTTTTTTCAGGAGATATGCAAGTAGTCGGGACAAAAATTCCGTTTTATTTGCGTATTCCGAAAATTTTTCGTACCTTTGTGGCGGTTTTCTCGCATATTGGAAACATAGTCATGAAAGTAATAGGTATCATACCTGCCCGATACGGTTCGAGCCGCTTCCCCGGCAAGCCGCTGGCGGAGATAGGCGGACGGACGATGATTCACCGCGTGTACGACCAAGCACGGCTGGCGATAGACACCGTGGTGGTGGCGACTGATGATGAGCGGATATATGACCATGTGGAGTCGTTCGGCGGCAATGTGGTGATGACCCGTGCAGACCACAAGTGCGGCACCGACCGTTGCTTGGAGGCATACCACCATATCACCACCCCGCCCTACCGCGAGCAGAACGAGCGCAACACCGTGATTGTCAACATACAAGGCGATGAGCCGTTTGTGCAGCCGGAGCAGATACAGGCATTGCTGGACTGCTTTCAAGAGACGGACGGCGCGATAGAAACGGAGATAGCCACGCTGGTGAAGCCCTTCACAACGGATGACACATGGGAGGACTTGGAGAACCCGAATAGCCCGAAGGTGGTGTTCTCGGAGGAGACACACGAGGCATTGCTGTTCTCACGGAGCGTGATACCCTACCTGCGGGGCGTGGACAAGAGCGAATGGATTGCTCAGGGCAAGCACTTCAAGCACCTCGGTATGTACGCCTATCGGGCAGACGTGCTGGAACGTATCACGCAACTGTCTCAGACCCGCGCGGAGAAAGCCGAGAGCCTTGAGCAACTGCGCTGGCTGGAAAACGGATACCATATCCGAGTGGGTATCACCCACGTACAAACCATCGGCATAGACACGCCGGAAGACCTGAAAAGAGTCAGCATTTCGCGATAGTTACCGCGTATCACACAGGAACAGACCAATACGGAATTAAACACTAAAATTACATATACTATGGCACAGACACCAACTCCCCATATCGGGGCACAATTAGGCGACATCGCCGAGACCGTCATCATGGCGGGCGATCCTCTGCGTGCAAAACTGATGGCAGAGAAGTTCTTGGACAACCCCAAGCAGTTCAATAACGTGCGCGGTATGCTCGGTTTCACGGGCACGTACAACGGCAAGCGTGTGAGCGTGATGGGACACGGCATGGGTATTCCGTCTATCGGTATCTACTCCTACGAGTTGTACAATTTCTACGGGGTGAAGACCATCATCCGCGTGGGCTCGGCAGGCAGTATCCATCCCGACCTGCACATAGGCGACCTGGCAATCGCCATGGGGGCTTGCACCAACTCCAACTATGCCGACCAATACGAGTTGCCCGGCACCTACGCGCCTATCGCCGACTTCGACCTCTGCCGCCGTGCAGCCGAAGCCTGCGAGAAATTCGGCTACCACTATAAGGTGGGCAACGTATTCTCGTCCGACACCTTCTACACCGAGAACCCGCACAACGAAAAGTGGATAAACATGGGCGTGATGTGCGTGGAGATGGAGGCACCGGCACTCTATATGAACGCCGCACGCAGTGGCAACAAGGCATTGGTTATCTGCACGATAAGCGATAACATCATCACCGGCGAAGCCACCACTGCCGAAGAACGCCAAAACAACTTCACCCACATGATGGATGTGGCGTTCAGCCTTATCTAAGGATTTATGAGCAAGGAGCAAAGGACAAAGGACAAGGACATAACACCATTTTCTCTGAGACATCAGGGTCGGGTCTGTTTTTTCCTGGCTCTTTGTTTCTTGTTCCTTGCTCCAGAAATAAATGTTTATGCGGGGGAAGTAACCGCCGACAGCGTCGCAACGCAGAAGCGCCCCATTTTCACGGGGTGTTCGGGGGGAATGATGTTGCATGCAGGCTATCTGTTTGCGCCGGACGCGGGGGCATTATTCGGGAACACGGCATTCAACAGCATGCCCGATATGCCGCGCGGAGGAGTTACTTTCGGCATAGGCGGTGCCGCCAAAGTGCATTTCTTGGATTGTATCCACTTGGGCGGCGAGGGGTTTGTGAGCACCATGCCGCTGACGGGTAACAACTCGCAGATACGCACGGGCTGGGGAGGACTGGTATTGGACTACTATTGGACGCGCGAGCGTTTCCGTCCGTATTTGGGTTTCACCCTCGGCGGCGGAAGCATGCGGCGGATGTATGAGGGGACAGAGTCCGGGGAAGAAATCGGAGCAACGGGGGATCAGACCCTCCGTGAGGACGAGGGCGGTTTGACCTACAATGCGTATTTCCGAAAGACACCTTTTCTCTTCGTGGGACCGTATGTGGGGTTTGAGTATGCAATCACGCAGCGCGTGGCATTGGTCTGCCGCCTGGATTATGTGGTGCCTTTCGGCAGAAACCTGACCGAAGAATACGCCTACATGGCACCATCGGGACCGCGGCTGTATGTCGGCTTTATGTTCGGGCATGCTAAAAAAAGATAACCCACCCCGCCCTCCCTATATAAAATAGAGGAAAAATAAAAGAACTATTATATAACTAAACTAACTATCCTATTCCCTCCCCCGCAGGGAGAGGCGGAGAGAGTCCTATTTTTATGGATAAAAACACTTGGATTGGCTTCTTATTGATAGCCGTGATTATTGTGGCGTTCTCGTTCATCGGGCGCCCGTCGAAGGAGGAGTTGGCAGAGCGCCAGCGTATTCAGGACAGCATCGCCATCGCACAGCAACAGGAGCGCGAGGCGCAATTTATTTCCGACCAGATAGCCGCGCAACTCTATGCAGACTCGGTGGCAAAAGTACAGGCAAGCAAAGATTCCGCGACACTCTCGCAGGAGTTGGAGGCCAAAGTGCAAGCCACCTACGGTGCTTTCGCCCCCGCAGCAAAAGGCAGCAACGCCCAGACCGTGATAGAAAACAGCAAGATACGCCTCTATGTGGACAGCAAGGGCGGACGCATCGCGCGGGCGGAACTGAAAGACTACAAAGCCTACGGCGACACGCTGAACGACCTCTGCCTCTTCCGCGCTAACGAGAGCAAACAGAGTTTCACGCTTATCACCGCCAACAACCGCATTCTGCAAACCTCTAACCTCTTTTTTGAGCCTAACCGACTGAACGACAGCACGCTCGCCATGCGCCTGCACACCCGCGATGCAGAGGCGTACATCGACTTTGTCTATACCGTGCCGGCGGACGAGTATATGATAGGGTTTCAGATTGTGCCCCACAACATGCAGGGCATATTGGCACAGAACGTCAATTCGCTGGAGATGCACTGGGAGCAGTTGATACCCCAGCAGGAGCGCGGGCGCAAATTCGAGGAGCGCTATTCGCAGTTGCAGTACATGCTCGCAGACGGCAGCATGGAGACCCTGTCGGAAGCCAAACACGACTCGCAGAAAGAGAGCACCAAAGTGCGCTGGATAGGCTACAAAGACCAGTTCTTCTCCACCGTGATGATAGCCGATGACGCCTTCACCTCCACGGTCTTTGAGTCCACTCCGCAGGGCAAGCACAGCGGCTACCTGAAAGAGTACAAGACCTCCACCTCCGTGGCGTTTGACGTTACGGGGCAACGCGCCACCGCCTTCCGCTACTATTTCGGTCCGAACCACTACAACACCCTGAAAGCCTACGACAAGGGCGTGGACAAAGCCGACCGCCTGCACCTGAAAGAGTTGGTGCCGCTCGGATGGAAAGTGGTGTCGTGGATAAACATGATACTGGTTATCCCTATGTTCGACCTGTTCACCTCCTGGGGCTTACATATCGGATTGGTAATCGTGCTTATGACGCTGGTTATCAAGTTGATTATCCTGCCGTTTGTGTTCGCGTCGTATAAGTCGAGCGCGAAGATGCGCGTGCTCAAGCCGCAGATAGATGCCATCAACGAGAAATACCCGCCGGAGAAGATGCAGGAGCGTCAGCAGGCTACCATGGCGCTCTATCAGAAAGCAGGCGTGAGTCCGATGTCGGGATGTCTGCCGATGCTGTTCCAGTTCCCCGTGGTGATGGCGATGTTCTGGTTCTTCCCCACGGCCATTGAGTTACGCGGCAAATCACTCTGGTGGGCGGACGATCTCTCCACCTACGATGCCGTACTCTCGTGGGGCGTGAACCTGCCGCTCATCGGCGACCACCTGTCTATCTTCTGCTTGATGTTCACCATTGTGAACATTGCCTACACCTATATCACCATGCAGACGCAGAACACCGACCCGAACATGAAGTTCATGAAGTGGATGATGTACCTGATGCCGCTCATTTTCTTCTTCACCTTCAACGACTACGCCGCCGGCTTGAGTTACTACTACTGCGTCAGCCTCCTGATGACCATCCTGCAAACCTATATCTTCCGCTGGGCGATAGACGATAAGAAAGTGCTGGCGCAGATGGAGAAGAACGCCAAGAAACGCGAGGGCAAGAAGAAATCGGGCTTCATGGAGCGCTTGGAGAAGATGCAACGCGAGCAAGTGCGCATGGCGCGCGAGAACGCCAAAGCGCAACAGAAGAGAATGCGGTAAAAGACCGCGCTCCGCGCTGTCCGACCGTTTCGCTGAAAGACCGCTCGCTTTTGCTCGCTGAAAGATAAAGGATAACAGACTAATCACCTTCGTCCGTGAGTACCGATGACGAATATGAACTACACTAAGATATGCTTTTTAACCCTGTGCTTGGCAACAAGCATGGGGTTATTTGCTACTACCGGGTCAGCAGGTGTCCCGCCTGCGGACGGTTCGGAACGAACTGCCGGGGCAAGCAATGAAGAGACCTCCAAGGCTTGCGCCTTGTCCGCGGGCGAGACGCCAGCGGACAAAGTACCCCAACACGAAGTTGCCGACGCGAAGTCAAGATACACTTTCTCGGATTTCTTCGATGCGTTGGACCTGCCTACGGTGTTGGGCGTGGGTTTCCGCCCAGACGGGATAGAGAGTGCATCGTTCAATGCCGGTCTGCGCCTCGGATGGCGGCACCATAAGAACTACGGCACCTTCGTTTACCTGTCCTACAACCCCTATTCCGCCACCTACGACTCGCTCTTGGTACGCAACACCAATGTCCGCAGCGGTGAGAACTGGTACCACGAGGTGAGTATCGGCGTGGGCTACCGTGTGCCGCTCGTGCGCGACATCCGCGGTTTCTACCAAAATCCTTATTTCCACTCGTGGGACTTCTTCTGCGCCGTTTGGCCCGGCGCGAAGATTAACGTGGTGAAGAACGTCGAACCGATGGCGGACTCTCACCCCTCAACTCTCAACTCTCAACCCGATGCCTCCTATCGCCTCACCGACCAAACGACCGTCATCCCCACGCTGGGCTTCTCGGCGGGTGTGGAGTGGTTCGTGATGAGCAACTTCGGTATCTTCGTGGAGGCGGCGTATGTGCAGCACCTGATGCCCACCGTGGTGGAGCAAGCCGCCATCGACCAAGGGCGTATCCGCCACCCCGCCGGTCCTATCTCTTTCTCCGCCGGACTGGCACTGTTCTTCAACTGACATTTTTTCTCATAACCCGCTACTAATTATTCCTTTTAATAGAAAAAGAGAATAGAGAGCGTATTGGCTTATTTACCCATGCGAGGCTGTGAATCGACTGCCATAGATTGCTCGCAAAATTGTGATTATTTAACATTATCTTGTCATTTTGTACAATAAATGTCAAATAATTTGCATATGTTAGGAAAAAATAGTATCTTTGCATCCGCTTTCGCACCGACCATAGGTTGCGGAACCAAGCAGCGTTTTTCGTTATTCACCTAATTGTTGAGTGATTATGCACCATCGTATTTTTGTTTTTTTGTCAGCATGTATGTGCATGCTGTCTCCTGTGTGTGCCCAGTGGCGCGTAGGCGCTACTGCCGGTGTGGATTTGAACCATTATTACCAAGACAACGGCTATGCCTACGACCGTTTGATTAGTCCCGGATGGGGCGGCACGGGCGGCGTGAGTGCGCAGTACGACTTCCGCAATTGGCTGGGACTGCGCGTGGATTTGAACCTCACGCAACGCAACTACTCTTCCCGCTATTTTCTACGCAAATGGACAGACATGGACGGCGCAGAGCAGCAGGAGCAGTACCGCTACAGCAATCTCTACCTCATGCTGCCCGTAACGGTTAGTTTCTCCTTTGGCGGCGAGTATGTGCGCGGCTACGCCGACATAGGCGGCTACATGGGCATATGGAGCGGAGGACGGGTACGCGGACAGATGCAGGATATTTACCACAAAGAGAGACAAGACGACGGCACCTACCGCTACCAAACCTTCGAAGTGTCGGAGAAATATCCCTTTGACAAGCGCAGAGACCGCTTGTTCGATGCCGGACTAGCAGGGCGTATCGGTATCATCTACAACGCCCCTTCCCATATATATGTTTTGCTCGAAGCCGTCTGCTACTACGGGTTGGTCAATAATCATAAAACCGGCTCTGAATACCTGAAACAGCCGGGGTACCACACCACCGCCGCTTTGCAAGTGGGAGTGGGCTATCGTTTCGCCAAATAATCACTTGCTATCTCGTTAGTAAAAAAAAACTCGTTATGAAAAAGACATATTTCTATATTCTCTTCACCCTCAGTATCGGGATGCTCACCGCGTGCCGTGACCAAATCTCTGAGATAGAAAATCCCAATACCCGGTATGCTTTCAACCGACATGACGGCTCCTACGAGGAGAAGTTCACCGGTCTGTGGCAGGGAATCAACCAGTCATATATGTTTTGGGATATAGACACGGTCAATTGGGATAACCGATTAGACAAAGTTCTCACTACCGCTCGTCGCTTGGATAAGAAAGAAACGGTTACCGATGCCGAACTGGCACAGGCTCTCCGAATCATGGCAAGCGGACTGAGCGATTTCCACCTTACACTTGGTGTTTGGAACAACAGCACGGACAAGTACGTAACCTATTGCCCTGCCAATGACAAGATACAATCGCGAACGAACTACCACCCCTATATGGAGGTAGATATGCATTGGGAATTACTTAAGAGTATGCGGACGAATGGTTTAATTACGGCGCAGAGCCTCAGTAGAACCAACTACACCGGTATGAATGTATCGATGATTACTACCGTACTCGAAGGAGGTATTCCCTACTTGTATTTCAATAAGTTCTATATTACACCTATATACAACTATTATGAAACCAGCCCGATACGAACTTTTTTGGACAATATCAATCGTTTGAAAGCCCAAAATGCTCTTATGGGCATTATCATCGACTGCCGCGACAACGGGGGTGGGATGTATAATGATCTCAGTTATATAGTAGCCCCGTTTATTGAGGAGGAGCGCGTCAGTGTGCGCACCCGCAGCAAAAGCGGCTTGGGGCACTACGACTACACACCGTGGAAGGATTGGTACATCCTTCCTGCCACTTCGTTGGGAGACCATTACATGGGCGACTTGGGTAATATCCCTATCGTTTATCTGCAAAACATGTGGTCAGTCAGTATGGCGGAGGTTACAGCGAATGCCATTTCCGCATTGCCTAATGGCGTTACCATAGGCGAACGCTCCTTCGGAGCCACCGGATCCATCAACTCCGGCAACTACGAAGAGACGTGGAGCGGACCTATCAACTATATGAATTCAACACCGCAGGACGGTAGTTACTATGCCTATACTTGCACCTACCGGACCTTGCTCCCTGACCCCGACGGGGAATTTCGTTCGCTGGAGTGTCAGGGACACACGCCGGATATCCTCTGCTCGCTGGATGTGTACGGCGCAGTGTATCAGAACACCGATAACCAACTCCTGCGCGCCATAGAGTATATCTACACAGGACATTAGGAGCATTGCCGTACAACGGACTTTTGCAGGGGACTGACTTTTGGCAGTTCCCTGTTGTTTTTTTGTACGAAACCGCCCTTAGCGTGATTTTGACATGTAATCTACAAAAACAACAAAACATAGCGGAGGCGGGAAACAATATCTGCACCACCATCTCAAAAGCGGACAACGGTATGGTAAACTATCCCGATGCGAAGGTTTGAATCGACTGCCATAGATTGCTTGCAAAATTGTGATTATTTGATATTATTTTGTCATTTTGGATAAAATAATGTCAAATTATTTGCACATATCAGAAAAAAGCAGTACCTTTGCAGCGATTTTTTAAGAAATTCTGTCTCTTCTTAGGTGTCAGTTTAAACGGTCGTTTAAACTAACACACTTTGGAAGACATAAATAGAGACCTGCAACACCATAGAAAAATGCCAGTTTAAACGACCGTTTAAACTATTGTTTTTGTTTATTTATATAGAAAAAAAATA
>JBJEJX010000040.1:0-10618 GCA_051878345.1 Paludibacteraceae bacterium | reverse complement strand
TTTTTCACCAAGTACAACGCCCCCGTGTTCAACCCCGCCACCTCGCAGTTCGGCGTGCAGACGGGCGAACAGAAAGTGCAAGTGGGCAACTACCCGATTATGAATGTCTATGCCAACTTCTATGTGCGCTCCATCCACCTGCGTTTCTTTGCCCAATACACCCATTTCAACCACCTCTTTATGAAGTCCACCCCCAACTACTACGCGATGCCCTCCTACCCGATGAATCCCGATGTCTTCCGCGCCGGCTTGGCATGGCATTTTTATAATTAAGTGGTTAGTGGTCAGTGGTTAGTGGTCAGTGGTCAGTGGTTAGTGGTTAGTGGTCAGTGATTAGTGATTGCAGAGACCCTCCCAACCCTCCCCAAACTCACCCCACTGCGCGTTGCTTGTGGGAACCCCGAAAAGGGAGGGGGATTGACCTGCGAGAGGAGAAAGACCCTCCCCATCCCTCCCTTAAAGGGAGGGTGATTGACCTGCGATAGACCTATGACGGGAGAAAGAGGGGAGCAGAGAGCAGGAGGGTATGGAAGAGGTGAATCTTAATAATCGTACATTTTTCGGGCAGGATTGCCCTCCGATCGACCTGCGATAGACCTGCGACAGACCCGCGACAAACACCCGATAAGGTCGCGGCGGGGGAAATCTTAAAAATCGTACTGTTTGGGGTATGAACGGGGAGTGGCAAAGACCGCGTGTAACAGGTCAGGGACATGACAGCATGAGGACATGCTGTCATGCTTTTTTCAACAACAATTTCCACAAATTGCCCATAAATCGTCCAAAATTATTTCCTTTCAACAGAAATTGTCCAAATATATTTTCTTTGGCATACCATCTCCGTTTGATTACTCATCCATCCATTACCAAAAATCCAACCAAAATCTTTGCTAAAAATAGTTGAGGGACAGGCTTTTTGTTTCGCTACGCTCAGAAATCAAAAGAAAATCAAACAGAAAATCTTATTTCGGGCTCCCGTTAAAACAAGAAAGAATAAAACAAGAGAGCGCGTCTCACGACGGGCTCTCTCCACAAACTAAATTTACATTCAATTTTTCATGAAAACTGCAACCGCCCACTCGCTCCCGCGACCGATGCGGCTGGAAACACCACCTGATTGACGATTGGCAACCTGCAAGCCACAACTCACAAACCACAATTCACAAATTACAATTTACAAATCACGACTTATAAATTGTCCGTCGCCGCACAGGGGCGTTGTATAACGGTTTCCATACGCTTGAAAGGGAATTTCAAGCGTATGGAAAGACTATTCGGATTATTGCAGGCGTACACCCATTGCGTTGTACTTCACGCCGTCGCGGAGGATAACCAACTGCCCGTTCTCAATACTCTTAACGGCAGAGGTCTCAACGGCTGCATTGTCAATGGCAGAGGGAGTATCATCGCAGGTAGTGGTATATTCAGAGTAATCCATTACCGGGGAAACAACTTTCTTGAATAAATAGGGGTTGGACATAGTACCTTTATAGCAAGCAAAGCGTTTTGGATTTGCACCTCCATTGAATTGAAGGAATCTGTCTGTTTGACCAACAGATTGAATCTTCAATTCCTCTGTAAGTTTCCAATCCATAGTATCTTTATCATTAAAAGTTAGGGCATTATCACTCGGTGCAGAAAGCCAAGAGGTACCATCATAGATAGAAAACGCACCTTCAGCATTCGTCGTGATCGTAATTTCGAGTGCCGTCTCCGGTTTTGTTGCAATTACATCATTTGCTACCGTAACCTCTACGCTTCCGGCGTAAGTATTTGTTGACACTTGTCCGGTATAAGCATAGTATGTAGTTGAAGTTGCTACATAGCCTGCCAACAGATAGGTACCGTCTTCAAAGTTTTCAGCAGATGTCAGTTTCTCATATGTTGTTACCGATTCATCACTCTCGGTAGCCGTTGCGAAAACAGCGTAGTAGGTAGCGTCTTTTTCCGCAGTGGTAGCGGCATCTACAAACACGATACCTATTCCATCGGCAGCAACCGTAGCGGTAGTAGCCCAACCTACAAACACTTTGCTTGCACAATCATTGGGTGCCTCAGGGGAAGCGGGCAGTACCAAGTTATCGCCATCAATCACCTGAGAAGTGGATGTTACTTCGCCGTTTACGCTCCATGAGATGGTGTACGCCTGTTTGATGGTGGCGGTGAGGGTAACGGTTGCGGAAGTCTCGCCGCTGGTGAGTGTGAGGGTAGCGGTGTTGTCGCCTACGGTCAATACGGGGGTGATTACGATAGTACCGCCGTTTCGTACATCAAACTCCGATTTATCCAATACAAACGCAGCGTCCTCGGAAAGGGTAACAGCGATGTCTTCGGTCAGGTTCTTCGCGGTTACTACCAATGTCTTGGTAGGAACGGGACTAACAAGGCTGGAGATATTGCCAAACGAAACACTCTCTACGCATGAGAGTACGGGGTTGGTGTTCTCCGTCCATTTCACGATGGTATTGCCGGAATTGAGTTCAATAGTGCTACCATATTTTGTAATATCACCGTTTACAGTCACTTTGTCTCCTTCTACTAAGTTGGCTATGTCAGCCAAACCGGAGGTTTCTTCAGCAGTACCTTTGTAGATATACAATATTGTCTCACCGTCCGTAATGTTATAGTTAGAGGAAGAGGAAGAAGCACTGTAAGAAGGAATACCTGTAACTACACCTTCCACATATATGTCGCTAACATTTCCAAGCGCATTGTAGAGTGTGATGGCTTCCGAGGTGGTGTAAGGTACACTGAGCGAACTATTGTGATAGTAGTTTGCCGTTGCTTCATAACTTTCATCTTCACCCTTGAATGCTTTTGCACGGAGGGTTACGAACTCGTTGGTGAAGAGGATACCGTCTGTATATTCATCAGATTCAGCGGTTGGTTCAGTGCCGTCTGTGGTGTATCGAATAACAGCCTCATAGTCATCGCATTCTATTTCCACCATCAGATTAGATGTATAAAAACCATTGTTCTCCACATCATCTACATCATCATACGCATAGAATGCAGGAGTGGGAACGGAAGAAAGAGATGCTGCAAAGAAATCAACAGAATTAATAGTGATATAACTATTATTTGCGGAGGTTCCTGAGGTTATTGTTACATTGTAGTTTATTGTAATCATAAAATAACTTTCTGCATCCCAATATCCACCATCTGGTATAAACTCAAGACTACCTTCAGAAGTTACACTAGGCGAAGAGATTGTGATTTTTTTAGAGTTCTGAAAACTATTATTCGTACATCCTTCCACTGATATTGAATTAATGGTAATCGCAGTATTTTTACCATTCCCTATTCCTGCATGATTAATTACTACTTTACCAATTTCAGAAGTAGAAACAGCACTTTTACTTGTTAAGGTTCTGTCTGTAGCCGTTGTATTTTTACCTCCCACTCGTAAATTCTCACCAACAGACTGATTGCCAACGACATCCCAAGAAATACCAGAAGAAGTTGTTTCATGTGCTTTGGTATAATCACTTGCGCTTGTATTTTTAGCGAAAGACAAAGAATAAACTGCGTCTTCGCCCCACAAGTTTGCTGCCCATGCCAACAGCATGGCAGACAATAAAAGAGTAAATCTTTTCATGATGTTTTTGAAAATTAGTTTTGTTTGTAATTAGTTGAAAATGAGTTTAGTTTCTCCTTCCTGTTGCTTTATGGCAGCGGGTTATGCCATACCGTATGAGATAGATTAGACGACCGTCTAAACTGTTGCTTTTTTATGCCTGTATCCCTACTATTTTTTGTTCTTTTTCGCGTCAGTTTAGACGGTCGTCTAAACTGTTGCATTATGGGGATAACAAACTGCTATCGGATTTTGGTGCAAAGATACTGCTAATTTTTTACATGTGCAAATAAAAGGGCATATTTTCATAAAAATTTAACAAAATTTGGTCTGAGTCCGTTGGTTAGCGGTTGGCTAACTTGGGCAAACTTTTGCAAACTTTGGCGACACCGGCAAACCTCCCCGCGCTACCCTTACGCTACCCTTACGCTACCTTTGCGCTACCCTTGTGCTACCCTTGCGCTACCCTTGCGCTACCTTCGGGCTACCCTTGCGTTACCCTTCCGCTACCTTCGGGCTACCCTTGCGCTACCCTTGCGCAATCCTCTGCCTACATATAGAGCCACCATGTGTTATGACTCTCCTCCCGCAACAAACCCACAGCAAACTCGCAGCAAACTCGCGACAAATGCGCAATAAACCCACTCGACAACCTCTCGACAACCCCTTGACAACCACTCGACAACCACTCGACAACCACTCGACAACCGCTCGACAACCCATGACCAACCGACAATCCACCCGTGAGCGACCTGCGACCGACCTGCGACAGACCTGCGAGCGACCTGCGCCGAACCGGCACAAACGGGGTTATTATCGGAAAAAATAAAAATAATTGCCCCGAAATTTGGTCATGTCAGAAAAAAGCAGTAACTTTGCGCGCTTTTTCCGAGAAAAGCGTAATCACTTTATTGTTTAACCCCTTAAATTAAAAACTAATTAGGAATTAAGAGTCGGGAGTCAAGAGCACAACGCACAGCGCGCTAACGGCATACTTCGCCCTCGTAATTCGCAACTCCTAATTCATAATTAAGCAACATCTACCGGTATGGCAGAAAATCTTTCTCTCCAGAACTTCGACTGGGATGCCTATGAAGCAGAACAACAAGGCAGCAAAAACGAAGTAGAAACTCAAAAGTACGACAACACCCTCAACACCGTGAAGGATAACGAGGTAGTGGAAGGTACTGTAATGGCTATCAACAAACGCGAGGTAGTGGTAAACGTGGGCTACAAGAGCGACGGCATCGTTCCCGCAGCCGAGTTCCGCTACAACCCCGACCTGAAAGTGGGCGACAAAGTGGAGGTATTTATCCAAAGCCAAGAGGACAAGAAAGGTCAGTTGGTACTCTCGCACAAAGAAGCACGCACCGCACGCAGCTGGGAGCGCGTGAACGAAGCATTCAACAACAACGAGATTGTAACCGGCTACATCAAGTGGCGCTCGAAGGGCGGTATGATTGTGGACGTGTTCGGCATGGAAGCCTTCCTGCCCGGCAGCCAAATCGATGTGAAGCCCGTACGCGACTACGATGTATTCGTAGGCAAGACCATGGAGTTCAAGATTGTGAAACTGAACCCCGATTTCCGCAACGTAGTAGTATCGCACAAGGCTCTTATCGAGGCTGAGTTGGAGGCACAACGCCAAGAAATCATCAGCCGTCTCGAGAAGGGACAGGTGCTGGAAGGTACGGTCAAGAACATCACTTCCTACGGCGTATTCATCGACTTGGGCGGCGTAGATGGTTTGATTCATATCACCGATTTGAGTTGGGGTCGCGTATCCGATCCGAAAGAGGTTGTTTCGCTCGACCAGAAAATCAATGTCGTTATCCTTGACTTTGACGAGGAGAAGAAGCGTATCGCTCTCGGCTTGAAGCAACTGACTCCGCACCCGTGGGATGCTCTGGACGCTGACCTGAAAGTAGGCGACAAGGTACACGGCAAGGTAGTGGTGATGGCAGACTACGGAGCATTCGTAGAGGTGGCACCGGGCGTAGAGGGTCTGGTACACGTGAGCGAGATGTCGTGGAGCCAACACCTCCGTTCGGCAAACGACTTCCTGAAAGTAGGCGACGAGATAGATGCCGTTATCCTTACCCTTGACCGCGCAGAGCGCAAGATGTCGCTCGGCATCAAGCAACTCAAGGCAGACCCGTGGGAGACCATCGACACCAAGTATGCCGTCGGCACCCGCCACTTCGCCAAGGTACGCAACTTCACCAACTTCGGTGTATTCGTCGAGATTGAAGAGGGCGTAGATGGTCTGATTCACATCAGCGACCTGAGTTGGACGAAGAAAATCAAACACCCCAACGAGTTCACTCAGATTGGGGCAGAGATTGAGGTTGTAGTGCTCGAAATCGACAAAGACAACCGCCGTCTGAGCCTCGGCCACAAGCAACTGGAGGACAACCCCTGGGAGGAGTTGGAGGCTAAGTTCGGTATCGATACCGTAACGGAAGGCAAGGTAGTAGAACTGACCGACAAGGGCGCAGTGGTATCGCTGGAGGACGGCGTAGAGGGCTTCTGCACCACCCGCCACCTCGCCAAGGAGGACAAGAGCAACGTGGCTGTGGGAGACGTACTGCCCTTCCGCGTGATTGAGTTCAACCGCGATGCAAAGCGTATCGGTCTGTCGCACCTCCGCACCTGGGAAGAGCGCAAAGAGGCTCCCGCAAAAGAGGCAAAGGCAAAGAAAGAGCCCGCTGTAGAACTGCCCAAGGTAGAGAAGACCACCCTCGGCGACCTTAGCGTGCTGGCTAACCTCAAAGCACAAATGGAGGCTGACAAGAAGAAATAAGACGCTTGTCCAGAATGGGAAGTCCGCTTGACGCACAATGCGTTAAGCGGACTTTTTTTGTACTCTTGTTATGATTAGATTATCCGCTGTTGGGAAAAGGAAGGCATAATTTGCACATATGAAAGATAAGTAGTAATTTTGCAATCGATTTTTAGTGCATATTACGCCCATTTCTTCTCTTTATCTTAATAATCGGCAATTTTTGATTAACTAAGAATTAAGCGAAAGAGGTAGAAAAAGCAGACTTTGGCGGTGCCTCTCTCAAAAAAAGGACAGAGAAGGACAAGCCTTTTGGTTCAGGGAATCAAGATTAAGTTGCAAGTTTCCGATGCGCTTGAGTTTCTGACAAGTCAGAAATCGCAAAACACAGAAGTACAGAATATATTAACCAAACAACAATAACAACAGTTATGAAAAAGATTTTTACCTTATTAACAGCCTTACTATGTACGGTAGCCCAAATGGCTTGGGCAGAGGATTGTCCTGCGCTGAATGAAGCAGGCGAAAAGTCTTACTCTGCTGCAGGCGGAGGAAGCGTAGAATACACTTTATCGGGTGAAGGATATGCAGTAACCTTTGAAGCCTACAAAACAATGGCTACAGCAGTTGGAGATGGCGTAATTCTTCAAGAATACGTAAACAACTCTTGGCAAAAAGTTGCAGATGTATCAATTGGTGATTTAAGCAAAAATTCATATAAGGCTTTTGGTCCTTATACGATTAGCAGAGCGGCTACAAAAATTCGCTTTTATTCAAGTGGCTCTTATAGCCGCTATATACGGAACGTTTATGTTACCCGCGCGACGTATGTGGATGCACCTGCTGACGGTACTTTGACTTTTGATACCAAGAAAGTCAATTCTGAGACAGGGAAACTTTCCACTACAATTTTGTGGGGAAACACATCGGCTTTAAGTGTTACTATCTCTGGAACAGGGGCTGCACAGTTTGCAGCAACTATCAGCGACAATGCTACTACCTGCACGAACGGTACTGCTACTATAACGGTTACTTATGCCCACAATGTAGTTGGTTCTCACTCTGCTACCTTGACACTCACGAACGGTGATTTCACGCATACGATTGCGTTGAATGGCGTTACGGAGAAGAAAGACCAGTATATCGTGTGGGGCGAGGACTATACAGGCGACCAGATTACGTTGCCTGTGGGGAAGGAAGTGAGCGATGCGGCTACGGCTACGAGCGGCAATTCTGTTATCTACTCCTCCTCCGATGAGAGCATTGTGGCTATCACCAACGACGGTGCTTCGTTCAAGGCGCTGAAAGCAGGTGAGGCAACGCTGACCGCCACACAGGCAGGCGATGACACAGAGTGGAACGCAGTAAGCGAGACGAAGACCGTAGTGGTTACCAACAAGAAGATTCAGTCGATTCTATGGACAGACAACCTGAGCCGCTTGAAAGTGGGTGGCGAGGACGTGCCCTTGACTGCCATCGTGCGTATCCTGACCATTAACGGCGACGAAGAGACCTACGAAGAAAGCAGTATCCGCACGGCTTTGCTGAAATACAGCAGCGGGGACGAGAGCGTGGTGAAGGTGAACAACCTGACCAAGACGCTGACCATCGTGGGCGAAGGAACGACCACCGTAACCGCATCAGTGGATGGCGATTTGTTCTATGAGGCAGCATCGGTAACCATGCCCGTGAAAGTGCGTGCCGCTTCGGCATTGTGCGAGGGGTATGTGCTGGACGATGCGGAAGAAAGAACCCTCAACACTATTGACAACGAGACCTACCAAATCAACGGTCCTGCCAGCCAATTGATATTCACTGCAAACCGCACGAAGTTAGTAGGTTTCTCGGGCGGTAATCTGAAAGCGGATGTGTACTACGATGGCGGCTGGCACAACATCTTCGATGAGAGTGTGCCCTTGGAGGATTATCAGACCTATGGTCCATATAGCATTCCTCGCAACTCTACGCAGGTGAAATTCTACACAGAGACGGGTGCTACGGGCTACAAGCACGTGAAAGACGTTGCCGTAACGATGGCACAGTATCTGGAAACCACTACACCTTCCATAACCGTAGAGAAATCCATTATCGGCGACGCTGTTGCTTGCACAGCAAGCATTCAATACAGTAACTTGCCCGACGAAGTGCCCGTAACCAACAATTCCAGCCATATTATCTTGGCAGATGATAACTTGGGCAATGTGTGCGGCGAGTTTGGCGAGAAGACCATCCACTTTACCGCTTACCCGACCGCCATCGGCGAGATACGCGACACGCTGGTTATCAGCGAGCCGCTAACAGGACTGAACCTGCGTATCCCCGTATTGGTGAAGACCCAGCGTAACACACAGACCATCATATGGGAAGATGCGCTGAGCAATATCCTGACGACCGACCAAATCACGCTGACGGCAAGCGCACAGACGACTATCAGTTACAGCAGTTCTGATGAGACGATTGCATACGTGAACGCAGCGAACGAGTTGGTGATTGTGAAGGCAGGCGAAGTAACCATCACCGCTACGGCAGCGCAAGACGAGAAATACGAGGAGGCGACGCTGAGCAAGACGGTTACCATCGCATTGGCTACACCGCAGATTATCACCGCTCCGACCCTGACTGTGGAGAGCGTAGGCTACGGCGAGGCGCTGACCAATGACATGCTGACGGGCGGCGAGGCTGACGTGGAGGGTACATTCACATGGAACATTCCGGAAGATGCTGATTATCTGCCCGGTACGCATAATGTGCCTGTGCTGTTCGTTCCCACAAACAGCGATTGGTATGCTACGGCAGAGACGACCGTATCGGTGGTTGTTACCAAGATGGCGCAGACCATCGTATGGGACGATGTGATCGAAGGACTGAGCATCCGCGACACCGTTTATCTGACCGCAAGCGCAAAGACCGAAGTTACCTACTCGGTGGACAAAGAAGAGATAGCCGTGGTGGAGGGCAACAAGTTGTACTTCCTCGCAGGCGGCACGGTAGTGGTAACGGCAACGGCAGCCGAGAGCGAACTCTACTATGAGGCAACGGCAGAGAAGACCATCGTGCTGGGACGCGTGAAAGCCACGATAACCAATGCGCCGATAGCAGCAGACACACTGGTTTACGGGCAAGCGTTGGGCGAAGTGGAACTGATTGATGGCGAGGCCACCTGCGCAGGACACTTCGAGTGGGCAGAACCCGACATGGTGCAAATAGCAGGCGACTATTGGATGAAAGCGGTATTCATCCCCGAAGACGCCGATGCCTTTGAGGGCGACACCTGCGACGTGTACATACATATCGGCATAGCAGAGCAGGAGATAATCTGGGATTTCCAGACCAGTATCATCTCGGTAGGCGACCAACTCGTCTTGGACGCAACGGCAACGAGCGGGTATGCAGTAATCTACGAGCTCGACCCGACCGACATCGCCACGCTGGAAGGGAACACGCTGACCGCTATCGCGACGGGCACCCTGATTATCACCGCGCAACAAGACGGTGTGGATGAGGACGGCAACCAGAACTACTACGCCGCAGCCCCCGTTTCGTTCACCATCACCATCGCCAAGAGTTCGACCGACAACGGGTTGATAATCACGGAAGTACGCGCACGGAAAGCGGTACGCAACGGGGAAGTGGTGATTATCCGCGGCGAGGAGATTTACAATATGCGCGGACAGCGCGTGGAGTAAGCATCTGCACTTATTCGGATAAGTGAGGCTGCCTAACAAGTGGAGTTAGGCAGCCTCTTTTTTTACTTCAACAAAAATCCCGCCCCCGACAAGTCGGGAGAAAAGGGGATAAAAGAGGTCGGTGGCGGACAGGGGGACCGGGGGCAGGTGAACCAGTGAACCAGCACTTTTCCAAAACATATACGTGTGTACGCGCGCGGGTGTATTTTTAGAAAATGCCGGTTCGCCGGTTCACCGGTTCACCCCATGTCTTTTCCGCCTCTCCTTCACTCTTCCTTCTCCCTTTCTTCCTCTTCTCTTTTTTCTCTTTTTTCTTCTCTCTTTTCTTTTCTCTTTCTCTTCTCATCCCGCACGGTTTGTGCTTCCAGTTCTACATACGAATACGGTTGTTATCGCACATCGGTGAAAACACAGAAAATGCAATAATTATGGGCAGATACTTGCATATATCAAAAAAAAGTCGTACCTTTGCGGGGATTTTCCGTAATGCGCATGTCAGACAATCCGAAAAGACGAAACAGTCTCTATATACTCCTATTCCTGTTGTTGTTTTCTCCCTTGTTAGCAGGGGGC
>JBJEJX010000039.1:0-10698 GCA_051878345.1 Paludibacteraceae bacterium | reverse complement strand
GTGAGAGCCTGTGCAAAGCACATTGTGCTTACCAAGCACAATAGTGCGAGAGAGATTTTGGTTTTCATAAAACAGGACCCTCCCCGCCCCTCCCTGCAAGGGAGGGAGTTAGAGGGCATTTAACGGTTGATTATTAATTGTTTACGGCAAGTGCTTGTTGCTGTCTTGCTGCAAGAATGGCTTGCTGGTGGGCTATCTGCGCCTCGCGGTCGGCTTGGCGAAGGGCGTCCGCCTGTTGCTTGGGCAGCGGCTTGGTCTGCATGAGGTCTTTGTAAATGAGGAGCGTCGCCCATGCGTCGGTGGAGGCATAGCGCGCCTGGTCGGGTGTGAGGTGGGAGTTCTCCCAGTTGGTGAGTTGTTGGGCTTTGGAGATTTTCCTGCCGAAACAAATGGCAAAAATCTTCTGCAAGCCCATATCGAGTATACCGTACTTGGGGACTATGGATTGCAGGTCTATGCAGTTGGCGGGCTTGAAGTCGCGTCTGCGCCGAAGCCCCGCAATATCGTCTTTGAAGGCAAGTCCCACCTTGGTAATCTTCGGGTTAGCGAAGATATCCGCCAACTCCTGCGGCATGCCCACATGGGTGAGACGGAAGAGGTAGCAACGCTCCTCGGTGGCTATCTGCAAAAGGGCAGTGGGATAGTGCACGCCGCGTGTGAAACTGGGTCTGGATTCGGTATCGACCCCTACCGCCTTTTGTTTGGAGAGGTAGGCAACCGCCTCCTCCACCTTCTCGGGGGTGTCCACCACAATGACCTCGCCGCCGAAGGCCGCCAAAGGCAACCACTGAATGAGGTCTTTGGAATAATGGTGTATGTAGGTGTTCTCTTTCAGGGGCATAGAGGAAAAGGACCCTCCCCGCCCCTCCCTGCAAGGGAGGGAGTAAGGAGATTGGTGTTCGTTTTACATTAGTACTGTTTATTGTTCGTTGCTCTGTTGGGTTAGTGCGTGGAGGGGACGGAGGACATCCACGAGTTTCTGTCCCCAGTGCTCCCGGAACGCGAGCAGGCAGGCGCGGACGGCATCGTTCATCACCGCCTCGTTGTTCGTTTGGAAGTTCGCCGCCATGTCTTTGAGTTCCTGGTAAATGTCGGCAAGGTGCTCGGAGATAAAGGCGGTGATTGGCTCATCGCTGTAACGCATATCGTCGAGGAACACCTCAAGGTAGGCATCATCACCGCCCAACAAGGACTTGACTCCCGCCTCTACATAGCGGTAATCGTCCTCCTGCACAAAACGCTGCGGGTCGCCGTCGAGCATTTCGTCGGGTATCTCCAACAGCAGCGTCTTTACATAGAGCAAGGGCAGGGAGCACCGCACCCGTTGCAGGAAATCCTCCCGCTCCAACTCCGCCGTATGCTCCAACAACAGGCATAACTGCACCGCCTCGGTAACGAACGAAATCGTCTTGTCTTGATAAACAAAAGCCTTCTCCATACACTCAAGCACATTTTCAGCGCGCAAAGGTACTGCTTTTTTTTGGATTGTGCAAGAAGTACTGCAAAAATAAGAGAAAAAGAGCGTAATCTTCGGGGAGGCGTACTATCTACCGTCAAATTTTAGATAGCCATGAATTTCTGCTGTGAAAAGTGGTCAAGATTTACCTTTTTGGTATGTATCCTTTGACGAGTAAACACATAGATTAGTGCGATTAGCACTGCATCGTACTTCGTGAATGATGGTTGAGTAATGAACGCTAGTTTCTTGTATGATACTTTTTTCTTTTTATCCCAAATAAATTGCATATATTTGTTCTAAAAATTTAGTTGTTTAGCCATAAAATATACGCTGCAAAATTGCCTATTTGTTGGGAAAGGATATTCTTTCCCATTTTTTGTATTGCGTTTTAACGGTGGATAGTAACAGAAGCAACTCCATGTAACCTTGATTATTTTTTTGTGATTTCCCTTGCGTATATCAGAAAAAAGCAGTACCTTTGCACTCGGATTTGAGAAGTTTCTTCATTTCTATATCCTTAATTCACTTATCCTTATGCAATTAGGAACTCCATTGACCTCTGTGGCAACGCGTGCGCTCCTGTTGGGTAGCGGCGAGTTGGGCAAAGAGATTACTATCGAGTTGCAGCGCTTGGGCGTAGAGGTGATTGCGTGCGACAAGTACGCCAATGCACCGGCTATGCAGGTGGCGCATCGGTCGCATGTATTTAATATGTTGGACGGCACTGCCATACGAGCAGTGGTGGAGCAGGAGAAGCCCTCGCTTATCATCCCTGAAGTAGAAGCCATTGCTACCCGCACGCTCGTTGAATTGGAGCAGGAAGGCTACCGCGTTATCCCTACGGCTAACGCGGCTTTTCTTACTATGAACAGGGAAGCCATCCGCCGTTTGGCAGCCGAGGAGTTGGGACTGCCCACCGCTCCCTACCGCTTTGCCGATACCCGCGAGGAGTTCTTGCAGGCGGTGGAGGAGATAGGTATCCCCTGCGTGGTGAAGCCCATTATGTCATCATCGGGACACGGGCAGACGACGATAAAGAAAGACCCACCCCGCCCCTCCCTACAAAGGGAGGGAGATAGTGAATTAGTTTTGACTGCTGAAACCGATATACACTCCCCCTCTGTAGGGGGTCTCGTTGATCGTGCATGGGAGGAGAGCCAGAAAGGCGGGCGTGCCGGTGCCGGCAGGGTGATTGTAGAGGGCTTTGTGGATTTTGACTACGAGATAACGCTCCTGACCGTCCGCTGTGCAGCCCCCTCCCTTGCGGAGTCCTCGAAAAATCTCGGATTTTTGGGATGCTCTTGTAAGGAGGGAAGGGGAGAGTCTTCCACTCTCTTCCTCGAGCCGGTAGGGCACCACCAGGTGGACGGCGACTACCGCGAGTCGTGGCAGCCGCAGGCGATGTCCTCCGTGGCGAAACGGAAAGCGCAGGAGATAGCGAAGAAAATCACCGACGCGCTGGGCGGATACGGTATTTTCGGTGTGGAGATGTTTGTGAAAGGCGACGAGGTGATTTTTTCCGAAGTCAGTCCGCGTCCGCACGACACGGGTATGGTAACGATGATTTCGCAAGACCTCTCGGAGTTCGCGCTCCACGCCCGCGCGGTGTTGGGCTTGCCTATTCCCGAGGTGCGTTTCTTCGGTCCGTCGGCGTCAAAGGCCATTGTGGTGGAAGGCGATACCGACAAAGTGGTATTCGGCGGCTTGGAAAAAGCCCTTTCCGTGTCGGGTGTGCAGTTGCGCCTCTTCGGCAAACCTGAAGTGCACGGACACAGGCGTTTCGGCGTGTTGCTCGCCACCGCCGACAGCGTGGAGCACGCGCTTGAGAAAGTGGAGGAAGCGTACAAGTACTTGACCCCCTCCACTCCCCCTACAAAGGGGGAGGGTAAATGACCCGCCAACCTTCCATGCGCAGGGAGGGAAGTTAGACCTACCCAAACCTCCCCACAAAGGGAGGGAGCATAAAATAAAAATTGTTTATTGTATAACTAAAACTAATTTCCCAACTCTCCCCCTTCGTAGGGGGAGCCGGAGGGGGTCCTCATTATGATAGACCGTTATTCGCGTCCTGCTATGCGCAGGATTTGGACAGAAGAGAACAAGTTTAAGGCGTACCTCGAGGTGGAGATTCTTGCCGCCGAGGCATGGTCTGCGTTGGGTGTTATCCCCGCGGAGGATGTGCGGCTGTTGCGCGAGAAAGCAACATTCAATGTGGACCGTATCCACGAGATAGAGGAGATTACCCGTCATGATGTGGTGGCGTTCACCCGCACGGTGAGCGAGTCGCTGGGCGAGGAGCGCAAGTGGGTGCACTACGGGCTGACCTCCACCGATGTGGTGGACACCGCCAACGGCTACCTGCTCAAACAAGCCAATGAGATACTGCGCGAAGACTTGCAGCGTTTCTTGCAGGTGTTGAAGCGTCGCGCCAACGAATTCAAATATACCCCCGTGATAGGCCGTACCCACGGCATGCACGCCGATGTAACCTCTTTCGGGCTGAAATGGGCGCTGTGGTACGAAGAGATGAAGCGCAATGTGGAGCGTTTTGAGATGGCGGCGCGCGGCGTGGAGGCAGGCAAACTGTCGGGCGCGGTGGGCAACTACGCCAATATCCCGCCTGCTATACAGACCTATGTATGTGAGCACCTCGGCATAGAGTCGGCGCATATCGCCACGCAGGTGCTGGGACGCGACCGCCATGCGTTCTACTTGGCTACGCTGGCAGTCATCGCCGGCACGCTGGAGCAGATGGCGCTGGAGGTGCGCAACATGCAGCGGCAGGAGGTGCGCGAGGTGGAAGAGGCGTTCCGCAAAGGGCAGAAAGGCTCTTCGGCGATGCCTCACAAGCGCAATCCTATCTCCTCGGAGAACATCTGCGGGTGCGCGCGCGTAATGCGCGGATATATGTGCACGGCGGGCGAGAATATCGCCTTGTGGCACGAGCGCGATATCAGCCACTCCTCCACCGAGCGTATCGTGCTCCCCGACGCGACGATGTTGCTCGACTATATGTTAGCCCGCTTCGAGGGCATACTCGACAACCTTGTGGTCTATCCCGAAAACATGCTTCGCAATATCGGTCTCACCCACGGAGCCATTTTCGCGCAACGCGTGATGAACGCCCTGATAGAGAAAGGGTTTGTGCGTGAGCAGGCATACGACCTCGTGCAGCCCGTGGCAATGAAGACGCTCATGGAGGGCGGCGAGATGATAGACAATCTCAAAGCAACGCCTGCCGTAACCGAGCACCTCACCCCCGCTGAGATAGACCAATGTTTCACGCTCGACTACTACATGAAGAATGTGGACTATATCTTCGACCAAGTGATGAAATGACCCACCCCGCCCTCCCTACTAAGGGAGGGAGTAGGACTATGAAACCGTATCAATACGCTGAGCGGGCAGAGTATCTTTTGCTTAAAGAAAAAGCACGGGAGATGAGGCATAATCCGACTGAGGCGGAGAGCGCGTTGTGGGGTATGTTAAGGAACAGGCAATTGGGGTATAAGTTCCATAGACAGTATGTTGTTGAGACATATATCGTGGATTTTGTGTGTTTGGAAAAATTGCTGGTTATAGAGTTGGATGGAAAGTATCATACCGTTCCGGAGCAAATAGAATGGGACAAGGCAAGGGAAAATCGATTACGCCAACTGGGATTCCGTATCTTGCGAATAACTAATGAAGAATTGTTTGTAACTACGGAGGCAGCAATAGAAAAGATAAAGGAAGAATTGAGCAAGTAGTAAGAAACTAAATGGTATAGAGATATGAATAATTCTCAAGGCAAAACTAATTCTACTCCCTCCCTCTGTAGGGAGGGTCAGGGTGGGTCCTCTACTCCCTCCCTTTGTAGGGAGGGTCGGGGTGGGTCCTGTGGCTCTGCAGATGTCATTTTGGGTTTGCAATGGGGGGACGAAGGCAAAGGCAAGGTAGTGGATGTACTGACCCCCAACTACAGCGTGGTGGCGCGTTTCCAGGGCGGTCCCAATGCGGGACATACCCTTGAGTTCAACGGCGAGAAGTATGTGCTCCGCTCTATCCCTTCGGGTATCTTCCAAGGCGATAAGGTGAATATCATTGGCAACGGCGTGGTGCTCGACCCGCTGCTGTTTATGACCGAAGCGGAGGAGTTGGCTAAGTCGGGACACAACCTGACGGAGCGTCTCTTTATCTCGCGCAAGGCACACCTCATTCTGCCGACCCACCGTCTGCTTGACAAAGCCAACGAGGCGGCGAAGGGCAAGGCGAAGATTGGCACCACGGGCAAGGGCATAGGTCCTACCTACACCGACAAGGTGAGCCGCAACGGACTGCGCGTGGGCGACCTTTTCGATCGCTTCGAGGAGAAATACGCGGCAGCCAGGCAGCGCCACATAGAGATGATTCAGAGCCTCAACCACCTCGCTCTCCAAAAGGGCGGCGAAGCCGTCTCTTTGGATGGGCTCGACGCCTTGGAAGCCGAGTGGATGAAAGGGGTGGAGTACCTCAAACGCTTCCGCGTGATTGACTCGGAGCATTTTGTGAACCATTGCCTGCAAGAGGGCAAGGCTGTCCTCTGCGAGGGGGCGCAAGGCTCGCTGCTGGATGTGGATTTCGGCTCCTATCCTTTTGTTACCTCTTCCAACACCGTCTGCGCAGGGGCTTGCACCGGCTTGGGCATTGCGCCGAACAAGATAGGCGAGGTGTTCGGTATCTTCAAAGCCTATTGCACGCGCGTGGGCGCAGGTCCGTTCCCTACCGAACTCTTTGACGAGACAGGGGCGGCGATACGCCGCATAGGGCATGAGTTCGGCGCCGTGACGGGGCGCGAACGCCGTTGCGGGTGGATAGACCTCGTGGCTCTGCGCTACACCATTATGCTCAACGGCGTTACCCGACTCATTATGATGAAGTCGGATGTGCTCGACTCTTTCGAGACCATTAAGGCGTGCACGGCATACAAGATCAACGGCGAACTGACTACGGAGTTTCCGTTCAGCCTCGAGGGCGATGTGGAACCCGTGTATGTGGAACTCCCCGGCTGGCACCAAGACCTTACGGGCTGCCGCTCCGAAGCAGACTTCCCGCAGGCGTTCAAAGATTACATTGATTTCCTTGAGAAAGAACTGCAAACGCCTATCAAGATAGTATCCGTAGGTCCCGACCGCGATGCCACGATAGTGAGAGAATAGTTTCACGTTGGTCAGTTCCTGTTAATCAGTTCCTGTTCTTCACTTCGTGTTGGTGCTTCGCGTTTAACATGCAATGACCAACATGCAATGACTAACATAAAATGACCAACATGCAATGACCAACATACAATGATCAACATACAATGACAACCATGCGAAAAGTAACCTTACGCCTGTCCGACGGCACGGAGTTTCACGGCACTTCGTTCGGATATGAAGCACCCGTAGCGGGTGAGGTGGTGTTCAATACCGCCATGATGGGCTACCCCGAGAGTCTGACCGACCCCTCCTATGCGGGACAGCTCATGGTGCTCACTTTCCCGCTCGTGGGCAATTACGGCGTGCCGCCTTTCACCACGGAGCCCAATGGATTGGCTACCTTCATGGAGAGCGAGAAGATACACGCCCGTGCTATCATTGTGAGCGACTACAGCACCTGTTTCTCCCATTGGAACGCGGTGGAGAGTCTTGCCGACTGGCTCAAGCGCGAGCAGGTGCCGGGTATCACGGGTATCGACACGCGCGAGTTGACCAAGACCCTGCGTGAGCACGGCGTGATGATGGGGCAGATTCTCTTCGACGACGAGCCCGACAATATCCCGCAAGCCGAATACGAGGGGGTGAATTTTGTGGACCAAGTGTCGTGCAAAGAGGTTATCCGCTACAACGAAGGCGCGGAGAAGAAGGTGGTGCTGGTGGATTGCGGCGTGAAGCAGAATATCCTGCGTTGCCTCATCCGCCGCGGCGTGGAGGTCATCCGCGTGCCGTGGAACTACGACTTCAACGACTTGGCGTTTGACGGACTCTTCCTTGCCAACGGACCGGGCGACCCCGACACCTGCGAGGCGGCGGTGGCGAACATACGCAAGTTCTTGGCAAACCCCGTGGTGCGTCCCTGCATGGGTATCTGTATGGGCAACCAACTGCTCGGAAAAGCGGCGGGAGCAACCATCTACAAACTGAAATACGGACACCGCAGCCACAACCAGCCCGTGCAGGAGGTGGGCACCACGCGCTGTTTCATTACCTCGCAGAACCACGGCTACGCCGTAGATACCACCACGCTCTCTGCCGACTGGGAGCCTTATTTCATCAATATGAACGACGGCTCCAACGAGGGTATCCGCCACAAGCACAACCCGTGGTTCTCCGCGCAGTTCCACCCCGAAGCCTGCTCCGGTCCTGTGGATACGGAGTTCCTGTTCGATAAATTTGTGAAACTGCTCTGAAGGAATACGTGTCAACAAGTAGTCAAAGAGCGGTCAATCACGAGACGATTACGGCAACGACACGGCAACGAGAGCAGACTATAAGCAATGAATACCCTACCTTGGGGTTATCGTTTTGTGTGAAAGTACTATAGTAAAATAAATGTAAATCAATAATTATAACATTATGAAAAAAGGATTATTAGTCCTATTTGCATGTTGCATGACATGCCATGCTTTTATTGTAAAGGCGCAAGATTATAACAAAGAAGAAGTACAAAATCTTGCACTAACTTTCTTTGATGATGGAATTGCCACATATAGTGCAGAACCTGTTGATGTAACCATAGATTCATTATTTCTTGAAGGGAAACCAAAGATGTTTCTATGTCAAAATGGTACCTATTGGGCAGTCATTGCTAACGAACAGTTGGTTACGCCTATTGTATGTTATGGCGAAGGAGAAGTTTCGTTAGAGGAGTTATACGAGTCTCCGCTATGGTTGTTACTGACAGAATCAATGATTGGTCTTGATTCTATACGTACATTAGGTGAAGAAGCCAATTCAGAATACTTTGTTGATGATAACGGAATCGTTCCACTTGCAAGTACTGTGGTAGTGTCTCCTCTATTCTAAAATAGTACATTATTATGAAAAAGACCATTAAAGTGATAGTATATATTGGCGTATTGGCTTTCTTAGTGGCTTGTGAACAACCATTTTTTCATTACTCCAATTTGCATTCGGCTGTGATGGAGCAGGGCGATAGTTTGTTTGTACATTTGGGCGGTATGGGTGGCATTCACTATGATGTGTTCTCACATGATTCTATTTGTACGGTTGTACCAACCAACAAAGACGGCTCGGAAGCCACTATATATGCATTGCGCCCCGGACGCGATACAATTGATATCTATGGTGTAACAGCAGGAGGTTCCTCTGCCTGGAGTCCTTCTCAACGTATACATATTTTAGTCATCGAAAAAGATACTACGACATATAATTAAGATAGCATTATCCATTATCCAACCCAATGAAAAAGGTTCTCATATTAGGCTCTGGTGCCCTGAAAATCGGCGAGGCAGGTGAGTTTGACTACTCCGGCTCGCAGGCGCTGAAAGCCCTGCGCGAGGAAGGTATCTACACCGTGCTTATCAACCCCAATATCGCCACGGTGCAGACCAGCGAGGGAGTGGCGGATAAAATCTATTTCCTGCCCGTCTCGCCGTTCTTCGTAACTAAGGTGATAGAGAAAGAGCGCCCCGATGGCATTCTGCTCTCCTTTGGCGGACAGACTGCGCTCAACTGCGGCGTGTCGCTCTACAAAGACGGCACGCTGGAGAAATACGGCGTGCAGGTGCTCGGTACACCCGTGCAGGCGATTATCGACACCGAAGACCGCGAACTCTTTGTGGAGCGCCTCAACGAGATAGAGGTCAAGACCATTCAGAGCGAGGCGTGCCTCACCATTGAGGAGGCGCGTGCCGCCGCCAAACGCTTGGGCTATCCCGTTATCCTGCGTGCGGCATACGCCCTCGGCGGATTGGGCTCAGGCTTCTGCGACGATGAGGAGCAACTCAACAAACTCGCCGAGAAAGCCTTCTCTTTCTCCTCGCAAGTGCTGGTGGAGAAGAGCCTCAAAGGCTGGAAAGAAATCGAATACGAGGTGGTGCGCGACCGCTACGACAACTGTATCACGGTCTGCAACATGGAGAACTTCGACCCCCTCGGTATCCACACGGGCGAGTCCATAGTTATCGCTCCTTCGCAGACGCTCACCAACTCCGAGTACCACAAACTCCGCGCCCTCTCCATTAAGATTATACGCCATATCGGTATCGTGGGCGAGTGCAACGTGCAGTATGCCTTCGACCCCAACTCGGAGGACTACCGCGTCATTGAGGTCAACGCCCGCCTCTCCCGCTCGTCGGCGCTGGCGTCGAAGGCAACGGGTTATCCGCTGGCATTCGTGGCAGCCAAACTGTCGCTCGGCTACGGCTTGTTCGAGTTGAAGAATGGCGTGACCAAGACCACCTCGGCGTTCTTCGAGCCTGCGCTCGACTATGTCGTTTGTAAGTTACCCCGCTGGGACTTGGGCAAGTTCCGCGGCGTGGACCGCGAGTTAGGCTCCTCCATGAAGTCCGTCGGCGAGGTCATGGCTATCGGCCGCACTTTCGAGGACGCTATCCAGAAAGGCCTCCGCATGATAGGACAGGGCATGCACGGCTTCACCGAGAACAAAGCCTTGCAGGTGGACGACCTCGACCATGCCCTCTCGGCGCCTACCGACAAGCGTATCTTCTTCCTCTCGCAGGCACTCCGCTGCGGCTATACCATTGACCGCCTGCACGAACTGACGAAGATTGACCGTTGGTTCCTCGAGAAGTTGCAGAATATCTGCCGCATAGATGCCGAACTCCAAGCCCTGCCCGACCTCAACGCATTGGACATTGACTTGCTCCGCGAGGCGAAAGTGCGCGGTTTCTCCGATTTCCAGATAGCCAAAGCCCTCCACCTCGGCGAGCGGATGGATATGGATCAGGCGGTGCTCGTGGTGCGCCGTTTCCGCAAGGAGAAAGGCGTGCTGCCCGTGGTCAAGCAGATAGACACGCTCGCGGGCGAGTTCCCCGCGCAGACCAACTACCTATACCTCACCTATTCGGGCATAGCCAACGATGTGGAGTATCTCCACGACAAACGCTCCGTGGTCGTGCTCGGCTCCGGCGCATACCGTATCGGCTCCTCCGTGGAGTTCGACTGGTGCGGCGTGCAAGCCCTCAAGACCATACGCGAGAACGGCTACCGCTCCGTGATGATTAACTACAACCCCGAGACGGTCTCCACCGACTACGA
>JBJEJX010000038.1:0-2602 GCA_051878345.1 Paludibacteraceae bacterium | reverse complement strand
TTGGACTACCGCGGTACCACCGACATTCAATACCAAACGCGTTTCTACTCATCAAAGGGAAAAGAAAAGCCCTGGGGCGCGCCTACCGATGTAAACAAACTTCTTGAGCAAGACCTCTCCCCCGGCGAGTATATCTTCGAAGTGCGTTCCACCAATGCCCTCGGTCAGTGGCAGGACAACACACGCCGTCTGATCATCACCGTTACACCCACTTTCTGGGAAAGCACTGCCGGCGTGGCGCTGCAAATCGGTTTCCTGTTGCTCGTTACCATTGCCATCAGTATTCAATCGACACGCGTCCGCTACCACAGCAAGCAACGCCAGCAGACTCTGAGTGCTTATTTGGATTTGCAGGAACGGTATCTGGCTATCAGCAACCGCCCCTCGGAAGTCAGCGGGAAACAGCCGGAGCCGCAACCTTCTCTCGAGATTATCGCTCCGGGCTATACGAGCGAGAATGAGAAGTTCCTCAATACCCTTCAGCAGTTTATGGAGCAAAATATCGGCAATGCGGAAATGACCATTGACGACTTGGCAGACGTAACGCACATGAGTCGTTCATCACTCAACCGCAAGATGCACGAGTTGTTCAACCTGTCGGCAAAAGACTTCGTACAGGCGGCACGCATCAAACACGCCTGCGAGTTGCTGCGCGCTACCGATATGGCAGCAAAAGAGGTCGCTTACGCCTGCGGCTTCAGCGACCCCCGTTATTTTTCCAAATCCTTCAAGGCTTCCACCGGAAGCACTCCTACCGAGTATCGGAATAATGGCAAGGAGAAAGGTTAATGGTAAGTGTCAGTGTTTAGCGGACTTCTCTCTCCATAGCGCGGTCATTTCTTCGAGCGTCTTGCCTTTGGTCTCAGGAACGAGTTTCCATACGAACAACGCCGCTACCAGGCATATCACGCCGTAGATGATGTAGGCGAGTGCGTGGCTGTAGTTGTACAAAGGTACGAAGGTGGATGATACCACGAAGTTGCTAATCCACTGAAAAGAGACTGCAATGGCGGTTGCCTGGCTGCGGATGGTGTTCGGGAACAATTCCGACATGTACACCCAGCAAATCGGTCCCCAACTGAACATGAAGGCGGCGCTATACACCAATATGCTGGCTACCGCTACCCATGCAGGCAAAGTTACGATGTTCGTGAGCGCCACGCCGAGTGCACCCAGCGCCATTAACAGCGAACCGACGATAAGCAGCGGTTTGCGGCCGAGGCGCTCCACCGTGAAGATGGCCAATAGTGTGAAGGTGATGTTCACGACACCCATGAGCACGGTGAAAATCATCGGATTACCCACTCCCATCGACTCGAAGATACGCGGTGCGAAATAGAGCACGGCATTGATTCCCACTATCTGCTGGAACACGCTGAGCATGATACCCACAAAGATAACAAGCCAGCCGTAGGTCAGCAACGGCTCTCGTTTCTCGGTAGCCGTAGCATGTATCTCTGCCAGAATCTCCGTAGCGCGCGACTCTCCGTTAATGCGCGAGAGCACCTTGAGTGCCTCTTCATCACGCCCTCTGAGTGCCAAATAGCGCGGACTCTCGGGCACCAGCAGAATAAGCAGTGCAAAGGTAGCCGCCGGCACGCACTCGCTGACGAACATGACGCGCCAACCCACATGTTGCGTCCATTCCACTACCGCCGGGTCGTTGACGTGCGCACGGATAATGAGGAAGTTGACAAAATAGACCACCAACTGACCAAAGATGATGGCAAACTGGTTCCAACTGACAAGGGCACCACGCTTGTTGGCAGGGGCTATCTCGGCAATATACATCGGGCAGACAGCGGATGCCAGACCGACGCCGATACCGCCTATGATACGGTATATATTGAAGACCACAAGCAGCGTCATCGTAGGCACGCCTTTGGCGAGAATACCCGTCTCCGGTGCATACGATCCCCATGCGGAGATGAAGAACAGCACACCCGCGATGAACAGACTCTTCTTGCGTCCCAGACGCGATGTCAGTACACTTGAGAGTAACGCGCCGATGATACAACCTATGAGAGCGCTGCTGGTCGTGAAACCGTGCCAACTGTCGGTATAGGAAAAGTCTGTGGCGGAGGCAAAGAACTGCTGCAAACCTTTCTCTGCACCGGAGATGACTGCCGTGTCGTATCCGAACAGCAGTCCTCCGATAACAGCGACAAGGACGATGCCAAATAAATAGAATTTATTATTTTGCATACAGCGCAACAATTGCTTCGTACAATTCTTGTTTACCACTGGTTAGGCGCGGCTCGTCCACTTTCTTGCCATACTCATAGACTTGCTCCAAGGTCAGTTTTCCCTCTTCGAACTCCTTGCCCATACCGCTGTCAAACGAAGCGTAACGCTCTTTCAGCATCTTCGGCAGCGGCGAGTTTTCCATAATCTCCACGGCATTGAGCAACGCACGCGCACAAGCATCCATGGCGCTGATATGCGCAATGAAGATATCCTCAAGGTCGGTGGAGTTGCGGCGTGTCTTGGCATCGAAGTTTGTGCCGCCGGTGCCCAAACCGCCGTTGCGGACAATCTGCATCCACGCTTGGGTCAGTTCAAAGTTGTCAATCGGGAATTGGTCGGTATCCCAGCCGTTCTG
>JBJEJX010000037.1:0-2627 GCA_051878345.1 Paludibacteraceae bacterium | reverse complement strand
TCTATCTCGGCTTTCACGCGAGCGCGGAAGTCAGCCTCGTCCTTCACGTTGTTCTCGCCATACACTTTGGCAAACAGTTCGCCATCGATAGCGGCTGCCATGTGGCGCGTAATCGTCTGAATCTCAAAGGTAAAGTCAGAAGTCAGGTCTTTCGCCTCCTCCTTGCTAATGCCTACCAGCGACGACACTTCCACCTCGCTGCCGTAAGCGGCTGCCGGGTTGAAGGTAATCACATCGCCTTTCTTCGCGCCCTGGAAGAGTGCTTTCTGCGCATCGTCCTTCATATAAGCGGGCATCAGCACGGCACCTTCTTTCACGATACCGTTTTCTTTCTGCTCGGTGAGCAGACCTTTCAGCATATCGCCGTCTTTCACTTCCTCAACGTCAGCGTACTCGCCGAAGCGCTCTGCGTAGGAGTTCACCTGCTTGTCCACCATCTCATCTGTTACGGTAATCACGTACTGCGTCAGTTTGTTGTGTCCGTTCAGTTTTGCGTCAAACTCCGGTGCAACAGCGATGTCGAAAGCAAAGGTGAAAGTGTCTTGGTTGTCCAAGTCCATCTCGGGAGTCAACTCGTTGTTTGGCAGCGGGTCGCCCAGCACTTGCAGTTTCTGCTCGTCAATGTACTTGCTCAGTTGCTCGCCGACAACCTTGTTCAGCACATCAGCCAACACGCCTTTGCCGTACATCTTCTTCACCAAACCCATGGGCACATTGCCCGGACGGAAGCCCGGTACATTCGCCTTCTGGCGGATGTGCTTCAAGTCTTTCTGTACTTGTTCTTGGTAATCTGCAGGCTCAATGGTCAGGGTCAAAACAGCCTGCAAGTCTTTCATTTCACTTTGATTAATTTGCATATTGTTTAGTTTTTAATAATAGTTTTCGTTTTGTTTCCTGAGTTATCAGAATACTCCGATTACTCAGAATAGTCCGATTACTCAGACTTTTCCGTCACCTCTCTCCCCTTGTAGGGTAGGAGGGGCTTATCCTCGTCCCGCTCTCTTCCGCTCCAACTCGTCCAGAATAATCTTTCGGATACGCATATGGGTGGGCGTTACTTCCACGTACTCGTCTTCCTTGATATATTCCAGCGCCTCTTCCAGCGAGAAGATAACCGGCGGCGGCAGCACAGCCTTGTCATCAGCCGACTTCGACCGCATGTTCGTCAGTTTCTTCGATTTCGTAACGTTTATCACTATGTCGCCTTCCTTGCTGTTCTCGCCCACTACCTGCCCGGCATAAACCTCCTCGCCCGGGTAGATGAAGAACCGCCCGCGGTCTTGCAGTTTGTCCAGCGCGTAGGCGTATGCCGTGCCGCCTTCCATGGCAATGAGCGAACCGTTGTTGCGCTTCACTATCTCGCCCTTAAACGGCTGATATTCAAAGAACCGGTGTGCCATAATCGCCTCGCCTGCGCTCACGTTCATCACGTATGTGCGCATGCCCATGATTCCGCGCGAGGGTATCAGAAACTCCAACTGCACGCGGTCGTTCACCATCTCCATCTTGGTCATCTCGCCCTTGTGCGTCGATACGAACTCGATGATTTTGCCGCTGCACTCGTCGGGTGTGTTCACCGTCAGCATCTCCACAGGCTCGCACTTCACGCCATCTATATCCTTGTAAATCACCTGCGGCTGACCCACCTGCAACTCATACCCCTCGCGGCGCATGGTCTCGATCAGCACGCTCAGGTGCAGCACGCCGCGCCCGAACACGTGCCACGAGTTCTCGTCCGTCCCGCGCTCCACGCGCAGTGCAAGGTTCTTCTCCAACTCTTTGTTCAGACGCTCCTGTATGTGGCGGCTCGTTACGAACTTACCCTCTTTGCCGAAGAAGGGCGAGTCGTTGATGGTGAATACCATCGACATCGTCGGCTCGTCAATGGCAATCGGTTTCAGCGGTTCGGGTGTCTCGCTGTCGCATATCGTGTCGCCTATTTCGAAGCCGTCAATACCGATCAGCGCGCATATATCGCCGCTCTTCACCACATCCGTCTTCACGTGTCCCATACCCTGGAAGGTGTGCAACTCCTTGATTTTCGTCTTTACCATCGTGCCGTCTTTCTTCGCCAGCATAACGCTCATGCCGTCTTTCAGCGCACCGCGGTGCACACGCCCGACGGCGATACGCCCCACGTAGGCGTTGTAGTCCAGTGATGTGATGAGCATTTGCGGCGTGCCTTCCAACTCCTCCGGCGCGGGGATATACTCGATGATGGCGTCCATCAGTGCCGTCAGGTCGGTCGTCGGCTTGCGCCAGTCGGTGGACATCCAGCCGTTCTTCGCCGAACCGTAAATCGTCTGAAAATCAAGTTGTTCCTCCGTTGCGTTCAGGTTCACCATCAGGTCGAACACCTCTTCCTGTACCTCATCGGGGCGGCAGTTCAACTTATCCACCTTGTTTATCACCACGATCGGTTTCAGGTTCAGTTCCAGCGCTTTCTGCAGCACGAACCGCGTCTGCGGCATCGGACCCTCGAAAGCGTCCACCAGCAGCAGCACGCCGTCTGCCATGTTCAGCACGCGCTCCACTTCGCCGCCGAAGTCCGCGTGCCCCGGAGTGTCTATGATGTTGATTTTGTAGCCTTTATAGTCTATCGACACGTTCTTCGCCAAGATGGTGAT
>JBJEJX010000036.1:0-45511 GCA_051878345.1 Paludibacteraceae bacterium | reverse complement strand
ACACGCGCTACAACAAGTTCGGCAAGGAGTTCTACCTTGTGGACACGGCGGGTATCCGCAAGAAGGCAAAGGTGAACGAAGACTTGGAGTACTACTCGGTGGTGCGCTCCATTCGCGCGATAGAAAACTCGGATGTGTGTATCTTGATGATAGACGCCACGCGCGGCATAGAGGCACAAGACTTGAACATTTACTCGCTGATACAGAAGAACAAGAAGGGGCTGGTGGTATGCGTGAACAAATGGGACTTGGTGGAGAGCAAAACCAATGCCGATATCAAAGTCTTCGAGCGGGCTATCCGCGAGCGTATTGCGCCGTTCACCGACTTCCCGATTATCTTCGCTTCCGCGCTGACCAAGCAGCGTATCTTCAAGGTGATGGAAACGGCGTTGCATGTGTATGAAAACAAGTTCCGCAAGGTACCGACGGCGCAACTGAACGACCGTTTCCTGCCGCTGATAGAGAACTATCCGCCGCCTGCCACCAAGGGTAAGTATATCAAGATAAAGTACTGCACGCAGTTGCCGAACACGCAGGTACCGACCTTTGTGTTCTTCGCCAACCTGCCGCAATATGTGAAAGAGCCGTATCGCCGCTTCTTGGAGAACAAGTTGCGCGAGTGGTGGGATTTCAACGGTACCCCCGTACAACTCTTTATCCGCGCAAAGTAAGCATTTCCCACAGCCCATAATATCGGATATTGTCGGGATAAGAAAGCAACGGAGAATCACACCTGCCCGCCGCCCGGAAGCAGCATATGTTTCTTATTGTCCCGCCTATATCCCACTTACATTCCACACATATCTTATATCCTTCCTGCATTTTTGACAGCATAAGGATACTACGAAAACAGCAGACGGCATTCCGCTGCTGTTTTGTGTTGTTGTTTATTCATTGGCATGACAAACGCAGCCTTGTCTTTGTAGTATGATTATCCGCACATAGTCCTGCCATTAAGAAAAAGTTATAAAATCTTTGTCAAACATTTGCATATGTCATTTATTTTTCGTAACTTTGCAGCCGATTTTGTGCGCTATGAAAATCATCGGATTTATCGAGGTGGAAGGGAACACGGAAATGGTGTTAAAAGGCGACTCGTGTCTGCTGAATAACCGCAAGCCGTTTTTCGTGCCGGAGGGGGCAAACGATATCCGTATGACTCCCTGCGTGGTGTTACGCGTCAGCCGACTCGGAAAGCATATCGCGCCCAAGTTTTCCGACAGATACTTTGACGCATGGGCGGCGGGAGCGGACTTTATGGCATACGATGTATTGCAGACCGCACGGCAGGAAGGACGCGCTTGGACACAGAGTTTATGCTTCGATTATTCGCTGGCGGTAGGGGAGTGGCACAGTACAGAAGAGGTCATTAACAAAGACCTTCTCATAGACACAGCGACTGCGATAGCGCAGGCAAGCAGCCTTATGACCATACGGCAAGGAGACCTGATTTACATACAACAACGCAACGGCAGACGGCCGGTGGCACGCGAAGAACTGATAGAAGACGATGGTCTATGTTGCAAGGTGAAATAAACTGACAACCAAACGATTATTAAGATAAACACCCGATTCTGATATGAAGAAAAGAACGATTATACTATTGTCCGTATTTGTGTGGCTGATTGGTTCATCGGCAAATGCCATAGTGCATACCTACACCGAACAATCCGTACTGCAAACGGGTAACTGGGTAAAGATACGGGTGCAGGAATCGGGAATCTACCGGATGACCTACGAAGACCTGCTTGCCGCTGGTATCACTAATCCTGCCGAAGTGCGCGTCTACGGTTATGGAGGGGCTATGCTGTCTCAGAACTTCAACAAAGCCAAGATAGATGACCTGCCGGCGGTAGGAATATACATGGAGAAAGGTGCAGACGGTGTGTTCAACGCAGGCGACTATATCCTTTTCTACGGACAAGGCACTACCTCGTGGGCATACAACGGAACGCAGTTTGTGCATACGCGCAACCCCTATTCTGACTATGGTTACTATTTCTTGAGCGACAATGCCGGCGAGCAGCGACTGATACCCACGGCAGAGGCTGTCGCCGAAGAAGGTGCTACGGCGGTAACCACTTTCCCCTGCTACCAGGTACATGAGTTGGATTCTGTCAACCTGCTGGATGTTTCCGGCGTGGATGGCGGCGGGCGAGAGTTTTACGGGGAGTTGTTCACCACCACCAAACCTACACGCACCTTCACTTTCGCCACCCCGAATGCACTGACCACGGAGGCTTCGTTGTGCAACATTGCCGTTGCCGCATCAGCCGGTCGCACCACCAACTTCCAATTCACACTGAACGGCACAACCAACAGCGTGAGACTGGACTCCATATCCGTGAGCGATTTTTACACCAAAGCCCAGTTGGCATCGAGCAGCAAGTCCTACCCGACTGCCGCCGACCGACAAACCGTAGAGATAACCTACTCTGCCCCCGTTGCAAGCGCCAACGGCTATCTGAATTACATCGAACTGACCACCACTTGCCAACTCGCGATGACGGGCAGTCAGATGCCCTTCCGCACGCAGGCGAACAACGGAATGGATATTCCGCTGCAATTCACGCTGACCAACGCTACTGCCAACACCGAGGTGTGGAACATCACGGACAAAGCCAATATCCATCGCATGCCCGCTACCCTTGCGGGCTCCACGCTGACCTTCATCGGCAGCAATAAATCGGGCATACAGGAGTATATCGCCGTGAATACCAACGGCAACGGATGGCTGTCGCCCACCGTAATCGGCAGCGTGACCAACCAAAATCTGCATGCCCTCTCGAACATTGACTATGTCATCATCTGCCCCGAGGCGTTCATCGGACAAGCCACCGAGTTGGCACAAGCCCACGAGGCGATAGACGGCATCACATGGGCGGTTGTTACCGACCAACAGGTGTACAACGAGTTCTCATCGGGCACACCTGACGCCACCGCCTACCGCTGGCTGATGAAGATGCTCTACGACCGCGCCAACAGCAGTAGCAGTATTCAGAAACCCCGTTGGCTGCTTTTGCTCGGAGACGGCACGTTCGACAATCGTAAACTCTTGAAGATGAGCGGACAGAACACGCTCCTCACCTACCAGGCCAAGAACTCCACCGTCGAGACCAAAGCATATGCTACCGACGACTATTTCGGTTTCCTTGACAACAGCGAGGGCGAGAGCGATACCTACGGGCGTATGGACATCGGCGTGGGACGACTGCCTGCCAATACCGTAGAGGAGGCGCAAAACATGGTCAGCAAGACCATTCGCTACATGCGCAATGAGGATATGAGCAAATGGAAGACTCAACTGATATTCCTCGCCGACGATGGTGATAACGGACTGCACACCCGCGTGGCGGAAGAGGGGGCGGAGCGTGTTCGCAAAAAGAATCTCGACTTTACGGTCAATAAGATATACCTGGATGCCTATCCGCAGGAGATTAACGCATCGGGGGAGAGTTATCCTTTGGCAAAGACAAGACTCGACAACCTGTTGCAAAACGGGGCTTTGTTTCTTGACTATTCGGGACATGGAGGCTACAACGCTATCACCAACGAGGGTATGATGAACCTCAAAAGCATTCAGAAAATGACCAACAAGAATTTGGCACTCTGGATGTTCGCCACCTGCTCGTTCGCCCATTTCGACTCCGGCAAATCCTCGGCAGCGGAAGAGGCTGTGCTCAATCCCAACGGAGGTGCGATAGGCGTGTTGTCCGCATGCCGGACGGTCTATGCCACGCAGAACACCTATATCAACCGCAACTTCTGCGACACCCTGTTCGGACACAAAGATGCCTATTCCTACAATATGACCATAGGTGAAGCATGCGCCATAGCGAAGAACATGACAGGCAACGATGAAAACAAGATGCCGTATATCCTGCTCGGCGACCCTGCCGTACGCTTGCTCTACCCAACTGATTATCAAGTAAAAACCATCACGGAAGTAGACACCCTCCATGCGCTGGATGTACAGCATATAGAAGGATATATCTCCGAAGAGACAGGCGACACCGCTTCGTGGTTCAACGGCTCCGTGGACATCACTATCTACGACAAGATGCAGACCATCACCACGCGCGATAACGATGCAGCGGAGGGCAGCAAACAGACGCTGACCTACAACGACTATCCCAACACTATCTTCTCCGGCAGTGCGAAAGTAACCAACGGACGGTTTGCCTATACCTTCATGACCCCGAAGGATATCCGCTACAACTACGGCAACGGTCGTATCCTCTACTACGCACGCGACGAGGAGAACAAAGCGGAGGGCGTGGGACACTTCGAGGAGTTTATCGTGGGCGGTACGGGTACTATCTTCACGGAAGACACCGTAGGTCCTACCCTCAAACTCTACCTGAACACCCCCGCCTTTATGGACGGCGGCACCACCTACGAGACACCGCGCTTCTTTGCGGAGATTGAAGACGAGCATGGTATCAACACGGCGGGCGCCGGTATCGGGCATGACCTCTTGCTCATCGTTGACAACGATGCGAAGCAAAACTATGTCCTCAACGAGTTCTTTACCTCCGAAGACGGCAGTTACCAGCGCGGCTTGGTATCCTACATGCTTTCCGAGTTGGAAGATGGAGCGCACAGCCTCACTTTCCGCGCGTGGGATTTGCTGAACAACAGTTCTGTTGCTTCGCTCAATTTCATTGTGTCGAAGGGTGCTGACCCGAATATCTATTCCGTCATCTCCTACCCCAACCCCGTGCAGGCGACGGGCGTGCTCAACCTCACGGTCAACTACGACCAACCCGACCGCGTGATGGAGACCGAGATTCGTATCTTCGATATGTCCGGCAGACTGGTGTGGGAGCACACGCAGTCCAACCCCGACAATCTGCAACTCAACATGAGCGAGATAGGGCTCTATCCGAGCATATACCTATATAATATACGCATGAAAACTGCCGACAGCGCCTACACTACCGCCACCGGCAAAATAGTGGTAACTGAATAAGATAATCAACGAAACGCCGCCTATGAAGCATATCTAAGGTCATTGTAAATTGTAATTCGTAAATCATAAATCGTAAATTCAAAAAGATTGTCAAATAACTGTATGAAAAAGATTCTTTTATCCGTTGTCGCAGCCGCATTGTTTGCTACCAACCTCTGGGCTATTGACGAGACAATGAACCCCCTTATCACCTCCATGCCTTCGCTCAGTATCGCACCCGATGCCCGTTCGGCAGGTATGGGCGATATAGGTGTGGCTACCGACGCAGACCTCAACTCGCAGTATTGGAACCCCGCCAAGTTCGCCTTCATGAAGAGTGCGGGCGGTATCACGGCTAACTACACGCCGTGGTTGCGCAAGTTGGGTGTTACCGACATTGACCTCGCGCACTTGGAAGGTTACTACAACTTCGGCGACCGCGCCGGCGGTATCGGTGCTTCGTTCACCTATTTCTCTATGGGTGATGTGCAACTCACGGGCGCCAACAACGAGGACTACGGCACCTGCCGCCCCAACGAGTGGGCACTCGACCTCTCCTACTATCGTAAGTTGCACGAGTATGTGAGTATGGCTGTCGCACTGCGCTTTATGTACTCCGACCTCAACAACGGCATGAACATGTCGGGCACGGGCTACGACAACAACATGCACGCTGCGTGGACGATGGCGGCAGACATTGCGCTCTACTACCACCAGCCTATCCAACTCCCGATGGGTACGAGTTATTTCTCGTTGGGTCTGAACCTGAGCAACCTCGGCGGCAAGATGACCTACGATGAGGTAACGCGCAACTTTATCCCCGCTACCCTGCGTATCGGTGCCAACTACGAGTTGCCTTTCGACAAGTACAACAGCCTGACTTTCAGCCTCCAAGCGGACAAGATGATGGTACCGTCACGCAAGTCGAAATTCACGGACGGGTTTGACCCCGAAGACGAGACCACATGGCAGATGTCGCAAGACGCTTACTCGGAACTCTCTTCCGTGAAAGGTATCTTCTGGTCGTTTGCCGACGCGCCGCGCGGAGCCAAAGAGGAGTTTGAGGAAGTACGCTGGGGAGCAGGTTTGGAGTACTCCTACAACAAGCAGTTCTTCGCCCGCTTCGGTTATAGTTACGAGAACTTCTACAAAGGTAACCGCAACTACCTCACCGTGGGTGCAGGTTTCCACCTCTCTATCTTCTCGCTGGATGTATCCTACTGTATCGGTTTGGCGGCGTCCAACCCGCTTGACCAGACCATGCGTTTCACCGTGGGCTTCGACCTCGCGGGTATCAAAGACCTCGTGAACAACAAGCGATAGATATGCGAATAGGATTCGGATATGATGTGCACCAATTCACCCCCGACCGCAAATTGTGGTTGGGGGGAATTGTAGTACCCTCGGAGCGCGGGCTCCTCGGACATTCCGATGCCGATGTGCTTATCCACGCACTCTGCGACGCTATCCTCGGTGCTGCCAACATGCGCGACATAGGCTACCATTTCCCCGACACCAAAGGCAACGAGTACGAAGGTATCGACTCGAAGATACTCCTCCGCCGCGTCATGGAGATGGTGCGCGCGAGAGGCTACGAGTTCGGCAACTGCGACTGCACCATATGCGCACAATCGCCCAAACTCAATCCCCATATCCCCGCCATGCAAGCCTGCTTGGCAGAGGTGATGGGAGTGGAGCCGGATGCCGTGAGTATCAAAGCCACCACCACCGAACACCTCGGTTTCGTAGGCAGAGAAGAAGGTATCGCCGCCTACGCAGTGGTGCTGTTAAACTAACTGCGGACGGTTTGGAACGAACTGCCGGAGCAAACAATGCCTGTCGGAAAGCGACCTGACTTCTGATGAATATGAAAAAACAACTATTGTTCATACTGTTAACACTCCTCCCCGTCTGCGCCTTTGCGCAGCAGTCTGTCGCGGAGCAGATAGTAGCCGATGTGCAAGCGTTTGGCGGAACGCCCGTGATGGAGATAGAGGACGGTGCCTATGCGAAGATACGGCTTGCTGACAGTTGCTACCTCGAACTCTACTGCTACTACGACAGCATTCTGCTCGTGCAAACGGTCTGCGCCCCGCTCTGCTCGTCCGTAGCCAGGATGTACGATAGCCGATGGAATCTGCTCCACCCCGTCCCCGCCCCCGACGCCTACACCCTGCCCCAAGCCTTCATTGAGAACGGCACCATTCGCTGGCAGGAAAACTACAAGGAGGAGCAGTGATGGAACTTCCTATCTACCTCATAGGCTATATGGGCGCAGGCAAGACCACGGCGGGCAAATTGCTGGCGGATAAGTTGGGTTGGTACTTCGTGGACTTGGACAACGCCTTCCACGAGATACACGGCTGTTCCACAGCCGACTATATCCGGCAGTTTGGTATGGAGGACTTCCGCCATAAGGAAAAGTATGTGGTGGAAGACTTGGCGGAACTGCCTTACAATCATGTGATTTACGCCACGGGCGGCGGCTACCCCTGCTGGGAAGACAATATGGAGTGCCTCAAAGAGTTGGGCACCAGCATTTACCTCCGTTGGCAGCCCGAGCACCTTGCCAAGCGGCTTATGCTCACCGACTTGTCCGAACGCCCCGTCTTGCAGGGACGCACGGAGGCGGAACTGCTTGCGTTCATTACGCCGCACTTGGAAGCCCGCGAGCCTTACTATCGGCAAGCCGATTTTGTGGTGGATGCGCCCGTCGGCGAGACCATAGCCGAAGAAGACGACGAACGATTGGCGCAACTGCTGTACGAACTAATCACGGCGAAAACCGCACCGCACACTCATAATTCATAACCGCAAAATGTCTTCACGCAATCTGACATACGATGTATTGAAAGGCATAGCCATTTTGTTGGTTGTCTTTGCCCATTTTGCCAGCCATTGGCAGATAGAGAATGTAATCTTTTCCTTCCACATGCCGCTGTTTATCTTGGCGGCGGGCTTGTTTGAGAAAGGCGAAGCGCGTATTCAAGATTTCGGCAAACGCACGCGGCAGAACGCGTGGCGGTTGCTGGTACCCTATTTCGGCACACTTGTCTATATGTGTCTAATCTCGTGGATATGGGACGCTTGCACGGGCGCAGAGACCTTCAACCGCCTGCCGCTGGTGCGCCTTGCGGTCAGCACGGGCGATTTCTACGCGACACCCTACGGCGAGGCATGGTGCGGACCGCTGTGGTTCCTCTTTGCGCTCTTCATTGCCCGCGAACTCTTTTTCCTGCTCCGCTGCGGTATCAAGAATCCCTATGTGGTCTTGCTGGTCTGCACGGCGCTGTCTTTCACGGCGAGCGTGCTCTACCCGCTGGTGGCACCTGTGGCATGGAACCCGCTGCCGGGTATCGGCATGCTTATCTTCTATGCCGTCGGATGGTTTGCACACCAAAAGCGTATCCCCGATATTGCTAAGGTGTTGAGTATCATTGCGTGGCTCATTGTCCTCTATTGGTACCTGTGGGGCGGCGCCACCGCCCATTTGGATATGCGCACCTGCCATGCCAACGCGCTGGAGGTGATGGGCGCTTGCGGCGGCTCGCTGCTGCTCTACGGCTTCTGCCGCTACCTCCTCTCGGCGTTGGAAGAGGTGCAGGCATGGTGCAACCGTCGCGGATGGCATTTCGCCCCCGCCCCGTTCTGGACGTGGTGCGGCAGAAACTCCATGCTCATTCTCTGCGTGCACAGTTTCGATTTGGTAACCAACAAGTTCGCGTTTATCATGGACTGGGCAACGGGGCTCTCCCCGTGGCTCGCCACGCTGGACAGCGCATGGCTCGCACTCATTCGCGCGGGTATCACCCTGCTGGTGGCGCTGCTGATAGACCTCGGATTGCACCTCTTCTACCTCGTGCGCGACCGCCTCTTCCCCAACCGGTTGGAGCATGTGGCACAAAGCATACAATAACAAAACAATTATAACTGAAACAACGCAAACGACCTATGACTATCAACGACATACAAGACGAAATCATTGAGGAGTTCAGCAGTTTTGACGATTGGATGGATCGCTATTCGCTGCTGATTGAGTACGGAAACGGATTGGAACCGTTCCCCGAAGAAGCCCGCACCGAGCAGAACTTGATTGACGGCTGTCAGTCGAAGGTCTGGTTCACCGCCCGCGTGGAGGACGGCAAGATTATCTACCACGGCGACTCGGACGCCATACTGGTAAAGGGAATCGTGGCACTGCTTATCCATGTATTGAGCGGACACACGCCCAAGGAGATTGTGGATGCCGACCTCTATTTTATCGACCGTATCAGCCTCCGCGAGCACCTCTCCCCCACCCGCAGCAACGGACTCGTTGCCATGCTCAAGCAGATGCGCGAGTATGCAATGGCGTTCCTCGCATTGGAAAAATAAGACACAAGTCAGCGCTTCTCCCGCCCCTTGCATATCACACCTGTATATCACACCTATGCAACAAGCGTGTCTAAAATTTTAGACACGCTTGTTTCGTCTGTGTCCGCGCTACCCTTCCGCTACCCTTGCGCTACCCCTGCGCTACCCCCGCGATAGACCCGCGACAGACCCGCGACAGACCCGCGACAACAATGCGGTATGCCATTTTGACGGAAAAGATAGTCTGTTGTTGCGTATCTACTGCCATTTTGTCATATTGCCCGCGGTTTGGCACAAAAGTTGAGCATTCCTTTGTAAACGGTTACTGACCGCTTACAATCACATTCTGATAACTAACAACTAACCAACTATGAATACGACTAACCAACAACAAACAGAGAACTTACAGAAGTTCGCAATCAACCTTTGCGATCGTGCACAGCAGGGCAAACTCGACCCTGTCATTGGGCGGGACGACGAGATTCGGCGCGTGCTGCAAATACTGAGCCGCCGCACCAAGAACAATCCCGTCCTGATAGGTGAGCCCGGCGTTGGTAAAACCGCCATTGTGGAAGGATTGGCGCACCGTATTATCCGCGGCGATGTACCCGAAAACCTCAAAAACAAGAAGATTTACTCCCTCGATATGGGTGCCCTTATTGCCGGCGCGAAGTACCAAGGCGAGTTCGAGGAACGGCTGAAAGGCGTCATTAACGAGGTAACACAAGCCGCAGGCGAGATAATACTCTTCATTGATGAGATTCACACCCTCGTGGGAGCAGGCAAAACCGGCGGCGCGATGGACGCGGCGAACATTCTCAAACCCGCGTTGGCGCGGGGCGACCTGCGGGCGATAGGTGCCACCACGCTGGACGAGTATCAGAAATACTTCGAGAGCGACAAGGCGTTGGAACGCCGTTTCCAGACCGTGATGGTGGACGAGCCCGACGAAGCGGCGACAATCTCCATTTTGAGGGGATTGAAAGAGCGCTACGAAACCCACCACAAGGTGCGTATCAAGGACGACGCACTCATTGCTGCCGTTACGCTCTCCACGCGCTATATCACCGACCGCTTCCTGCCGGACAAGGCGATAGACCTCGTGGACGAAGCGGCTGCCAAACTGCGGCTGGAGGTGGACTCCAAGCCGGAAGAGTTGGACAACCTCGACAGGCAGATAAAGCAGTTGGAGATTGAGCGCGAGGCTATCAAGAGGGAGAACGACAAGGGCAAGCTCGCTACCATTGAGGAGCAACTAAAAGCCCTTAAAGCGCAGGCTTCCGATATGGATGCACGGTGGGCGAAAGAGAAAGGCTATGTGGCGACTATCCAAAACGAGAAAGCACGCATAGAGCAGATGAAGCGCGAGGCGGAGATAGCCGAGCGCGAAGGCAACTACGGCAAGGTGGCGGAGATACGCTACGGCAAGATTCAGCAGTCCGAAGCCAATATCAAAGCCGCACAAGACGCTCTCCACGCCATGCAGGGCGAGAGCCTTATCAAGGAGGAAGTGGACGAAGACGACATTGCCGAAGTAGTGGCACGCTGGACAGGCATTCCCGTTACGAAGATGATGCAGTCCGAACGCGACAAACTGCTCCACCTTGAGGAGGAATTGCACAAGCGTGTTATCGGGCAGGAGGAGGCGATAGAGGCTGTGAGCGACGCTATCCGCCGCAGCCGAGCGGGCTTGCAAGACCCCAAGAGGCCTATCGGAAGTTTCATTTTCCTGGGCACTACGGGTGTAGGCAAGACAGAGTTGGCGAAAGCACTCGCCGACTATCTCTTCGACGACGAGAACATGATGACCCGTATCGACATGTCGGAGTATCAGGAGAAGTTCTCCGCAACTCGGCTTATCGGTGCGCCTCCGGGATATGTAGGCTACGATGAGGGCGGGCAACTCACCGAGGCGATTCGCCGTAAGCCTTATAGTGTGGTGCTGTTCGACGAGATAGAGAAAGCCCATCCCGATGTCTTCAATGTCTTGTTGCAAGTGCTGGACGACGGACGGCTGACCGACAACAAAGGGCGAACGGTCAACTTCAAGAACACTCTTATCATTTTCACTTCCAATCTCGGTAGTCAACTTATCCGCGAGAACGAGGAGAAAGGTGTGGACGCCGAAACTACCAAGACGCAGGTGCTGGAGATGTTGCGGCAGACAGTCCGCCCGGAGTTCCTCAACCGTATCGACGAGATTATTATGTTCCAACCTCTCAACCAAAAACAAATACGCGACATTGTCGGATTGCAGATTGAGGGCGTGCATAAGATGTTGATGAACAACGGTATAGACCTCCGCGTGACGGACGATGCCATTGATTATATCGCTCGCGAGGGCTACGATCCGCAGTTCGGTGCCCGACCTGTCAAGCGTGCACTGCAAAGGCTTGTGCTCAACGAACTGTCGAAATCGATTATCGCAGGCAAGGTGGACGGCAAGCGACCGGTTATCGTGGAACTCCGCGACGGTGAACTGCATTTCAAGAACTAAACAACAAACCGCGCTCCGCGCTGGATGACCCCTGCCGCTGAAAAAGCGCGCCACGCTGTCATACAGCCGGAAAACAACGCGGTCAAAAATCAAAAACTATGAAACTCGGATTAGTATTAGAAGGTGGCGGCATGCGCGGCATATACACCTGCGGCGTGCTGGATGTAATGATAGACAAAGGTTTTGAGCCCGATGTCCTCTGCGGCACGTCCGCAGGGGCATTGTTCGGTATCAACCTGCCCTCCAAGCAGAAGGGCAGAGCCTTTCGCTACAACTACAAACACTGTGTGGATCCCAACTATGTGTCGGTGCGTTCCCTGCTCAAAACGGGCAATATGGTCAATGTGGACTTTGCTTATAACCGCATTCCCAACGAGTTAGCCCCTTTCGACGAAGAGACCTACGAGAAGTCCAAGACCAAGGTGTTTGCCACGGTAACCAACGTGCGCACAGGCAAAGCCGAATACAAACTGATAGAGAACTGCTACAAGCAGATAGACTGGCTGCGCGCATCGGGCTCGCTGCCGTTCATCTCCCATCGCGTCAAGATAGACGGCGAGGAGTACTTGGACGGCGGATTAGTGGATAACATCCCGCTGGATAAAGCATTTGAGGAAGGTTGCGACAAGGTCATCGTGGTGCTCACGCGCCCGATGGAGTTCCGCATGAACGAGCCCCTCTACCTGCCGAGCAAGATATTCTATCCCAAAGAAAAGAACCTGCAAGCCGCCCTCAAGGTGCGGACGGAGAACTACCACAAACGCCTTGCGCAGATACGCGACTTGCAGAAAGAGGGTAAAATCTTTGTCTTCTCGCCTCAGACCATCCTGCCTATCCGCCGCCTCGAGCGCAATCCGCTACATATCAAGACCATCTACAAAATAGGCCTCCGCGACGCCACCACCCGCTGGCAAGAACTGGAAGAGTACTTGAAGAAATAGAATGAGCAGGTCTACAAGTTGAAGTCCGCTTTTATTTGTGCACCAAACTTGGTGGCTCCTATACTATTCAGATGCGAACAGTTGAAATAAAGAGAATCTGCACGATATGCACTATCTTGCAGATAGTCTTTGTATTCTATAGGATACTCTTTACGAACATCTTCTATTATTTGATGCAAAGTTGCGATACCTTCCGGGCGAGTGTTGTTTACAAACGAATCATGGCAAGGTGGAGTTACCACTATAAAACGAACATTATGCTCACAACATACATGTGCCATGTCCGTTAGGTATTGAGTATATTCTGCCACTTGTGCCATTGCATCTGCTGCCTCAATAAGCGCAGGATGAATGTTTTGTTCCTCTTTCCACAAGGCTGATTGACCAGATAAAGGAAATTGTCCTGTCCATCCATCCTCCATTTTTAGACGCGTTGCAAAGATATTGACTTCATTTCCTCCTTGTACAATGGACAACCAATGAATAATATTTTCAGGAAAACGGTCATACCAGCAATGCATAAACTTCTCATGTACAAAATCAATGTATGGTTGCGGATTTTCAGGATAGTGGTGAGAACTCCAAAAAGGCATCTTATACCCCATAGGAAATACAACTGCCTGCAAGTTACTCATACGTGGGACAAAATCTTCTAAAAGTTGCTTATCATAAAAAATCCATCTAGCAGATACTGCTAAATCAAATGTTCCCTCTCCTATTTCTGCTGGATTTATACTATTTTCTGCATATGAGTTGCCCATCAGCAGAATACGGAGGGAATCTTTATGTGCTTCAACATAATTGTACTTATTCGAATAGTGATTAGGTATGCGTGTAAACACAAAACACTCACACACAGTACTTAACACCAAAAACACACCAAATGTGTATGCAGTATCTTTCAAGAATCGTATCATAATTGGTCAAAACTGAAAATAAATGAAAGTAACCACATTGCCACGATGTATAAAGCAAATTAGTAAGAATAGTGCATAGAAACAATAACGCACCCAAGCAATACGGAAGAAATAAATTTGCTCAATATGTTGCAATGGATGTTCTTTTGTGCGAGAGTTCCATTCTGCCAACAAGGTAACCAAGATGGATATTGCTAAAGGTATATAAAATGCTCTATTCTTCAACCAAGGAATACTAAATAGGCTCGCATTGCACATCCCTTGCACATATTCCGCAAATTGGGATATGCTTTCGGCACGGAAGATAATCCAGCCGAAGACTACGAGGGCAAAGGTTAGCAGTATCTTGGGCAGGTCGCGCCATGTGGGGGCGTCCATATATTTGCGGTTCTTGCCTGTCAGAATCAGCGGCAGGAACAGCAGCGCATGGTACGCACCCCACAGCACAAAAGTCCAATTCGCACCGTGCCAAAACCCGCTTAGCAGGAATATCACAAACGTATTCCGCACCACTATGGCTTTCTTATAAGCCTCAGGATGACGAACATTGACCAGTATTTCCGGTCTGCTGCCGCCCAGCGGAATATACACATAATCGCGGAACCATGTTGTAAGCGAGATATGCCAACGGCGCCAAAACTCCGCAATGTCGCGGCTGAAATAAGGCACGTTGAAATTACGCATCAAACGAATGCCAAACAACTTAGCCGTGCCTATCGCTATATCCGAATAACCCGAGAAATCACCGTAGATTTGAAACGTGAAGAGCACCGCAGCCAATGCCAATGTGCTGCCCGACTGCTCACCTATCGAACCGAAGACCGTATCCACATACGTTGCACAGTTGTCTGCCACCACTATCTTCTTGAATAGTCCCCATAGTATCTGACGCATGCCGTCTACCGCCTGCTGATAGTCAAACACACGCGGCTTCTGAAACTGAGGCAGCAAGTTCGTTGCACGCTCAATAGGTCCTGCCACCAATTGAGGGAAGAAACTCAGGAAAGCAGCAAAAGCCACCAAGTCCCGCGTAGCAGATATCTTACCCTTGTACACATCAATGGAATAAGAAAGCGCCTGAAAGGTGTAGAAACTGATACCCACAGGCAATACAAAATGCAGCAGATGCGTTTCCGCATCTACGCCAAACAGCCGCGCAAACGAATCTACAAAGAAATCGTAATACTTGAAAACACCTAAGATACCGAGGTTGAGCAACACATTCGCCCACAACCAAAATTTCCTCTTCCACAGCGGTGCGGTATTCATTCCGCATCCTGCCGTGCAAGATTCCATCTTCTCCAACCCGCTTTCTGCTACCTGAGAAGAACCTTCTTGCGAAGAATTACCCCCCCCCGTGCGGTTAGACTCTTCGCGAGCAATCAGCAGCCCGCTGCCGTAAGAACATAGCGTTGTGAGCGCTATGAGGAGCAGGAACTTCCAATCCCACCAACCGTAGAACACATAACTCGCTACAAGTACAAACAAGTTCTGCCACCACAACTGCCGACGGCACCTACGCAAAGCGTAGTCAAACACAAACCAATACAGCAAAAATACAATCGGTAGAAATATCGCAAACTCAATGGAATTAAACAGCACAGGATTCTGTTATGAATTAGGAGTTTAGAATTATGAATTACAAAAGGATTAGAAACCGAAGGAGAAGCCTATTTGGGCAGTGAAGTTCTTGCCTTGGAAATAGACGGGGGCATAGGTATTCAGATACTCTTGGGCGGTGGCGAGGTATTCGCCGTCCACTTCTGATTCCAAATTATCAAAGGCACGGGCGTTGTTGTAGAGCAACGACAGGCGCAGGTACATCGAAGGATGCACCTCGTACACTCCGTTGAGAGCAATCTCATCGTTCTTGTAGATTGCCTTGTCAAACGGTTTCTGCGAGATGGCATCAATAATGCCTCTGCGCAAGTAGGAATAAGAATTGTACTTGGTGTCGTTGGTGTAGGAAAGTGCAAGGCGCAGTCCGCGGACGGGGCGGTAGGCTAATTCCACATGGATAGACTGCGCGTTGTCGCCCATATAGTGCCCCATCAGATAAGTATTGCTGGTGTAGTCGAGCACATCAATTGATTGGGTGTAGCATGCAATATAGGAGCGCATAAACTCGCCGCGGAGGGACAAGCCTTTGAGCGGCCATCCGCTCCAGTTGAAGCCCACGAGATAGGAGACGGGATTTTTCGCCGCAGAGGATTTCTTCAGGCGCGAGAGTTTGAACTCATCTAAGAAGAAAGAGCCGTACAACTGTATATGATCCCACGGGCGGACGGAGATAGAAGCAAACGCCTGCGAGTTCTGGTTCTGCGTGGCAGTACCCTTGGTCATCAGGTGGTCAAGCGACTTGAAGAAGGCGATAGGGATGAAATAGATAGCCTGCACATTCGGCTCGGCATAGACAATAGAGTTACCGAAAGAGAAAGAAATGTACTTGACGGGCGTGAAAGTAAACATATTCGCCGCCATGAACTTGTTGTGCGGGCGATACTGCTTCACATCGGTTCCTTCGGCTACGTGCTCAATGTAGTAGTTGGTAGAGTCCAAGACATTGGAGACCAGCCACGCATGGAAGTAGTCGAACTGAAACCAACTGCAAGGAGTGAGTTGCAGAGAGAGCATGGGCACCGCGGGATTGCGTCCGGAAAGGATGTTGGAGCAGTGGTAAGAGTCGCCCCAGCGGATATTCTCACGCTCCAAGGCGATTCGCCCCCACCATGAATAAAGGGCAATGCCCCCGCGCGAGTCGGAGAAGTCACCACCATAGTTCGCTTCCTTATACTGCACGCCCGCGAGGTTGTTGAGGAAAAGGGGCTTGGTGAGTTTGGCACCGTCTATTTTAGCGTACTCGTTGGCGTAGTAGTTGTCTGATAACAAGGCTGTTCCGTTCCACGATATGTCGCGAAGCGATCCCCAGACCGACACGTGCCGTGCGATGTCCATGCGCAGTTCGGCACCGTACCATCGCTTGAGGATAGCCCCTTTCTTGGAGCCGTAAATGTCCATGCCCAAGATAGGTTCAAGCGTAAACTTGAACATTTTTTTCTTGGACATGTAGGAGAACTGCGGATTAGCGAGGGAGAGCGAGAAGGTCTGACGATCTGTATATTGCACATAGCGGCTGACCATCGTGTCGCGCTCAAGGGCGAAGAGATCGAGGTAGTAGGCGAGCGCTTTCCGCTGGCGTTTGTTCATCAAGGAGTCCCCCGCCTGCGCCTCCGCCAGCATATCGGCTATTTGGGTGCGAGTGTAGGGCTTTACAGCCGTTTGGCGGACGATATACCCGTCGGTAATGAGTTCGTCGATGAAATCATACACCTCGGTGTATTCCATCGAGACCGGTATGGCTTGGGCATTGGCCGTCTGCGTCGCCAGCACGGCACAGTACACTAAACCTATCAAAAAGAACCTTTTTCGCATACGCCTCTCTCTTGATATCGACTCGGAACAGTCCGCTGAATCACCCGATAATCACCCGGTAATCACCCGATAATCACCCGGTAATCACTCGCTCAACTCGGCTGATTTACCGCAGGCGAGACACCTGCCCCCGTACTACTTCTTTTTGGGAGTGTAGCGGGCGTTGAGCGACTCGATGACCTCGGCTGTGATGTCATACGAATCAGCGGCTTGGAGGATATTATCCTTGCCCGTATTGGCGAAAATCATGTGATAGCGTCCATCGGCATTGAACTCGCGGAGGAAACTATTGAGGGTGTCTGCCAACTGCATATTGAGTTGCTGGTTCTCCATCATGATTTCATTGGTGAGTTTGGCTTCCAGGTCTTGGAGATCCTGCTGCTTTTTGAGGAGTTCGTTCTGCTTCTGCTCGGCACGTTCACGGCTCATGAAAGCCCCGTTCTCCAATTTGCGTTGGAAGTCCGCCATCTCGCTCTGGAGAGTACGCGCTTTGGTGTTGAGTTTGAGTCGTGCGTCTTCCTGCTTGGACATCAAGCGGTCGCTTGCCTCAATGGCGAAGGTGTAGTAAGTCAGGACAGAGTCGAGGTTGAGATAAGCCACCGGCATATTGCCTTCGGGAACAGTTGCCGCTTCGGCGGAGGTTTGGTGCCCGCAAGAAGGCTTCACCGTAAAGAAAATGACAAACAGCGCAACCACAGCGGCTGCAAGAATTACGTCAACGGTAATTTGAATCTTGTTCATAATGATATTGTTTGTTAATGAATTATCCTTTCCATATCGCAGGCGGCGCACCTGCATTTCCGATAGCATTTCGGAGCCGTGATTTACAGTTGCTTAGGGTCTATGCGGGCGGGATTTTTGCAGCGTGCTTCGCGGTCTTGGGAAGTGGCGCAATGGATACCCCGCTCACGCATGGTCTTGCTCTGGGAGATATGCTGGCTGGAGAAACGCCCGTTGCGTTTCACAATGACGCGCACCGACAACAGCACAAAAGCAGCGGCAAGAAGAAGTATGACAATGAGTAGTTTCATATCGTTATCGTACGCAATACCACGCAATAGGGTGCAAAGGTACGCTTTTTTTTTGAGATATACAAAGAAAATGGGCATATTTTTTGCTTTTTCGGTGAAAAAAGAGATTTTTTTGCACTGCGTACAGCCTATTATTTGCACATACAAAAAAAAAACGGTATCTTTGCACACTGAATTTCATTGCGGGTGAAGGCGCCCGCGTATTTGGGAAAGTAATCTAAAAGCGAGTTTCATTATGGCAACACAACAGCAAACAGGAACTTTATACAACGCCTTGACGGCAGGTAGCAAAATCATCGGTACCATCATCGCCGATTCGGATATCCGTATAGACGGCACGATAGAGGGCGATTTGCAGTGCTCGGGCAAGGTCGTGATAGGCGAGAAAGGCAGACTGAAAGGCACCATCGACTGCCAAAACGCAGAGATAATGGGCGCCATGGAGGGCAAGATAGCCGTTCACCACACGCTGGCGCTCCGTGCTACGGGCAAGATTCAGGGCGATGTGAAGACGCAGACGCTGATTGTGGAGCCCAATGCGGTCTTCAACGGGTCTTGCTCCATGTCTCCGGAGCCGAAAGCAGCGGGAAAGTAAACCCTTAATCTAAATCTATATACCACCATGATTATCAAACCATTTCGTGGCATTCGTCCACCCAGACAGTTAGTGGAGCAGGTGAGCAGTCGCCCGTACGACGTGTTGAACTCCGACGAAGCCCGCAGAGAGGCGGCAGGTAACGAGAAATCGCTGTATCATATCATCAAGCCGGAGATAAACTTCGAAGACGGCACGGACGAGCATGACCCGAAGGTGTATCAGAGTGCGCGCGAGCACTTTGACCTTTTCCAAAAAGAGGGTTGGCTGGTGCAAGACGAGCAGGAGAAATACTATGTGTATGCCCAGACAATGGACGGCAGGACACAGTACGGACTAGTGGTAGCCGCGTGGGTGGATGATTATATGGAAGGGCGTATCAAGAAGCACGAACTGACCCGCCGCGACAAGGAGGAAGACCGCATGAAACACGTGCGGGTGAACAACGCGAACATGGAACCCGTGTTCTTCGCTTATCCCCACCGCGATGACCTTGACGCCATTGTAGCACAGATAACCGCCGGCGAGCCGGAGTATGACTTTGTAGCGCCGCCCGAAGGATTCCGCCACACGTTCTGGTTGATAAACGACCCTGTTACCATCTGCCATATCACACAGATATTCAAAGAGATACCTGCCATGTACATTGCCGATGGGCACCATCGTTCCGCGGCTGCCGCGCTGGTAGGTAACGAGAAGAAACTGCAAAATCCGAATCACACGGGCAAAGAGGAATACAACTATTTCCTCGCGGTATGTTTCCCTGATAACCAACTGAATATCATAGACTACAACCGCGTGGTGCGCGACCTGAACGGATTGAGCGAGGCGGAGTTTCTACGCGCATTGGAGACGGATTTTGTAGTAGAGAAAAAGGGTGCAGACATCTACAAGCCGCAGGCTTTGCATAACTTCTCGCTCTACCTCGGCGGCGAATGGTACAGCATGACCGCCAGAGAGGGACGTTATGACGACAATGACCCCATCGGGGTGCTGGACGTTACGATTTCGAGCAATCTGATATTGGACAGAATACTCGGCATCAAGGACTTGCGCTCGGACAAGCGTATTGATTTCGTAGGTGGTATTCGCGGTTTGGGTGAACTGAAACGCCGCGTGGATTCGGGCGAGATGAAGGTGGCGTTGGCGCTCTACCCCGTTACCATGCAACAGATTATCGACATAGCCGACTCGGGCAACATCATGCCGCCGAAGACGACGTGGTTCGAGCCGAAACTCCGCAGCGGATTGGTAGTCCACTCGCTGGAATAACCGGCAATTATCAACAAAAATCATTTACTGCCATTGAATAATAGAACGTCTTACATATACGTGTGCTTGATGATAGTCCTCCTGGGAGGGCTATCATCTTGCAGCATTAAGCAGCGCGTGAAGAAAGCCGACCGTATGTACGCCATAGGCGAATACTACGACGCTGCCGAGTTGTACAAACAGTGCTATAGCCGTATCTCGCCCCAGAAAGAGCGGGAGATGAAGGCGCATGTGGCTTTCAACCAAGGCGAGTGTTACCGTGTCTTGAACAACTCAAAGGCGGTAAACGCCTACAAGAATGCCATCCGCAACAAGTACCAGGATTCTATAGTATATCTGCACTATGCACAGGTGCTGCAATACCAAGGCAAGTACAGGGAAGCCGACCAGCAGTATCTGATTTATCTGCAGTCGTATCCCACGGATTATCAGGCGCAGGCAGGGCACTATGCTTGCCAGCAAATTACAGAGTGGAAGAAACAGACTTCGCGCTACAAGGTGTCGCTTTCCAAAGATTTCAACGCCAAGCGGAGCAGTAACTTTGCGCCGCAGTTCATCGGGACGGATGCGGATGCACTGATGTTCACCAGCAACAGGCAGGCATCGGGTTCATCGGGCAACAAGAAGAAAAACCTGAAACGTCCGAGCCCCGTAACGGGTGCGCAGTTGTTCAGTCTCTATTCGGCTCGCAAAAACGCTGCGGGCAAATGGGAGGATATTGGGTTGGCGGAAGGACTTTACGGCGATGAGCAGGAAGAACAGGAAAACGACTCCACGAGCGGCGGAGGCGGAGCAAAATCCACCGCAGAGTTGGGGGTATGTTGTTTCTCCGCAGACGGGCGCACGATGTATTTCACCTACTCGAAGCCCGTCAACGGACAAGACCTCGGGGCGAAAATCTATCGTTCCTCGCGTGCCAGCGGCGAATGGGGCGAGGCACAGGAGGTGAAACTCTTTGCGGACAGCAGTATCACGGTGGGTCATCCTTCGCTTTGTGCTTCGGGCGACACACTCTATTTCGTCTCTGACGCGCCCGGAGGATTCGGCGGGAAAGACATCTACATGGCGGAACTGGACGGCGAAGAATGGGTGAATGTACAGAACATGGGCGCACAAATCAACTCGGCAGGCGATGAGATGTACCCGTGTATCCACCCCGACGGGACGCTCTATTTCTCTTCCAACGGGCATCCGGGCTATGGAGGATTGGACATCTTCATGGCACAGCGCGACACCACCGTTCGCGGCTCCGCCGCATGGCTTATCTACAATATGGGAGCGCCCTTCAACTCCAACAACGACGATTTCGGCATTACCTTTGCGGGCAACTCGCAGAACGGTTTCTTCTCCTCCAACCGGGGGCAGAAGAAAGGCTTTGACCAGATATACGAGTTTATCTTGCCGGAGATGGTGTTTCTCGTGGAAGGAACGCTGACGGACAACCAAGGCGAGCCTATATCCAACGCCACTATTCGCCTTGTGGGAGACGACGGCACCAACACGAAGGTACAAGCGCGGCGGGACGGTACCTACAAGATTAAGGTGAACAAAGACGCACGATATATCATGCTGGCGACCGCCCGCGGATACCTCAACGCCCGCGAGGGATTCAACACGCTGAACCTTACCGACAGCAAGACATACCAACAAGATTTCGTGCTGTCGCCCGTCAGCAAGCCGGTTACGATGGACAATATCTTCTACGAGTTCGGAAAGTGGGACTTGACACCCGCTTCAGAAACGGGCTTGCAGTCGCTCGTCAAACTGCTGAACGATAACCCGAATATCACTATCGAGTTGTCGGCGCATACCGATATGAAAGGCGACTCCGTATTCAACGTGCGGCTGTCGGAGAAACGTGCCGAAGCAGTCTGCAACTATCTGATTAGCAAAGGTATCGAGCGCGAGCGGCTGACCCCCGTCGGGTATGGCAAGCAGAAACCCGTTACCGCCGACAAGGCACTCCATGCGCAGTATCCGTTCATTCCGCAGGAGCAGGTGCTGGACGAGGCGTTTATTCTTGGCCTGACGGAGGAGCAACAAGAGATTTGCAACCAAATCAACCGCCGCACGGAGTTCAAGGTACTAAGGACTACCTATAAGTTGTACTAAGATCCCCCGACCTCCCTTGAAAGGAGATATTGAGAGCAGTAACACGTTTATCGTCAAATAAATATATGCGTCAATACTTAGATTTATGTGAGCGGGTGCTTCGCGAAGGAGTGCGCAAGGAAGACAGAACGGGCACGGGTACCATATCGGTGTTCGGACATCAGATGCGTTTCAACCTGGAAGACGGATTTCCGCTCCTCACCACCAAGAAACTCCACCTGAAATCCATTATCTACGAGTTGTTGTGGTTCCTGCAAGGCAACACCAATGTGCACTACCTGCAAGAGCACGGCGTGCGTATCTGGAACGAGTGGGCGGACGAGAACGGCGAGTTAGGTCCTGTCTATGGGCACCAGTGGCGTTCGTGGCCCGACTACAAAGGCGGCAGCATAGACCAAGTCAAGCAGGTGGTGGAACAGATAAAGCACAACCCCGACTCGCGGCGCATGATTGTCAGCGCGTGGAATGTAGCGGAAGTGAACGACATGGCGCTCCCCCCCTGCCACACGCTGTTCCAGTTCTACGTAGCAAACGGCAGACTGTCGCTCCAGCTCTACCAGCGCTCGGCGGATATCTTCCTCGGCGTGCCGTTCAACATCGCTTCGTATGCCTTATTGTTACAGATGATAGCGCAGGTAACGGGCTTGCAGGCAGGCGATTTCGTCCACACGTTGGGCGATGCCCATATCTATCTGAACCACCTTGACCAAGTTCGTTTGCAACTCACCCGCGATCCGCGTCCGCTGCCGCAGATGGTTCTCAATCCCGATGTAAAGGACATATTCTCTTTCCAATACGAGGATTTCCAACTGCAAAACTACGACCCCCATCCGCATATCGCAGGCGTAGTGGCGGTGTAAGATGATTTAAGAATTAAGAGGACTCGAAACACTCCGAATACCCAACACCCGAACAAACCATGCTTTCGATGATTGCCGCCGTGGCGGACAACTATGCGCTGGGCAAAGGCGGCGACTTGCTCTGCCACCTGCCGAACGACCTCAAGCACTTCAAGGCGACCACCCTGGGAGCCCCTGTTATCATGGGCTCGCACACCTATCTCTCGCTGCCGCGGAGACCGCTGCCCAAGCGTCGGAATATCGTCATCACCTCGCGCGATGCCGCGCTGTTTGAGGGCGCCGAGGTGGCGCATTCGCTGAAAGAAGCACTCGCCCTAACCCAAGACGCGCCCGAGGTGTTCATCATCGGCGGCGGCATGGTCTATCGCGAGGCGTTGCCCTTGGCAGACAAACTCTACCTCACCCATATCCACCATGCTTGGGAGGACGCCGACACGTTCTTCCCCACCCTCTCCCCGACTGACTGGAAGGAGATTTCCCGCGAGACACACCCCGCCGACGACCAACATCCCTACCCTTACACTTTCGCCACATACATCCGAATACATGAACTTTGAATCGCTCATATCGCCCATCGTGGGTATTAGTGCCAAGCAGGTAGCAGCCACCATCGCCCTGCTTGACGAGAAGGCTACCATCCCGTTCATCGCCCGTTACCGCAAGGAGAAGACTGGCTCGCTGGACGAGGTGCAGATAGCCGGCATACAGCAAGAATACACGCGTTTGCAAGACTTGGTCGACCGCAAGCAGACCGTGCTCTCTACCATCGAGAGCCAAGGCAAACTGACCGATGACCTGCGTCGGCGCATAGAGGACTGCTGGAACAGCACCGAGTTGGAGGACATCTACCTCCCATACAAGCCGCGCCGCAAGACCCGCGCCGACATCGCCGCAGAGAAAGGACTGGCGCCGCTGGCGGAGGAGTTGCTCAAACAACCCGCAGGCAACCCCGATCAGATAGCAAAGCGATATCTCAATGAAGACGTGCGAGATACCGGCGAGGCGCTGCAAGGCGCTCGCGATATCATCGCCCAACGCATAGCCGAAGACGAGCGCTCGCGAAACGCTATCCGCCGCGAGTTCTCCTACTCCGCTATCCTCACCACCAAAGTGGTGAAAGGCAAGGAGAATGACCCCGAGGCACAGAACTACAAGGACTATTTCGCGGTCTCCGAGCCGTTGAGGCGTATCTCAAGCCACCGACTCCTCGCCATCCGTCGCGCGGAGAAAGAGGGGTTCATCCGCGTGGACATATCGCCCGACCAAGAGAAGAGTCTCGACAAACTCGCCCGCCTCTACCTGCGCGCGACCAACGATGCCGCCTACCAGGTGGAACTCGCTATGGAAGACGGCTACAAACGGCTGTTGAAGCCCGCCATAGAGACGGAGTTCGCCGCGCAGAGCAAAGAGAAAGCCGACGCGGAGGCGATACGGGTATTCGCCACCAACCTGCGCCAACTGCTGTTGGACGCCCCCCTCGGGCAGAAGCGTGTGCTGGCGCTTGACCCGGGGTTCCGCACGGGCTGCAAGGTGGTGGTGCTCTCTGCACAGGGCGATTTGCTCATGCACACTGTGGTCTATCTCCACCAACCCGAAGCCACCAAGACCATTGCTACACTCGTGAAACAGTATGCCGTTCAAGCGGTTGCCATCGGCAACGGCACGGCGAGCCGCGAGACGGAGCAGATGGTGCAAGTGGCACTCAAAAACATGGGCGAGCCGCAGAAACCGCAGGTGTTCGTGGTCAGCGAGAACGGCGCATCGGTCTATTCCGCGAGTAAGTTAGCCCGCGAGGAGTTCCCCGACGAGGACGTAACCGTCCGCGGCGCGGTGAGCATTGGCAGGCGGCTGATGGACCCGCTGGCGGAACTCGTGAAGATTGACCCCAAGTCCATTGGCGTAGGGCAGTACCAGCACGATGTGGACCAGACACGCCTGAAAGAAAGCCTCGAGCAGACGGTGGAAAGCGTGGTGAACCACGTGGGCGTGGATGTGAACACCGCCAGCAAACACCTGCTCACCTATATCTCCGGCTTGGGACCTACCCTTGCGCAGAACATAGTGGACTACCGCGCTGCCAACGGCGCTTTCCCCAACCGCAAAGCGCTGCTGAAAGTCCCAAAGATGGGTGCCAAGACTTTCGAGCAGTCGGCGGGTTTCCTCCGCATTACCGACTCCGACATGCCCCTCGACAACTCCGCCGTCCACCCCGAGTCCTACCCCGTAGTGGAGCGCATGGCGCGCGATTTGGGCTGCACAGTGGCTGACTTGCTGAAAGACAAAACCCTTCGCAGCAAAATCGACCCGAACAAATACATTACCGGGGAGATAGGACTGCCCACGCTGACGGACATCCTCCACGAGTTGGAGAAGCCGAGCCGCGACCCCAGAGAACAGTTGGAGGAGTTCCATTTTGCGGAGAACGTACACACGATAGACGACCTGCAAGTGGGCATGGTGCTGCCGGGAATAGTAACCAACATATCCAATTTCGGTGCGTTTGTCGACTTGGGTGTACACAAGGATGGTCTGATACACATCTCCGAGATGGCAAACCACCGTATCACCGACCCCGCACAGGTGGTCAGTCTCCACCAGCACGTACAAGTGCGCGTGATTGCCATAGACCGCGAGCGCTCACGAATCCAACTCTCCCTCAAGCAAGTATAGAACGCGTGGGTGCACGGACGCACCCGTACTCTACCATACGCGACCTTCTGCCCCCGAAATGTCGCGGGTCTATCGTAACATTATCGCGGGTCGGTCGCGAGTCTATCGCGAGTCTATCGCGGGTATATCGCGGGCATATCGCGAGTCTCTTTGTGGAGAGAAGAAGGCTGGTTCCCGCAAATCGGCTTAAACAAAGCTATCCAACAAGTTGTATTGTTGGATAGCTTTGTTTTCGTAGAAGACCTTTTTCTTCCGTTATGCCATCAGGGCACCTACAAGGGCAAGAATAGCATAGAACTCAGGCAGAGCGGCGTAAATCATCGTGTTGGTCTGTACATCATGACCGGCAGCGATACCTGCGATACCATTTGCGCAAACCATACCTTGACGGATAGCCGAGAAGAGGCAAACCAAACCTACTGCCAAACCCACACCGAAATACAATGCCGGATTAGCAGCAATCGCCGCCTTGTCCCACATCAGGAATGCCACAAAACCATACAAACCCTGTGTAGCGGGAAGCGCGGAGAGAATCATGTACGAAGACGATTTCTCCTTGTTCTTTTTCAAAGCGCCTTCTGCTGCGTTGGCAGCAATAGTGGTTCCGTAAGCAGAACCGATACCTGCGAGGCCGAGCATCAACGCCCAACCGAGAAAACCTAAGAATTCCATAATGATAAGTAATTATTTAATGATTTATTATTTCTTAAACGGTTGATAAGCAATACCTTTCCCTTCGTATCCGGAGTTTTTGAAATACTCCACGAAGGTCAGACGCAAGGGGTGAACGAAGGCACCCAATGCGGACATCGCGATATTGAGCACATGCCCGATGAGCAGGATGAGGACAAAGCCCACCCAGTGCCACGTCGGGTTGTCTCCCAGCACCATCAGACCGAGGTTGTTGAACGCGTTACCCAACATACCGCCTGCCAGTCCCAGCGCGTAGAGACGCACATACGAGAGCACGTCGCCCAACAGTCCGGTAGCCATGTTGTATGTATCCCACAAGCCCGCGCCGATGTTCAGCAACGGATTACGCCCTGGTTTGTTGAAGATATAGATACCCAGTGCGCTCACGCCGGCAATGGCAATCAGCGTCCATTTGGTAACCTCCGCAGGGGCGTTAAACAACATCAACAGGATAAATGCCGACAAACCGCCCACTATCAGCAACAGCCATCCCCATGTGGAGATATTCTCCTTGAAGCCGAAGCGCTTGGTGTAGCATATCGCCTTCACCACCATCGCCAGGCAGATGTGGAACACACCGATACAGATAGACAGCACCATCTGCGAATCGTAGCCCATCACTGTGCCTTGTATGATAATGCTCTTCAGCGCCTCAGGATACCAATCCGCCTGCGCCAAAGGAATGCCGAAGAACGTGCCGAGGAAGAGTCCCACGACCGCCGTACCTACACCCAGCGTGGTGATGATAGGTCCCAATCCCTCGAACATACTGATATTCACCTTCTTGTAGTGTACCAGCAAGCCGAAGAGAATCAGCACCAACCCGTAGCCCGCATCGCCCATACACATAGCGAAGAACAACAGATAGAACGGTGCCAGAATGGGCGTGGGGTCAAACTCGCCGTAGGTAGGCATACCGTACATACCCGTGAAGCACTCGAACATGCGCGTAAACCAATTGTTGCGCAACTTGATGGGCGTGTTGTCCTCCACCGTCGGGTCTTCCGCCTGATAATAGATATGTTGCTCTTGGAGCATGCTGTCCAGTGCCGCCGTTTGGTCTATCGGGCAGAAACCTTCCACCACTTTCAGCGCACCTTCCGCCACGGTGTCGGTGTTGAGCGTAACACGCTGCCAGTCAATCTGCTGCAGCGTATTCTTATACTCCTGTTCCGCCACGGGCAACTGCTCTTTCTGCCACAACTCAATACGCGCATTCTGCGCCGCTAAGAGTCCTTTTAGTCCTTCCGCGTCTTGCAGCAACGCCGCAGACGACTTCTTGCTTATCGTGAGTTCGGTGGCATGTGCCTCCATCTCGTCCGGCAGTTGCGTTTCTGCGCCAGCCTTGCCGACGACCACGAAATACAGTTGCCCCTTCTCTACGGCAATTTCCGTTCCCCACTCTGCCTCAAACTTCTTCTGCGGGCAGACAAAGAAACGTAGCGAATAGCCCGCTTGTTGCAGTTGCTCTATGCGCTCAGCGGAGAAATCGCCCCATACGGCCATCGTCTTCGCCTCTTTCTCGGTAGCCGCGATACGGCTCTCGATGTTGGCGCGCTCCTGCAGCAGTTGGTCGGGTGCCCCTTGCGCTATCGTCTTGCGCAGGTGGTCTGCCTTCTGCAAGAGGGCTTGCAGCGTGGCGTCCTCCGCCATGCCGGACGCTTTCTCCGTGATATGCACCACGCCGAGAGAGCGCAACTGCTCCAAGAAAGCCTCGTAATCACGATGGAACACGAGGAACGTATATTTCTTCATTTGGGTAATCATACGGCAGCCTCCTTTCTTGCTTGCTCCTCAGCGGCTCTCGCCTCTGCCTCGCGTTTGGACTTCACAATCTTTTGGCTCGACTTGCTCAGGTTCTCCTCGTCTTCCATAAAGCGCTTAATCTTGCGGATAGCGTCTTGGTAGCCGGGTATCTGCACTTTCTCAAACAAGTTCACCTTTTGCGTGGTCTTCTTGCGGGCATAGTCCAGCAAGTCCACTTTGCGGCGCACAAACTCTTGGCGAATGCCCACATCGGCTATCGCCTTGAGTTGCTCAAAGCCGTCGGCAAACCATTTGGGAGAGGAGAACAGACTGAACTCCTTGGTGGAATAGACCACCTCGTCCAGCACGGGGATACGCACGCCCGCAATCTTCTTTACGGACATACGCACGTCATCCACATGGATAAGGCTCGTGTCAAACTCCCCCCATAGCGCAAGCATCTGGTCGTAATCCTTGATGCGGCGGTTGACTTCTTCGTCCAACTGCTCTATCTCCTTCTTCGCCTTCTTCACTTCGAGCCGCAGTGCCGACTCTTTGTTTTGCAGCGTAGGGAGCGTGCGTTGCCGCATCTTGAGGTTCTTCTCAAGTGCTTGCAAGGATGTTTTGTTAAATTGATAAGTAATAGCCATGATACATTAGGCTTTTGGCCAGTATTTATCTACGATTGCTTGCTTAATGTTGACCTCTTCGGGCTTGAAGTACTTCGCAAAGAGCGTCCATGCCACATCCAACATCTGCGTGGTGTTGATGTTCACATCGATAGCCAGGATCTCGCGCGAGTAGTCTTTGGCGAACGCGAGGCAACGCTCATCGTAGTCGGTCAGGTCGAATCCGTTTTCTTTCTTGGTCTTTGCATTGGCTGCATCAGCGTACAGACGAACGGCGGCATTCATTACTTGCGGATGGTCTTCGCGGGTCTTCTTGCCTGCCACCAACTGTTTCAGACGCGAGAGAGAGCGGAACGGGTCAACAATCACTTTACCTATATCGCTGTCGCGGCGGAGGTACAACTGACCCTCAGTGATATAACCGGTGTTGTCGGGGATAGCGTGCGTGATATCGCCGCCGGACAGAGTAGTTACGGCAATGATGGTGATAGATCCGCCGCCTGCTTCCTCGGGGAACTGCACCGCCTTCTCGTAAATCTTCGCGAGGTCTGAATAGAGCGAACCGGGCATGGAGTCTTTGGAAGGAATCTGATCCATACGGTTGCTCACGATAGCCAGCGCATCAGCGTAGAGCGTCATGTCCGTCAGGAGCACGAGCACTTTCTCATGCTTCTGCACAGCGAAATACTCGGCGGCGCAGAGTGCCATATCGGGGATAAGCAGACGCTCCACGGGCGGGTTCTCGGTGGTGTTCACGAAGGACACGATACGGTCAAGCACACCGGCGTTGGAGAACACGTTCTTGAAGTAGAGGTAGTCATCATTGGTCAGACCCATACCGCCCAAGATAATCTTGTCCGCCTCGGCACGCAGTGCCACGTTTGCCATCACTTGGTTGTACGGTTGGTCGGGGTCGGCGAAGAAAGGTATCTTCTGCCCGGACACTAGCGTGTTGTTCAGGTCAATACCTGCAATACCCGTCGCAATCAACTCGCTCGGTTGCTTACGGCGCACGGGGTTCACGCTCGGACCGCCTATCTCCACTTCCTCACCTTCCACGGCAGGTCCGCCATCAATAGGCTCGCCGTAGGCGTTGAAGAAGCGTCCTGCCAACTGCTCACTCACTTTGAGCGACGGTGCTTTGCCGAGGAACACCACCTCCGCATCGGTGGGAATACCCTCCGTGCCTTGGAACACCTGCAGCGTAACCTCATCGCCCATAATCTTAACGACCTGAGCCAATTTACCATTCACGGTAGCGAGTTCATCGTTACCCACCCCTTCGGCTTTCAGCGAGCAAGTCGCCTTGGTGATAGCCGTAATCTTGGTGTAAATCTTTTGAAATGCCTTTGCCATAGTCGTTATCCTTTTATTTGTTTTTCTGCTAATAAGTTATTCAGTTTCTGTTGATAGTCTTCAAACTCGGTGGAGTGGAACTCGCTGTAGTTCATCTGTTTGCAGAGGTTGATAACACGCTTGAAATACTCGCTTACCTCCAAGAAGTTCTGGAAGTCGTAGTCGTGCTTGCAGATATCCATCACCACGTTGAGCATATACTGCTGGCGGTCGAGCGGGCAGACTGCATCTATCTTGTCGAAGGCATCCTGTTGCAGGATAACAAAGTCTATCACCTCCGATTTCCAATACTCCTCGTGGTAATCCACGGGCACGCCGTCATCACCCAAGATGTTGATTTGCTCTTGAATCTCCTTACCGCGTTGCAGGTAGGTCTTCATGTCGTTCACCTTCTCCAGCCACTTGTCATCAATCAGTTTGCTGATATACTCCTCAAACTCGGGGTACTCGATGTATTTGGAGTACGAGTCAATGGGGTTCACCGCCGGGTAACGCTTGCGGTCGGCACGCGCCTGCTCCAGTGCGTAGAAACAACGAGCCACCTTCTTTGTACCCTCCGTCACAGGTTCTTTCAGGTTACCGCCTGCGGGCGACACCGTACCGAGGAACGTAACCGAACCCGTGGCGCCGTTGTTCAGATACACATATCCTGCGCGGGCGTAAAATGCGCCGATGATAGCCGACAAGTCCATAGGGAACGCATCCTGACCGGGCAACTCCTCCAAACGGTTGGACATCTCGCGCAACGCCTGTGCCCAACGGCTGGTGGAGTCTGCCATCAGCAGCACGCGCAGACCCATGGAGCGGTAGTACTCCGCGATAGTCATGGAGGTATAGACGGACGCCTCACGCGATGCCACAGGCATATTCGATGTGTTGGCGATGATGATGGTACGCTCCATCAACTTGCGTCCCGTGTGCGGGTCTTCCAGTTCGGGAAACTCGGTAAAAGTCTCCACCACCTCGTTGGCACGCTCGCCGCAGGCGGCGATAATCACGATGTCTGCCTCTGCCTGCTTGGAGATGGCATGTTGCAGCACGGTCTTGCCCGTACCGAAAGGACCGGGGATAAAGCCCGTACCGCCCTCGCAGATGGGGTTGGCGGTATCAATGGTGCGCACACCCGTCTCCAGCAGTTTGAAGGGACGCGGCTTGCTCTTGTAGGCGAGGATGGCTTTCTTCACGGGCCATTTCTGCACCATCGTAACCTTGTGGTCATTACCCTCGGCATCGGTCAGCACGGCGATGGTGTCCTCTATCTTGTACTCTCCGGCGGCCACGATGCTCTTCACGGTGTATTCTCCCTCGAAGACGAAAGGCACCATGATTTTATGGGGCTGGTGGTTCTCATCCACCTCTCCGAGCCATGCGGCAGCCTCCACCTTGTCGCCCGCTTTGGCGATGGGTTCGAACTGCCATAGTTTCTCTTTGTCGAGCGGGAAGTTATACTCGCCGCGCTGCAAGAACACGCCCGTCAGTTTGTCCAAGTCGTTCTGCAAGCCGTCGTAGTTGCGGCTCAGCAGACCGGGACCGAGTGTTACCTCAAGCATGTGTCCCGTGAACTCGACCATGTTACCCACTTTCAGTCCGCGGGTGGACTCGAACACCTGCGCATATACATTGTCGCCGATAACCTTGATGACCTCTGCCATCAACTTGGTTTGCCCCACGGTGATGTAGCAGATTTCGTTTTGTGCGACAGGTCCATCTACCGTTACGATTACAAGGTTGGAGATGATACCTTTAACTTTTCCTGTTGTCATATCTTTTTCCTTATTAGTCTAATTTGATTCCTTTTTTCATGTCTGCCACCAGCGCGCGGAATACTTGTTCGCCCTGTTCTACGGTCAGCACCGACCAGCGGTTCAGCATCTCGGCTTGCAGGTAATAGGCGAGGACGTTCTCTATGGAGAAATCCACGAACAGGGTCTTCTCTTCCAGCCATGCGAACCGCAATGCGTCCATGCGTTTCTCGCGTTCCATCAGGTTGTCCGTCTCCACGAGCGACATCACCTCTTGCAGGTTGTCCATCACGCCACCCAACCCGAAGTCTTTGGCGGGCAGGTTCTTGCGCAGAATCTCTGCCACCTGGTTATGCCCCACCACCGACTTGCGCACATCAAAACCGTGCTTGCGGCAGATAGTGGCCACCAGCACATTGCACATATCCTGATTAAAGGCAAACCACGCACGCACAAAACGGTTGCGGCATTTCAACCCGTGTTCATAGAGCAGTTGCGTGCGCAAATCCGTTTCGGACAAATGCTTGCGGGCATCTTCCCACCAGTCGGGTTGCCCGATGATGGTGTCGTCATACTGCTCCATCTGCGCGGTTATCAGATCATCATCGCTCTTCATGCGCAGCAATGCCAGCAGCGGTTTGTCTTTCTCGGCAAGTGTCTCGTCCAGCAGGGTCAGAAGCGCCTCCGTTGTCATGGGCGCTTCGCCGCCGGCTTTCAAATCGGGCAAGCCTGCCAATAAACATTCGTAACCCATGGCGGCTTAGAATAACAATTCAACCAATTGCGGACGGAGGAACTCTTTGAAGTACTCCACGAACTCCTTTTCACCGAAGTTCAACTTGTAGCCGCCCTCGACGGGTACAATGGAGAAATCGGTCTTGATACCTTTCACCTCGTTGATTTTCATGCCCTTATCCAGCACTCCTTTGGCGTTTGCCGCAAAGTACTTGCGCAGTGCTTCCGCATCTTTCGCCTCGATGGAAACCTCGCCGTGGGCAGCCATCTGCTCTGCCAACTTGGCAATCACGCCCTGCATAAACTTGGCATCCGCCGTTGCGGCTTTCACGCTGCTCTGTGCCACTTGGTCGGTCAGCAGGTTTGCCACTTCGGTCTTGAGGGCGTTCACGCTCTGTTCGGCAAACAGGCGCAACTCGGCGCGTGTGTTCTTGTCGAGTTCTGCAGCTTTGGCGGCTGCCTGTGCTTGCAGGTTCTCGGCTTGTTTCTTCGCCTCGGCTACAATGTTCTCTGCCTCTGCTTGGGCTTTTGCGATGATTTGTTGTGCTTCGGCATTACCTTTCTCTACGCCTTCTGCGTAAATCTTGTCGGTCAATTCTGATAGGTTCATTGTATCTGTAATTTTATAATTTCAATTCTATTGAGATGAATAATCCGCGTTTCTTATGTTGTAGAACATATTCTCGCAAAGAAACTAAAACCGCTTGCAAAGATACAAAAAACATTCCATATTTGCAAATTTTTCGGAAAGAAAATGAAAAAGACTATCATTTTGTACATTTAGGACATCTCTTGCGCTTGCGACACTTGGTAAGAAACGAATGACTGCTCCGCAAAATATGCCTGTTTATTCACCTACTCTATCCCACGCACTCATAATGTAATAACACGAGTTCAATATATACGAATACTCTCGGCATTCAAAGGCTAATTTGTTTTTTGGTAATGAATGAACGACTAATTACACGGTTATTACATGTTAAAGTAAAAATAGTGAGACTATTTTGGGAAATTCTTGTTGAAAGAAAAACATCATGGCAGTTTTAGTGCCTCAAACTTATTTCGAGTTTACATTATTATAGCAATGCCGTTTTTCGGCTTTTACTGCAAAAATCGGCATTTCGATGGATTAGTATCGGTTGAAATGCTCCGTTGCCGGTGATTAGTGGTTAGTAATTAGCGGTAAATGATTGGAAATAAATGATTTGCGGTCAATGGTCTATGATTAGTTGTCCTGCTCCGATTATTCAGATTATTCTGATAAATCAAATTATTCAGATAACTCCGATTATTCCTATCTCTCCCCCGCAGGCATCTCGCCTGCGGTCTCCGCTAGCAACGCACATAGGGTATTCTCTGCGGGCGTTTTGGAACAAAACGAAAGGTTTCGCGTTGTTTTTGCCCCTCAAAAGCAGTCCATAAACAAGGCCTAGGATATCCCTCCGGCACATAGTATCACATTGCTATGCGCAGAAGAAGATGATAAGGAGTTGGGCTGCCATAACGCGGAGGAAAGTCGTGAGCGGATAGACCGTGGCGTAGCAGACAGAGGCTTGGTCGTTGTCCTCGGCGAACGACTCGGCATACGCCAGAGCAGGCGCCGCCGTCATTGCCCCTGCCAGCAGACCGACCACCTTGAAATAGTTCATATTCAGCGCCTTATAGGCTATGCACCCCACTATCAACAGCGGCACTATCGTGATGATAAACCCGTACAAGACCCACATATAGCCGCCCGACAGGATAGTGGGCACAAACTGTTCGCCCGCTTCCAGTCCGAGCGCCGCCAGAAACAGGGTGAGCCCGACCTGACGAAGCATCATGTTCGCCGAGGTGGTGGCGAAAGTAACCATGTTGTAGTAGGGTCCGAAGCGCCCGATGAGCAGGGCGACAATGAGCGCGCCGCCTGCCAGACCGAGGCGGAAAGTCTGGTGGAGGAAAGGCAAGGGGATGGGCAGAAGCCCCAAGCAGATACCCAACACGATACCGAAGAATACGGGCAGGAGGTTGGGCAGGTCAAGGCGTTTCAGTTCGTTGCCGAACGTATCCGCCACGCGCTGCACATCACCGCGGTCGCCTACGACGACCAGCCGGTCGCCCAACTGCAAGACCAGTTCGGGCGTGGCGAGGAGGTCTATCCCCGCACGGTTGACGCGCGTGACGGTGGCATGATATTGGCGGCGGAGGTTGAACGAAGCGATACGCTTGCCGTTGCACTCGGGGCGCGTAACGACGATACGGCGCGAGACCAAGTGGTCGGAGTGCTCGCGGGATCGGAAACTGTAGTTCCTGAGCGTGCCGAGCAGGCGGAGGGAATCCACATGCTGCTTGTCGGTGAGGACACGGATGGTGTCGCCGTTGCCAAATGTGGTCTGCTCGTTGATAAGTTCATCGGATCCATTCGGGCGGATGACGCGGCTGACCACTATCTCCTTGACTGGACACAGGCGCCGCAGGTCGTGGATGGTCATGGTCGGCAACTGCGGGTTGCGGAGCGTGATGTCCACGCACACGGGCTCCTCGGAACGCTCCTTGCCCTCCGCCTTGAGCCGCGCCTGCTCATCAGGAAGGCGCACGCGGAAGAACAGGCGGACGAGTTCCATGACAAGGATGGTGCCGACGATTCCCAGCGGGTAAGCCACCGCATAACCCATTGTCACGGAAGGCGACACCGAGCCTGTCACGTCCTGGCACGCCTGCTGCACCGCCGCCAGCGCGGGCGTGCTCGCCACGGCGCCCGAGAGGACACCGTCCATCGTGTCCATGCCGATACCCGTCGCGTAGTGGAGTGCGATGGTGCAGAGACAGCCGAGCACGACAACAGCGGTCGCCAAGAGGTTGAGTTGCAGACCGCTCTTCTTGAACGGTGCAAAAGACGGACCCACCTGCAAGCCGATGCTGTACACAAAGAGTATCAAGCCGAAGGTGTTGGCAAACTGCGCCACATCGTGGTTGATACGGATACCCAGTGCCGAGAGGATAATCCCCGCAAACAGCACCCATGTTACGCCGAGCGAGAAATGACCGATTTTCGCCCGCTCACCCAGCCACAGCCCCAGCGTGATGACCAGCGTCAGGAGCAGGATGGATTGGGTGATGGTGGGAGTGGATATGAACTCAAACAGGTTTTGCATGATTCAGTGCGGAGCGGCATATGGTTGCTCAGGGGGAGCAGTGTGGAATACTCGTCTGCGTTTCGGGGAACGCTCATTGGTTGCTGACCACCCGCTGCAAGCCCACCAGTTGGTCGGCTCGTGCCCCGAAGGGGCGGTAAAAAACATATATGGTGTATTCGTTTTGGGTCTGCCAATAGGATCCGTCCGTCCGCAGGGTGGACGCCGTGCGGCTGCCTTTGGGCAGGAACCAGTATTGGTAGTCGTAGCCGCCCTGCTTCACCAACGAGATAAGATAATAGGCGTTCTGTTGGTTGTCATAGGTCATGCGGTTCCCGTTCGTCAGTTGGTTGCCGAACAGGTCGCCGCCCACATAGACCGTGCCATCAAACCACGGTCGGTCGCACTGCAAGAGCCAGTGCACCCACATATACTCCGCCTCCGTGTCGGGATCATCCGTGCGCTCGGCGTTCACGCGGAACTGCCCGTTTACATCATATGCGTGCATATAGACGCCTTCCTGCGGCGTGTCGGGAAAGAGAATGGCATGGTAGTCGCGGTTGTCGTAGGCTATGCGGTCAATGCCCGTGCCGGCATAGTATGCCGAGTAGGCGTCAAAATGGTGGTATTCGTTGCCTCCCTCGAAGACGAGCGCGGGGTTGTTGAGGTAGCGCAGCCGTTTGTTCTCTACGAAGGTCGGTTGCGTGATGACTGCCCTGTTGTCTGTTCTGCCGTTCTGCTCCACGATGAGGGTGAACTCTTGGGGGTCGCGCATCGAGACGGCGGTCATGGCGACATCGATGTCCAGTTGCTGATAGTGTCCGTTCAACTCCTTGATGGTCTTGGAGTGCGCATTCGCCTCAATCGCTACCTGCGGGTCTGCCACGGCGAACGGAATCCGCGCGACGGTGTTCTCCCTGTCCCCGTCTTCGTATATTTGGATGGCATAGAGTCCGCTCACCGTGAGTTGCATATCCTCATTGGGGAAGGTGAAGCGGTAGTGGGTGTAGTCGCGTTGGGTGTTGACGGAGTGCTGATAGTCGGTGATGTCCAAGGTGGTGAATCCGCGCAGATACTCGGACGAGACGAGTGCGCTCTGGCTGCCGTCAGCATTGAGGTGGAGCACGGTGTAGGTGTAGAAATGCACGTCGTGGCTCATCTCATCGAACGAAATCTCCAGCGTGTTGTTCTCATCTTGTCCGTCCACGATACCGTTGTCCAGCCACAGGAACGGGCGTTCCATAGAGGGTCGCTCGCCGTTCTCCTCCGCCTGTGCATCAGCGAGCAGACGGACTCTCAGCGTGCGCAGTTCCGCAGGGAGCGGCGCCGCGGAACACAGCCACAGGGCACACAGCACGAATGTATGGCGCAATAGTTTTGCGGGGGTTTTCATAGCCTTTTTCCGATTATGCGTGCAAAGGTACGAAAAAAAAACGGAGTACGCAAATAATTATGAATTATGAATAAAGAATTGTGCGGGCGTTGGCTAATTCAGAATTATGAATGATGAATCAGGAGACCTGCGATCGACCTGCGACCGACCTGCGACAGACCTGCGACAAATACGCGACCCCCTTACATACTTGTAGAGCCATAACGCGTTATGGCTCTACAAGTGAAGACGACCCGCGATAGACCCGCGACAGACCCGCGACAGACCCGCGACAAATACACGGACGATGGGTGTTTCAGCCGTTAGCGGCTGACGGTGCGCCCTGTCAGGTCGTAGCGGATACCGTTGCGGATGATGAGGACTTGCCCGTTCTCGATGGTCTTGACGGGGATAGCGGCGTCCGCGGGTTGCTCAATACCCGTCACATAGCCCCAGAAATAGACATTGTCGATAACAAAGGTCTGCGCCGTGGCATCATAGAACTTCATCTGCAAGAACTTCTTGAAGTCGGTGGGGAAGTCATCCAAGAGCAGGTCGAAGCAGTTCCACTCGTTCGCCGCCAGCGTCAGGGCTTGTCCGGGTGCGTTGTCCGCCAGCCCCTGCGAGATGGGCAGGATGGTCAAGACCGCGTCCGCGGGTGTCCACACATCGATATGCAGGTAACTCATCGGAGACATATCCATCGGCACGTTGCCGTTGATTTCCCAGCCGAGGTAGTCGAAGTCGGTGAGCAGAATCGCGGTATCACCCGGCGCGAGGATCAGGTCCTGCGATCGGGTCTTCTGGTACCAGTCGCCTGCCCAAAAATAGGTGTAGGGCTCGAAATGGTCGGAGTAGATAGAGCGCACATAGGGAGCGGTCTGCATGGGCTCCGGTGCCTGACCGGGCGCGGGTGCGGCGAGCGTCGCGGCGGCAATGCTGACCGTGTCGGACACCAGTCCGGAGAAGTCGGTGGCGAAGGCGGAGAAGGTGTAGTCCGTCCCCATTTGCAGATTAGCCACTACCACTTGCTTCTTCTGACCCGGGGCGGCGGTCAGTGTAGCCGCAGCCTTGCCGTTGAGCAGGATGGTGTAGTTCAGCGAGGGACCGTTGTCCTGCCCCGACACCTCCAGCGTGATGGCATGGTAGCCGCGTTCCGCCACGCTGAGCACCATGTCGTGCGGGGGGATGGTGTCCGAATAGGGAGTAGCCCGGTGGAAATAGACGTTGTCCACCGCAAAGGCTGCCAGACCTATGTTGTTGTCGAACTTAAACTGGAAGATGGAACTCCTGTCCAGGTCGCCAAAGTCCGCCACGGGGATGTCAAAACTGTTCCAACGCTGCGCTTTGAGCGCGAGGGTAACCGAGTGATTGTCGTCCGTTTCCAGTCCCGCGCCGCCGAAGATGGGCGTGATATCCAGCGAACCGTTTTTCTCCGACCAGATGTCTATGTGCAGGTGCTCCATCACGGACGCGTTGACCGCCCCCGCGCATGTCCACCCCAGCCAGTCGAGATTGGCATAGGCGAGGTAGTGGTCACCCTCCACGCTCTTCTCCTCAAAGGTCGTATGGTCGCCCCAGTCGGCATGGTAGTTGTCCCATACGGGGCTCACCGTATAGGCGTCGGAATAAATCGCGATAACCTGCTCCGCGGGCATGTCGGGCTTCGGTGCCGCCGTCTGCGGTTGGGTATGGCGCAGCGTGGTGCGTCCGGAAGCCACCACCTGCTCTTCGGAACGGTTGCCCGCGCCGTCAAGCACCGTCAGCGAGAAATGGTAGTCGCGGTCTGCCACCAGCCCCTCAATGCTAATCGTGGAGTCTGCCTGCACCGCCACGGTGGCGCGTTTCATGTTCTGCGCGTCCACCGCCTCGCAACGCGACACATAGAGGTTGTCCTCAAAATCGAGTCGGAAAGTAAGCGAGCAGTAGGTGGCGTCCGAGAGCGTCGCCGATCGGAGCACGGGCGCCTCCTCGTCGGGAGTGAGCGCTCCATAGACCTCCATCTCATAGACCTTCATGCCGTACTGCGATGCGTCCTTCGTGGAGAAGAAGCGCAGATAGCGCACCTCCTTCGACTGCGCGGCGTTGTCGTAGAAATAGTCCACCACGGCAGCCACGCCCGTGTGTCCGCCCGAGTAGATAGTACGCCACGATTTGTAGTCCGTGGAAGCATCGATATGGTAAGCCTCCGAGCGTGCCCCCTCGAAGGAGACGGAGATGAGGTCAATATCGTAGAATCCGCCGAGGTCCAGCGTGAACCACGCGTCCACCTCGCGTTGCGCGGCATCGTCTATGCCCGCATGGGCGTTCCATAGCGTCGCGGCGTTGCCGTCCACCGCCTTGGAAGCATCATCATTGCCTTGGTGTCCGCTCTCCGCAAGCAGGCGGTTGAGCGCAAGGTTGCCGCCGCCGTATGCCACTATATTCAATGGCTCCGACTGCAAGCCGTCTGCCTCCGCCACGATGGACACGAGCCCCGTGCGGGCGGGGGTGAACAGGTTATCCTCAATGGTGCCGGCATCGGCAGGCGTGAGGGTATAGGTGGGCGACACCTCAAGGCGCCGTCCGTACTGGTCTATCGCCGCGGGCGAAAGCAGGACGCTCTCCCCCATCGGGCACAAGGGGGAAGGCGCCGTGAGCGACAGCGACTGCACGACGGCAGGGGCTGCCAGAAAGACCTCGAACTCGTAGAACGAGTAGCCGTAGGGCGTGCCGCGCTCCTGTCCGTCAAAACGCACGTAGCGCGCCGTGGTCTCGGGCACGGCGAACACCTGCGTATGGGGGAAACCTTCCAGTACCTGTCCCTTTACCTCCAACAGCACCTCAAAGGTCTCGCCGTCCGCCGAAGCCGAAACGGTGAAGGTCTTGCCGTAGGCTCCTTCCCAGATGATACGAATGGAGTTGAAGGTGCGGTCTTGTCCCATGTCCAAGAGCCACCACTGCGGGTCTGCGGAAGCCGATTCCCAACGGGAACCCGTCTGCCCGTCTATGGCGGCAGCGGCATTGCCGGAGGAGGCGGTGGCAGACGATCCCGCCGAAGCCAACGCAAAGTTGACGTCTGTCTGCGCAAAGCCAGCAAGGCTCAACAGCGCCAACGCAAAGGAAAGAATAGTGCGTTTCATAAGATATAAGTGGTTATTGGTTAGTAGTTAATGGTTAGTGTCCGGGGGGCGTCCCCGCCTGCTTCTCAAAGTCTCCCATTGAGGGAGATTTAGAGGGTTTTTAAGTAAGCATAGGAGGTAATCAGCCTCCTATGCCCTGTTTCGATGGTTTACTTCTCGATTACGCTACCTACGACATTGTATTTCACGCCGTCGCGGATGATAACGAGTTGTCCGTTTTCAATGGTCTTGCTAACCTTCGGGAATACCTCTTGGGCGTCCAAAAGCGTAGTCTTACCACCTTTCCAGAAATAAACGTTATCCACAGAGAACTCAGATTGAGCAGAGTAACCCGTGAATTGGTTTTGGAAAATGCTCGTAAGATCAAGTGCTGTATGCTCTGTCAAGTCTATATCAAACGAGTTCCATTGCTCTTGTACTACTTCTAGTGCAACACTCTCAACATGCGTTGTCAAATCTGTTCCATTTCCATACGTTGGTCCCATGGTGATAGTACCTGTTATAGATGGCCAAATATCCACATGCAAATGGGTCATACCGGTTGCATCAAAGGGAGTAAACTGCCAGCCTATCATACCCGCCATATTTCCGTAATAGCGCAAGAACTTATTACCGTCAATATCCTTTTCTTCCATAGAAGGATTCGACCACCATATTTCGTTGAAGCTCAAAAGCCCCTCATATGCAGGCGTATAGGTATCTGAATAGATGGACTTCACGTTAGCAGCCTCATGTGTAGGCACAGGGGCAGCGGTAGTGGGAGCAGGATAATATACTGAAGTTGTTACCTGTACTGTCTTTGCCTCTTCCGACTCGTTTCCTGCGAGGTCAACCGCCGAGATGACAAGGTTATAGGTAGTGGCAGGAGTAAGACCGGTTACGGTGATGTTGCCATCCGTAGCAGTAAAGTTTGCATTAAACGAATTTGCCTCATCCACTACCTTATACGATGCAACGCCCATATTGTCGGTTGCCTCTACTGCAACAACTGCCGAATTGTGATTATTGCTTACCAATGTTGCGCTTACCATTACAGGCTTCTCGCTATCAGCGGGGGCACTGCCTGCGGTCGCAAACACCTTCATTTCATACATCTTCATACCCCATTGCGTAGATGCTTTGGTGCTCCAGAAACGCACATAACGCACGCCCGTGTTGTTAGCAAGATTCTCACCATAGATGTAGTCGGTATGTGCGTTTATACCCATTACTTGCGCAAAGTTGTGCATTACTACCCAGTCCTCACCGTTGTTGGTAGCAGAGGCATCTACATGGTATGCGTCGGAGCATGCACCCTCAAACTTAATGGTGATGAGATTGATATCATAGTATGCGCCGAGGTCCAATACAAACCAAGAATCGAAAGTGCGCGAATCTTCATCACCGGCAGTACCATTGGTAGCAGAACCTTGCCATACAGACCCTTCGTTGCCGTCCACGGCATAGAACGCATCCGTGCCACCGGTACCCTTATCCGACTGCTTAATCACCTTGTTGTCGGTCTCGATATTCGTACTCAATGCCACATTGTCGCCCTCGTAACCAAACACGCGAACCTCTGCCGATTTGATTTCATCTACGGCTGCCACAATAGTAGCAGGTCCTTGCTTTGCAGGCACATACTTGCCGTCTTTCACCTCACCGGCATCGGCAGGGCTAACGGTATAGGTTACCTCGCCATATTCCGACATAACCACGCCATTCTGGTTCTTGCCTGTTACGGTCAATGCTACGCTCTCACCCACTTTCGCGATAGCGGCATCGGCTTTCAACTCCAAGGTAGTCAGTACATCCTCAGTGGCTTTCATCACAAGGAACTCCCAGAACGAATAGCCATAGCCCGTACCACGCGCAGTACCTTCAAAACGAACATACTGAGCGGTAACGGGATTATCTACCGTTAATGTTTGCAGATAGGGGAAACCTGCCAATGTTTGGTCAGTGATGGTAGCGAAGTTCGTCCATGTCGTAGAGTCCGTGCTGTAATCCACTGTGAAACTCTTGCCGTAAGCACCTTCCCAAAGGATTTGCACGGTGTTGAACTCACGCTCTTGCCCCAAGTTCACCACAAACCACTGCGAGTCAGAGTGTTCCGATTCCCAACGTGTCCCGTTGTTGCCATCAATAGCAGCCGCAGCCGTGCCCGAAGATGCATAGGCTTTTGCACCATTCTCCGCCAACGCAAAGTTGATATTATCCAACGAGCCTTTTGCGTTATAAACGGTGAAAGTAGATGTACCTGTGGCATGAGTAACGGTAACTTCCGTTTCCATGGCGGTAAAGGCGGTCATGTAAAGGACGACGCCCGCTCCATCTATTTTACTATCTACAGACACTTTTGATATACTGCTGGGAAAAGTACAATAGATACCGGGGGCAGCGGCAAAACCCGGCTGCTGAATGTTCACGGCGTTACCATTCGTACCGCTATTATCCAGCGGCAAAGTTATCTTATAGGTATTCGTGTACTCGGCATTACCGGAACCATTACCCAGCCAAGCATAGCCAGACCAATCTACTGCGCTCGCAGTAAGCCCGCATAGTAACATCGCTACCAATGCAAGCGATTTAAGAAATTGTTTTTTCATAATAGTAAAAAATTAGTTAGTTATATGTATTTGATTATGTTTTTATTTACAATGCCGTTCCGAGTACGGAGTATGCTTTGTTGTCGCGATAGATGATGAGCATGCCGTTCTTTATGCGTTTTTGCACGTTCTTTACGGGCGTTGCCGCAGCGGGCATGGTGGTCGTTTTGTCGGAGCAGAGTGTCTCTGCGGTTACGCCGTTCAAATCCAGTGCCCATCGGCCGTCCCATGCGGGATGAGACCACTCTATATGGAAGTTCATCGTAGCGGGCAATGCCTCATACTCCACTTCCACCGACATGCTTGTCTCGCCGTCGCCGTCTGTGATGTCAGTACCTGCGATGTAGGTTGCTGCTTTCGCACCGGAGGGAGCCACATAGAGGTAATCCAGCAGTTTGGTGGCACCGTTCTCGGTGTTGGGTTTCACGGTTACCTGCACCTTGTTGGCTGTCGTCTGCTTGAGGGTCAGCAAGATACGCCCGTTCGCATCGCCGAAGTTAGCATCGCCTTGATGTCCCGTGGGGAAATCGCAATAGGTCAGATTCTCGGTAGTGAACGAGACGGTCGCGAAGTTCTCGGAGAGCAGTCCCGTTATCTTCTTGGCATAGACAGACAGGGTGTAGGCGGTGTTAACCGACAAGCCCGTTACCGTGATGACACCGTCGGCAGGCGTGAAAGAGCCGAGTTCGGTGTCGCCGTTCTTCACTACGAAAGAGGCAATCTCGTCCGCAGGCGTAGCCGATACGGCGATAGTAACAGCGTTGTGGGTAACGCTCTGCACGGTGGCTGTACCCATGACGGGTGCTTCCGTGTCCTCACCTACATATCCGCAGGTCTGCGAGAAATCCGCGTCGGTGGGGATATTGTAGAGTGCCTCACCGTCAGAGTAGTTGACGAAGAAATCGCCGGCATAGAAAGTGGGAACTACCGTCGACTCTATCACTGCCGTTAGGGTGTTGCCGTCTTGCGTCAGGTACTCCGACACATGGTAGCCGCCTACGCCGTTCACGTTCATGTAGAAGTTAGAACCGGCGGCATTGTAGCCCGTGAAAGCGTCCGTGGACTCAAAGATGAACCGATACATGTTGTTACCCAACGACTGGCAGGTAATGTCCGCCGTGTGCACGGGGCGATTCTCTCCACCACTCGTGATTTGCTCGCCGCAGTAGGTTGTTGCGGCACTCGCCGTCATCGCCGTATAGGCGATGAGCAGACCCAAAAGAGAAAAGTGCTTCATAATAGTTGTTGATTTTAAGTTGATTTGTATTTTGGTTGATTTGTTTGCTATTCCGATTACTCCGATTACTCCGATTATTCAGATTACTCCGATCACTCCGATTACTCTGCTATCTCAATAGAAACTCGGCGGGTGTGCCTTCGGCGGCGTTGGGGGCTATCCACAGTTGGAAGCGGCCGGGCTCGGCGGTGCGTTGATAGCCGCCGTCCGCGCCGAGGGTGATGTCATCTGCATAGTGCCAGTACGCCAAGTCCTCACGGGTGAGAGTGAAATCCACCGTGGCGGCTTCCCCCGCGCGGATGGTTACCCTTCGGAACCCTTTTAGTTCGCGCACGGGGCGCGTAATGCTACCCACGAGGTCGCGGACATAGAGTTGCGGCACTGCCACGCCGTCCCGCTCGCCCGAGTTGCGGATAACGCAGGAAACGGTTATTTGGTCGGACATGATGGTGTCGGAGAGGATAGGCTTGCTATAAGTGAAGGTGGTGTAGGTCAGTCCGTAGCCGAAGGGCAGGAGGGGCTTGTCGCCGTACTCCAGCCAATAGGACGACTCGCCCAGCGAGAACTGCGGCGCACCCACGGGGATTTGGTCGATGAGGACGGGATGGCTGGTGGGACGACCCGTGTTCTTCTTGTTGTAGTAGATAGGTATCTGCCCTTCCGCTTGCGGGAAGGTGATGGGCAGACGACCCGACGGCGCTACCTCGCCCGTGAGGAGGCGTGCCAGAGCAGGTCCTGCCATGGTGCCGCCGTGGAAACTGTACAGCACGGCGTCTGCTATCTCCATCTCCTGACCGATACAGAGCGGACGACCCGCCATGACAACCAGCACCACGGGTTTGCCCGTGGCTTTGAGCGCACGGAGTTGGTCGGTCTGATTGCCCGGCAGGTCGAGGTGCGCGCGGCAGCGTGCCTCGCCCGAGAGGATGCTCTCCTCGCCGCCGAAGTAGAGAATAACGTCGGCTTGTGCGGCTTGGCGGCATAGTTGGTTCACCTCGACGGCGGACATCTCCTCGCGCGACCAGTGCTTGCCGCGTTGCTCCAGCAGGCGTATCTTGCCTTCCCGCGACATGTTGCGGAACGCCATCAGCGGGGTAATGGTCATGGAATCCACTTTGTCGAAACACCATGTACCGTTCTGGTCGTGCCGGCTGTCCGCCAGCGGACCGCAGACCAAGACGCCGGGGACGCGGTTTCCTGTTTTCTGACTACCACCCACCGGCAACACGCCGTTGTTCTTAATCAGCACGGCGGACTCCTCGGCGGCAAGTTGGGCGGCGGCTAAGGCTTCGGGGGAGTAGTACTGCGGCGTATCGACCGCGCAGTAGGGGTTCTCAAACAAGCCAAGGCGGAATTTCAGGCGCAGGATGTCGCGCACGCAGGCATTTATCTGCTTCTCGCTCACCCTACCCTCTTCCACAAGGCTTTTCAGGTGCCACGGATAGCCGTGTCCTTCCATGTCCATCTCCATCTGTGCGTTCATGCTCAGCACGGTCGCCTCGCGCAGGTTCTCGCAGTTGCCGTGGGCAATCATGTTGGCGGACGAA
>JBJEJX010000035.1:0-2674 GCA_051878345.1 Paludibacteraceae bacterium | reverse complement strand
TGTCTATCCCCTCTCCCACCTATCCCCTCTCCCGCTGACTCTCCCCTCTGTCCCTCGCGCCGATGCTTAGATTGGAGTTAGCGATTAGTTAGTGATTAGTTAGCGATTAGTTAGTGATTGCCGATACCTGACCGAGACACTACCGTAACTCTTCCCTGTCTATTTCCTCATTTCCCGCTCCCAAAATCGGATGGCGTCATTTATCCACCCCTCCGCCACCGTACCGGTGCCTAACCCGAACCCGTGCGGCAAGCCCTCGTAGGCATGGAACTCCGTAGCAATCCCAAGAGCCTCCAAACGCTGTAGTCTGCTCTGCATGGTCTGCCACGGAGCGATGTAGTCACTCGTTCCCACGCAGGCGTAGGTGGGCGCGTCGCTGCCGCTCACGGCGGAGTAGCCCGTGTATTGCATGACCACCGCCTCCGCCTGCGGGATGTCTTGCCGTCCCGTCAGCGCACGCAGGTTGTCCTTATTGCCCAGCGTAGCAGCCATACGGGCACCCGCACTGCCGCCCCAGAGCGAGTACTCCTCGGCATGAACGCCCAGGCATGCGGCGTTGTCATGTACCACGACTATTGCACGAGCCAAGTCCTCATAGGCGTAGTCCGGTCGGTATATCAGCGCGAAAGCATTGTATCCCTGCTGCGAAATCTTCAGGGCATGGGGAAAACTGTCGTGCATAGCCCCCACGAAGGCAAAAGCACCGCCCGCATTGCATATCGCGAATGGCGCACCGCTCCTGCCGCGGAAGAAGAACAACCCCGTGTTGCGCTTCTCGGCATTGGCGCGTTTCTCCTCCTCACTGTATATGTCCACGAACACCAACTCCCCCGCCAACGCCTGCGACCTCAGGTAATTCACTATCGCCACCGTCATGTCGGGGTCGATATAGTTATAGTAAGTCAGTCGCAACTCCTCCAGCGTCCGTCCGCTCCAATAGCCTGTCTCCACGGGAAAGAGCAGGTGCCCGTAGTCTCCGAAGGCGCTGTCTGCCATTACGTCCGCAATCAACGATTGGCGTGTGAAGTAGTCGGTGCTGTCGCTCCCTGCGCTGCCTCCTCCCTCCGCCGCGGGGTGCACTGCGGGCTCCGTGCGCACCACGCTGTTTGCACACCCCATTAGTCCCAATAGGAAGAAGGAAACAGGGTGCAGAAACAAGGCGGAAACCGAAGACGCGGTAGTCCTGCCTGCGGTTGTTCGGAACGAACAAAAAGAGAAAGACCGCAACCACGCCGCCCAACCCTCTTTGCAGAATCGGAAGTACTTGGTCATTGTCTTTGGCATTTTGTTCATAATTCAGAGAGAATAAGTCTGTTATCCTTTATCTTTCCCGATAAGTGGGGACTGCTTTCCGCACTTTCCCGTCCTCTTGCACTATTACGACCCCTTGCGCCCCTTCCTCTCGCGTCAGTCTTCCGTCCATGGTGTACACGCGGCGCCCGGACGGTGCCGCCGTATCGGCGTGCGTATCCGACAGCGACGAGGTGTTCTCGGACATGATACCCGACAGGAAGGCGTCAAAGTCCTCTCCCCATACACCGGCATTCCCGCCCGTGCCGTATCCGTGCGGGTAGTTTTGCAGAACCTTTGTCTCTACTTTACACCCCGCCTCACGCACCGCATTCGAGTTTTGTGCGAACTGCGAGGCGAACCCGTCGCGCGTGCCCCAGCAGTAGAAGGCGGGCGGCAAGTCGGCGGCACGCAGCACCTCCACATCGTTCATTGATACGCTCAGCCGCCCGTAGAAAGAGTATATCATTCCTACCGCGCAGGCGGACACGGCCACTTTATCCAGCGCATCGGGCGAGTAACTCGTATCCAGCGCACTGCCGTTGGCTGTATCGCGCCAGTTGAGCAGCACCTCGCCGTTGAGGATGCCGCCCGCCGAGAATCCGACCAGCGCAATATCCTCCGCCTCTATCCGATAGTCTGAGGCGTGCGCACGCACATAGCGGATGGCGCGACTCAGGTCGGTGGCACTCTCGCGCATGGTGTAAGGGGCTATACGGTAATTGACTATGAAGCATTGATAGCCCATTGGCACGAACATATCCGCTATGTCATACCCCTCGTTCTGCATGCTTCGGAACTGAAAAGCCCCGCCGGGACAGATGATAATCGCCCCTTTCGGCGTTACTTCATTTCCCACGGTGAACACCTCCATGTTGGGAATAAAGTCCGCTCCATCTGAGTTGGACACGTCATGGGTAACCGCGGGGATACGCCCTTTGTACCATAGATTCACCTTACCGTTCATTGGCGCTTTGGAATCCACCGAGGGATTGGCGGCGCCGTTCTCCGCGATGTCCTCCTCCGCTTCGGGGTGCAGCGTGTCCCACTCTGTGTCAATCTGCTCTATCCATTGCGCCACGCCGCTTGTTGAACCCGTAGTCCCTAACCCTGTGAGATGTTCGGCGGCGGGGGTCAAGTCCGCTATCTTCTGCAAAGTCTCATCGCGGTAAGTGGCGGCATAGGTGCAGAACGGTACCACCGTCTTGCCCGCAAAGTCATACTGCTCGGCAAATGTGGAGATAATCATTGGAGCCGTATGCCACCACACGGGGCAACCGATAAAGACCACGTCATAGTCCTCCCAATTCGCCACCGTATCCTTGATAGGCGGACGGGCATTATTATCCCGCTCTGCCAACGCCACTTCCGTGCAAGGCGTGTA
>JBJEJX010000034.1:0-2680 GCA_051878345.1 Paludibacteraceae bacterium | reverse complement strand
GAACGATTTGAGTTTGATACGGATTTTTTGACTCATGATTGTGATTTACGATTTATAAATTTACGAATTACGATTTGTTATTCGGGGGACGCCTAAAGAGTCATACGCTTAGGCGTCCCTCCTATGTTTGCTTATACCAAGTCTGCGCGACCGCCTACCTCGGTGAGGACGGCTTTTGCAATAGCGCTGGATACTGCCTCGTAGTGCGAGAACTCCATGCTGGACGTTGCACGACCGGAGGTGATGGTACGCAATGCGGTTACATAACCGAACATCTCGCTCAATGGCACTTTGGCTTTCACGATACGTGCACCGGTACGAGCGGTATCCATACCCTCTACCTGTCCGCGACGCTTGGTCAAGTCGCCAATCACATCACCCATGTTCTCTTCGGGGGTAACAACCTCCACTTTCATGATAGGTTCCATCAAGGTCGGTTTAGCCTTCACGCAAGCGTTCTTGAACGCCATCTGCGCGCAGACCTCAAACGACAGCTGGTCGGAGTCAACAGGGTGGAACGAACCATCGATAACGGTAACTTTCAGTGTATCAAGCGGATAACCTGCCAGTACACCGTTCTTCATTGCCGTGGTGAAACCTTTCTCGATAGAAGGGATATACTCCTTGGGGATGTTACCACCCTTCACCTCGTTGATGAATTGGAGAGCACCCTCGAAATCAGCGTCTGCGGGTTCTACGCGAACAATCATATCGGCGAACTTACCGCGACCACCGGTCTGCTTCTTGTAGGTCTCACGCAGTTCAACGGGTTGCGAGATAGCCTCACGGTATGCCACTTGCGGACGACCTTGGTTGCACTCTACCTTGAACTCGCGTTTCAGACGGTCGATGATAATCTCCAAGTGCAACTCACCCATACCCGAGATAACGGTTTGTCCCGTCTGCTCATCGGTCTTCACGGTGAAGGTCGGGTCTTCCTCTGCCAACTTAGCCAAACCTACGCCGAGTTTGTCGAGGTCAGCCTGGCTCTTAGGCTCTACGGAGATACCGATCACAGGAGCGGGGAACTCGATGGACTCCAATACGATAGGATGCTCCTCGTCGCAGAGGGTATCACCCGTACGAATATCCTTGAAACCTACACCTGCGCCTATATCGCCGGCGGCGATAAAGTCCACGGGGTTCTGGTGGTTGGAGTGCATTTGGAAGATACGCGAGATACGCTCTTTCTTGCCCGAACGGGGGTTATACACATACGAACCTGCCACCAACTTACCGCTATACACACGGAAGTAGCAGAGACGACCTACATACGGGTCGGTAGCAATCTTGAACGCCAGTGCGCAGAGAGGCTCGTCATCATCCGGCTTACGGGTCAGTGCCTCGTCAGTGCGCGGGTCGGTACCGTTGATTACCTCGGTATCCATCGGGCTGGGCAGATAAGCGCAGACGGCATCAAGCATGGTCTGCACACCCTTGTTCTTGAACGAAGAGCCGCAGATAACGGGGAAGATGTGCATGCCTACTGTCGCCTTGCGGAGTGCCGAGTGAACCTCCTCCTCCGTGATGGTGGAGGGATCGGAGAAGTACTTCTCCATCAGCACATCATCAAACTCAGCGATGGTCTCGAGCATCTTGTCGCGCCACTCTTCCGCCTCGGCTTGGAGTTCTGCGGGGATATCATCCACCTCGTACTCGGCACCCATGGTCTCGTCGTGCCACAGGATAGCTTTCATTTTCACGAGGTCAACAACACCTTTGAACGTCTCTTCTGCGCCGATAGGAATTTGGATAGGGCAAGGAGTAGCACCCAGCACCTCTTTGATTTGGCGCACTACGTCGAAGAAGTTGGCACCCGAACGGTCCATCTTGTTCACATAGCAGATACGTGCCACGTTGTACTTGTCTGCCTGACGCCATACGGTCTCAGACTGCGGTTGCACGCCACCTACTGCACAAAGCGTCATCACGGCACCGTCCAAGATACGGAGCGAGCGCTCTACCTCTACGGTAAAGTCCACGTGCCCCGGAGTGTCTATCAAGTTGATTTTGTACTTGTTGCCGTTGTAGTTCCAGTAGGTGGTAGTAGCAGCGGAGGTAATCGTGATACCACGCTCCTGCTCCTGAACCATCCAGTCCATCGTTGCGGCACCATCGTGCACCTCACCAATCTTGTGCGTCAGACCCGTATAGAACAGGATACGCTCCGAAGTGGTGGTCTTACCGGCATCAATGTGTGCCATAATGCCGATGTTTCTGTTTAATGTCAGATCGTGTTTAGCCATCTTTTTTATTCCTTAAATATATATACGCGCGCGAGACGCATTAGAAACGGAAGTGTGCGAATGCACGGTTAGCCTCTGCCATACGGTGCATATCCTCTTTACGTTTGAAGGCACCACCTTGGTTATTGAATGCGTCCATGATTTCCGCAGCCAGTTTCTCTGCCATGGAGTGACCACCGCGCTTGCGAGCGAAGTTAATCATGTTCTTCATGGCGATAGACTCCTTGCGGTCAGCACGAATCTCGGTCGGCACTTGGAAAGTGGCACCACCGATACGCTTCGACTTCACCTCCACCAGCGGGGTGATATTGTCCAACGCCTGCTTCCAAATCTCCAGCGGAGTCTTGTCGGCAGATTTCATCTTCTGCTCCACCGTATCGAGCGCGGTATAGAACACGCTGTAAGCGGTATTTTTCTTACCATCGAGCATCAGG
>JBJEJX010000033.1:0-2685 GCA_051878345.1 Paludibacteraceae bacterium | reverse complement strand
TTACGCTTTTTTTTGGAGATACGCAAATTTTTTCGTAACTTTGCCGCCGAAATTACTTCAATTATGAATTATGAATTATGAATTATGAGCACTCTGCTCCACAATTCATATGCACTCGTAATTCATAATTATCAAAGCATGAGCACTCATAATTATTAATTCATAATTCATAATTATCAAATGATTCTTGACAAATTGGAGAACGCCGATTGGTATTTTGACAGCGTTCCGGGCTTTGCCCAGTTTATGAAGTTTTTTAACGAAAACGACTTGGAGGAGATGCCTGCCTGCAAGATTCACTTGGACGGCAACGACCTCTATGTGAACATCATGGATTTCAAGGGGAAAGAGGAGGAGAACTGCCGTATGGAGGCGCACCGCGACTACCTCGATATCCAGATTCCGCTAACCGGCGATGAGACGATGGGCTGGAAGGCGCAAGTGGACTGCCAAGAGGTTACGCAGGAGTACGACGAGGGCAAGGATGTGGAGTTCTACGCCGACAAGGCTTCCGCTAAGTTTGAGGTGCCCGCAGGGCATTTTGCGGTATTCTTCCCCACCGATGCACACCAACCGGGCATCGCGCCGGGCAAGCAGTACAGGAAGATTATCGTGAAAGCAAAAGCAAACTGCTGAATGTAGGATAAAAGATTGAGCTATGTGCTAAAAGATAAAGGATAAGAGACTTATAACCTCCGATTTTGACGATTCGGAACTGATTCGTCTTTTATCCTTTTACTTTTGAGGGAGAACCTGGGAGAGTCCTATCTTTTATCTTTAACCCTTTATTCCTTATGAAAATCAATTGGAAGTCGTGGTTGCCATACGCAATCATCTTTTTGGTGTTTGTATTGGCAGGTGTTATCTATTTCTGGCCTGCGGTACAAGGTAAAATCATCTATGCCGGTGATGGTATCAACGGACGCGCTGCCGTGGAAGAAGCCGTGCGTTACCATGAAGAAACGGGCGACTACTCGTGGTGGACAGGCTCAATGTTCTCCGGCATGCCTAACTATCAGATAGGCGGTGGCGGAGGATTTGCGTTGGATAGGATACTATCCCCCGTACGCAAATTTTTCTCTTGGGGCAATAGGAATACGGTTATGATATTTGTATTCTACCTGCTGGCATTTTTCTTGTTGCTCCGTTCTTTCAAGGTGGATAAATGGCTCAGTATGGCAGGCGCATTCGCTATTGCGCTCTCATCTTATTTCTTCGTGATTATTGCTGCCTCCCATCACGGGAAATGCTATTCCATCACATGGATGACACTCGTGGTGGTGGGCTTTATCTTGACTTATCGCAAGCAGTACGGATGGGGGGCTCTATTAGTGATGTTTTTCACTTATATCGGTTTCTTCCTGCACCCGCAGATGTCGTACTACATCTGCATGATGATAGGTATCTTCTTCTTTGCCGAACTTGCCCAAGCATGGAAATCCAAAGAGTGGAAACATTTCGGCATTGCCACAGCAGTGTTTGCTGCCTCTTTCTTGGTGGGCATGGGCATGGGTAGTGCGAACATATTTTCTAATCAAGAATATGCTGAAGAAACCATGCGAGGCGGGCATTCCGATTTGGTAAAAGAGACCGATGAGACCAACAAAACCAAGGGGCTTGACCTTGACTATGCCACGGCATGGAGTTACGGCATAGACGAAACCATGACTTTCCTGATACCCAACTATATGGGTGGTTGCAGCGGGTACAACCTCGGTAAGGACTCGCAGTTGGAGCAAGACTTGCGCAAGATGGGTGTGCCCTCCGGCAGTGCAAAGAAATTCTGCCAATCGGCGCCCACCTATCGCGGCGAGAAAGCCTTCACCAGCGGGCCTGTGTATATGGGGGCGATAGTCTGCTTCCTCTTCCTGCTGGGTTTGCTGATAGTGAGCGGACCGTATAAGTGGGCACTGCTCGTTGCCACACTTTTCTCCGTCTTCCTCGCATGGGGACACCACTTCATGCCGCTCACGGAGTTGTTCTTCAAGTACTTCCCGATGTACAACAAGTTCCGTGCTGTGGAGAGCATACTCATTGTGGCAGAGATAACGATTCCGCTCCTCGGCATGTTGGCGCTGAAAGCCATCAGTGATGGCAGTCCGGACTGGAAACGGATGCGCAACAGTATCTTCATTTCCGGGGGTATCACGGCAGCAATATGTCTGCTGGTAGCGGTGTTTGCAGGCACGATAGATGTAACCTCATCGTATGATGCACAGTGGAAAGGACAGGTGGGCGAACAGATATACGGTGCTATCCTTGACCAACGCACAGCCATGATACGCTCCGATGCTTGGCGGTCGCTGCTGTTCGTGGTATTGGGCATGGCAGTAACCTTCGCCTACGCTTATGCCCGCTACAAGAAAAACACGATAAAGAACCTCAACCTCTACGCGGGTGTCGCGCTCTGCCTGCTGATAGTGGTAGACATGTGGACGGTGGACAAACGTTTCTGCAACGATAGTTATTTTCAACCGAAGAAAGATGTGTACCGTGCTTTCAAAATACAACCCTACGAGGAAGAATTGTTGAAAGACGAGAGCCATTTCCGCGTGCTGAATCTCGCGACCAACACATTCAACGAGGCACGGACGAGTTACTATCTCAAGTCTATTGGCGGCTACTCGGCAGCCAAACTGCGTCGCTACCAAGACCTGATAGACGTGCATATCGCGCCCGAGATGA
>JBJEJX010000032.1:1551-2700 GCA_051878345.1 Paludibacteraceae bacterium | reverse complement strand
AGTTCGCAAAGGAAAAGAATATCTTCCAATCGAACTTAAATATAAGACCAAACACCCCGCAAAAACCGAAAACGCTTCGGCGAAAGCACCTGCTAAATCGTCCGGGTGCGCAGGTGGAGTCCGCGGAATGTCCGGGTGCGCAGGCGTCCCCGCCTGCTCTCTAAAGGAGGTGCGGTCTCCAGGCCGCACAACGGAAAAGCCGTCATCCTTTGAGGAAGAAGAGGCTTCTTCCGGCACAAACACAGCAAACAATGCCATTCGCGAAGATGCCATCGAAGCAATGGCACGATTGGGGTACAAGGATGCCGGCACTCGCAAGAAAATTGACGACTACCTATCCGCCAACCCCAATACAACCTTGGAAGACGTAATAAAAAACATCTTACAACAAATCTAAAAGATAGACAATTATGAAGATGAATATCGTTAAGTGTATTTTAGCACTGCTTTTTGCCGGCGTGGCAGGCACTATCTGCTACTATCTCGCGCCGCAGACCGACCATCGTCAATGGATTTCGTTAGGTGTAACGTGTGTTACCACGGCTATTCCCCTATTGCTGGCAATGGGTATTGAATATCAATATGGTAATAGAAATACGAACATCAAGTTAGTGGCTTGGTTGGACACCGTTATCGTTATCATATCCAATGTCGTTTTCAGTTGTTTCAACTATCCTATTGTCATATACATCGCCATAAATGTATTGCTCGCCGCAATAGGTTTTATCATGGTATATTCAATGCAAAAGAAATAAATTCCCAATAGGACGATAGGCATAACGACCTAATGTAACTTTGGGAAAACTGCTTATAGTTCGATATAGATAAATCAGAGAAAGTAACCCACCCTGCTTTTATCCACTATTTTATTAACCCTTTAATAATTAAAATCATGAGTTTAGAGTATTACAAAAAACAAATGGTTGACCTTCGGGCACGATTGCAAAAAGAGAAAGATGCCAAAAAGAAGGACAACGAGTACTATGCGAGATGCGTGAAGAACGCAAGTACACCATCCAGCAAAGCCAGCTATCGCAAGTCAAAACTCGACCACGCTGCCTCACATGACCGACAAATAGAGAGTCTGAAAAGGCAGATAGAAACGTGCAAAGATAACATTGCCCGCGAACGCAAGAAAAAATAAATTCA
>JBJEJX010000032.1:0-1451 GCA_051878345.1 Paludibacteraceae bacterium | reverse complement strand
ATCATTACTATTATGGCAGAATTAAAAATCAATGGACGTACCACCGTCCGCAAACTTAAAGCAGACTTCAAAGCCGCTTTTGGTTCTTCACTCCGTGTTTACATGGCTCCCTCTTGCAAGGGACGCATGGCTGACGATGCAGCCACTCTCGCTTCTATCCGCGCAGAAGGCGCAAAAGGCGGCGAGTTGAGCGTAAAAGGCAACAAGACCGTTGGTAAGTTTGAGACCGAGTTCGCTGAGAACTGGGGTATTGGCGTACAAGTAGCCAACGCGGATGACACCGCTCTGGCACCCAACGATGCTACCCTCTGCGGCGCAGCGAAATAAAATACCAACCAAGGCAGGTGGGATTGGGTTTCCGCCTGCTTACAAGAAAGTCCAAACAATAAAGACAGTATGAAGAAGATCAGTTAAAAAAACGAAGCAACAAAAATTCTAAACGGTAAATACACACAGTCAAATCTTCAAAACTATAACATACAGGATGATATCGTAAAATTTGCTTTTAACAAATATCCCCAAAACATCAATAGAGGAGAAGTAGAAGCGAAAGTAAAATTACTGAATCTTTTTTACTCGACAGGTATTCAAGCCACTGTAAAAATGGCTCAACACATCCTAACACTTAAGATTGACGAGAGATTAATTTTGCTCATAAATAAGGCAACAAAACAAACAACAGGGTAACACTATTCCCTTACCTAATCAAAACGACCAAAAACACATTTCATATCATGCCAGTAGATTTGAAGGACTACCGTATCGTAGCAGAAGAAAACGGAGGCTATTCCGTTTATCGGAGTGGTGTATTGTGCAGCAATACCAAGGCAGCCATGCGTGAGATTGCCGCGCTAATTGGTATGCAGTATGATACCAATTGGACAACCCGCCAGTTCGGCGCACGCTTGCTGAAAGCGATTGGAGGAGACACTCTCCCCGCCAACTCTCAAGCTCCCGCATCTGATAACGCCGCTGTAGAGAAAGCAAAAGCAGGAACTATAAAGTGTGACGATGATGAAGAGGAGATTGAAGAAGAAATAGAGGACGATTGGGAAGATTGCGAAAATATTGAGGTTGACGAAATAGGATATTCAGCCCTTCCGTCTGAAAAAACTGCTTCCGTTGACTTTATTTGGAGTCAAGAAGAATCTATTATTATTCCTGCTACCATTGTAGAAAATAATGATGGTCATTTAGTAAATATTACAAAGAGGGATATTATTGCATTTATGCAGAATAATCAAGAGTTACTATTCAATGAACGAGACTTTCAGATGCATTTGGCAGTTTGGTTGCGAGAATCTAAACACTATGACGATGTAGATGTAGAGTATTATATTCCCTATGAAAAACTAGATAACTATATTTGGAAAAATGAACTACGCCTTGATATAGTAGTTCGCAAAGGAAAAGAATATCTTCCAATCGAACTTAAATATAAGACCAAACAC
>JBJEJX010000031.1:0-2702 GCA_051878345.1 Paludibacteraceae bacterium | reverse complement strand
TGAAGAACGGCGACATACGGTCGAAGTGCTCGATGAGATAGTATTTCTCACCATGTAGCGTCATATAGTGTCCGGATGGAGTCATAAGTGGTCAGTGGTTAGTGGTTAGTGGTTAGTGGTCAGTGATTAGTGGTCAGTGGTTAGTGATTAGTGGTCAGTGATTAGTAGCCAGTAATTGGTAGTAAGTAGTTAGTAGTTAGCAGTAAGTAGTTAGCAGTAAAGTAGTTAGCAGTAAAGTAGTTAGCAGTTAGCAGTTAGGTAGTAAGTGGATAACTGTCAGAGCATGCGCGCTCATAATTCATAATTCATAATTCATAATTATCCAGCGCGCTCATAATTCATAATTCATAATTCATAATTATCCAGCGCCCTCATAATTCATAATTCATAATTCATAATTCATAATTCATTTCTCTCTTCCAATTCTTGTTTCATCTGTGCCATGGTGGCGGGGTCGAGGTTATAGAACGCCATCACGATGGCGCAGGAGGCATAGAGCACTCCGGGGATAACGCTGACGAGCAGGCGAATGCCCCACATCGCCGTGTCAGACTGCACCTCGGCGTTCGCCACAAAATGGGTGGCACTCAGTATCCAACCCGCTGCCGCTGCCCCTATCGCCCAGCCTAATTTCTGTGCCAGTACCGAAGCGGAGAAGGTGAGTCCCGTGGTGCGACGGTTGAACTTCCATTCCCCGTAGTCCGCCACGTCCGCCAACATCGTCCAGAGCAAGGGCACAGCCGGCGCATACGCCATTTTCGCAAGGATATTGAAAGTATAGACCAGCGGGAGGTTGTCCCCTGCCGCAAGAATCAGCGCGAAGAAGATACCCGACACGATGGACGAACCGATATACACCGCTTTGTTGCCGAAGCGTTTCGCAAGGGGCTTGGAAGCGGGCAGCGCCACGATAAGTGCCACCGTTCCGAGGATATTGAAGAGTTGCACGTTCTCCGCATCGCCGATATAGTACTTGAAATAGTAGGCAATGGCGGCGTTCTGCATGGCGAACATGATAAAGGACACGATACCCACGATGGTCAGCACTATCCATGCCTTGTTCATAAAGAGGTATTTGAAGTCCCGCAGCACGTTGGTGTCCTGCTGCTTGGGAGCGGCGACCCGCTCGCGGGTGGTGAAGAAGGCTATCAGGAAGAAGAGTATGCTCAGTATGCCGAACAGCCCTACCGTGTATTGATAGCCCTGCGCTTGGTTGACCTCGCCGCCGTTACCCCATGCGCCCAACCATTTCACGAGGTAGAGTGCCGCGCCGGTAACGATAAACTGCCCGATATAGGCGGCTATGAAACGATAGGTGTTGAGTCCCGCACGCTCGTTGGAGTCGTTGGTCATCACCGCGCCGAGCGAGGAGTAAGGCAGGTTGACAAACGCATACGCCGTGCGCAGGAGCAGACAAGTGATGAGTGCATAGACAAACTTACCCGTATCGCCGAAGTCGGGTGTGGTGAACGCCATCACCGCAAGGATGGCGTAAGGCACCGAACCGAAGAGCAGATACGGACGGAACTTGCCCCAACGGGAGTTGGTGCGGTCGGATACAATGCCCACGATGGGGTCCATTACCGCGTCCCATATGCTCCCCACGAACATGATGACACCGGCCATGGCTGGCGACAAGCCATAGATATCGGTGTAGAAAATCAACAACCAAAAGCCTACCAAGTCCCATACGAAGTGGGACGCGGTGTCGCCAAGGCTATAACCTAACTTTTCTTTGATACTGAGTTTCATATCTATAATCGAGTTATCGGACTATTCAGACCATTCAGAGCATTCAGATTATTCAGACCATTCAGACCATTCAGACTATTCAGACCATTCAGACCATTCAGACCACTCAGACCATTCAGACCATTCAGACCATTCAGACCACTCAGACCACTCAGAGCATTCAGAGCATGCGGACCATTCAGACCATTCAGAGCATGCGCGCTCATAATTCATAATTCATAATTCATAATTATCCAACCCCCACACTCTCACCCAATCCACATACATCTTCACGGGGGTGCCATCGGCGGGGAGGGCGGTTATTTGGCGGAAGTTGGGGTCGTCGGCGCTGACCACCTCAGGGTATTTCGGCGTGGTGGGCAGACCGGGGAAGAAACCGCCTACCGCTAAGTTAAATACGAGGTAGAAAGGATGGTTGAAGTAGTGCCCGGGCTCGTTGACGGAGGTGTCGCGCAGCGAGAGCGCAAAATAGGGTGCTATGTCGGGATACTGGTCTTGGTCAAGGTACATGGCGAGGGTGTCGGGTGTCCATACGAGGGTGAAGGTATGGAAGTCGCCCTGCACGCTGTACGGTGCTTCGCACACGCCTGCGCGGTTGGGATAACGGCCGTTGTTGAACGACTCGCCCCAGTGTGCCGCACCGTTGAAATAGCGGTCTTGCAATCCTTTCTCTATGCCGTCCTTATGCCCCATTTCCACAATGTCTATCTCGCCGCACTTTGGCCACACCACTCTACCCTGATCAGCCAATGCCTCCGCCTGTTCGTCCACCGAGTCATCATTGCCGAGGTCGGTGGCGAGGTTGTTGCCCAGCATCCAGAACGCAGGCCACAAGCCGTCGGCGGTATGGGGGAATGCGATACGCGCCTCCACCTTGCCGTAGTGCACCATCACTTTGTCCTGCGTGTTGAGGCGCGCGGAGGTGGCGGGACGGTTGCCGTAGTCTTCGC
>JBJEJX010000030.1:0-2702 GCA_051878345.1 Paludibacteraceae bacterium | reverse complement strand
GTCTATAACGACAAAGAGCGGGAAGCCGTGATAGACACCGTTACACGGGATTACCCGCTCAACGTGATGTACTGGTCGGTGCGCGAGGACGGCACCTACGAGATAATAGACGGTCAGCAACGCACCATCTCCATATGCCAGTATGTGTCGGGGGCATTCGCCTACATGTTCCGCTATTTCGGCAACCTGACCGCCGAAGAGCAACGGCAGATACTGGACTATGAGTTGTTCGTGTACCTCTGCAAGGGCACGGACAAAGAGAAACTGAAATGGTTTCAGACCATTAACATAGCAGGCAAGAAACTGACCGACCAAGAGTTGCTGAACGCGGTGTATGCGTCGGCGTGGCTCTCGGACGCGAAACGGTACTTCTCCAAGCCGAACTGCGGCGCGTTCCTGATGGGCAGCAAGTATGTGAGCGGGTCGCCGATACAACAGGACTACTTAGAAACCGTACTGCGCTGGATTTCAGACAACAAAATAGAAGACTACATGGCGCGGCACTCGCTGACGGACAAAGATGCGGGGCGGCTGTGGGCGTACTACCAAGCGGTGATTAGTTGGGTGCAACAGACTTTTATCAAGTACCGCAAAGAGATGAAAGGACTGGACTGGGGAAGCCTGTACAACACCTACCAAGAGGCGTCCAGACAGATGAATCCCAACGAGACAGAGCAGGAAGTGGCACGGCTGATGGCGGACTCGGATGTGGTGAACAAGCGCGGGATATACCGCTATGTCTTCACCCGCGACGAGCATTGCCTCAGCATCCGCGCCTTCGACGACAATATGCGGCGCGAAGTGTATGAGCGGCAGGGAGGGATATGCCCCGCCTGCGGACGGCACTTCGAAATAGAAGAGATGGACGCCGACCACATCACGCCGTGGTCGAAAGGCGGGCGCACCGTCGCCGCGAACTGCCAAATGCTGTGCAAAGAGTGCAACAGACGGAAGTCAAACAAATAAGGGTTCCGCCCGCTTGGTCAATAGGCGATGACGGCTTGTAGGGGATAATGGTCGGAATAGGGGACGCAGTCGGTGGTGCACCGAAGCGGCTGCAATGCGCGTGAGCAGAGGATATAGTCGATGCGGGCGGCGAAAAGCCCCTTGACGAGCGTGGCGCCGTAGCGTCCCCAAGAGGTACAGAGGAAGGCATCGCGCATATCCGCCCCGCGTATCTTCCAATAGGTGGAAGAGAGGGGAAGGTCGTTGAAGTCGCCGACCACAATGAGCGGATAAGGGGAAGCGTCCATCGCCTCGCGCACACACTTCGCCTGCTCCATCCTCGCCGCGTGGGCTACGGAGTACTTCTGTTTGAGTTCCTCAAAGTCGTCCTCCCCGAAACGATTTGACTCCAAATGGTTGGTAATCAAGCGAATAGTGTCGAATGTTACCGAGTTCCCGCCATCTGACGAGGGCGGACAGGAGACCGCACCTCCCTGACCCTCCTTCGACACCACCCGGACAGCCCTGTCGGAGGGTATCACCACATCGCATTGGGAAGAGATGTTGGAGCGGGAGGGATAGCGGATGGTCTGCTTGTTGATAAGCGGGTAGCGCGAGAAGACCACATTGCCGAACTGGCGGCGGCTGTTATAGACCGAGAAATCGAAATAGGAATAGGGATACTTGCCACCCAAGGCTTTTTTCAGTTCCTGCAAAGTGAGGTACTGCGGGTCTTTGTACACCTCCACCTCCTGCAAGCAGATGATGTCGGCATCCTGCCCGTTGCGGAGGTAGTTTATCACCTGGTTATCGTCCGTTTTGCGGAACATACCCATGCGGTGGGTGTTGTAGGTGAGGACGCGGACAACCCGCGTCCCTTCCTGCGGAGTCGGCGGCGTGCCATGCGAACACAGCGGCAAGAGGACTGCCACTGCGGCTAACAAAAGGACGGCATTGATAAAGAACTTGATACGACGCATTTTAACTTCGTGTAGGGGACTTCGTGTAGGAAACTTCGTGTGGGGACTTCGTGTGGGGAACTGCGTGTAGTGGACTGCGCTTCGCTCCGTGTACAGCCCTGAAAGGGCTTCCTTACACGAAAGTTCCATACAGCGCAAGCGTTTTTTACACGAAGTTTTTCTTAACTATTCTTTGGGTTCGAGAGTGATGAGGGGGATAATCATCTCCTCAATGGATATTCCGCCGTGCTGGAAAGTGTTGCGGTAGTATTGGGCGTAGTAGTTGAAATTGTTGGGATAACCGAAGAAATCGTTGCCCGTACAGAACATGTAACTGCTGCTCACATTGGGGCAGGGCAAGCCCACCTTCTTGGGCTGGTCAATCACCATCACATTCTTGCTCTGGCAGTTGAGCGCCTTGCCGACCTTATAACGGAGGTTGGTGTTGGTGTTCTTGTCCGCCATGATTTGCACGGGGTTCTTCACGCGGACGGTGCCGTGGTCGGTGGTGAGCACGACCTTGTAGCCCAACTCCGCCATGCGGCGGAAGAGCGCAAAAGTAGGCGAGTGGCGGAACCACGAGAGGGTAAGGCTCCGGTAGGCCGCCTCGTCGTTCGCCAACTCGCGCATCATCTTGCTCTCGGTACGCGAATGGGAGAGCATGTCTATGAAGTTGAGCACCACCACATTGAGTTGGGTCTGCAAGCCCTTCATCTGCGCGATGACCCGCTCGCAGAAATCGCTCTCGTTGATTTTGAAATAGGAGCAGGTGTCGTGGCGGCGGAAACGCGCTATCTG
>JBJEJX010000029.1:0-11239 GCA_051878345.1 Paludibacteraceae bacterium | reverse complement strand
TTCTGACGGGACTTCGGGACGTTAATTCTCAATTTTTAACAATAATAAGGTATGAAAAGACTACATTCATTTTCTCTTTTTAGTGCGGTGGCGTCGTTTTTTTGTGCAATGACGCTGTTGTCAGGCGCCGTGCCGGCACAAGCCGCGGAGTTTGCGGGCAGTCGCCAGTGGAGCGAGCGCGGTCAAGCCGCGGTGCTGCAACACCGTATGCGCAAGCATGCTGCCGCCCAAGTGCCCGATGAGGTGTTCCCCTCTTCGCAGACATTCGGCACCATCAACGGTCCCGACGGCAACGTATGGACCTATACGATGGACTATACAACGGACTCACTGGGCTTCTATACCTCCGTGGAGGTGAAGATTTATGATGCAACGCGTCAGTTGAAAGGTACGTTCAAGGACACGTTCACCCTTCGCGAGGGCGACAGGGGCGTGAACTTTGTGCAACTGAATCCGCTGGTAACCAAGAAGTTCTTCAACTCGGATGATAAGTATGAGGTGATGCTGTTCGTGCACGTGGTGACGGAAGATTACGTGGGTCGTTTCTACAACGACGCGTTTAGCATTGGCGGGGACGGCAATGTGCTGGCGACGATAGAGGGGAACGAGAGCTGCGCCGTGGATATGGCGACCGACCAATGGATGGAAGACTACTACATGCTGTTCTATGAGGAGTCGTTTGAGACAATACAGGTGAACGATACGACCGAAGATGAGAAGTATTACCTGAATTTCCACGTGTACAAAAAAGGCGGCTACGCATCTCCGCAGCCTGTTCTTTTGCATACATTCAAGATTGATTATGAGCACGTTGCCGCTTCGGGCAATGAGCCTCTGCCCGTGTATATGATGCGCAACGGCAACCAACTGGTGTTCGCAACGGCGTTCTATGAGAAGCCCTATTTTGACCCGGAGATACCTTTCTGGGAGGATCCTGTGGTAACTCCGGACAACAACCTTGTGATAACGCTGTACAACAGCAGTTTCCAGCAGACGATCCAGACGAAGATACCCGTTCCGGAAACGAGCGAGTATATCTACACCTTCCCCTATATGGGCGGCTTCCGCAGCAATGAGGACATCACATTCGGTGAGTTTGACGACACGACCGACCCCATCTTTATCATCACGTTTGATGACTACACCTCGGCGGACGATTTCCTGCGCTCTTTCTACCTCTATAATAAGAAGGGAGAGCGTATCGGCACCATCGCGGAGGAGACAATGGGTGATATTCGCATGAGCGAGATAGCAGGTCAGCCGACACAGTGGTGCTTCTTGCAGACGGTGAACCAAGAGACGACATTTACCTTTATCGACATGCCTTCGCTGGAGACCGTGGCTCAGATTCCCGCGGTGATAGGCGGTCTGTCGCTGACGACCTCCATGGACCGTACGCCAATGGGCGACGGCTACAACTACGTATTCTCGATGGCGCAAGGTGCAAGCAATGAGAAGGGTGAGGTGATACACTCGATAGCATGGTTCAACAGGGACGGTTCGTTCAGCCACTATGACGACTTGAACTTGGGCAGCAAGGTGGTGATGGCACAGGCGTACGTGGGTGCCGACGCACTCGACCCGTGGCTGTTCTCGACGGCGGATGATGCGTATGAGTATATGGTGCTGGCGAAAGAGTCCATCGATGAAAGTTCCAGCAAGACGGAAGAGCACCTGTACGTGGTGAACACGAACGGGGAGAAACTGCTGGATTATGCGCCTGTGGACAGCCTCGGCGGTTCGCTGATTTCCATCTATCTGCTCAACACGCAGACCCATCCGACGCTGCTGTGCGTGCGTTCGAACATGCAGACCGACCGTCGCTATACGATGAATTTCACCGACCTGCCTCTGTCGGCATTCCAAGGCGGTGACGGTACGGCGGCTAATCCGTATCTGATAGCCACCGCGGGCGACTTCAAGCAGATAGACCATGCCCCCACAGCCCATTACAGCGTGGTGGACGACGTGGACTTCATGGGTATTCCGTTCACGGGTCTGACGGGTAATTTCAGCGGCGTGCTTCGCGGTAACGACCACGTGTTCAGCAACCTGTTGCTCTCGAAAGGCGGTCTGTTTAAGACTGTTTATCCCGATGCACAGATTCGCGACTTGTGGATAGACCGTCCGACGGTGTTGCTGGACGGTGCGTTCACAGTGGGTATCGTGGCTGACGCCGTGATGGGTAACCCCTCAGGTAACGACTCGACGACAACGCTGAGCAATATCCATATCACTTCTCCGCGCGTGAGCGGTACATCGGACATATTCGGCGGTATCGCGGGGGCTGCCAACCTGTATGCCCTGATAGAGGGTTCGTCGGTTCGCAATGCGGATTTTGACCTGCCTACGGCGGAAGTGGGCGGTATAGTAGGTCAGACCTCTACGAGCGTGACCGTGCGTGCATGCTCATTCAGCGGTACGATAAACGGCGGTCAGCAGGTAGGCGGTATCGTGGCAGACAAGAGTGCCGCCGGCGATGTGGTGGAGAACTGTCATGTGAACGCCGAACTGACGGGTCGCGGTCATGTGGGCGGCATAGCAGGTTTCAGCGGTCGCGGCAAGATTCGGAACTGCTTTACGGAAGGTACGGTGGCGCTCCATGCAGAGAGCAAGAGGGGCAGCGTAGGCGGCTTGATAGGCTATCTGGAAGAGTCTTCCAGCAGCGGAGAGCAACCGATTATCGTGGAGAACAACCTTGTAGCGGTGGATTCGATAGGTTTTGTTCCCGGTGCGGCCGCCGATGACGTGGTGGCACACCGTGTCATCGGACGTTCCAGCGCCGACGAGACGACCTACGACTGGGAACATAAAGACGAAAACGGGAACTACATCAAGATATTCATCGGTACTCCCGACAAGGGTTTGGCGCACAACTACGCTATCGAAGACCTGGCTCTGATAGATGCCGCCGTGGCAGACAACGACAGCACGACGGAGGGTAAGACCATTGCGCCCGAGGATATTACAGCGGAGTGGTTGGGCAGCCGGAACTTCCTGTTCGGCGACAGTATCGCCCAACCGTGGTTGCTGACAGAGGCGAGCATGGGTATGTGGTTCGAAAGTCTTGCGGGTGCGTTCTATGCCAATGCCGACGAGATAATGATAAAAGTAGGGCAGAAAGGAATGGTAACGCTGACCGTGGTAGGCGGCGATGCGGAGCAGATACAATTGGAATGGGCAGAGTCGCTTGTGAAGTGCTCGAGCGTTGCCAACGGTGAAGACTTGGTGGTTACCATCGAGGCGATTAGCGTAGGCACGACGGAACTGAAAGCGACCTACGGCACGAAGACGCTGAGCGTAACGATTACGATAGAGGAGGTAATGACAGTAGATAATGTGGACGCTAATGCGGTTACGCGCGTGCGGAAAGAAGTCCGCAACGGACAAGTTGTAATTGTTTGCGACGGTAAAGTGTACAGTATCTTGGGAGTTGCTTTGCAATAAGTAAGGCGTTCTTCTGAAACAAACCGGCTGCTATGTGAAAGCATAGCAGCCGGTTTGTTTTTGTTTTTATTACTACATAAACTCACAAGCGGCAGATTTTGTCCTATTTTTCGTATGAAAGATATTGCATAGTTGATATATTATGAAAATCAGTTTGTTATAGATTTGTTGTAGTATTTTTTGAAAGAAATGTATTTTGAAAAGTATGTTGAATAACATATTTTCAGAATTTGTGTAATTCGCTGTAAAACTGTACCTTTGCAGCAGTTTTCGGGGGCTTTATGCACAAAAACGACTGAAACACACGCTAATAACCAAGAATGCCCTCTTTGTTAAAAAAATATGTTCGGATATTACCCAAAACTATACCTATATTGAATACACGTTAATTTAATCAGCGAAGAGCGATGAATACGAAGATGAAACATTTGACCCCCCCGCGACTATTCGCACTGTTTTGCGCAGCCGTACTATGTATTAGTGCTTATGCGCAGGCACTGACGGTGACGGGTGTGGTGATGGCGGAAGGCGAGCCCGACCCCGTTATTGGTGCAAACGTCATGGTGAAAGGTACGACAAACGGAACCATCACCGATTTTGACGGAAATTTCTCTCTTGAAGCCAAATCCGGCGACATTCTCCTTATTTCTTATATGGGGTACAAGCCCCAAGAGGTGAAGGCAACCGCCTCCCCCATGCGTATCACCCTTCAGCCCGACAACGTGCTGCTGGACGAAGTGGTGGCGATAGGTTATGGTACGATGAAGAAGTCGGACCTGACTGCCGCCGTAACCTCCGTGTCGGCAGAAGACCTGCTGAGAGCCCCCGTGTCGGGACTTGACCAAGCGTTGCAGGGACGCGCCGCGGGCGTTACAGTAACGACCAATTCGGGTCAGCCCGGCGAGGCTGCGACGGTGCGTATCCGCGGTATCGGTTCCGCGATGGGCGGCAACGAGCCCTTGTACGTGGTGGACGGTGTTATTACAAGTGATATATCTTTTGTGGCTCCGAGCGATATTGCGAGCATGGAGATTCTGAAAGACGCTTCGGCAGCGGCTATCTACGGTAGCCGCGGTGCCAACGGTGTGATTCTGATTACCACGAAAGGTGGCGGACAAGGGAAAGTGAACGTGAGTTTCGATGCGTACTGGGGTTTCCAAAACCGCTGGAAGAAACTGGACGTGATGAATGCGCAGAACCAAGTGGAGACGGAACTGCGCATAGGTGCGATGCGTAACGGCGCAGAGGAGATAAGTTACTATCAGAACAAGGGCTTTGCAGAGTGGCTGAAGATGTATAAGTTGGGCAAGTCGGAGTTCTATCCCACCAATTTTGACTATGCTTCGCAGGAAACCGACTGGCAGGACGAGGTGTTTGTTCCGAACGCGTTCATGCACAACTACAACCTGAGCGTGGACGGCGGTACGGAGAAGATACACTATGCCTTGTCTTCGAGTTATTTCAGCCAAGAGGGAACCATCATCGGTTCCAACTACGACCGCTTCACGCTGCGTCTGAACACCGACTTTGAGATAGCCAAGTGGCTGAAAGTGGGCGAGCACATGAGCCTGATGGTCAGCGGCGGACGCAATGCAATGAACAACAGTTCATCGGCAGGAGCAAGCATTATCTCGGCAGCACTCTCCATGTCGCAATGGGATCCCGTGTATTATCCCGAAGGAAGCGAGAATCAATATACAGGCAAGGATTTGAGCGGACGCTACTCGGCGGGGTCGAACTTCAAGAACGTTACCAACCCCTATCAGATGGCGTTCAACACAGAGCCGAAGAACAAGAACCAGCGTCTGGTGGGCGATGTGTATCTGGAGATAGTGCCCGTGCAAGGGCTGACCATCCGTCCGAGTATCTCGGTGGATTATGCACTCAACAGCAACCGCGCCTACACGGGGGCAAACACCTACACGAGTTACAACTACACGGAGAACAACTTTATCTCCAGCAGCATGGAGAAGTATCAGACCCTGTTGGAAGAGTTGACGATAACCTATGCCCGCACGATAGATAAGCACAACTTCTCCGTGATGGCAGGTCAGACATGGTCGGAATACAACTACTATTCGTTGGGCGGATCGGGAGCGAAAATCCTCAATCCTGCGGAGAACAACTGGTATCTGAACAGCGCGACGGAGGATAAGAACTTCTCCGACGGGGTAGGTCGCGAACGCCGATTGTCTTTCCTTGCGCGTGCGTTTTACAGTTACGACAGCCGCTATATGGCTACCGTGAACTTCCGTGCGGATGCGTCGAGCAAGTTCACCAAGCAGCCGTGGGGTTTCTTCCCCTCTCTGTCGCTGGCATGGCGCCTGAGCGAGGAGCCCTTCCTGCGCGATATGGAACTGGCATGGCTGGATAACATCAAGATACGCGCCGGCTACGGTCAGGTGGGTAACGACGGTGTGCCTGCGAGTGCTTTCGTGCAGGTGATGGAGAGCGGCAACAAAGTGTTCTACGGCTATCCGCTGGGGGTTACCACCTCGGATGACGACATCGCCTACGGTTCCGCGCTGCTGACACTCGCCAACATGGACGGCAAATGGGAGACCAACGAGCAATGGGATGCGGGTATCGACTTTGGTTTCTGGAACGGACGCCTGAGCGGTACGATAGACTATTTCCGCCGCAACACACTGGACGCGCTCCTCTATGTGAACACGCCTGCGCACGTAGGCAACTGGGGAAGCCCCGTGAAGAACGTGGGCAACATCCGCAACGAGGGTGTGGAGATAAGTCTGAACCACGATAATACGGTGGGGAAGGTGCACTATAACATAGGCGGGAACATCAGTTACCTGAAGAACACGCTTACCAAACTGAACGGCGGTTCTCCGCTGTGGGGCGACCGCACGAAGACGGACGAGGGCATGGCGCTGAACAGTTTCTGGGGCTACGAGTACGAAGGTGTCTATTCGTCTGACGAGGAGGTACTGGAACACCTGTTCTTCTACAAAGACAATCCCGAAGAGTGCGGCGTGCACGCGGGAGATGCCCGCTACCGCGACCTGAACGGCGACGGCAAGATAGACGAAGACGACAAGATGAACCTCGGCAACGCCTTCCCGAAAGTAACCTACGGTATCAACCTCGGTGCGGACTTCTACGGCGTGGATATCCAACTGTTCTTCCAAGGCGTAGCAGGCAACAAGATTTACAATGCGCAACGCGAGTCGCTGGAAGGCGACGGCACGAGCCATGCGCTGGCTTCCTACATGTCGGACGAGGTGTGGGTAGGCTATACGGACGTGGTGCGCGATGCGTTGCTCAGCGCGGGTGTCAACTGGATGGAGTTGGAGAACCGTCAGGGCACCATTCCCAATCCGCTGGGCAGCCCGACCAATACGGAGAACTCGACGCGCTTCCTCGAGAACGGGTCTTACTTCCGCTTGAAGAACGCGCAGATAGGTTACACCCTGCCCAAGCATATCACGCAGAAATTCCACTGCAGCCGTCTGCGCTTCTACGTAACGGCAAGCAACCTCTTCACGGTAACCAAATACTCGGGCTATGACCCGGAAGTGGGCAGCGGCGTTGACTACGGCAACTATCCGCAGAGCCGTACCTTCACCTTCGGACTGAATGCGAATTTCTAAGCCCCTGCGGGCTGTAAGAAACTGCGTGTTAGAAAGCCCTGCGGGCTGTAAAGAAGCGCTGCGCGCTGAACACGGAGCGAAGCGGAGTTTCCTACACGAAGTTCTTTACACGAAATACCAAAACACAAAGTTAAAAGGAATTATGAAAACAACGAAATATATAGGATTAGTGTTGCTATCGGCAACCGTGTTGCTGGCAGGTTGCAAGGACTATCTGACCGAGATAGAGCCCGGCAAGACCATGCTTGACGACTATTTCACCTCGCCGGATGCGGCTATTCAGAACGTTACGGGCTGTTATGTGCCGCTGATGTGGGAGTTCGGGAACACCTATTTCTCCGAGTGGTTTATCGGCGATGTGGTCTCCGACGATGCACTCAAAGGCGGCGGGAGCACATCCGACATGGCAGACGCCTACGACATGGAGAACTGGCGTACTACCAATCAGAACAACCTCTTGCTGGATATCTATCATGCGAACTATCAGGGTATCGGGCGTTGCAATTTGGCGTTGACCTATCTCACCGACCTTGAGTTTGAGAATGACGAGACCTGGACTCCGGAACTGAAAAACCGTCTCATGGGGGAGGTCTATTATCTCCGTGCCTACTACTATTTCCGCCTTGTGCGTATCTTTGCGGGCACTCCGCTGGTAACGAAGGTGCTGGACAACGACTCCGAGTGGGGACAGCCGCGTGCTGAGGTGGGGGCTGTTTATAGTCAGATACTATCCGATTTGCAGACGGCGGAGCAACTTCTCCCCGTCAAGAGTTCCACGCTGTACACGGCTTCCGACCTCGGGCGTGCCACCAAAGGAGCGGCGCAGGCCATGCTTCTGAAGACCAACCTGTATATGGCTTCGCCCTATTGGCAGAGTTACGGGTTGGAGAAGAGCGCCGCCCAGTGTTACGCAGATGCGAAAGCCTGGGGCGAGAAGATTATCGCATCGGGCGAATACGATTTGCTCCCGACCTTTGGCGACAACTTCACCATTGCCGGCGAGAACGGCTTGGAGTCGGTGTTTGAGATACAGTATGCCGCCGTTACATGGGGCGACTATGGCAACGGGTCGCACCTCGGTTTCACCGCCGGAACCTACACGCAAATTCTTGTGCGGTCGCGTTCCGGTCAGATAGGTGCGGGCTGGGGTTTCAACCATCCCACGCAGAACCTATATGATGAGTTCGAGGCAGGCGACCTGCGCCGCGACGAGGCGATACTGACTCCCGACGAGGCGAAGATGGAGACACCCGCGGTGGAGTACTACCTGGGCAACAAATACCTGAACAACAAGACAGGTATGTACCGCGATACGCTGGCGGACGGGAGCAACGGCGAAGGCGGATGGGGCAACGTGCTGGCGCACGCTACGCGCGGTCCGCTCAACAACCGTCAGATTCGCTATTCGGACGTGCTGCTGATGTACGCCGAGGCATGTCTGGGTGCGGGCGATGAGGCTACGGCAAAAGAGTATATCAACAAAGTGCGCGCCCGCGTAGGTTTGGGCGAGGTGGGCACTTATACCTTCCGACTTAACGGCGCGGAGGTGGCAAGCCCCACCGTGGAGCAATGTCTGCGCCATGAGCGCCGCATGGAACTTGCCATGGAGGGGCACCGCTGGTTTGACCTCGTGCGTTGGTACGGAGCCGACGGGGAACTGAAAAAGCACATGGAGGCGTATCAAGCCACAGAGACCACGGAAGCAAGAAGCCATATACAAGCCTTCGTGGCGGGAAAGCACGAGATATTTCCGATTCCGCAGACGGAAATCCAACTCAATCCGACCCACATGGATCAAAATCCCGGGTACTAAGGTCTTGAAAACTGATTCCCGTGGGGAATAGTTCATATACAATCATTAAACAACAACAAAACTATTATTATCATGAAAGCAAACAAATTATTCGCCATGGCTTTGGCAGCGTTGGCATTGGTTGCATGCAAGAAAACAGGAGATGTTACGGCTCTGGAACTGAGCCAAACCTCCGCCACTATCGCAGTAGGTGAGACGCTTACGCTTACGGCAAACGTAACAGTTGATTCATGGACATCCAACAAACCTGAGGTGGCTACCGTTACCGACGGCGTGGTACTGGGTGTGGCAGAAGGTACGGCTATCATCTCGGCTACGGCAGGCAGCGATACCAAGACCTGTGTCGTGAAAGTTGAGGCAGATAACGGCGGTAATAGCGGTAGTGCGGAAATAAAAGGCTCGCAGGTTTGGCCTATCATCATGGACGGTGTTACATATGAGGCTAACCAGAGCAAGGTCGTGGCTACATTCCAGCCGAATGATTTAGACCAGTTCCTCTATGTGTGGGACAATACTTATGCCGGTGGTGATGCACCCGGTATGAACGCTATGGGCAACGCAGAGGGATACACCTCTCTGGTGGTAGGTACAGTAGGATGGTCGGGTGCCGGTTTCTTCCTCAGCGAGGGGGGCGATGGTATGAACAAGTGCCGCGCCCTTCGCGATGCTATTGTGGCTAATCCTGACCAGTATTTCTTGCATTTTGCAATCAAGTCCACCGACCAAGGCTCGCACACATTCTATTTCATGAATACGGATGCTACAAAGTTTGTGCTGGGTACGGTGTTTGACGGCGGTACGGCTATTGAGAACTTCACGCGCGATGGCAAGTGGTATCACTATGATATTCCCATGGCACAATATGCGAACGCACTGGCTACGGCAGACTTGAGCACAGGTGCTAATGTGTTCGTCATGCTTTCCGGCGGTACTCCCGGTGTAGTGCTCAACCTTGACGCTGTTTATTTCTACAAAAAGTAATTTCTATCTATTGCTATAAGGAGGCTGATACCCTCCTTATAGCCCTAACAAAAACACCACTACCGATGAAGATTCATTCTGTTATTCTCTCTTTGCTGGTTGGTTGCCTGACCCTTGGCGGATGCTTCCCGACGAATAGTCCTTCGTTTACCCTATCGTCCTCTGTCCTGCAACTGCACCCGGGCGATATGGAAACCCTGACCGCTACGGGAGCCACCTCACAGGTAGCGTGGACATCGTCCGACACGGCTATCGCCACGGTGTTCGCCGGCGTGGTGGAAGCAAAAGCCATCGGCAAGGCTGTTATCACGGCGACCGTCGGCAATACCAACCGTACCTGCGAGGTGTTCGTTACCGGTTCCGATGGTGCGGGTCTGCGACTGTCGCCCTACCTCGTGGAGTTGAGCGCGGGAGAGACGGCGCAGTTCAAGGTGGGCAATGCCTACGGCGTGGAACTCACATGGGCTGTGGAAGACGAGTCGGTGGCTAAGGTATCGGATGACGGCACCATTACCGCCCTCAAAGCGGGACTGACGAAGGTGAGCCTAATCTCCACGCTGGAGGAGGTGGAGGCATACGTCGCCGTAAAGCACAACTGGGGAGAGTATGAGTTGGTGTGGTCGGACGAGTTCGAGGGCGTAGCGTTAGACAGCTCCGTCTGGAGCTTCAACACAGGCGGAGGCGGATGGGGAAATCAAGAGTTGCAATACTACACCGACCGCACGGAGAACGTGCGCGTAGAGGGCGGCAACCTCGTGATAGAGGCACGCAAAGAGTCGTATGAAAACAGGGATTACACATCCGGCCGTATCCTCAGCCGCGGCAATAAGGAATTCTTATACGGCAAGTTCGAGGCGCGTATCAAATTCCCAGGCGGTCAAGGCACATGGCCTGCGTGGTGGATGATGGGGAGTAGCATGAACTGGCCTGCCTGTGGCGAGATAGATATCCAAGAGCATGTGGGCAGTCAGGACACCCGTGTATCGTTCGCACTCCACACACCCGACAAGAACGGCACGAGGGGCAACAACTGGTCTCAGACTCATTTCTTCGACTATCCCATGTCCGCCGACTACCATATCTATGGCGTAGAGTGGGCGCAGCAGGAAGAAGGCGGGAAAGACGTGATTCGTTTCTTCGTAGATGGCGTGCAGTATGCGGAAGTGTGGCAGACCAAGTTCAATGACAATTCTTCGTGGCCTTTCCAAAAGCCTCACTACCTCATCCTGAACCTCGCCATAGGCGGCACGATGGGCGGCACGGTGGACGATTCCATCTTCGACCAAGAGCGCAAGATGTTGGTGGATTGGGTGCGCGTGTACCAACGAAAGGAAAAATAACCGTAAAGTATGAGGGCATCGCGGGTCTGTCGCGGGTCTGTCGCGGGTCT
>JBJEJX010000028.1:0-2725 GCA_051878345.1 Paludibacteraceae bacterium | reverse complement strand
TCTCTCTCGCACTATTGTGCTTGGTAAGCACAATGTGCTTTGCACAGGCTCTCACGCCCGTCCCCATCGACTCTGCTGTACGAGTAGGACATCTCGACAACGGACTGACCTACTACATCCGCCACAACGAGTATCCCAAGCAGCGTTGCGAGTTCCATATCGCCCAAGCCGTAGGTGCTATCCTCGAAGAGGACGACCAGAACGGTCTGGCGCACTTCTTGGAGCACATGGCGTTCAACGGTACGCAACACTTCCCAGGCAAGGGAATCATCAACTACTTCGAGTCCATCGGCGTGAACTTCGGCGGTAACATTAACGCCTACACCGCGCTGGACGAGACGGTCTATCGCCTCTCCGATGTGCCGACAACCCGCGAGGGTATCATCGACTCCGCCCTGCTCGTCATGCACGACTGGGCATGCGGGTTGCTGCTCCTCCCCGAGGAGATAGACGCCGAGCGCGGTGTCATCCGCGAGGAGTGGCGCACCCGTGCAGATGCCAACCGCCGTATGTGGAAAGCCCTCAACCCGCTCATGTACCCGGGCAGCCAATACGCGAAGCGCGATGTGATTGGCGACACGGCAGTCATCAACAACTTCGCCTACGACGCCCTGCGCGCGTACTACAAGAAATGGTACGGTCCTGATAACCAAGCCATTGTGGTGGTAGGCGATATCGATGTAGATGCCATCGAGGCGAAGATTAAAGCCCTGTGGGCAGACGTGCCGGCGCGCGAGAACCGCGGCGAGCGTCCTCTCTACTCCGTGGACGACAACCAAGAGCCTATCATTGCCGTGGTTACCGACAACGAAGCGCAGGTAACCCGCATCGAACTGACCTACAAGAAGCAACCGCTGCCCCGCGAACTCCGAGGCACCGATGTGGCGTATCTGTTGGATATCGCCAACTCGCTCATCTGCGATATGATAGACAACCGTATAGAAGAGTTGTCGCTTGACCCCAACGCCTCTTTCGTAGGCGGCGGTGCGTATTACGGTGAGTTGGTAAAAGAGAAAGACCAGTTCTTAGCCGTCTATGTAGCCAAGGCAGGGCAGGAGAAAAAAGCGTATGCCGACCTCCTCTTCCAATTAGAGAAAATACGCCGTTACGGCTTCACCAACGCCGAATTGGAGCGCGTGAAGACCGAGAAGTTGGCCGCTTATGAAAAGTACTACAACGAGCGCAACACCAACCGCAACATCAGTTACACCCGCGAGTACATCCGCCATTTCTTGGACGGCGAGGTTATCCCGGGTATCGCATGGGAATACGAGACCCTGCAACAACTATTGCTGGTGCTCGACATCACCTCTATCAACGGCATGGCGCAGCAGTTGGTAACCGACGAGAATGTCATCGTGGCTATCACCGCACCCGACAACGCCGACCTGCCTACCGAGGCAGAACTGCGCGAGGGCTTGGCCGCTATGCACGACCTTGCTATCGAAGCCCCCGTGGAGGAGGCTGTCCGCACCACCCTTGTGGAGAAAGCCCCCAAAGCAGGGCGTATCAAGAAGACCGCCAAGAACGAGACATTAGGCACCACGGAGTGGCTGTTGAGCAACGGCGTGCGCATTGTGCTCAAACCGACCGACTTCAAGCAAGACGAGATACTCTTCTCCGCCCACTCTTTCGGCGGCACTTCGCTCCTTAACAATGCCGACGACCTGCCCTCTGCCACACTGGCAACCGACATTGTCAGTCTGAGCGGTATTGGCGACTTCAACTACACCGAGTTGCAGAAAGCCCTCACGGGCAAGCGCGTGTCTATGAGCCCCTCCATTGGCGGCACCACCGAGAGCATGGACGGCTCCTCCACCGTGAAAGACCTCGAGACCATGCTCCAACTCTGCTACCTCTACTTCACTGCCCCCCGCCGCGATGAGGACGCGTATGCTATGTTTATGAGCCTGATGGAGACGCAACTGAAGAACAAAGAGCAGAGCCCCAAGTCTATTTGGTACGACTCCATTAACATAATGGCAAGCAACTACTCGCCGCGCACCGTGGTATGGAACAACGAGACGCTCGCCAAAGTGAACTTGGATAAGGCACTTGACATTTACCGTGCCCGCTTTGCTAACCCTGCCGACTTCCTCTTCACTTTCACGGGCAACATTGACCCCGAGGACAAAGCCTTCCAGAAAATGGTGTGCACATGGTTGGGCGGCATGAAGACGACCAAGCAGCGTGAGACGGCGCAAGATAGGGGAGTGCGTGCACCGAAGGGAGTACAGAAGAACTACTTCACTCGCCCCATGCAGACCCGCACAGGCTCCAACTATATCCAATACACCTCTTACGATATCCCCTACACATTGGCGAACAACCTGAATATGAACACTATCGGTCGCGTGCTGGATATTCGCTATTTGGAGTCTATCCGCGAGCGCGAGGGCGGCTCTTACGGTGTGGGCGTCGGAGGTTATATCAGCCGTACCCCCGACCACGAGGCGCAACTCTATATACTGTTCGATACCGACCCCGAGAAGCAGGAGCGGCTCATGCAAATAATCCACGAAGAGGTGCAGACCATACTCAAAGACGGACCTTTGGCGGACGACTTGCACAAGTCGAAAGAGTCCATGCTCAAAGACTTCGAGGAGAACTTGGAGAAGAATGGCTACTGGGACGGCACTATCCTGCCGCGCTACTACCTGCGTGGTATCAACTACCTGACCGACTACGCGCCCGCTGTGCGTGCCATCACGGCAGAGACCGTACA
>JBJEJX010000027.1:0-11346 GCA_051878345.1 Paludibacteraceae bacterium | reverse complement strand
ATTGACGCAGAACCACAAAAAATTGACACAGCAACACCCCTTCAACACCCCACCCAGCCGCACATTTTTCGCGGGTCTATCGCGGGTCTATCGCGGGTCGTTCGCAACACTCCTCGGAACATACGCCCTCACAATTCAGTATTCATAATTCATAATTGAGCACTATGTCTTTCTTCTATCTCTTGATGATTATTTTCCTCTTCTCGCTGGCGATTGTTGACCTGTGGGTGGGGGTATCCAACGATGCCGTCAATTTCCTCAACTCCGCCGTGGGCAGCCGCGTAACCACCCTTCGGCGTATCATTCTCGTCGCCGCGGTCGGGGTCTTCGTGGGCGCTGCCGTCAGCAACGGCATGATGGACATTGCCCGCCACGGTATCTTCCGCCCCGAGCAGTTCTCCTTCGAGGAAATCATGTGTATCTTCATGGCGGTCATGCTCACCGATGTCATTCTCCTCGATGTGTTCAACTCCCTCGGCATGCCCACCAGCACCACCGTCTCGCTCGTCTTCGAGTTGCTCGGCGGCACTTTCTGCTTGGCGTGTATCAAGGTCGCCAACGACCCCGCACTCTCTTTCTCCCAACTGCTCAACACGGAGAAGGCGTTGCAGGTCATCCTCGGTATCTTCCTCTCGGTGGGTATCGCCTTCGTCGTCGGCACTATCGTCCAGTGGCTCACCCGACTCGTCTTCACTTTCAACTACACCCCGCGCCTCAAATGGTTCATTGGGCTCTTTGGCGGACTGAGCATTACCGCGATACTCTATTTCGTGCTGGTCAAGACCATGGCGAAGAGCCCCTACATGCCCGCCGACGCCAACCAATGGATAGCCGACAACACCGCGCTCCTCATGCTTTGTATCTTCGCGGGCAGCACCCTGCTCATGCAGGTGCTCTATTGGTTGAAGGTCAATGTGTTCAAAATCATAATCCTCTTCGGCACCTTCGCGCTGGCGATGGCGTTCGCGAGCAACGACTTGGTCAATTTCGTGGGTGTCCCTCTGGCTGCCCTCTCCTCCTACCAGGACTTCGTCGCGAGCGGTGAAGGCGCATCCGATCACCTGATGGGCGCGCTCAACGCCCCCGCCACCACCTCGCCGCTCTTCCTTATCGGCGCGGGTGCCATTATGGTGGTATCGCTCCTCTGCTCCAAGAAGGCGCAGAATGTGGTGCAGACCTCCGTCAACCTCTCGCGGCAGGCGGAAGGCGAAGAGATGTTCGGCGGCAGCCGCGTGGCGAAGAGCCTCGTCCGCGGAGCGAACAAAATCAATGCCGCCATACAGGTCATCCTCCCCCCGAAGGTGCGCCGATGGATTGACAGCCGTTTCAACAAGACCGAGGCCATTATGGCGGACGGTGCCGCTTTCGACCTTATCCGCGCCTCTGTCAACCTCGTGCTCGCCGGACTGCTCATTATCATGGGCACCTCGCTCAAACTGCCCCTCTCCACCACCTATGTTACCTTCATAGTCGCCATGGGTACCTCGCTTGCCGACCGCGCGTGGACACGCGAGTCTGCCGTCTATCGTATCACGGGCGTGCTCTCCGTCATTGGCGGATGGTTCCTCACCGCCGCGGTCGCTTTCCTCGCCGCCATGCTCGTGTGCCTGCTCTGCCACAGCGGAGGCATCGCGCTGATGTTGATACTCATTATCGTGGTTACCACCATACTCATCATAACCAATGTCAAAGCCCGCCGCAAGGCGAAACAAGAGGCGCTGTTGGACAAATCCACGCCGCTGGACAACCTCGACAAACTCGCGCCTGCCGATGTCTGGGGAGCACTCTTGGCGCACCACGCCATGGCTTCCGAACAGATGTTGCAGCAGACTCGCACGCGCTACTGGGACACCTGCTGCGCCATGGAGACCGAAGACCTCCGCGCGCTCAGACATGTATGCAAGGACTTGGAGGACATGCAGCAGTGGAAGCGCCGCAACCGCTCGCGCGAACTCATGGCTATGCGTCGCCTCCCCGTCAGCCTCTCGCTGGAGAAGAACACATGGTTCCACCTCGGCTCCAACGCGGGCGAGCAGATGCTCTACGGCATGAAGCGTATCGCCGTCCCCTGCTGCGAGCACCTCGACAGCGGTTTCAGTCCCCTGCCAGAAGACCTCCGTCAGGAACTCCACCTCATTGCGCAGGAGACCACGGGCTACTATGACCAAGCCATTGAGTATGTCAGCGGGCATGGAGAAGTGGCTACCAAACAAAGCACCCGTCAGGCTCAGGAAACAAAGAAAACTAAGGAAACAGAGCAGCAGGCTCAGGAAACCAAGGAAACTAAGGAAACAAAGGAAACAAAGGAAACCAAGGAAACAAAGGAGACTAAGGAGGCTCGGCAGCAAGGCTTCACTGGGGGCGCAGGCGTCTCGCCTGCGGACAAGGCGCAAGCCTTGGAGGACACCGCATTGCCTTCTCTATCAGTTTCCGCAGACAGGCAGCAAGTGTCCCCGATGGGTAGCGCCTACGATCCGCTCCTCTCCGACATTGAGGCATACACGCTCCGTCTCTCTGCCCTTCGCAAGAAGCACCTCGACCGCCTGACCACCACCCACGAGACCAACGCAAACTACGCGATCAGCGAGACCAACGCGGGCACCGGGGCAGACGCAGCCAACTCCCTCCCCCAGCAGACTGCCCTCCTCTACCTCAACATCCTGCAAGAGACGCAGCAACTCCTCTCCGAACTCCGCCATTTCCTCCGTGCCTACCGCCACTTCGCGGAGTAGCCCACCACCCCACGGAGCCACCACCCCACGGAGCCACCCCGCCCCGCAGAGCAACCCCCGCCACAAAATCCCCCCACGGAGCCACCCCGCCCCGCAGAGCAACCCCCGCCACAAAATCCCCCCGCGGAGCAACCCCCACCGCGCAGAGTCCCACCCCGCGGAGCCACCACCCCCAAAATAAACAAAAAATCGCGTTCCCTCTCATCCCCCTGCCGAAGCGGCATAACACCACATGTCGCACGGCGGGGGGCTCTTTTTTTTTGCCCCGCCATTTGCTAAAGTCCGAATTTATTAGTACCTTTGTAGCCCCGTTCTAACCGATACCCCCTTCTTCCAAATCCCCATGACCTATCGCCCGCTCGCCGACATATTTCCCCCGTACTACCTCGGTACGACAGACGAAGACACCCTTCGCCGGGTGGTCGATATGCACCTCAACAACTGCTATTCGGTGGAAGACCTCCACACATGGATTTCCCGCCGCACCGACCCATACGAGCGGGAGGCGTATGCCGTGCTCACCATCCGCCGCATACAAGACCGCTCCCGCGATCCCGACGACGACTTCCTGCTCAACCCCGACCTCTTCGCCGAAGCCGTGGAGCCGCGCCTGCGCTATATCATCCGCCATGCCCAGACCGACCAACTCGCCGACGAGATGCTCTATCGGGAGGCGGCGCACGGCGTCTGCGCCGACACACCGCGACAGGAACTCAACAGCCGTTTCGAGCGCATGGAGAAGCAGGTGGCATACCTCGCCCACGAGGTCGAGAAGATGAAGGCGGGGACACTCAAAACGGACACCTGCCCGTATATCATCCCCTCACCCGTCAAGTCGCAGGACGACATTGAGGCAGACCTGCGTCGCTTCGCTGCGCTCAGCGCCCAGAAGTTCATAGACCATCTCCACCGCATGCAGTCGCTCCGCTACCTCGACTTCGGCACCGACTCCGCCAGCGACATCTACGCCCATATGGACAACTGCTACCACATCAGCCGGCGCTACCAACTCGACACCTTCCGAAAAGCCTGGCGCAACAGAATTTAGTGGTCAGTGGTTAGTGGTCAGTGATTAGTGGTCAGTGGTTAGTGGTCAGTGGGAAATAGAAACAGGAAGCAGAAAGTGAAAAGTAGAAAGTGAAAAGTAGAAAGTGGAAAGTAAAGTGGAAAGTAAAGTGGAAAGTAAAGTGGAAAGTAAAGTGGAAAGTGGGAAGCAGACAGAGAACAGGGTTTCGTGGGTAGAGCATGCGCACTCATAATTCATAATTCATAATTCATAATTAGCAAACGCACTCATAATTCATAATTCATAATTCATAATTAGCAAACGCACTCATAATTCATAATTCATAATTCATAATTAGCAAACGCCCTCATAATTCATAATTCATAATTCATAATTAGCAAACGCACTCATAATTCATAATTCATAATTCATAATTAGCAAACGCACTCATAATTCATAATTCATAATTCATAATTAGCAAACGCACTCATAATTCATAATTCATAATTCATAATTAGCAAACGCACTCATAATTCATAATTAACTCTTTCCCTTTTTTTCCGGAAAGTCCTGCTTCCGACGCGGCGGATATTCCCTTTCTTTTCCGCTTTTTTTCCGTTTCGGCTCTTGCCTTTGCAAGAGCCGCTTTTTTTGCCTACCTTTGCACCGTCAAACGCAGGATGGCGTGAACCGTCCGGACAACCACACACGCACCTGCCGCAAGCGCTTGCCATAATCCTCAACGCTCCGAGCGAAGCACTGAATGCTCCGAGCGGGACAACGAACCCTTAAACACACAACCGTTATGGCAAACCAATCTTTTTTCTTCTCTGCCACCATGCAGAAGTCCGCGCTCTCCAAGCCCGCCCGGGTAATGAACGAACTGAACCTCGACCGCGTCGCCTATTTCGTCCTCCGCGGCGGCAGCGACGATCAGCGCGCCTACCTCAACGAACTGCTCGGCGACAGCCTTATCGCCCGCCTCCCGCTGCTGCGGGGGCGCAACCGCCAGATGCTCATCTGCCGCGCGGAACTCCACCTCAGCGACGCACAGGTGCTCTGCTCCTACCAAGCCGTCCTCACCCATGTCTTCGGCGAGCGGTGCCGTATCACCACCCGTATCATGTGGAGAGGAGGCGACCAATGAGCAAGGAGGCAAGGCAAACCACGGTGTGCGACTTCATCCGCACACAGTACACCGACTTCCGTCGCCTGCGTTTCGATGTGGTCAGCGGCAAGACCCAGATACGGGTCTTGCCCTCCCCCGCCGGGGACGCCGCGGGCGGCTGCGGCAGCGGCGACATAGGCACCCTGCTTGAGGGCGACACCGAACAGGGCTGGCGCGACATCACCAACGCCGACATCAACGACATCCTCTGCCAAATCACCCTCGAAACGGGCGTGAATATCGGTGCCCGCGAGGTAATGGCGGTGCTCCAGAGCCACCAGATTCCCCATGTACACCCCCTGCGCGAGTGGCTCCTGAGCCTCGCCCCCTACACCCCCGAACAAGGCGACTGGATAGGGCTCCTCGCGGAGCAGGTGCGCATCGTGCCCGCCGCCGAACAGACGCAGGAGCAGGCGGACAGGCTGTGGCGGGAGTGTTTCCGCAAGTGGTTCGTCGGCATGGTCGCCGCATGGATGGACGACGCCGTCGTCAACCAGCATGTGCTCGTACTCATCGGCAGGCAGGGTATCTACAAAACCACATGGCTCGAGCACCTCATCCCGCCCTGCCTCCGCGCCTACTCCTGCAAAATGGCGAGCACCCGCGAACTGAGCAAGGACGACCGTATGCGTATCGCCGAGTTCGGACTGATAGCCCTCGACGAGATGGACGCCATCTCGCAGCGCGAACTGAATGTGCTCAAGTCGGTCATCACCGCCACCGATGTCAACGAGCGTGCCGCCTATGCCTACACCAAGGAGCGCAAAATGCGGCTCGCCAGTTTCTGCGGCAGCGGCAACAAACGCGAGTTCCTCACCGACCTCACCGGCAACCGGCGCTGGCTGCCCTTCGAGGTGGAGGAGATACAAAACCCCTTCTGCACATCCCTCCCCTACACCTATATTTACGCCCAAGCCCTCTACCTTATCCGCCACGGCTTCAACTACTGGTTCGAGCGGCAGGAGATAGAGGTGCTGGAGCAGCACAACGAGGACTTCCGCGTGCAACTCAACGAGGAGCAACTCCTCTCGGTCTATTTCGACATCCCCGCCGATAATGCGCCCGGCGCCAAATTCATGACCACCGCCGAGATAAGCGACAAACTGGTAACCTACGGCAATATCAAGAAACCCATGGCAGTCAACCACTTAGGCATGCTGCTCTGTAAGGCAGGATACAAGTCGGTGAAAAAGCACATAGGCAGCAGGTCCTTGCGAGGCTGGGTAGTGTATGAGCGTACAACCGACGAAATCAATATCGGGCGTAACCAGACAGGGGCATAGCAGAGAATATCGGATGGGGCGGCGGGGCAGCGGGGCAGTAGTTTTCCAAAATATATATGTGTGTGCGCGCGCGGGTGAGTTTATAGAAACGACTGCCCCGCCGCCCCGCCGCCCCATCCTCCCCCGCTACGCATGTTAATTGTTAATTGTTAATTGTAAATCCCCCTTCCCCCTCCCTTGTAGGGAGGGACGGGGTGGGTCCTATTATTATGAACGAATCATCTCTTATCCTGCTCTACGAGCCTGTCGTGGAGCGCATAGTGCGGCGTTACCGCACCCTTCCGTATATTGACCTTGACGACTTGCGCCAAGAGGGGCGTATCGGGCTGCTGACCGCCCTGCGGCGTTACCGTCCCGACCGAGGCGCGTCTTTCGAGACCTACGCCGCGTGGTGGGTACGGAAGTATGTCGTGGACTTCCTCAAGCGCTACGGCTACCCCGTGCACAAGCCCCTGCGTGTGAAGCAGGGCGTGGTGTGGGAGCGTGCGTCGCTCGATGAGCACGAGCCGTGGTCAGCCGACGCGGCGCCCGACCGCCTCTTGGAGCAGGCGGAGCAGCGCGAGCGAGTGGACAGGGCACTCGCCGCCCTCCGCCCCCGCGACAGGCGTATCGTGTGCGAGTTGAACGGCTGGGACACCGATCCGCGCACCGTCCGCGAACTTGCCTGCGACCTGCACCTGTCCGCCGACCGCATCCGCCGTCTCCACCGCGACGCTCTCCGTCGCCTCCGCCAAGCACTGGCAACGAACTGACAGTGTATTGGCAATGAACCGGCAATGAACCGACAATGCAGTACCCCACCCTCCAACGCCCGCCTCCGCCGACGAGCACCGACAGCATGCTGACACGAACCGACAACGAACCACCGAGCACTGCGCACCAACAGCGTACCGACGAAAGCGGCTGCCTGACGAAGGTCAGGCAGCCGCTGCTGCGTTTTGGCGCGCGAACGCCCGCGGTGCGGATTAGTTCCTGCGCGCGTTTCCGCGGGGCTTACTCCATGCGGGTGCCGGCGGCATTGTACATCACGCCGTTGCGAATGATAACCAGTTGACCGTCCACTATGCGTTTCTCTGCGGACTCCGCCGTGCGAACGGTCTCCAATGCCGTCTCGCCGGAGGACTTGGAAACGAAGGTGGCATCTACCACTTGGGGCGTACCGTTGTACTCGTTGTACGATCCCTTGATGGTTATCACATCGCCCTCCTCGATACCCATCTCAAGGAACTTCTTCGACTCGCCCTCGGCGGTCAAGAGGCCATAGATATAGATTGTACCCGTCTCGTCGGTGAGGTCAAAGTTTCCGTAAACACTGTATTGGGTCGTGTCGTTCTTATCCTTCGCGATGTTCGACACGGTACCGGTCAGGGTATAGATGTTGATACGGTCTTTGAGTTCGATGAACTCGGCAATGGTTACCTCGCCCTTTTCTTCGGGCTCCACGGCATTGTGCTCAAGGATGATGAAGGTGCAGCCCGCAGCAAATTCAGGAGTAGAGTTATACTTCGTCAGTTGACCCTTCACAGCCACTTTGTCGCCTACGCCCGGAGCATCCTCTGCCGTCGCACAAACGGCACGGTATGCCTCAAACACGCGACCGCCGTCCACGCTGTCTGCCATCCAGAAGGAGAGATAGCCATTCTTTTCCGTCCATGCAGAGGCAATCTCGGTAACATACCCAATCACCACTGCGGAGTCGGTAACGCCCGCGAGTGCTTTCTCTGCGGCAGCCGCGCAGGTCAATGTGTCGATAACCGCAGGCTCAACGGGCTCTTCGGGCTCTTCGGGTTCAGGGACATCGCTGCCGTCCCACTCAATAGATATACTTTTGAGGTAGAGGGCACCGTCATTGGAACGCAGACCTACATAGTAGTAGTCGCCCTCCACGGTAATGGTCGCTGTCTCATCTTCAAGGGCAATAGAACCCAACTTTGTACCTCTTGCACTGTTATTGTAGAGGTCAGCAGCAGAGGAGTAAGGGGTGTTGGAGCCATATATATCTACCGTGCGTTTGCTTGTGGTTTCGCTATCCCACTCTACGCTTACCGTCAGGACTTTACCGCCGGAGGTGGTGGAGACGATACCGCTGTTGCTATTCTTTGAGCGCATCTGAATAGCACCGTTCTTATTGGCAGTCTGACCTGCATAGACGGCATCGGAGGTTGCCGTCACGCCCGTGAATTCAACATAAGTTTGGGTTGAAGTTGCCGGCAGCATGTCTGCTGTCAACACATCCACGGCTGCCGATACACTGACGGCGAATAAAACAGCAGCCACACAAGAGAATAACTTCTTCATAATAAGTTAATTTTTAGAGGTTTGTATAGATTTGATTTTCTGCTCACGGAAGGTGTAGTCTTCCGCTTGCTCAAACAAAGTGCAAAGGTACACTTTTTTTATGATTTACGCAAGTTTTTTTTAAGAAAATATACCCTCTTTTTCATAAAATGCAGTATAACCCTAATGAAGGACCTTCCGACCCGCGACAGACCCGCGATAGACCCGCGATAGACCCGCGAAAAATATGCAGACAACGCACCTATCCCGCAAGCGATATATCGCGGCGGGATAGCACGGCGGGATAGCACGGCGGAATGTTGCAGCGGGAATGTGCGCTATTGTTTTATTTTTAATCTTTTTTGTATGAGCAAAACAACTTTTGGTTACCCCATTGAGAAACTGTGCGGGAAAATCTCCCGACACAGCCGCGTGATACACGCGTGCACGGCTTCCGGCGGACAAATCACATACCTGCAAGGTACGCGCGACCTCGTGGCACACCCGGTAACAAGCACGGAATCCGCTAACCAGTCCGCGTTCGCGGCGAAACAAAAAAGCGTAGCGGCACGCCTGAAACCCGACAGCCCCACCTACGCCGACGATGTCGCCGCGTTCCGTGCACAGTACGCAACGGGGTACAAAACGCTGAGGGCGTATCTGTGGCATGTGGTATAGAAACCTCAAGCCTTAATTCTTCGTCTTTCATTATTCAATCCTCAAGTCTTAATTTTCCGTCTTTCATTATTCATTCTTTAGCCTCAAAACTCAATTCTCCGTCCTTTATTATTCATCCTCAATTTTCAAGTTTTAATTTTCCGTCTTTCATTATTTATTCTTTAGCCTCAAAACTCAATTCTCCGTCCTTTATTATTCATCCTCAATTTTCACCTTTTTATTCTTATGGCAAAAGTAGATTACATTGCCCCCGTGGAGGCTGTCCACGGCAAGTTATCCAAGGCTGACCGTTACGGTTTTGCCAAGCGCAAGAAGCAGAACAACAACGGCGAGCGTGCCGCCTACACTTTCATGCACACCAAGCGCACCACCACTCCTTCGCAGAGCGAATTGGATCGACGCAAGAAGTTTGGCGATACTGCCCGTGCCACTCGTGCGCGCCTCATGGATCCCGACCAGTCCATTATAGACCAGATAGCGTTCACGCAGCAGACGCAGTACAAGACTCTCTACGCTTATGTATTCAACCAAGAGTACGAGAAGTAGTATTCTCCAAAACCTAAAACCCTCTTCGTAACCTCCCCAACTCTTCGTAATCCCCTCCGAAGCCCTCGTACCCCTCTCCACTCCCTCATAACTTCCTCCTAATCCTCCCGCCCCTTTCTCCCTCCGTTTAAGGGATGGACTTGTTCTCCCCCTTTAAGGGGGAGTCAGAGAGGGTCCTTCCCCCTCCCTTTGTAGGGAGGGCAGGGGTGGGTCATTCTCCCTTTGTAGGGAGGGCAGGGGTGGGTCTTTTCTCCCTTTGTAGGGAGGGATTTGTTCTCCCCCTTTAAGGGGGAGTTAGAGAGGGTCCGGAGGGTCTGGAGGGTCCGGAGGGTCAAAACTCACTTTTTTATGAAACATGCAAGTATCTTTTTGGCGTTTGGTTTTGCGGCTGCTGCACTCGTATCTTGTTCCACTTCTCAAAAGATTTCTATCCGTCAGGAGCAGTCGGGTCAGGTGCAAGAAACCGTTATCGAACAGACGGGACAGGTAGAAAGCCTGTCGCTGTCGCTCTATCTGCTGTGAAACAATAGGCTGTCCGACTCGGTCGAGTCGGACAGCCTATTGTGTTTTTGCGTGTCGCTTGTGTTGCCGCTGTGGGTTGCTCGCGAGCGGCAAACGGGCATACGGAAATCTTCCGTTTTGTTCCAAAACGCCCGCAGGCGGGACGCCTGCGTCCCCAGTGGCTGCGCACTTCGGGTGAGGATCGGTTAGTACGGGAAAGCAGTCAGCACTGGGGACGGTTAACGCAACGCGGGGTAGCCGTCAGCGCGGGAGCGGGGAGCGCGTAGCGCACAGTAGGGAGATTAGTGCGCGGGAAAGCAGTTAGCGCAGGGAACGGTTAGCGCGGGGGGAGCATTTGGCGGTGGCGAGTGGTGGCGGTTTGCAGGAGGTAGAGGACGGCAATGCCTATGCCGACCTTATAGGCACCCTGCGGGTCGTCCGCGCCGAAGAAGAGGTTGGCGCAGGGGGTTACCACCAGCGGGGAGAGGAACTGCCCCCCGTTGAGCGCGGCAGCCAGCAGCGGCATGACCGTGGTGGTGGACTCTTTGCCGCCTTTGATACTCGCAATGGTATTCAGATAGGGCACGCCCAAGCCCGTGGCGACACCTATCAACACACAGCCCGCCACGAGTGCCGCCACATTGGCAGCGAACGCCAGACAGCCCATGCCCGCCAGCAGGCACGCGGGTGCCGCGTACTTCATGCTCCGCGGCAGCCATGCCATCAGCCTGCCGAAGGCAAGTCCCGCCAGCGCGGCTATCAGGTCGAGCCCCACCATGAGGAGCGTGGTCGTCTGCTGCGACAGCCCCATGCTGCGACCCGTCATGGCGAAGTGCGTGGGGAAAATGAAGAAGATAAGCATGAGCAAGAGCATACCCGCCACGGAGGGGTGGAACTTACGCAGGGTCGCCCACATGGACAGTTGCTTCGGTCGGCGCGGCAACTGCTCGTTGGGCAGGAAAAGCAGCACCAGCACCATCGCCACCAGTCCGCCCAGATAGACGAGGAACGCGCAGTTCCACGAGATAGTGCACAGCAGTCCCGCCAGCAGGGTGGCTATGACGCCTCCCATCTGGTTCATGAACGCCGACAGCCCCATCAGGTGCGCCATGCGTTCGGGCGGGAAATAGTATGCCAGCAGCCCCGTGGAGAGCG
>JBJEJX010000026.1:1926-11392 GCA_051878345.1 Paludibacteraceae bacterium | reverse complement strand
TAGATACGCTCGGAGCAGGCATTGCGCACAATGTCAATCACGGTGTGCCGCTCCTGCGGGTCGTCGGTGGTGGTAACGGTGTTCTTCGGCTTGTTGAGCAGGATATACACCTTTCTCTCGCGGCGCACGGGCTGGTCGTGGAACAGCACTTTGTCGGTGGGCAGCACCTTGACGCCCAGCGAGTCCACAATCACTCCATTGACGGAGATAACTCCCGCCTGTATAAAATCATCCGCCTCGCGACGGGAGCAGATACCCGCGTTGGCGAGGAACTTGTTCAAGCGGATAGGCTTGGTGGGGTCTTCGTACTGCTTGCGGTAAGTCTGCTTCTTGCGCTCGCCATAAACGCCGTTGTTGCGCTGCGGACGGGGACGGAAGGAACGCTGCTGCTCCTGTCCTCCCTCCTGCGGGTTGTTGCTGAAGCGGGGGCGACGCTGAGTGGCGCCGTCCGTTTGGTTGTTGTATCTATGCGGGCGGTATTCGCCTCCCTCCGCGTTGAACCTCGGACGCGGCGTTACGCGCTCAGCCCTCTGCTGGTCGCCCGCAGGGCGCGAGAAACGCTGGCGGGGACGACCTCCCTCCCGACGGCTGTTGTAGCCATCGGCGGAACCCCGGTAGCCGCCTTCGCGACGGGGAGCAAAGCCTCCCTCACTATTAGAATAATCGGAATTGAAACGGGGGCGACGATTGCCCTCTCCGTTGAAATCATGGTTGTCGTTGTACATATCTTTCTTGTCCTTGTTGTTCGTAATCGGGGAATTATGAGTGCGCGGCGCCATAAGACACGCCCGCCTCATAATCCCAAAAATAACCATAGAGAGTAGCCCTCACGGGTTACACGCACGCTCACGCGCACCTACCGACATTATGCCTCCACAGCCTGCTCAATGGCAAGTTTACCACGATAGTAGCCGCAGGAAGGGCATACGGTGTGGTAAATGTAGTGTGCGCCGCAGTTCGGGCAGATAGCCAATGCGGGTACGGTCAGTTTGTCGTGGGTGCGACGCTTCGCTTGTCTGGTGTGCGATTGTCTTCTTTTAGGATGTGCCATAGTTGTGTTAATTTTACGAGTTATCGTTAATACAGTTTTGACTCCGCTTCGGTAGTCTTTCGTGCCACGCAGAATAGCCCTACTCCACCGCCTCCGTTTCGTCGATATCTTCATCCTCCGGGTCGGTGCAGAGGTGGTCTTGGAGAAGAGCATCCATCAAGGGATTACAACCACCGGGTTGGTGACTATGCACCAGCGGAAGATTAACAATTACCAATTCATAAGCGAGCCATTCGAGGTCGAGGGTCTTGGTGTCCTCGTCCAAATCCATGTCGTCCTCCACCTCCACCGCAATATCCATCGGGTCCAAACAGCGGTCGCAGGGCACCTGCACCGTTCCTTCCACCCTGATTCGCAGGTCGAAGTCGCGTTCCCGCAGATTGAGTTCCGCATGCGCCTGCACCGTTCCCCCCAGCAATTCGGTCTTTTCAACGGACTGCAAATAGGCATTATCCAACTGATAATCAAAAGAATAGCGCCCTATCTCGAGGGAAGACAAGTCAATGATATGTGGTGTATCAATGGTCATCGCGCAAAAATCGGCTGCAAAGTTACAACTTTTTTTCGAGATACGCAAGTTTTTCTTGATTTTTTTCTGCGAAAAAAAGGATTCTCTCCGCGCGGGGACGACGGTGTGCCCGCATGGTGAGGGCGCGGGTGGCGCGGGGGCGGCATACAGCCTTCCCCGACTTTACAATCGGGGAAGGCTGTATGAGGGGAAGGGTTTACGGCGGACGGGGTTAGAGTTCCAAGTCGCCGTCGTGCTCTTCGTGCCACGGCAGTCCGTGGACATTGAGCATCTCCATGAAGGGTTCGGGGTCGAACTCCTCCACATTGTGCACGCCCGGCTTGAGCCACTTGCCCGTGAGCAACATCATGGCGCCAATCATAGCGGGCACACCCGTGGTGTAACTGACGCCCTGCATACCCGTTTCCTCGTAGGCAGCGCGGTGGGAACAGTTGTTCCAGACATAGTAGGTGTGCTCCCGCCCATCATTGCCGATACCGCGAATGCGGCAGCCGATAGAGGTCTCGCCATCGTAGTTCTCGCCCAACTCCTTGGGGTTGGGCAGCACGGCTTTGAGGAACTGCAAGGGGACAATCTTCACCACCTCGTCGCCCGTGCCGTCCGCCTTCGGCGCTTTGTACTCTATCTCGTCGATACGCGCCATGCCAATGTTCTGAATCACATCGAGGTAGTTGAGGTACTGCTGTCCGAAAGTCATCCAGAAGCGCGCCCGCTTAATGGTGGGATAGTTAATGACGAGCGACTCTATCTCCTCGTGGTGGAGGAGGTAACTCTCCTTCGGACCTATATTGGGATAGTGGAGCGTCTTGTGAATCTCCATCGGCTCGGTCTCGTGGTAGGCGCCGTTCTCCCAATAGAGCCCCTTCTGGGTAATCTCGCGGATATTGATTTCGGGGTTGAAATTGGTGGCAAACGCCTTGTGGTGGTTGCCGGCGTTGCAGTCCACAATGTCGAGGTAGTGAATCTCCTTGAAGTAGTGCTTGGCGGCATAGGCTGTGAAGACAGAGGTTACTCCCGGGTCGAAGCCGCAGCCGAGCAGTGCGCAGAGCCCCGCCTTCTCAAAGCGGTCGCGGTACGCCCACTGCCACGAATACTCGAAGTGCGCCTCGTCCTTCGGCTCGTAGTTGGCGGTGTCCATGTAGTGCACGCCCGCTTCGAGGCAGGCGTCCATAATGGTCAGGTCCTGGTAGGGCAATGCAAGGTTGATACACAGCACGGGCTTGTAGTCCTTCATCAGCGCCACCAGAGCGGCTACATCGTCGGCGTCCACCTGCGCGGTGGTAATGACAGACTGCAAGCCGTTCTTGGAATAGTGCTTCGCACGGATAGCGTCCGCCGTGGCATCACATTTCGACTTGGTGCGGCTCGCAATACAAATCTCACCGAACACATCGGGATTCTGAGCCAACTTGTGGGCTGCCACGGTGCCTACACCTCCACAGCCAATCAATAATACTCGGTTCATATTTTTAACTTTGTGTTTTTAACTTCGTGTAAGGAACTCCGCTTCGCTCCGTGTAGGAAACTTCGTGTAAGAAACTCCGCTTCGCTCCGTGTAGGAAACTTCGTGTAATTAACTCCGCTTCGCTCCGTGTAGGAAACTTCGTGTAATTAACTCCGCTTCGCTCCGTGTACAGCCCGATAGGGCTCTTCTACACGAAGTTTTTACAGCCCGATAGGGCTTCCTACACGAAGTTTTTTACAGCCCGATAGGGCTCTTCTACACAAAGTTTTTTACAGCCCGCAGGGCTTTCCTACACGAAGTTTTTTACAGCCTCGAAGAGGCTTTATTCTCTCTCCAGATAGGTGTAGCCGTAGAGTCCGGAGCGGTAGTTGGAGAGGAACTCCTTGCCCTCGGCGAGGGTGATCTTGCCCGCTTTGACCGACTTGGTAACCCATGTCTCCAGCGTGCGCACCATCTTCTTCACATCATACTCCGTCCAGCGCAGCACATCCTGCACGGTCTCGCCGTCAATGGTCTGCTCTATGGAGTAGCCCTCGTCCTTCATCGCAATGTGCACTGCGGTTACATCGCCGAAGAGGTTGTGAATGGTACCCAAGATTTCCTGGTACGCCCCCACGAGGAACACGCCTATGTAGTAGGGTTCGCCCTTGCGCAGGGAGTGGACGGGCAGCGATTTCGTGAGCATACCTTCCGAGACATATTTCTGCACCTTGCCGTCAGAGTCGCAGGTAATGTCCTGTATGGTGGCATGGCGGTCGGGCATCTCGTCCAAGCGCTGCAAAGGCATGATAGGGAACACCTGGTCAATCGCCCATGTGTCGGGCATGGACTGGAAGAGGGAGAAATTGCAGAAATACTTGTCCGCCAGCAGTTTGTTCACCTTCTCCAACTCCTCGGGGACGCGGCGCATCTGGTTTGCGAGCGAGGCTATCTCGCGCGTAACCGACCAGTAGAGTTTCTCTATCTGTGCGCGGGTGCGCAGGTCAATGAGTCCGTGGCTGAAGAGTTCCACCACCTCGTCGCGTATCTGCTCCGCGTCGTGCCAACTCTCCAACGCCGATCGCTGCGTGAGGGTGTCCCAAATCTCGTATAGGTCTTTCACCAACTGGTGGTCATCCTCGCCTACCTCCCACTCCTCCGGCATCTCGGGCAGGTGGGCGGTCTCCAGCACCTCCATGATAAGCACCGTGTGGTGGGCACTGAGCGAGCGCCCCGACTCGGTGATTATGTTCGGGTGCGGCAGCCCGTTCCTGTCCGCCGCCTCGACCAATCCGTACATAATGTCGTTGACATACTCTTGAATGGAGTAGTTGACCGAGGACTCGGAGTTGCTGGAGCGCGTGCCGTCGTAGTCCACGCCCAGTCCGCCGCCCGCGTCCACGAACTCGACGGGGAAGCCCAGTTTATGCAGTTGGACATAGTACTGCGCCGCCTCGCGAATGGCGGTCTTGACATTGCGGATATTGGTGATTTGGCTGCCTATGTGGAAGTGGATAAGTTTGAGGCAGTCGTGCATCCGATGCGCATCCAGCGTTTCGAGGGCTTCGAGCAACTCGCTGCTGGTGAGTCCGAACTTGGAGGCGTCGCCGCCCGACTCTTCCCACTTGCCGGAGCCGACGGATGCCAACTTGATGCGTATGCCTATGTTCGGGCGCACGCCCAAGCGCTCGGAGACCTTTGCAATGAGTTCCAACTCGTTGAGTTTCTCGGCGACGATATAGATATGCTTGCCCATCTTCTGCGCGAGCAACGCCAACTCAATGTACGCCTCGTCTTTGTAGCCGTTGCAAATGATAATGGAGTCGGGTTCCTGGTTGACGGCAATCACGGCGTGCAACTCGGGTTTACTGCCCGCTTCCAGACCAATGTTGAACTTCTTGCCGTGGCTCACTATCTCGTGCACCACCGGCTGCATCTGATTGACCTTGATGGGATAGACGAGGAAGCACTCGCCCTTGTAGCCATACTCCTTTGCGGCACGATTGTAGCAATCGTTCATGCGCTCAATGCGGTTCTCAATGATATCCGAGAAGCGCAGCAACACCGGCGGCTGTATGTCGCGCAAAGCCAACTCGTCAATCAGTTCGCGAATGTCAATCTGATTGTCGTCTTTCTTGGGGGTAACCACCACATGCCCTTTCTCGTTAATGTCGAAGTAGTTCACTCCCCAACCTTGCAGGTTGTACAACTCTGCACTGTCTTTTATATGCCACTTTTTCATAATTTCATGTCGGTCATTTTATGTCGGTCGTTGCTCGTCAGCCGTTTCATGTCGGGCACCACGCGCTAACGGGAACCGGGCAACATAGGATTTCAGTCCATCCTGTTCAGGTAATCTTCGTAGGTGAACAGGCGGAGCACCTCTTCGGTGCCGTCCTCGCGGCGTATGCCCAAAGCGGGATGGGAAATGCCGTTGAACATATGCGTCTTCACCGTGGTATAGTGAATCATATCCTCAAAGACAATCTCCTCGCCAACCTGCAACTCGTGGTCGAACAGCCAGTCGCCTATCCAATCGCCCGACAGACAACTGTTGCCGCCGAGGCGATAGACAAAGCCTCCCTGACCCTCAGGACCCTCTAAATCTCCCTTAAAGGGAGACTTGGACTCTCCCTGACCCTCCCTTAAAGGGAGGGAATTGTTCTCCCCCTCCGAGGGGGAGGCAGAAAGGGACTCTAAGCGAGAGAGGGTCTTTGCCCCTCTCACTTCCGGTTGGTAGGGCATCTCCAGCGTGTCGGGCATATGGCAGGCGAAGGACACATTGAGGACAGCCGTCCGAATGCCGTGGTTCTCCACTATGTCCACCACCCTGCTCGTCAGTACGCCCGTCTGCCACGCGAAGGCGCTGCCCGGTTCGAGCAGTATCTGCAAGTGGGGATAGCGGCTGCGCAGACCTTTGAGCAGACCTATCAGGTGATCCACATCGTAGTCCCTGCGAGTCATCAGGTGCCCACCGCCGAGGTTGAGCCACCGAATCTGCCCGAACCACTTGCCGAACTTCGCTTCTATGTGTTGCAGGGTGCGCTCGAAAGTATAGGAATCGTCCTCGCAATGGCAGTGGCAATGGAAACCCTCCAAGCCCTCCGGCAGCCGCCCGCCGTGCGCCTCGCAATAGGTGTCCAACTGATCCGCCAACACGCCGAAGCGCGACCCCGGGGCGGTGGGGTTGTACAGCAAAGTCTCTATCTCCGAATACTCCGGGTTGATACGGATACCGAAAGAAAGACCCCGACCAAGACCCTCTGAATCTCCCTTAGAAAGACCCTCTAAATCTCCCTTAAAGGGAGACTTAGACCCTCCCTGCCCCTCCCTTGAAGGGAGGGAATTGTTCTCCCTGTTGCAGAGGGTCTCTTTTCCAAACCGCTCCCATTGGGTCAGGCTGTTGAAGGTGATATGGTCGGAATACTTCAAGAACTCGGGGAAGTTCTCCTCCGTGTAGGCGGGGCTGTAGGTATGGGCGGGCGCGCCAAACTGCTCGTATGCCAACCGTGCCTCATAGACACTGGACGCCGTGGTGTGGCGGATATACTCGCGGAAAATCGGAAAGGTCTTCCAGAGCGCAAACGCCTTGAACGCCAAGATAATCTCCACGCCCGTCTCGTCCGCCACGCGCTTGATTAGCGCGAGGTTGCGACGGAGAAGTCGCTCTTCAACTATGTAGCAAGGATTGGGAAACATTATTAACTTCGTGTTGGTAACTCCGCTTTGCTCCGTGTAGGTAACTTCGTGTAATTAACTTCGCTTCGCTCCGTGTACAGCCCGTAGGGCTTTCGTACATTTACTTTCCGTACAGCCTCGGAGAGGCTTTCTTACACGAAGTTTCCGTACAGCCTCGAAGAGGCTTCTTTTACAGCGCGCAGCGCTTCTATACGTGAAACTTGTATGTCATCAACTGGTATGCGAGTCGTGCGGCGAGGTACTGCGAGGCGTGGGCTTGGCGGGTCGGACTCGGACAGAGTTCCACAATGTCGAAGCCCACCACATTACAGCGTTCGAACACGGGACGCAACAGGTGGAGCACTTGGTAGTAGTTCATCCCACCGGGCTCCGGCGTGCCCGTGGAAGGCAGGAAAGCGGGGTCGAACACATCGAGGTCTATGGTCAGATAGACATTCTCCGTCAGCGCGTCGTACACCCGTCGCTCCCACGCCCAACTCTCTCCCGGCGAGGCGGGGCGCACGCCGAAGGTCTCATCCTCCCATATCTCCCGCGCCCAAACAATGGTCGATTTGGCGGCGTTCTCCGCCTCCTCTATGCACTGGCTGCGGATACCCGCCTGCACCGTTTTTGCCACTTTCTGCGCCTCTTTCATAATGCAGGCGTGGTTCAACTCGGAGCCCTCGTATTCGGGTCGCAGGTCGCTGTGCGCGTCCAGTTGGAGCACGGTGAGGTTGCCGAACCGCTTCGCCGCCGCACGGCAGGCGCCGATAGACACGGTGTGGTTGCCTCCTATCATGCAGGGGAACTTCCCCGCGTCCCATATGGCGCCCATACGCGCCTCCACCGCATCGCACAGCAGCGCCGGCGTGCGGTCTTCCGTAACGGGCGCGGCGGTGTGAATCCCCTGCCGATAGACCTCCGTGCGCGTCTCCGTGTCGAGCCACTCCAACTGCACGCTCGCCTCCAAGAACGCCTCGGGGCCGTTCTCCGCACCGTGCACCCACGAACTGGTCTTGTCGTAGGGTACGGGCAACACCACTATCCGCGCGGTCTTTTCGTCCGCCCATTGTCCGCTTAATCCTGCAAAATTCTCCATGATTCCGTTTTACGCAGTTTGCACTATTCGCGTAATTTGCGCACACATGGCAACTACGCTAAAACAACATACCCGTTTGGGGCGGCAAAGTTACGACTTTTTTTTGACATACGCAAGACTTACCCCTTTTTATTCCGTTTTGTCCCGTCTTTTCAAGGTTTGGTGCGCCCGACAAGCGCCCGCGGCGCCGTAAAACGAATAACATTTTGCCGCAAGCGTTCCCGCTTTGCAACAAAATGTTATTAGCAAACAATCCGTATTCCCGCCATGACATTGCCGGGAGGATTCGGCGTCCGATTTCCGCGGAAACCTCCTTGCCCATGTGGCGAAATGTCAGTCCCGCGGGTATGCCGCCACAAATACATTTTTCTCCGCCAACTCCTTCTGGTGCGACCAGAGTTCCTGCAACGACACTTCGCCGATGATATAGTGGTTCGCCTCGCTGCCGTACTCCTCGGAGATACGCATGAAATGCAGCAGGTTGCGGTCTGCCTCATCCGAGTAGCGGTAATAGATGCGGAAGCGGTTCTCGCGGGTGTAGAGCAGCGCCTGCGGGTCGGTGCTGGGCGTGAGCAGGTCGCCTTTTATCTTGGAGTACTCGTAGCGGTAGTCGTACTGGCAGGCGGTGATGTCGGACAAGACCGCCGATCCCGTGGGATAGCCGCCGGCGCCGCGGCCGAACATGAACTGCTTGTCGTAGAACAGTCCCTTGATGACCACGCCGTTGAACTCGTCTTCCACGCCGTATATGTACTTCTTCGGCGAGATGAGTTGCGGCATTACGGACATTATCAACTCGTTGTCGGGCAGTTTCTCCACATGCCCCACCAACTTGATGCGCCTGCCTTTCTCCAAAGCAAATCGGACATCGTCTGTGGACATGTGCTGGATGCCGAAGGTGAAGATTTCTTCGGGCGGCACATACAGTCCGAAGGCGTGCACCGTGATGATTATCAGTTTGAAGAGCGAGTCCCATCCGCCCACATCCAGCGTGGGGTCGCTCTCCGCAAATCCCAACTCCTGCGCCTTGTTGAGCGCCTCCTCGTAGGTCATGCCCTCCAACATCATCTTCCAGAGGATGAAGTTGCTGGAACCGTTGAGGATACCTTTCACCGAGGTGAGCAACTCGTTGTCGTAGTATTCTTCCAAGTTGCGGATAACGGGAATGCTCCCGCACGCCGAGGCATCATAGAGCAGCGCCACATGGTGCTCGCGCTGAATCCGGATGAGTTCGGGGAGGTGGCGCGCCAACATCTTCTTGTTGCCGCTCACCACGGGCAGCCCTTGCAGCAACGCGCGTTTCACTATCCGATAGGACGCCTCCGCATCATCTATCAGTTCCACGATGAGGTTGATGTTCGGGTCGTTGAAGAGGTCGTCGGCGTTGTTGGTGAAGCGCGCCCTCACTCCGCGGTCTTTGCGAAGGTTGCGCACGCAGATACGCTCTATCGTAACATCCTCTGCACCGATACGCTGCAGCACATCATACAGACCCCGACCCACCGTGCCGAAGCCGAATAAACCTATGTGTAATTGTTTTTTCATTGTATGTTTTTTCATTGTATGTTGGACATTGCATGTTTTTTTCATTGCATGTTCGTCATTGCATGTTTTTCATTGCATGTTCGTCATTGCATGTTTTTCATTGCATGTTCGTCATTGCAT
>JBJEJX010000026.1:0-1826 GCA_051878345.1 Paludibacteraceae bacterium | reverse complement strand
GTTTTTCATTGCATGTTGGGCATTGCATGTTGGGCATTGCATGTTGGGCATTGCATGTTAAACGCGAAGCGCAAACAGGAACTGACTAACAGGAACTGACCAACAGGAACTGATTAACAGGAACTGATTAACAGGCACTGACTAACAGGAACTGACTAACAGGAACTGACTAACAGGAACTGATTAACAGGAACTGATTAACAGGCACTGATTAACAGGAACTGACTAACAGGAACTGACTAACAGGAACTGACCAACAGGAACTGATTAACAGGAACTGATTAACAGGAACTGACCAACACAAAGTGATTCACAGGAACTGATTAACAGGAACTGACTAACAGGAACTGACTAACAGGAACTTCTTTATTATCTCATCCAGCAGGTCTGCCTCCACGAGGAAACCGTCGTGCCCGAAGGGGGAGTCTATCACATGAAACTCGTGGTTGGGGAAGCGGTCGAGGATGGTCTGATGTTCCTCCGGCGTGAAGAGCAGGTCGCTGGATATCGCCACCACCAATGTCGGCGTTTGGAGGGGTGCACCGGCGCCTATGTCGTGGCTGTCCACCGCGTCCATCATCCGCAGATAACTGTACGCATCAAAACGCCGCTTCAGTTTCTCCCCCTGGTATCGCTGATAGGTCTGCACGCGGTGCCGGAACACGCTCTCCGTACCTTGCGGGGAGGGGTTTTCTTCGTCCGCCTGCGATAGGTTGTAGGCAGCCCCGCCCCGATAACTCAGCAGCGCTATCGACCTCGCCACCGCCATGCCTTCGCGTCCCGCTTCCGCCGATCGTGTGCCCAGCGTGGGGTCCAGTTCCATCGCCATGCGCTGGCTCTCGTTGAAGGCGGCTATCCACGGCGTGCACCGCACCCCCGTGGCGATGAATGCCAGCCTGTCGGCGAAGGACGGCTCTTCCACCGCCCATTGCAGCGCTTGGAAGCCTCCGATGGACGCGCCGATGAGCAACCGCACACGGCTTATGCCCAGCGCCCGCGCCAGCACTTGGTGGGCATGGACCATGTCGCGCACCGTCACCTTCGGGAAGTCGCCGTACCACGGTTCGCCCGTCTCGGGATTGAGGGAGGCGGGTCCCGTCGTGCCGTAGCAGGATCCGAGGATGTTCGCACAGACGACGAAATAGCGGTCGGGGTCAAGAAAACGCCCCTGCTCCACCGTGTGAGGCCACCAGTCCGCCACATCGGAGTTGGCGGTCAGCGCATGGCACACCCATATCACATTGTCTCGTGCCGCGGAGAGCGTTCCAAAGGTGTGATACGCAATTTGGAGAGTGGGCAACCGATGCCCACTCTCCAAATAAAACGGATAATCGTGTGTGTATATATTCACAGATTAAGAGAAAAATTCTTTCACTTTTTCGTTGAGGACAATCTCCTCCTGGAAGATGTAAGCACCGGTCTTGGGCGACTTAACCATCTTGATGCACTTGCTATGTGCGCGACCCGAGTTACCTGTTTGGAGAGTCGCAACCGCTTTCTTTGCCATAGTTCGAAAATGTTAATGATGAGTTGGTCATTTCATGTTTTCCACTCCGTGTTGGTCAGTTCCTGTTTTTCACTTTGTGTTTTTTCACTCCGTGTTGGTCAGTTCCTGTTTTTCACTTTGTGTTTAACATGCAATGCCAACATAAAATGACTAACATGAAATGACTAACATAAAATGATTAACATGCAATGATTAACATGCAATGATCAACATGAAATGAATTACTTAATCTCCTTGTGAACGGTGTACTTCTTCAAGTAGGGATTGTACTTTTTGAGTTCCAAACGCTCAGGAGTGTTCTTGCGGTTCTTGGTGGTGA
>JBJEJX010000025.1:0-11430 GCA_051878345.1 Paludibacteraceae bacterium | reverse complement strand
CTGATTGGCGGTGGTCATGCCGCCGATACGCAGGCGTGCGCCTTCCTGCTCGTTGTAACTGATGGTATTGAAAATCGGACCGAAGTCCCACTTGCTGGAGTCGCGTTGCGAGGTAGTGGGGATGAACTCTTGTATAAGGTCTTGGACGGTATGGACGATGGTACGGAAGGATCGCACTTTCATCAGTTCGGTCTCAAGGCTGTCCACGATGGTTTCCTTATAGGCAAGGGGCTTCGGGCGGAGCGTATCCCAGTCGCGCCCGGGGATACGGTCGGCTCCCGGGAGCATAACCTCGCTGCCTGCCATGTAGAAAAGGGAGTCAGGGATGGGCGTATCGAGGTCATACTTGGAGAAACGGCGCGTCTGGCGGGCGTAGATATTGTGCTTTGATTTCTTGGTAATGCCGAAACGGGCGTGGGTATTGACTTCCTCGGACGCCCATTTCCCGTTGGGCAAGCGTTGGAAAGTCTCGCTGACACTCATGTGGGTGAGCCAGTTGACATTGCTCTTTTGAGGGATATTGAGGTGGTAGCGTTTGAGCGCGTAGGTGGAGTCCGCCACGATATACAAGTGTCCCGTAAAGCCGAAACTCTCGCTATTAACGGGCACGAAAGCGAGGTCTATGCAGGGCTCGCCCTCGATGAGGAGGGTGTCCATGATATAATAGTGGTAGAAGGAAACGGCAAGCGACGAAGAGAGCGGGCTGACAAAGCGGTTGAGCATGACGTTGATGTCGTTGGCGAAGATGTTCACGGGCTGGAAGATAGCCTGAATGTTTTGGCTAATACCCCCGTTGTCAAGGAGTTGGTCAAGTCCGTTCCAACGTTTGGCTTTGATGACCTTGCGCTCTTTTGTGGGATTGTATTGGGTGTATTCGTCGGCGAGTTGTTCGCGGATGCTGACGGTAAGGATAGGGGTGGCAATGGCTTGCGCCAGTTTCTCGTCGCGGCGGAGTACGGTACTGTCAATGCGGATGATAGTGGTGTCCGCACCTATGCGCAGGGTATCTATCTCCACCTTTCCGCTATCGATACGCAAGACGCCGTCTTCGAGTTGCATGGTATCGACGAAGTTCTCCAAGAAGCGGAACTCCTGCCAAAACTTGTTCTTGTTGAGATTGAAGTCGAAAGGCTCGACCGCCATGACGAGTTTCTCGTAACTCTCTTTGCGGTAAGTGGCACCGGAGCCGAAACGGTTCTTGTCCTTGTTGGCAATCACGTTCTCGATAAGTTCGACGGCAGGATTGCCTTTGCGGCGGTAGTGCTCGCGTTTCCTCTTGGGCTTCACCACCACGTCTTCCAAAGCATACACTTCCGGCTGCAAAGGAACAAAGAGTTCCGTCTCGCGATTGGGCTTGACGGTAAGCGTCTTTGTTTTGTAGCCTACCATGCGGAACTCAAGGGTGATTAGCCCGCGGTCGTTTTGTATGGTGAAGTTGCCGTCAAGGTCGCTGGTGGTGCCGATAGTGGTGCCCGCAAAGACTATCTGTACGAACGGCAGCGTCTCGCCGGAGTTGGCGTCCACCACGCTGCCCGATACACGCGTAACACCTGCCCACAGCCCGACGGGGAGCAGAAGAGCAGCCAACAACACAATATATCTAAGGATAGGTTTGATGTTCTCTATGCGACGATTTCGCGTTTGATTTTCTATCGTTTATGCCAAAAAGCGTGCAAAGGTACGGTTTTTTTTCGGAATATGCAAATAATTGGTCTATAAAATCCATTTTGCCACCTCCTGTCTGCAAGATTTGAGTCGTAGCAACGGGACGGCGCGTCGGCAGAGCGTCCCGCCGAAAATGTACTATTGTTAAGATTTTGAGCGGGGTCATTGGTCGGATTGTGCAGAGACGGAAGGAGTGGTTCACAGAGGCGGGAGAGGCGGTTCTGAACGGGAAAACGGTTATAGGAAACCTTATTTCCTGTCCTCCACAACGGGAACGGCAGAGAATGCGGGTTTGTTAAAAGAAGATAATTTCTCCGTTTTTAGGCGGCAGAAATTTGGAGATATGGAAAATAATTCGTACCTTTGCGGCGCTTTTTGTGCGGCATGGGGGACTGTGCGCCATGAGGCACAGCATATTAGCAAACAATCAACATTTCAAATAAAAATCAAATAAGTGAAAGAATCATGAAAAAGGTATCTTCTCTTTTGGTAGTGTTGTGCATGGCAGCGAGTGTGTTTGCACAACAGAAAGCAGCCGAGGGGGCGTTTATCCCGAAGCCGAGTGTGTTCCGAACTCCTTCCACTACTAATGCGCTCGATCAGCGTGTGATGGAGCGTCTGAATGCAGAAAAAGAGGACGCAACGGTGATAATGAGCCCTGCCGCCACCCAAGCGGAAGGAGACACGGTTCATTTGGTGGCTCAGACCTGCACCATCTGGAACCCCGAAGAAGAGCCAAACAAATGGGGCTTGGGTGCATGGAGCGGACAGTATAAGTTCGACCTGACCTGGCTCTCGGAGACTGTAACGGGTGAGTTCACCAAAGCCAACTTCCCCGAAGGCAAATACTGCAACTATATCCAGTATTGGGACGCGGGGTGTAATCACGTGCTGGCAAAGTACACCTTCGAGGATATAAATATGGTGGTGGAATACAAGTCGCTGTCGGGTTTGATTCAACAGTTGAACCTTGACGCCGAGATTAAGGGAGTGGACGCTGATGGCAATGTGGTTTATTTCACCATTCATGCCGACCGCGAAGATGTGTTCGCCCGCGACACCGTCATGCTGAATGTCCCCAACGCGGATGTGTATGAGATATTGGGCGACAGCGCGTTCCTGATGCAGGGCAAGACCGAAGACGGCACACGCGTGTCCGTGTCGCTCTTGAGTCCTACCTTCCCCGGCGAGGGCTTCTATTTGGCATATTTCAACCGTCCGATGACCTTCGTGGAATACTACGAGGACGGCGACACTATCCGCTACAACGCTATTAAGGACGACCAAGGTCTGGCAGCCGATGTGGACAACGCCGATACCCAACAGAAAGGAAAAGTGTTCGATATGGATGCACAGTTCTTGGCAGCCGATACGGTGCTCTACATGGTGAAGATGCACTATGAGGTGCCCGACCCCACTGACACGGTGTTTATCGAAATCAACAATATGATTATCGACGGCTCGAATGCAGCGGACGGCGGCGGCTATTACACGGACGGCTATACAGACGACTACCATGTGGAGTTGCTGACCATTTCTACCAGCGGCACACACGAGTCGCCGAACATGGCGGCGTCCATTCAACGGCTCACCTATGCCAACCAAGCCTCGCTGATGGAGATTTGGGGCAAGGTGGAGTTCTATAAAGACAAAGACACTACCAAAGTGCATGCCGAGGTAATTGCGCAAGACCATGTGCTGTACGATATCAGCATGTGCTCGCGTATGGACGCGGTAACCGACACGATTGTACTGAATATGCCCGGACACTGTATCGTGGTATCCGACCAGATGGGCGGCTGGCAGTTCTATCAGGAGACCGATTCCTTTGCGGTATCTACGGTGTTCTATGCCGACAACTTGGAAGAGGGCTCCTACGACATACGCAACGGAGATATTCTCACGGAAGCCACCTTCCTTTATCGCAAGGCAGCCGGAGGGGCTATGGTGGAACAACGCTTGGGCGACGTGAAGTGCTATGTAGAGCCGAATGCAACCAAAGACACCATTTTCTTCACCGCAGAGATGACTACCTACGTGGGCAGGATGTATGAGGTGCACATGGCCTACTATTTGGCTCAGGCAAAGGACACAGTGGATGTAACTATCAACAAGTGCAAGTTCTCTGACGGTCGCGACACCAACGGCGCATGGAGCCTGTTCGGTATAACGGAAGATGAGCATTACTTCGTGATGATTTCGCCGCGCGGCGACTCGCTGGAAGGACGCTGGGAGAAAGATTATATGTTCACTCGCGATGACTTCTACTATGCTTACCAGGCGTTCTATATTATCACCGAGGGCGAGGACGGACAGTTGCAGCAGACGAGCGTTGACTTTGTGGACGGCTGGCTGGAGAGCAGCATTGCCCGCGACACTATCTTCATAGAGGCAGAGTTCCTCTGCACGGACGACAACTACTATCGCTTCCACTTGGCTGTCTATATGCGTACCCGCTTGACCTACGACTGCGACGACAAGGAGGTAAATTTGGATTGGACTTATACCGAGGCAGACCGTTGCTATGTATCGGATGTAGCACACCAGTCCTATAACATGCTCTATTGGATAGGTAACAGTTTCCACGATGGAGACAAGGTGGGACTGCTCACACAGATAGTGTTCTTCTCCGATGAGAAAGACCCGGATATCACCATTCCTGAGGGAATCTATCCTATTGACTACTCCGAAGAGTCGGGTACGGTATTGGCTTCCGTTGGAGTGGGTAGTTATGGTGCGAATCCTTCTTTGGCAGCATGGTTTGAGGACAGTATGATTAAAAACGGCGTAGTGACGGATTTGGTAACACCGATATACTTCTTCACACAAGGTCAAGTTACCGTGAAGAAACTGGACGGTGGCAAGAAGATTGGTGTCGAGGTAGATGCACTCAACTCCTACGATGTACCTATCCATATCACCTACGAGGGCGCTCCCGTAACCGCTATCGAGGAGACCTGCGCGGATGAGCAGAACGGCGGCATGGCAACCAAGTTTATCCAAGACGGTATGCTCTATATCCAACGCGGCGGGCGTGTTTACAACGTGCTGGGTACGACCATCCGGTGATAAACGGAGAATTATCCTCAATGCAGTCAGGAGGCTGCCTAACAAGTCAAGTTCGGCAGCCTTTTTGTTTAAGAATGGCTTATAAGGTACAAAAATTACCGCAAAAATCCTTCGTTTTGTTCCAAAACGCCCGCAGGCGAGACGCCTGCGTCCCCAGTCGCAGTGCTTAATCGGACTTATTAGACAGCCTCTTCGAGTTATGAACATCCTTTGCAGCAGATGTGGGGACAATAGTTGTGTGTTATATTTTCAGCGGATTTGGATACGATTTCGCGCAAAAAACATAATAAAGTGCACATTTTGCAAAAATAATCGCCCAAAAATTTGCATATATCAAAAATTAGCAGTACTTTTGCCGACGCTTTTGAAAGAGCCTCTATTTTTACGGGAAATGTCAGTTTGGACGGTCGTTCAAACTGAGGCACGAAAAGGGGCAGAAATCCATGAAAAAACGCACAAAAAACATGTCAGTTTGAACGACCGTTTAAACTATGCCGCTACATTAGGCGTTTAGCGAACCGTAACGGATTGACTATAAGCGGGAAGCAACACTGAGAGCAGCCATCGAACAGACGCGTTTTTCCCCTCGGGCAAGGACGAAAAGATAAACAAAACAAACTAACTTTATTATTAACAAAAAACATTTAAGGTATGAAAAGATTATCTACTTTTGTGTTGGCAGCGCTGGTAGCAGGTGCTACATATGCTCTGCCGTTGAAAGTGGCCGAGACCCCGACCTCGCTGAAGGGTGAGAAAGCGGCTGCAAGTTTGGTGGCTGCACCTGCCAAGTATGCTCTGATGCAGGACGCTAATGCTGCCGTGGCGAAGAAGTCCGCCGCAAACAACCAACTGCGTGCAGAGGCATGGCAGAAGGCTCACGCGCTCGACCGCAACATTTTGACCGAGACCGCAAAGCGTGCACTCAAGCCCGCTGCTGACGGCGAGACTGCGGACACCGTGTTTATCACACCTATGAGCCTGACTCCGACATGGTATGCAGACACCAAGGACTGGTTCCTCGGCTTCTATGACGTAACAGGCAACTACATCGTGAAACTCGACTGGTTCGGAAGCGCAGACAGCCCTTACGGCACCTACACCATTGATGACATCGACCCCAGTTATTCGTACATCGTTGACTATGTGTATGGCGGCTATGTAAATTATGTAACCTGCGATTTCACTTTCTCGGGCAAGCAGGTAAGCAAAAACTTGTCCGTGGTGTCGCTGGATGCTGTGATTGAGGGTGATAACGGTCAGGTATATGTAGTGAACGGCTCTGTCGAAAATCTCTCTCCGCAAGATACCGTGAACGTAACCATTGACAACGCTACCATCGGCATGGCAAACGACAGCACCCTTGTACTGGAAGGCGCTAACGAGACCGCCAGCGTGAAGGCTACCATCGCCAGCCCGTATGTAGTGGGCGAGTACAACGCTAACTATTTCGATATGGACAATACCGAGATTAAGGTGAACGGCAAAGAGGTTGAGATTTGGGACATCGTTGCAGTAGTGGACGCAGATTCTACCGCATCGCACCTGTTGGCAGACATTCAGGTATTGGGTACCGACACGGTTGTCTACAACATCTTGCTGAGTTATCCGCTGCCCGCTCCCACCGACACTATCGCCGTTACCTGCCCGAACTTGGAGATTGACGACAGTTGGGCTGCTTGGTTTGGCATTTACTTCGTTTCCGCAAGCAACGGCGACCTCGCTGTTGACCTCATCACAGCCGGTGCAGAAGCAGGCGTATACACCACTTTGGAAGGCTCCCTCGCCGGCGGCTTATCAGTAGGCAAGAAGAGCATTGATATGTGGGGTGGCAAACTGACCATCTCTGAGACTATAGATGGCGATATAACTGCTGACTTGGAGTGCTACGGCAGCGACTTCAATTACTACAAGATTCACATGTTGTGGGAAGTACCTGTTCCGACCGACACCGTGACTGTTTCGTTCGCTACCCGCGCTACCACCTATGGCTATCCTACGAGCGGTCTGTTGCAGATGATTAGCGCAAACAGCGATATCCGTGTGGCTACTGCTACCGGCAACTGGAAAGCAGGTGAACGCTTCGAGTTTACTACCGACGATGCACTGCTGGGCTACACATACATTCGTCGCTATGTAGGCAACGACACCATCCTTGTGCAAGCCGCTTCGGCTACGGGTGTGGTAGAGTTGGTAGGCGACACCACCAAGATGACCGCAGAGGTGATTGGTTTCGATAGCGTGCTGTATCGTGTGAGCCATTGGTTTGCCGTTCCTCAGCCGAAAGAGACCAAAACGTTTGAAATCAAAGACGCTGAGTTTACAAACGCTTTGGCGGACAACATGTATCAGATTACGGGTACTACTGCCAACGGCGACTATGTTATCTCCTTCACTCCTGCTTACACGACGACCGTAGAAGGTACCTACGAAGACAACGGTAAGTTCACGCAAGTTGACTTCAACCAGAACTACACTTGGGTGATGGTCGCCGGTGAGACTGAAGAGGGGGATGAGTACTTGGACGTACTGAAAGGAAAAGTAGTGGTTACCATGGATGCTGACAACAACATCACCGCCGCAGGTTCGTTCATCTGCTCCGACGATGTAGAGTACAAGTTCACGATGCTGACGAAATACGATAAAGCGCACATCGACTATGATATGCCTGACACCCCCGTAGACGCTACCTTCACGACGGAGAACTACGAGTTTGAGATAGATGATGACTACTGGCAGTCTTACGGTGTTGTGGACTTCTACGCATACGGTCTGAACAATGCGGACTACCTTGCTTTGGAGTTCATCCCCGCTACCGTTGACGCAACCACCATTCTCCCTGCAGGTGAATACGAGATTAACGACACCTACGAAGAGGGAACCGCTACCGCAGGTGATTTCGATGGCTACTATGTATATCCTTGCTTCTTCGCACAGGTGACTTCCACCGGCTATCTGAGCACCGAGGGTATGTATTTCCTCGTAAGCGGTAAGATTACCGTAGAGAAAGTGGGTGAGGCTGACCTGCACATTGTAGTGGACGCTCTCAACTCGTATGACGTGCCCGTGAAGATTGATATCAACACCACGACTACCGCTATCAACAACGTAGAGAAAGATGCTGCCAAAGCAGTGAAGTTCGTAAAGAACGGACAACTCTACATCCAACGCGGCGAGAAAGTTTACAACGTACTCGGTGCAATGGCAGAGTAAGCAGCGCACAAGCAAACTAACCAAGAAAGAGACTATCCTTCGGGGTAGTCTCTTTCTTTTGTGCACCAACCGTACATGCTCACCAAACTACGAGTTAGCCTCTTTCGTCTGACCGGCTCTGCAAAACCATCCTTCCCTATCTCTGCGAGGGCTATGCACGAAACGAGGCGCCAGTGTGTTTTTGCAGTGCACAATATATTTTTCCCGAACGCATATCCACCGCGGGTCGGACATGGGTCGAGTGTGGGTCGGGAATAGGTCGGGTGTGGGTCGAGTGTAGGTCGGGCGTGGGTCGAGTGTAGGTCGGGCGTGGGTCGAGTGTAGGTTGGGTGCGGGGGTGTTGCGGGTCTATCATGGGTCGGGGGCGGGTCTATCATGGGTCGGGGGCGGGTCTATCATGGGTCGGGGGCGGGTGTAGAGCCATAAAGTATTGTTCCCCTACATGTAGGCAGGGGGTTGCACAAGGATAGCGCGAGGGAGCGCGAGGTAGCGCGAGGGTAGCACAGGGGTAGCGCAAGGGTAGCGCGAGGGTAGCGCGAGGGTAGCGCGGGTCTGCCCACTGCCCACTACCCACCAACTACTGCCCACACCTACTAACTACTGTCCACACCTACTAACTACTGCCCACACCCACCAACTACTGCCCGGCACCCACTAACTACTGCCTAGCGCCCATTTTTGTTAATTTTTTATGAAAATATATCCTCTTATTTGCATATGTAAAAAATAAGTAGTATCTTTGCACCGTAATCCGATAGCCAACTGCTATTCCCATAATGCAACAGTTTAGACGAACGTCTAAATTGTTGCACTTTTTATACCCGTTTCTCTGCTATTTTTAGCCCTTTCTTACGATAGTTTAGACGTTCGTTTAAACTGCCGTTTCGCTATCAGCAAAGCACAACGCTTAACATACAAGGTTGGGACAAACGACCCGTCGGTGTGCGATACTGAAAATCAATGACAAAACTAAACAACAATAATAAACTAACATTCAAAAACATTATGAAAAGATTTACTCTTTTATTGTCTGCCATGCTATTGGTATGTGCGACAAGCCTGCAAGCAGTGGATTTTACACTTACTTCTGCCAGTGATGTTACCAAAAGTGGCGTAACTGTTTCTTTTGCAAAGGGGGATGGTAGCAATTCTCCCACTTGGTATGCTGCCGGTTTGCGTTTGTATGCTAAAAACACTATTACTATCACCTCTACCACCGAGATTGACTCCATCACATTCAATTGGGAGAAACAAGGAACTAAAGCATTTGCCACAGTTACAGCCAATTGCGGAAACTATTCCCATCCGACAGAGGCAGGAAAAGGTGTCTGGACAAAAAGTGAGGCAACCCCCACTACATCTGTTACCTTGACTTTGGGAGAATCAGGACAATTACAACTGAATACATTCTCCGTATATGTTGTTGCCTCTGCTGCCCCTTCTATTGACGCTGCTGATGTAGAGTTTGGCAAAGTGATAGAAACAGGCATGACCAAAGAATTGGACATCATTGGTACCAATTTAACGGAAGTTATCACATACTCCATGTCGGATGATGCTGATTTTACAGCAGAAGGTACGCTTACAGCAGAAGGAGGAACACTCACTATCACATTTAAGGGAACAACTGCTGATTATTATGCAGCAACCCTTACGCTTGTTAGCGGTTCAGTCACAAAAATGGTCAATATATCTGCTACTATGCCATCTACAACAGGTAAAGGAACAAGAGAAAATCCTTTTACTGTAGCCGATGTGATGGCGCTTAATAACGAGTTGGGGACAAGTCAAAAGTATTGGGTGATTGGATACATTGTAGGAGCATGTAATGGTAGTTTGACAAGTTTGGAAACAGAAACGACAGTGGCTTCTAATATCGCTCTTGCAGCAACAGACGAAGAGTTTGGAGATGATTATATTCCTGTTGCGTTGGTTAACCAGTCTGATGCACGTTCTGCTTTGAATATTGCTAATAATACTGCCAATGTAGGCAAACAAGTAAAAGTGTGTGGAACGTTAGAACAATATTTTGGGACAACAGGTGTAAAAAATGTTGCTTCTGCTGATGAGTACGAAATTTTAGCTAATCCTACTGCCATCCCCACCACCACCTTTGCTAACCCCGCTATCAAAACCATTGAGAACGGGCAGTTGGTTATCCTCCGCGACGGCGTGAAGTACAACGCAATGGGTGTACGCCTGCAATAATCCGAATAGTCTTTCCATACGCTTGAAATTCCCTTTCAAGCGTATGGAAACAACGATACAACACCCCTATGCTACGATGGTCAATTTGCAGGTTGCGGTTTGCGGATGGTCTGTCGTCCGTCAGGTGATGGTCGGATTATAATTTGTAAATGGCAGTTTGTAATCTGCCCTTCGGGTGATAATCCAACCCTAATTTATCCCTCGGATGATGGTTTGTTTATAAATTGTATTTACAATTTTGTAGTTTGTAAGTCGTCTGTCAGGTGGTAGTCCGTTTGCGGATTGCAGTTTGCAAGTCGGCAATCGTAAATTAGACGGTGTTGCCAGCCGCACCGGTCGCGGGAGCGAGTGGGCGGTTGTAGAGTAAATTTAATAAATGATGTAAAAACATTTTAGATTGTTTGTAATTATTGAAGAGAGCCCGTCGTGAGACGCGCTCTCTTGTTTTTAACATATGATTTTCATGTAATTAATCATAAATTCATTATCCAAAAAATTAGCATTTGAGGGGGGGGGGAGGGTATGCGCATATATTGAAATCACATTGTTTAGTTATGTCGCCCTTACAGGGCTTGTTCTGAGGTGGCAATTCTTTCGTAGGGGTAACCCCTACGCTGATTTATGCCGCCCCTGCGGGGCTTGCATGTTAGGGTGTATCGCTCTTTATGTAGGGACTCGTATCCACTATTTTATGTCGCCCTTACAGGGCTTGCTTTGAGGGGGCAATTCCTTCGTAGGGGTGAACCCCTACGCTATTTTATATCGCCCCTGCGGGGCTTGCATGTCAGGGTGTATCGCTCTTTATGTAGGGACTCGTATCCACTATTTTATGTCGCCCTTACAGGGCTTGCTTTGAGGTGGCAATTCTTTCGTAGGGGTGAACCCCTACGATAGTTTATATCGCCCCTGCGGGGCTTGCATGTTTTAGGGGCGTCGCTCTTTACGTAAGGACTCGTATCTACTATTTTATGTCGCCCTTACAGGGATTGTTCTGAGGTGGCAATTCTTTCGTAGGGGTAACCCCTACGCTGATTTATGCCGCCCCTGCGGGGCTTGCATGTTAGGGTGTATCGCTCTTTATGTAGGGACTCGTATCCACTATTTTATGTCGCCCTTACAGGGCTTGCTTTGAGGGGGCAATTCCTTCGTAGGGGTGAACCCCTACGCTGATTTATGCCGCCCCCTCGGGGCTTGCATGTTAGGGTGTATCGCTCTTTATGTAGGGACTCGTATCTACTATTTTATGTCGCCCTTACAGGGATTGTTCTGAGGTGGCAA
>JBJEJX010000024.1:50388-113752 GCA_051878345.1 Paludibacteraceae bacterium | reverse complement strand
GCGGACGGGCATTATTATCCCGCTCTGCCAACGCCACTTCCGTGCAAGGCGTGTACTCGGCAGGATAAGGATTGACAGGCACTATCTCGAAGATATGCCCGTTGGTCACGCGTTGTATCTCCTGCGCCATACGGCGGGTGGTGCCGCTCCAAGAGAAATAGACCACCAGCACCCGTTGCCCGCCGAAGTACGCGCCGCGCCCTTCGCCGCTGTTGTCCGCATCGGGTGCATTGGTATCGTTGGCGCATGCCGGACAAGCGGCAAGCGCCAACAGCCCGAACACGAAAGCAAATAGTTTCTGTTTCATATATTCTGTATGATTAGGATGTAACATATCGCATAATCAGGGTTTAACATGTCGTATCGCCGTTTCTTCTTGTATATGGTGTCCTACGCAACCTCTTTTTACCGTTTCCGCTGCAAAGATACGCAAAATAAATGACAGGACAAAATCATGTCCTGTCAAATCCGTAATCAAGGTATACCTTTCGGGAATTGAGGTATGGAAAATAAACTCCATTAAGTAAAAAGCAAAAAAAATTGCATAATTCAAAAAAAAAGCGTACCTTTGCGGGCAAATTTATTAGAACGAACAATGAAAGCGAAACCATTTGTCAAATGGGTGGGCGGTAAAGCGCAACTCATTGACCAACTCGAAGCACTGCTTCCTGCTGACTTTGACCAATGGGAGAATGTTACTTACATTGAGCCTTTTGTGGGCGGAGGAGCCATGCTCTTCAATATATTGCAAATATGATAAACTGATAATAATTATTAAAAATACATTGAGTCGATATTTGGTAAACATAGAAGAAGTGTTATCTCGTGATATAATTGTCGAAGCGGAGAGTGCAGAAGAAGCCGAGTACAAAGTGGAACAATTATATCGCACTTGCGGCATTGTATTAGATGCAGGTGATTTTGTAGGCACTCCGACTATAAAATGTAGATGCGATAATCTGAATGTATAGAATGTAACGAACTATGACTTTCGAATTTAACACATCTCTCGCAGAGAACTATCAGAGTGCTACACAGAAAGCCCGGGTGTTGACAGAGGATTGGCTGGGAAGAAATATGTATTGCCCGATTTGTGGTGCGCCAATGCTTACCCATTTCGAGGCCAATAAACCTGTTGCGGACTTTTATTGCAAGGATTGTCAATCTGAATATGAATTGAAAAGCAAAAGGAAGTATTCGAAAGGAATAGGTAAGAAAATAGTGGATGGCGAATATTCTGCCATGATAGGAAGAATAACTGCTCTGAATAATCCGAATTTTTTCTTCCTGACGCATTTCAATAATAGAGTTTGTAACCTTGTGCTGATACCGAATTATTTCTTTGTTCCGGATATTATTGAGAAGCGGAAACCTTTATCCATATGTGCACGGCGCGCAGGGTGGACGGGCTGTAATATCAACTTGGATTCTATTCCCGAATACGGAAAGATATACATAGTTAGAGATTCTGTTGAGGTAGAGCATGATCTTGTCATCGAAACCTACAAGAAAGTAGAAACTCTGCAAACAAACTCTCTTGATAGTCGTGGTTGGTTAATGGATGTTTTGCAATGCGTAGACAAATTAGGTGAAGAGTTTACATTGACAGATGTGTATGCTTATACCCGTTTATTAGAAGCCAAACATCCGGGAAATAATAATGTTCAACCAAAAATAAGGCAACAACTGCAAATCTTGCGAGATAAGGGCTTCCTGCAATTTACTGCCAGAGGGCGATACAAAAAAATCAAGTAACTATCAGTTGTGAGAAAACAACCCACAAGTTCAACTACGAGACTATGAAGCAGTTGAACGGTGGCACACAAATGACCGATGTTTGGAGGATTCCGGCAGTAGGTCAATGGGAAAAAGAACAAGGAAAGCACCCTACGCAGAAGCCGTTGCGCCTGTTGTATCGCATTATTTTGGCTTCTACCAATGCGGGCGATACTATCCTTGACCCGTTTGCAGGAAGCAGTACCACGGGCATTGCCGCCAATCTTCTCAGACGCAAGTATATCGGCATTGAGAAAGAAGCCCAGTTTATAGAGTTGTCGCTGCGAAGACGGCAGGCATTGGAGGAGATAGACACGCGCAGGAAACTGTTCGACAAGATGCGTGCAAACGCACAAGAAGCCACCGTGCTTGTAAACCACATGCGTGAGAAAGACCGCGAACTATCTATGCAAATGGGCATCACATATGTCCGTGCAGGGGATTCTAAAGGTTCTTTGTTGGTCAAACAAGGATTTGAGAGGTTAGGATATGTGTGCTTGCACACAAATGGAGAGGCCCCCTTGCTCTTCAAGCAAAAACGTAAAGGCTTTCAAATATGGACGGCTGAAGCGTTACGTAAAAAAGGTTTCTCTGCAGAAAATGCACCTTACTACGCTGTCATCAGTTTTGATCCTGCAACACCTATTCCTTTTGAACAACCCATTGATTTACACAAGAAAAGATACACCCAAGTGGCGCATATCCTGCCCCTTGGAGACTTTGTGAGTGTTGAATAAATACATAGGCGGAATGCCTGCGTATTTGTCGGTTTATAGTGCGGTACCGTTTGTGGGAAAATGTTTAAATCTGAAAAATTGTTAGTTCCGCAGGGCAATGTTCAAATTTATTAAGCAGGTGGAGATGCTCCGAAAAAAATCTGGATGCAAGCCGTTGCGCATCCGGGCAGCGAGAGGTTAGTAGCATTCTCGGAGGATGGCTTCTACATTGTCGGCGGTGAGGGTCTTATAGCCGCCGCCGAGGGTGGTGGAGTGCGCTATCTGCGGCAACATCGCCTCCGTGGCACCTATCTCGCGCAGGGTGGATGGTATGCCCAACTCGCGGAAGAACGCCTCCAAGCAGGCTATTCCTGTTAGGGCTGTTTGCTCTTGGCTCTTGGCTCCTTGTTCCCGACTATCTTCTACTCCCCATACCTGTTGGGCGAAGCGGACAAAGCGCGGCAGACCGTAGCGGTAGATATGCCGATAGTAAGCGGGCGAGATAATCGCCAGTCCTATGCCGTGTGCACAGTCGGTGTACGCGCCCAACTGATGCTCTATCATGTGTACTTCCCAGTCCTCCGTCTTGCTCAGCGAGAGCAACTTATTGAGCGCCACCGTGGCGCACCACATGATGTTGCTTCGTGCCTCGTAATCCCGCGGGTTCTGCAACGCCTTGCGCGAAGCGGAGATGAGCGAACGCATCACACCCTCTATCAGGTAGTCGGTCGTGCAGTCGTCCTCGTCGGAGAAATACTGCTCCATCAGGTGCGAGAAGATGTCCGCGATGCCGCTCACCATCTGGTATTTGGGCACGGTGTAGGTGAACTCCGGATTCAGGATGGAGAAGCGCGGTGCCACCTGCGCCAGCGGGTACACGCGACCTATCTTCAGTCGCTGCTCCTCGTTGGTGATGACCGAGCCCGAGTTCATCTCGCTGCCCGTACCCGCCATCGTCAGGATACTGCCCACGGGGATAATCGGGTTGTCCACTTTCTCCTGCCGCACGTAGTAGCGCTCCCACACATCGCCCGCTGCATAAGCCGCGCAGGAGATGCCTTTTGCGCAGTCTATCACCGATCCGCCGCCGACTGCCAGTATCAAATCTACGCGGTTCTCACGCGCCAAGCGTGCGCCTTCCGCCAATTCGCTGTAGCGCGGGTTGGCACTCACCCCGCCCAGTTCCACCACCTGCTTGCCCGCCGCATGAAGCACCTGCAACACATGGTCGTACAGGCTCTGCCCCTCTGCGCCGCAGGGGATACGCTTGATAGACGACTTGCCATACACCAGCAGCACGCGCTCGCCGTACTGCGACAACTCCATCGGCAACTTCTCCATCGCCGACTTGCCAAAATGAATCCGCGTAGGATTCTGATAACTGAAATCTCGAATCATATTGTTTTAGGATGTTAAGACCGCTTTGCTGTCCGACCACTTCGTTGTCTGACCGCTTTCTGTGTTATGAGAGTTCGCTCAATTCGAGCCAGCGAAGTTCGGCTTCATCAAGGGCGGTCTGCACTTCCTCGTAGCGGGCGGAGGCTTGTGCGATGGCTTGCGGGTCGGATAAGCCGCCGGAGAGTTGTTGCTCCAAAGTGGCTTTCTCCTGCTCCAGCAGCGGCAGGCGTTGCTCCAGTTCCTCCAACTCGCGTTTCTCTTTGAAGGAGAGTTTGCGCGGACGGGCGGGTACAGATTGTGTGGTGCTGTCCGTCTCCTCTGTTCTTCTGGTGCGGTCAGAAGACCGTGCCCCTTTGATATTTCCTGCTACGCTCTTTTCCGCAGGCGGGGACGCCTGCGTATCAAGGTTTTTGACGGTTTCGCGCCATTGGGTGTAGTTGCCGGGGAAATCCTTGATGACACCGTTGCCGTGGAAGACAAACAGATGGTCCACCACGCGGTCCATGAAATAGCGGTCGTGGCTCACCACGATAAGGCAGCCCTTGAATGCGCGGAGGTACTCCTCCAGCACTTGCAGCGTGGGGATATCGAGGTCGTTGGTCGGCTCGTCAAGGATAAGGAAGTTGGGGTTGCGCATGAGCACCGTGCAGAGATGCAGGCGTTGCCGCTCGCCGCCCGACAGTTTGCCTACGAAGTCATACTGCTGCGAGGGGGAGAAGAGGAAATGCTGCAAAAACTGGCTCGCCGTCAGTCGGTCGCCGTTGCCGAGGTCGATGGTCTCGGCGGTGTCGCGGACGATATCTATCACTTTCTTGCCCTCGTCGAACTGCAGTCCCTGCTGGCGGTAATAGCCGAAACGCACGGTGGTGCCTATGTCGAAATGCCCGCTGTCGGGCTGTATTTCGCCCAAGAGGAGACGCAGGAAGGTGGACTTACCTGTGCCGTTGTTGCCGATGATACCTAACTTCTCGTAGCGGGAGAAGACGTAGGAGAAACCGCGCAGGATAGTCAGGTCGCCGAACTGCTTGCTGACCTCGTGCGCCTCGAAGATTTTGTTCCCGATATAGGACGACTTGACTTGCAGGCGCACATCCGTCTCTTGGATAGTCCGCTTGGCTTTCTTCTCTATCTCGTAGAAGTTGTCAATACGGTATTGGGCTTTGTGGGCACGCGCCTGCGGCATGCGGCGCATCCAGTCCAACTCGGTGCGGTAGAGGTTGCGGTATTTGTCGGTCTCGGCATTCTGCGCCTCGATGCGTTCTGCGCGTTTCTCGAGATAATGGGCGTAGTTGCCGTGGTAGGCGTAGAGTTGGTTTTGGTCAAGTTCGAGGATATCGGAGCAGACGCGGTCGAGAAAATAGCGGTCGTGGGTAACGAGCAGCAGGGTGATATGCGACTTGCGGAGGTATTCCTCCAGCCAGATGACCATGTCGAGGTCAAGATGGTTGGTTGGCTCGTCCAGCATGAGGAAGTCGGGCTCCTCTGCCAGCACCTGCGCGAGGGCAATACGCTTCTGCTGTCCGCCGGAGCGTTGCTCAAAAGGCTTGCTGTCGATGTCGGTAATGCCGAGTTGGGTGAGGAGTTGGGTGAACTTCAAGGCAGTCGGGGCTGTCGGTTGCCCGATGGCACCGTCGAGTGTTATGATGCGCTGTCGTTCAGTCGGACTTTGTTTCGGCAAATGTTGCGGCAGGTAGCCTATCTTCAATCCGTTGCGGAAGGTGATTTTGCCGCTGTCGTAGTCGGTCTTGCCGGCGATGATGTCCAGCAGGGTGGATTTGCCAATCCCGTTGCGGGCGATAAGCGCCACGCGCTCCCCCTCGTTGATGGCAAAGGAGATGTCCTCGAACAGCACTTTCGACCCGACCGACTTGGTCAAGTGTTCTATGAGCAGGTTGGGAGTTGGCATGGGAGATTTGCGAATTTACGATTTACGAATGGATTGCAAGTTGTCTTGCAAGAGTTGCAGATATTGCTTGTCCTGCTCATCGGCATCTTGGCGTGCAATAGCCCTGCGGCGCTCCGCAAACTCTGCATAGATAGCAGACACATGTTCCTCCATCTGCTTATTGCTGAACCGGCATTCTGCAAGATATTTTTCTCTTGGAAATTGAGCATCGCGTCTATCGTCTTACGCCAATAAGAAATAGTCAAGTCTTTTCGCTCCTTGACACGCAATTCCGCAGTATCCAAAAACATCGTTGTCAGACGATTGAGCATGTCTATTTCTTCTTTTTGCAGATAATTCTTTGCCGTGAATATGTCCTGCTTGCGTACAATCGTTCCCTTCCAAGAGGTGAGTGCCATGTTCGGTTTGGAGGCATCGGCGCGATGTACGATAATCTCAGCCGCCGTCTCACCCGTTACGGCATATAGCAACTTGTTTTGCGTCTCTGCGAAGAACATCTGTGTGCTTTTGTCCGTCTTGTCGTAATCGCTACTGATGGAAAGCAAGTCCCGCACTTTCTGATAAAACCGCTTTTCAGAGGCTCGAATCTCCCGAATCCGTTCTAAAAGTTCATCAAAATAGTCGGGTCTCCCATTCGGATTCTTCAAGCGCTCATCATCTATCGTAAAGCCTTTGATAAGGTACTCTTTCAGATGCTGATTTGCCCAAATGCGGAATTGCGTACCCCGCTTGCTACGCACCCGAAAGCCGATAGCCAAAATCATGTCCAGTGAGTAGAAGGCAACATTATACTGCTTGCCATCGGAGGCAGTAGTTAAGTAAAACTTAATAACTGAATCAGAATCTAACTCATTTTCTTTCAGTATATTAGATATGTGTATACTGATGTTTGGCACAGAGGTGTCAAAAAGTTCTGCCAGTTGGGTTTGATTCATCCAGACACTCCCATCTTTGGCATACAATGTTACACTTGCTTTGCCGTCAAGTGTATTGTAGATGATGATGTTGCTTTCGTTGGGCATGAATGGTGGTTAGTGCTCAGAGATTAGTGGTCAAAACACGGGTCTTTATCCTTTCAACGCTTTCGTCCAGTGCCAATAGCCGTACACGCAGTTGGCGCACCAGAAGATGTACTGCACGGCGATGCAGTAGTTGCCTGCGTTAATCCACATGAAGAACGCCAGCACGTTGACCAGCATCCATAGATACCACTGCTCGCGATAGACCAGTATCATCAGTATCTGCGCGAAGAGGGCGGGCACGGTGGTGAAGGCATCGAGGTAGGGTTGCGGGTCATCGGTATAGCGGGCGAGCAGCCAACCGCACAGCGCAGAGAGCACCGCACATACCACCGACATGCCGATAAACACGCGGCGGCTCAGTTGGCGTGTCTGCACCTTGTTCTTCTCGCTCGTACCGCTTTTCAGTTGCCGATGCCATACGAACACCCCGTAAATCATGGTAACAAAATAGAACACGTTCATTGCTATCTCAGCGTAGAAATGCTCCACGATGCAGAGATACGTGTAGGTGATAACCTGCGCAAAGCCGAAGATATAGTAGAGGATATTGCCCTGCGCACAGAGCACCACGGAGAAGATACCGCAGAGTCCGCTCACCAGCGACCACACGCCGCTCGGCGCAATGCAATAGGTGATAATCTGCACGAGCAGTCCCGTGGCGAGAAATGCGTAATCAAAAAGTTTTGTTTTGTTTAACATTTGATGAACTTGTTACATATCGTAACGCGTATTATTGTGCAATTCGCTTATTCAGCGACCCTATTTCTTGGTCGCCGCGGCGTCTTTGCGCAGTTCGCGGGGTTTGGCTTCCAGTTGGGGGCGGGCGAGGTAGTCGAAACGCTCCTCAAAGTCCCAGTTGGCGCGCAGTGTCAGTTTGGCGGGGAAATAATAAACGGGCTCAGGCTGCCGCTTGGTCGCCCAGTCGCCTGTCGTCCACTTGCCGTCGCCGTTCAGGTCGAAATAGAGGCGCAGGTAGTAGGTCTTGGGCGTGAGGTACTCGAACTTCGTCCCCTCTTCGCGGGCGGGTAACTCGCGCACGGGCTGGTCTTTCTCGTTGAGCAACTGCAAGCGGATGCGCGGGTCGTAATCAGGCAGGCGGATAAGCAGGGTGGAATAGTCCTCGGCGGTTTTAAGTTTGAGCGTGAACTTCTTCTTGTCGTTCGCCACGCCGTAGATGTCGCGCACCGCAGCCGAGTCAAGGCGCAACTCATACTGCTTGCCCTGCTGCAACGGAGCGACTATTTGATAACTCATCACATCTTTTCGCAAGAGCGTGAAAGGCTTGGGAGTCAGCACGGTGTCCTGTTTCTCGTACAGGTGGATGCTGTCGGCATAGATACTGTCAATGGGGAAAGCCGCAATGACGCACAGTGTGTCGTACACCTCGAACTTGTCTTTCGCGTTGCTCTTGAGGTCGAGTTTCCGCTCGCGGGCTTTCTTCTCCTGCGCCTCTTTGGCTTTCTGCGTCATGCGCGGTGCACGATAGATGGCGGAGACGGTGTCGGTCTGCGGTACGAGGTTATAGACGGAGTCGGACTTCAGATAACTCATTTCCAGGTAGATGGTGTCTTGACGGATGGCGATGGAGTCGGTAAGCCAATAGACGATCGTGTCGCGCGTAGGATTGGCTTGCAGCAGGGTGTATGCCCACGGGTCAGTCCACAGACTGTCGGAGCGCGTGGAGTCCATGGCGGACGGCGGCAACGCGCGGAGCACGGGCAGACTGTCTTGCGGCGCGGAGAACTGCAACTTGATGAGGTGCGGCTCGTCGCGGTAAGCACGCTGGAAATAGTGGCGCTGCTTGTTTTCTTTGAAGAACCACAACTGCAAATCGGCAGGTCCGACATAGGTGTTGCGGATGGTAAGGATAGTGTCGATTTGCATGGAAGACTGCGCAGTTACCGGGGACGCAGGCGTTTCGCCTGCGGACAGTTCAGGAAGAACTGCGTGTGTGTGCAATGTGGTATCCTCCAAGGCTTGCGCCTCGTCCGCAGGCAAGACGCCTGCGTCCCTGGTGGGTTCCACCTCTTTCCATATTGTATCGAAGACTATCTCCGTCTCGTATTCGGGTATCACGAGCGAGTCGGCAAATGCCAGTCCCTCGCCGGGCTGATAGACGAAGTCGCGGCTCTGGTCTTGCAGGGCGTAGAGTCGATAGACGCCGTTGCGCAGGTTTTGGATGCCGAACTCGCCCAAAGAGTCGGATCGTGCCACGCGGGTGAAGGGCAGGGTGGAGAAAGCGCTGTCGTGCAGGTTGGCTTGCAGCCCGACCATTAGCCCCGACACGGGGTTCAGGTCTTCGGCGTTGGCTACGCGCCCATAGACTTCCATGGAGTCGATACGCTCCCCCGTAGAGAAAGCAAACACATAGCCCCGCACGGGGTTCTTCTCCGTGTAGTCGCATATCGCGCTGCCGAAATCGAGGGTGTAGGTGGTGGAGTCGATTAGCGCCTCTTGCATTTCCACCGTTACTTTCTTGCCCACGGCTTTCACCACGGGCGACACCTGCTGCGGCGGCGACACGAGCAGGTGCTGCTGGATATTATCGAGTTGCAGATACTCGTTGAAGGTAATCTCTATCTTTTTCCCGTGGAAGTTGACGGACTGATTCAGCGGCTGTTCCTTCACAATCCGCGGCGGCACCGTATCTTTCGGACCTCCCTGCGGCCCTATCCCTCGGTTCGCACAAGAAGAAAAAAAGAGCAAAAACAAAAAGACAATTATCCCCCTATTTCCTCGCTTGAGGGGTGATAGATGTGGGCAATAATAGCGGTAAAATAACATAGTTTCGTTTTTACTTACTTTTGGGACATTCTTCTTCTCTTTGTTTGCTTTCCCTATTTGAACCTTGCAAAATACGAATCTATCTCTGGTCGAAGTTCAATGCCCACTTGTTCAAAGCAGTTCAACAATTCGTGATATGCTCCTTCACCACCTAAGAAATCCCAGAATCCTTCAGCTACTTTTAACTCTTCTTTGATGTCAAGCATTCCTGCCATAGTCCAGAATTGGTATGGCTTTGGTTCATACGGATTGTAAGGAATGGCTATGAGGGTATGTACTTTTGCATGTGGAGTTGCTGTATATGTGATGCCCGCCCACTCTAAAAGAGTTTGCTTGAATTTCTGGAAGTCACCTTTGTTTGGCTTAGCCGTTTTTAGGTCAAACATATATTGTTCTCCATCTACAGATTCTACGAACAAATCCACTTTTGCGGGTTTTAGAGTATTTTTCTTTCCTTGCAAATGGGTTGTGAGTTCGTATAGTTCTCTCTGCTTATTGGGTTGGGGCTCATATGTTAACCTATTAACTATTTCTTGAATACTTTGCTGGCATTCTGCATAAATTTCATTACCTACTGCATACTGTGTAGCCACTTTGGCAAATCTACATTTGGCTAATTCTGCTGCAACAGGTTCAAAAATAGATGTCCCGAAGGTGGTCAGCAAAGATTGCATGAATGAATATAGAGCCATTCTGTCTCTTCCTAATAGATGATAGTGAAAAGGCATTGCATTATTTTCCGGGACATAATTGCTAAATTTGTTTCGCAAACAACTAGCAATTGTGTGCTTAATGTGCATAGTTTGATTTCCTGTAAGTGCCATAATTATAAACGTTTCAGATGGAAGATGATTTCACAATACGCTCCTTTGTCTCGCTCTGTTCGGTTAAGTACAGGACGCTTTATTTGTTCTACAATCCGCATGTTTGCAGCCTCTGCAATTTTAGGATAAAGATTGTATTTGTCATTTGCAACAAGGAAAATATCATAATCTTCTGCCAAAAAGCGTTTACTGTTGTTTAATACAGCCGCTATTCCTTCTACGTATGAGTGTTGAGCCTCAAGTTTCTGTCCCTTAAAGAGTGGACCTATTTCTTGCTCATCATGTCTTGGTAACAAGAATAAATCGTAGGCATATGCGTGTTGCTCGTGATAGTCTATCAAACCCACATAGGGGGGGCTGGAAAAAATGCCTTTTATTTTTTTCTCCCGTAATTGTTGACCAAATATAGGATTAATATTATCTATCTCCTTGAATATATCTATGTTACGGCTGTCGCCGACAAGGCACTGTTGAAAAGTATCGGTACGTAGTTTGCTAAATTCCTGTAATCGCTGTATGGTATCTTTGCTGTATGTTTCCCACCATTTAAGTATTGAGAATAGAGGTTTACATATTTTACCATGCTTGCTACAATAGTATGTGGTTGTTACCGCATCTTTCAGTGTCCCCAAATCTGCGTGTGTAGTTGCACGACAAGAGCGCATGGTGCGACTTAAAATAATACATAGTAAATCATGTATCTTTTTATCTTGTATAAGGGCTATCTGTGAGTAAACAAATTCTATTTCGTTGCGAATCTGTTGAGTAAACCACTTGTCAAGAAATGTTTCTTGCTTTTCTTGCTTAAGTTGTATGCCATATTCTTCGACAAGCTGGTTATAAACGGGTAAAAAAGCCTGTGCTTTTTCTTTCCCATATGTATTAGGGTCTATTTCTTTGCGTGCGACCTTGTATTTATAGTCAGGAACAGGGAAATGGATATTATTAAACTCATTCAGTTTTTGTAAAAGTTTTTCTTCAAATTCTGTAACCTTGCTATCTGCAATGTATCCTTTCAGTTTCGTGGTTATTTGGGAAATATATTGAGATAGTTCGTAGAAATTGACTTGCGCTAATTTGCTATTGGCAATCATCGCATTGAATGAAGAAATATCTATCCCTATTGCATTTATTGCCAACTCATTGGCCTCAACAAGTGTAGTACCACTACCGGAAAATGGGTCTAAAACAATATCGCCTGCCCGAAAATACACATCGTTTTTGAACTCATCGGTATGCCCATCTAAAAAGTACTCGACAAGTTGTGGAATATATTTGCCTTTATACGGGTGCAAACGATGCACATGCTTGGTAGTTTCTCTCTCTAGTAGATTATCAAACGAAAGCGCCCAGTTGAGGTCATTACCTAATTTATCTTTCCATTCGATTTGCCGTTTTGCGTGATATGATTGATAATACTCCTCCAGTTCCTCTTTCATTACTACAACAGTTCCATTGCGGCTATATTTCTTTATCTTCCCATAATTTATCAGATAAGAGATATTGGCATTGGACACATTGCGGTGAAGGTAGTCACTTGCCCATTGCGCAGCCTCTTTAATGGTGAAGAAGCCATCAAAGACATCCGTGTTCGAGTTGTCGTTGGGATCAACAATTCCCTGTACTCTTGAATCAATGGAAACAGGGAAAAGTTCTTGTTGTATTCCGTAAATAGTTACTGGCATATCCGTTTCGTATATCAATCTTATGCTGTTTTGTTTGGGTTATTCAGTTAATTATTCTGACAAATTCTCCTTATGTTATCGGCAGTATCTCATATCCTTCTGCCAGCAGCCACTCTATCGCTTGCGGCAACACCTCCAGCATACGCTCGTTGGACTTCACCGAGTCGTGGAAATTGATGATACTCCCGTTGCGCGTGAGGGTCTTGATAATCATTAGCATGCGCTCCGGCGAGTAGTTCTTGTTGTAGTCGTGCGTCAGCACGTCCCACAGGTAAATCTTGTACCCCCTTTGCAGCAGGGCTTTGCGTTGCCATACCCACGTCCTGCCGTAGGGCGGGCGGAAGAGGCGTGTGTTGCCCAAGAGGGCGGCTGCTTTGTCCACCTCGCGCAGGTAGGCGGCGGTGGAGATCCGCATGCCTTTCACGTGGTGGTAGGTATGGTTGCCGACGGCATGCCCTTCCGCTACCACTTGCCGATAGACCTCAGGATGTTTGCGCACGTTGTCTGCCACCATGAAGAAAGTCGCCTTCACGTTGTACTTGCGTAAAACGTCCAATACCCGAGGGGTTACCTCGGGTATCGGTCCGTCGTCGAAGGTCAGATAGACGGCTTTGCGCTCAGGGCGGATACGCCATATCGCGGTTCGGTACATCTTCTGCCACCACATTGGGAATTGATAGAGCAGTCTCACCATAATCTTAGTCTCCCCATGCCAATGCCGAAGCACCGAGCACGGCAGCGTCTGCCTCTTTCAGGTCGGAGAGCATCACTTTTACTTTGCCTTTCCAGACATCAAGCAGGTCATCGTTCATCGTCTTCACAATCGGGTCGAGGATATAGTGCCCGCATTTGGTCATGCCGCCGAAGAGGATGATTGCCTCGGGTGCGGAGAATGCCACGAAGTCGGCGAACTTCTGCCCCAGCATCTTACCGGTCTCGTCGAAGATACGCTTTGCCACTTCATCGCCACGCTCAGCAGCGTCGAACACGTCTTTTGAGGTGATGGTCTCGGGTTCTAACTCTCGTAGCAGGGTCTTCTCGTTGGTGTTCATTACGATCTCGCGTGCCGTGCGTGCCACGCCCGTTGCCGAAGCGTATGCCTCCAAACAGCCTCTATGCCCGCAACCGCAGAGACGGGCATTCTCGCCGCGTACTATCTTCGTGTGTCCCAACTCACCGGCGAAACCGTCGTGCCCATAGACCAACTTACCGTCAATCACGATACCCGATCCGACACCCGTACCCAAAGTAATCATGATGAAGTTCTTCATACCGCGTGCCGCACCATACGCCATTTCACCCATAGCAGCGGCGTTTGCATCGTTGGTGATACGGCAGGGAATACCGAACTTCGCGCTCATCAGTTCCGAGAACGGCACGATGCCTTTCCAAGGCAGATTGGCAGCATACTCGATATTGCCTGTGTAATAGTTAGCGTTGGGAGCGCCTGCGCCCAAGCCGCGGAACATCTCTATACCGCCCAACGGCTCAATGATTTTCATAGCCTCCTCATAGAGTGCGTTCACGTAGTCCTCAATCTTCGGATACGCTTGTGTTTTGATGGATGTGCGCGCAAGAACGTGTCCTCTTGCATCAACGATGCCTAATACGGAGTTCGTACCTCCCATATCAAGCCCTAAGACATAAGGTTTTTCCATAATAAGTATAATGTGTTAATTGTTTGTTGATTGCCATATTCAACTCAAAACCTCCCATCTATTTCAGCCCGCAAAGTTACAAAAAAAAAATGAACCATGCAAATATCTCCCATATTTTCCTACAAATACCCTGCATTTTCCTTGCTATCCCGTTGAGGTATCTCCGCGCAGAAACAATCACCCATAGTTTATTGGCACAGTGCACCACTGCCACTTTGTCAGCCCACCCAAGCAGGCAACAATATGCGAACAATACATGTACGCAAATGCCGCATAAGTACCATATCCGTAGTTAGGTTCGAGCCCGACGGATAACAAGATAGGGTACGTATGAACGGTTACTATGCAGGATGAAAACAAAGAAAAACTGCAGGATATATTAGTTGTAGGCTGTTTCGCCGTGCTCGTAGATGTCGAGCCCTTCTTCCTCTATGCGGGGCGCCACACGGAGACCGAAGGTGAAACGAATACCGTAGAAAAGAACCAGTCCTGCGGCGAAAGCATACGCCGCCACGGTGAGGCTGCCGAGGACTTGCACCCACAGGCTGACACCCGCTTCGGGAGCGGCAAAGAGCCCCGTGAGGATGGTGCCCGTGATACCCCCTACCCCGTGCACGCTGACCGCGCCGACGGGGTCGTCAATATGCAGTTTCTGGTCAATAAACCACACGCTGATGCACATCAGCAGCGAGCAGACCAGTCCTATCAGTGCCGCCGCGCCGATGCTGACGCAGTCGCAGCCGGCAGTGATACCCACCAACCCTGCCAGCACGCCGTTGCAGACCATGCTCAGCGAAGGCTTGCCGTCCACTATCCATGTGTAGAGCAGGGCGGCGATACCGCCCACCGCCGCGGCCATGTTCGTGGTGAGCATGATATGCGAGATAGACAGTGCGTTCACCGCACCTTCCGCTGCAATGGTCGAACCGGGGTTGAACCCGAACCAGCCCATCCACAAGATAAAGACACCCAGCGCGCAGAGCGCGAGGTTGTGTCCGGGGATGGCACGCACCTGCGTTTGGGTCTTGGCTCTGCCACGCCCCCTTAACCTCTTCCCGCACAGTCCACCACGCTGCGCGTTGCTTGCGGAGGCCTCGTTTGCAACGCCTGAGAGTGAGTTGGCGTCCAAAGGCACTTTCTTGTACTTGCCGATACGCGGTCCCAGCACGATGGCGCCTGCCAATGCAAGGATACCGCCCGTGGCATGCACCACCGTAGAGCCTGCGAAATCATGGAAACCGAGGTCGGCAAGCCAGCCCCCGCCCCAACTCCAACTGCCCTCTATCGGATAGATAAACGCGGAGATAATCACCGAATAGAGCAGGTACATGGAGAACTTCGTGCGCTCTGCCATAGCGCCGGAGACGATGGTTGCCGTGGTGGCGGCAAAGACCGTCTGAAACATCAGGAAAGTCTCGGCGGGGATAGTGGCATCCTCGCTCATGCGCCATATACCATTACCGTCAAGGAAGTTGCCGTGGAAAAAAAATGCACCGAAATCGAAACCGTGGAACATCAGCCCGAAACCGATAATCCAATAGAGAATCGTGCCCGCCATGAAGTCGCAAAAGTTCTTCATGAGGATATTGGCGGTGTTCTTGCTGCGAGTGGGTCCCGCTTCCACGAGCGCAAAGCCCGGTTGCATAAAAAAGACCAACATTGCCGCCAGCAATGTCCAAACTGTATCTAATGAGGAAAGCATTTTTTCAATGTTGAATTACGCGAATCTGCGGTTGAAAATGACGATCGTTGTGCCCTTGCCCGTGCTCGGCTGCTTCAGGGATGCTTCTCGGATACCTCTCGTAAGTCTCTCGTAAGTCTCTCGTAAGTCTCTCGAATGCTTCTTGAATGCTTCTTGAATGCTTCTTAGATGGCTCTCGAATGGTTCTCGGATGCCCCTCGGAAGGTTATCGCAAGGCTACGGAATGCTATCGAAAGGCTATCGGAAGGCTATCGAAAGGTTATCGAAGGGTTATCGAAGGGTTATCGAAGGGTTATCGAAGGGTTATCAAAAGGTTATCGGATATTTCTCGGATAAATCTTGGGTGATTCCGCTACCTTCGCGCTACCTTCGCGCTACCTTTGCGCTACCCTTAGGCTTCCTTTCCGCCACCCCCGCACGCTCAATATGTGCGCCTGCGGAGTGTTCAACGCCCGATTCGCAGGAATGATAAATAATGGGAATGCTAAGACCGCCGCACCGTCCGCCTGCTTGACGGTACCGTTGCGCGTGCTGTGGTTATTTCTTCTCGGCAATCACTTGATCGCCGTGGTCACCTGTGCGGATGGAGTAGCAGTCGAGCACCTCAGAGATGAAGATACGCCCGTCTCCCACTTCGCCGGTGTGCGCCTCGCGGAGCAGAACTCGGATGGTCGGCTCCACAAAGATGTCGCGACAGATGATAGTGATACACACGCGCTCGATAATATCGGTGGAGTACTGCACACCGCGATAGACGCGCTCTTGCCGTTGCTGTCCGATACCATGCACATCGGAGTACTCAAACCAGTTGATATCGGCTGCCAACAGGGCTTCTTTCACCTCATCAAACTTGGTCTTGCGGATGATTGCTTCAATCTTTTTCATACCGTTATCTTTAGTTAACTATACCGTTCCAATCCGATTGTTTTTCAAAAACAGCCGCAAAATTACACATTATTTTTGAAATAACCAAATTATTTTCTATTTTTATTGTATTTTATATACTATTTTTGCATTTTAATCGGATTACAAAAGAGAACAGACATCTTTTTGATATTGTTTTCAGTTTTTATCGGATAGAAACGGAGGAATATGAAAAACAACAGAGAAGACCTCCGGTTATGGAGGTCTCCTTATGTAAAGAGATTTTATGCGGACAATGAGTCCGCTTGACTGATGGCGTTTATTCTTCTCCTTTATGCTTCGGGGTGGGTTTGCTTGTGTTTCTTGCGCTCTTTTACCTTCTGCATAATGCTGATAGTAAGAAAGGGCACCAAAAACATTGCCAAGAAAACAAGAGTTAGTATAACAATTGATAAGTCCATAGTTGTAGATTTTAATTGGTTGATAATCAGGAATAAGGAACAAAGACACCATAGCCGAATATGATTCGTCTCGGTTCTTTGCTCTGGGTTTGTTGTTCGGGCATTGCCTTCACAGCAGGCGAGGACGCCTGCGTATCCGATTACCAGAAACTATGGAAGGGGAAAGGGATGTCGTATTTTTGCAGGTTTAGGGTATGACGCTCGCTATGGTCAATAGCGGAGGCGTACTGATGTGAGGTTAACTGCTGCGCCTTGCGGGAAGTTGCACCGCCCCCCTGTTCTTTATCGGAAGCAGACGAGGACTCCTGTGCACCAAGGCGTGTGCGGTTGGAGCGCGTGAGGTCGGCATAGCGCCGCGCGGAGACTCGGTAGGCGATAATGGCATCGGTGAGGTCGTTCTGCGCCTTGAGGAGCGTGGTCTGCGCGGTGAGGAGGTCGGTGAGCGTAGCCATGCCGGCTTGGTAGTTCGCCTGCATGAGTTGGTAGTTCTGCTGCGCTTTCTGCAACACCTGTTCCTGCTCCGCAACCATCAGCACCGATTGCTGCAGTTGGTCGTACACCTGCTGCGTGCGGAGGTCGAGCATCTCGGAGAGATGGGCTTGGTCTATCTTCGCCTGCTCCAGCGCGAGGTTCTGCTGCTTGAGTTTATGCCCCGTTTCCCACCACTCCGTGAGCGGCAGTTTGACGGTAAGGAAGAGCATACCGTTGCCCGTGTTGCTGCCAAAACCATCGCGCAGGATGTCTGCTTGGAACTTACCGTAGGCGTAGTTGGCACCGACCGCCACCTGCGGCAGCGCGTCAGCCAGCACCATGCGTTTCTGCAGTTGTGCGGCTTCCACTTGGAGTGCGAGCAGGTCGTGTTCGGGAGACGACCCACCCCAGCCCTCCCTACAAAGGGAGGGAGAAAGATGGGCTTCCCCGTCCCTCTCTAAATAGGGAGAGAGGTTTGTATCTATTGTATCATTATCGTGCGACCCGGAGACCGTACACTCTTGAACTGCGGGCGAGATGCCTGCGTCCTCAATGATAGTTATGTCCTCTACTCCTATCGCTATCGCGAGGGCGCGTTTGGCAAGGCGGAGACCGCTCTCCAGTTGCAGGCGGGTGCGGCGAATCTCACTCTGCTTGATTTCCACCTGCAAGAGGTCGGTGGGCAGTGTCAACCCCGCATTGACCGCCGTCTGCACAGTATGGTGCAGCGTGTCGAGCAGTGCCGATACCGCTTCCACGGTTTCCTGCTTCTCCTGCAAGCCCACGATAAGCCAATAACTCTCCTCCACCTCTTCCAGCACATCGCGCTCCTGCACCTCCCGTTGCAGTTCCGCCGCTTGGATACCCACCTTGGCGAGCCTGTTGCCCGCGGCTATCTTGCCGCCGACATAGACAGGTTGCACTGCCGATACTCCCACCGTATAGCCGTATTGGAACAACGAGAGGTGGTTCTGCAAGCCCAATGCCGCACCGTATTCCTCATACAGCACCTGCAAAATCTCCCGCGTATTGGCATTGCCGAGGTCAGTAAGCCCTACATCTATAATAGGGTGCAACGCATGGTAGCCTACCGCCGTGGCACTCACCTGCGGGAAATAGTTGGTGAACGCCTGTTGCTTCACCTGCTTGGCTTTCTCCACCTCAAGGACGGCTTTTTTCAGTTCGGGGTTGTTCTTGCGGGCAAGTTGCAGGCAAGAGTCGAGGGTTAAAGAGGACCCACCCCGTCCCTCCCTACAAAGGGAGGGAGTAGATGCCCCACCCTGCTCCTCCATGCGAAGGGAGGGGGTAGAAAGATTAGTATCTGCTATGGCAGGTAAGCAGCAGAGGAGGCAGAGAAGGATGGTCAAGACGGGTTTAACCACTGATTTTTGCAATGTCGGAGTTTCCTTTTGAGGCGGCAGAGCGTCGCTCAACTGCTCTTGCTGCGCCCCGGAGACCGTACCTCCCTTGCGTTCCGAGCGTCCCATCAGTTTCCAATACATCACGGGCAGGATAGTAATGGTGAGCGGGAGGGTGAAGATAGTACCGAAACAGATGACGACCCCCATCGGCATCCACAGGCTGGTATGCGCGATAATCATCGGCATAACCCCCAGCGCCGTAGTGGCAGAGGTCAGGAAGATAGGCCGCATACGGCGCAATCCCGCCTCGTAAGCGGCGTCGCGGACACTCAAGTGCTTGGTTTTGCGCAGTTCTTCCGCATACTCGTACATCATAATCGCATTGCGCACGATGACCCCTATCAGTGCCACCAAGCCCAAGAACGCCGTCATGCTGATGTCGAGGCGGAAAATGAACAAGCCCAAGAACGCGCCGTAGATACACAGGAGCGCGCTGGAGAGTGTGAGTATAGCCAGCGAGACCTTGCCGAAATGGTAGAGCAAGAGCACCAGCATGACCAGCAGTGCCGCCACCACCGACCACAGGATTTGCGGCACCATCTCGCTATTGACTGCCGACAAGCCGCCATAGGAGATAGAAATACCTTCGGGCAGGTCGTTGAGATGGGTCTTTATCCACTGTTTCACCTTCTTCTCGGCAGCCACGGAACTTGTCTTGCCCCGCAGGTCACAACCGACCGTAATGGTGGGAATACCGTTGTAGTGGGTAATGGACGCCCTATGCCATGCAGGTTCGAGCGTGGCCACCTGCCGCAGCGGCACCCATACGGACGGGATATTCGTGGGGATGAGCAAGTCCTCCAAGGAGGATTGAGAGTTGAGGGTTGAAAGTTGAGCGAGTCCTTGTTCTTGGCTCCCCATTCCCGGTTCCTTATCCATATATAGCACCACGGGAACGGGGTAGTCGTCCTCGTAAATCGTGGTAACGGTAGTACCGCTATGGAGCGTGGCAAGATACAGCGAGAGTTGGGTCTGGGTGATACCCAGCCGCGTAGCCTCGTCCTCTTTGAGTACGATACGCACCTGCCGCACGAACTGGTCGTAGTCGGAGTGCACCCAAGTCATCTCCGGCTGCTGCGCCATGAAGGCTTTGAGCGAGTCGGCGAGGACAGCCATCTGCTCCAAATCGCCCCCCTTGAAACGCACCTCTACGGGGTTCTTTGCCGCCTGATAGTCCACCTGCTTGAAGCGTATGTAGGCATTGGGGAAATAGTTTTCGTATTTCGGCGTGTATTCGCGAATGACATCCAGCGTGGCATTGCAGGATACGGTGTTCACTATGAACTGCCCGTAACTTGGTTTCGCCATGTTCGGGGCGTAGATAGCATGAAAGCGCGGCGAGGCTTGCCCGACAAACGAGGTTACGGACTTCACGCGCGGGTCTTGCTGCAAGATACGCGCGAGCGAGTCGCACACCTCCGCCGTCTCCTCCAGCGGCGAGCCCTCACGCAGGTGGATTTCCACGGCAAAGCACTCGCGTTCCGCCTTGGGCAGCAACTGGATATTCAGCCTCGTGAGCAGGAAAAGCCCCAACCCTATCGAGCCGACAAGCAGCAGATAGACCCCCCACGGACGGTTGAAACAGCGACGGAGCATCTTCTCATAGCCCCGTTGCAGCCATCCGAAGAACTTGTTTTGTCTGCGTTCAAACCAACTCATCTCCTCGGGGCGCGTGCGCCGTACAAAGCGCGTCGCCATGTAGGGTGTAACCCATGTGGCGTAGAAGATACTCGATACAAGTGCAAAGGTGATAGCGAAAGGAAAGAGTTGAATGAACTCGCCCAACGGTCCCGTGATAATCTTGGTCATGGGGAAGAACATGCCGGAAATGGAGCAGGTAGCCAACGCCATCGGCACAAAGAGTTGCCTCGTGCTGACCGCCGCCGAGTACCAGCGGCTATGCCCTTTCTCCAAGAGGTTGGTGTAGCCATCAATGACTATGACCGAATCGTCCACTATCATACCCAGCACAAAGATAAGCGCCGCCAGCGTAACCGTGTTGAGTTCAATCCCCATCAGGTACATCAGTCCCAGCGCTATCGCGATACATACCGGCACGCCCGTGCTCGCCACCAGCGCCGTTCGCAGCGGGAACAGCATGAGCATCACCAAGATAACGACCAAGATAGAAATGATAATGTCGCGCAGGAACGAGGAGACCGATGCGTCCACCACCTTCGGCTGGTCGGTGATACGATGGAACTGCAAGTCGGGCGGCAACTCAGCACGCGCTGTCTTCAACTGCGCTTCCACTTTCTCGCCGAACTCCACGATATTGTTGCCCGGTGTCATCTCCATACTGATAATCAGGCAATTGGCACGTTCCTGCGTGCCGCCCTCGTAGAAATCGACATATTTCGCAGGCGAGGCATAGCGCCGTTCCACGGTCGCCACATCCTTGAGCCGCAATGCCGCTCCCGACGCGGCGTCCGACCATATAATCTGCTCGGCTATCTCGTGCTCCGACCCGTAAGGAATGACCACTTGGTACTGCGCCCCGTCCTCGCTGCCGGTCATCGTGCGCAAGCCCTGCAACAGCAGTTGCGCGTTCAGAAGATTCTGATTCACCCCGTATGCCGAAAGCCTTGCGGGGTCAATGGTAACGGCTATCTCCTCCTGCCGCTGCCCCAAAATCTTTATCTTTCCCATCTCGGGAATGGTGCGCAGCCGGTCGGAGAGCTGTCGCGCAAACTGCTCCAACTCGCGCGGCGTTCGCTCGCGGCTCTCCACCGCCAGCAACATCGAGGAGGTGTTGCCGAAATCGTCCACCACCATCATCGCCACCACGCCCTTGGGCAGCGAAGTCTTGCGAAACAAATCGAGGTTCGCGCGTATGCGGCTCCATGCCTCGTTGTTCGACTTGACGAACATACGCAGCGACACATAGACATACACCATCCCGTCTTCGGTAACGCTGTAAGTGTGCGCCTTGTCCACCTCCTCAAAGCCGTTGATATAGTCCTCCAGCGGCTTGGTAACCTGCGCCTCCACCTCCTGTGCCGTGGCACCCGGATAGACCGCCACCACTACGCCTTGGCGAATCGTGAAGAAGGGGAACTCGTCCTTGTTCATCTTCGTCAGCGCCCACACGCCGAACAGCGTGAGTGCCGCAAAGAAGAAGAACACCAGTCCGTGGTTCCTCATCGCACCTTCTATGTGATTGCGTTTAGCCATTCTTTTGTGGACTAAAGGATAAGGGGCACAGGATTAAAAACTAAATAGTTTCTGTTATGCCATTTTAAGCACGAAGGTAATAAGTCTTTCAGCCTTAATCTTTCATCCATTTCACCTTCGCACCCTTGTACAGTTTCTGAAATCCGTCCGTCACCACGCGGTCGCCCGTCTGCAAGCCTTCTGTCACCAGCACGCCATTCGGCACATAGTGCCCTACCTGAATCATCCTCCGCTCCGCCGTGCTGTCCTCGCGTACTACCAACACACTCTTCCCCTCCGGCGTTACCTGCACACAAACAGCAGGTATCAGCAAGCCCTCGCTCTGCTGCCCCGCCATGCGCACCTTGCTCACCATACCGGGCAGCAAACCTTCACAGTCCAGCACCTCCGCACGCACGGGATAAGCATGCGACAAGGAGCCGGCTTTCATCCCTTTCTCTATCACGCGCACGCGCAATCCGCTTTCCTGCCCTCGGTCAAGCGCAGGCACCTCCATGCTCCCCGTGTCGCCCACGTGTATCTCTGCCACTTCCGACTCCGGCACAGAGAACGTAACATACAGTTTATCAACCATATAAAGCGTTACCGCAGGCGTTACGGGCGACAACATCTGTCCTTCTGCCACATGCACATCGCCCACCACGCCGTCGCTCGGACTGCGCAGCACACAGTTCGCCACGCGCCTTTCCGCCACCGAAGCCATCGACCGTGCTTGTGCCAACTTGGTCTCCACCTCTATCAACTGCTGCTCCGTGACGCCGCCCGCGCCGTGCACCTCCGTGACGCGCCGATAGCCGTCCTCCGCCTGCCGCAGTGTGGCACGCGCCGCCTCACGCGTGTCTATCGCACTCGCGCTGTCCACACGCAGCAACACATCGCCTTTCTTCACTCGATCGCCCATACGGCACGCCACCTCCAGCACCTGTCCGCCCATCTCTACGCTCACGGGTATGCGGCGTTCCTCCTCAATGGTGCCCACGTAGGTATGCCGCGCCGCAGAAGTCTGCTCGCCCACCACCTGCACCTTCACGGGAAGAGGTGCCACCGTCTTCGTTTTCTTCGTTTCCTTCCCGCCGCAAGAGGTCAGGGTACACAGCACTAACAAGAAGAAACAGGATCCCCTCCAACTCCCCCTACAGAGGGGGAGAGTAGAAGACCCTCCCCGTCCCTCTCGGTAAAGGGAGGGAGTATGAAAGATATGTTTTAGGAATTGAAGCATTTATATCATTGTTTTTAGTTCTCTTCGGTAACTCGCCCCCCTCCTTTTGTAGGGAGAATTGGGGGTGATTCTTAGGGACGGAGTGGTTTTAATTCTTCTTCGCCACCATCAGTATGTTCTCCCCCGTCAGACGCGCATCGCTCACCTGCGACTCGCCGCGGAAATACAGGTCGAACACTATCGTTTCCTTGTAGAGCGTCCCCACGCCCGTTACCTCCACATCAAACATCTCGGTAACCTCCGCATCACGCACTATCGTGTCGCCCAACACAAAAGTGGTGTCGGGCACGACAAACGTCACGCCCACCGTCCGCTCGAAGGGATAGAGCGTCAGCGAGGTGTCGTTTATCTCCGCCTCCGCCGTATAGACACCGCCGCGTAACTGACTGAAAGTCAGCAACACATCGCCGTCCGTCTTCTTCAGCAAGTCCATTGTCCCCTGCTCGTTGCTCAACGTGTAGTCCGAGTCGTCTATCGTTACCTTGCCGCTCAGTTTGTAACTATACTCACCCGCCATCTTCACAGCAGGATCGCAACCAAACAGCAACAGGCAACATAGTAATAAGGACCCACCCCAGCCCTCCCTACAAAGGGAGGGAGTATGAAAGATATGTTTTAGGAATTGAAACATAGTATATCGTTGTTTTGCGTTTTCAGTTTGTAGTTTATTCACGCCCTCCCTCTGTAGGGAGGGTCGGAGTAGGTCCACAAAAATACTTCCACAGCGGCGCGGCATGCAGTGCCTGAATAATCTCGCCTTGCTCCAGCAACTCGCGCACATCCTCCCGCTTCATCACGTGCACCCGAATATCCTCCGTCTTTTCTTGGTGTTGCTCGCGCACCTTCTCCACACCGCGTGCCAAGAACGTGAAACTCAGGTTGTTATGGTTCGTCGGATTGGGCGAGAGCGTCATAAACAGTTCCCACTCGCCCCCTTCAAAACCCGTCTCCTCGCTCAACTCGCGTTTCGCAGCCTCCAGCGGCGTTTCTCCGGGGTCTATCACGCCCGCCACCAACTCATAGTGCGTCTCGCCCAGCGCGTGCCGATACTGGTCTTCCATCACCATCTCGCCATCTTTCGTAACGGCTATCACGTTAATCCAGTTCGGGAACTCCAAGATAAACCACGTCGGGACAATCGCACCCGACGGCAACTGCACCTCCTCTTGGCGTACGCTCAACCACACGCCTAATTTCAGTATCTGCTCACTCTTGAGCACCTTCCATTTTCTATTGACCAACGGAGCAACCATGAGGTAATTGTGAATTAAGAATTAAGAATTAAGAGTGCCCATGCTCTGAAAAAACGCTATGCAAACGCGCTCTGATGCTTAATTTAGAACAAACCGCCTGCAAAGTTACTAAAAAGAAATGGAATATGCAAAACAAAATCTACTTTTACAATAGCAATATTGCATTTTTGCTCCCCTGAGAGACACATCGTTTTCTCTGATACGCCGAAAAAACAGCCTGCTCGGGATAGAGCAGGCTGAAGTCCGATAGAGGTAAAGTTTATCGGGTTATCAAGAAAGCAAGAGGGTTATTTCAATTCTTGACCTGTGATAGTGTAAATTTTATCGCTATTTTTTATATAGACATGACCACTGTGAAAAAATTTGTATGCCTCGCCGATTTTCTGCGGTTCAGAAACTTGCTGCACGGAAGCCCCGCTATTTGTAGTGTTGATTTTATATACAAGCATAGCAGCGTTTTCTCCGATTTCACCTGTGCAGATAAGATAGTATTCATCTTCGAGTTTTACAATCTGTGCCATAACAGATCCTATCATTTGGAATCCATTAGGGAATGAAATAGATTGTAACGTATTACCTTCTTCAGACATCACATTAAAGCCGTTATAGATCGAGATTGAATAAAAATTTCTATTCTCCGTAAAAGTTTCGCCATCTTCGTAGCAATTATCACAAATTGGTTCGTCAGGAGAATTGCTTTCTATTATTTCTGAGTCGCTTTTAGGAAAAGAAAGATACTCGTATTTATCATCTTCATTAAAAAGCGTTTGGGTTAAACATAAGCCATTACCACTTGCTCCATCCGCAAAAATGATTTGGTCTGTATCGTAATTGATAAAAGGAAGTCCTGAATTTATGGCGTATTCATGAGGGGTTCGTTCCGTTTCAGACCATTCGGAATATGAGTATGAAGTTTGGCGCTCGGAATAAGTAGATGCATCACGATAATACACATTAGAACAATAGTACAAATATCCATTCTTCCAAAGATAGAAAGTACGAGGATACTTTTTGCCGTATTTAGTTGCTTCCCAATAATTAAGAGTCTCGCTACCATCTGCATAGAAAGCCTCCATATCCCAAATAAACATTGTTCCCCCTTCGGGATATGGTTTAGTCGCTGTGATTGTATCTACATCGCCCCAAACATTTTCTCCGTTTTCAAGATAGTTTTCAATGTCATCTTCTGTCCAAGTTTCAGGAACATTAAATGTGGTTTCACATCCTTCTCCGGTACAATTTAAGTATAATTCAAGGAGATTTTTGTCATGCCATGTCTCAATCTCTAACTTTTCCGTAATCAACTCACCGCCAGTGACTGTTACGGTTACTGTCCGCTCCATTCCAATTACAACATATCCACCATGAGTTGGAGTGATACTGAATGATTTAACAGGAGTGAAGGCGTTACTATAAATTGCTACTTGATTATCATCTGTACGTATATACACACGGTTTGAGCCATCATAAGAAAGAGAACTTGGGACTACACCAAATGCACTTTCGACATAACGGTTATTTTCATTTAGATTTAGTACTGTTGGTAAGTTACTTACCTGTGCCATAAGTGTTGCGCTGAGGAGTAGGCACGAAATTGTTAATTTTGTTTTCATATTGATTTGTAATAAAATGGTTAATGTATTCCTATTAACGGTTCGTATTTCCGAGCAAGTTCTGTCTCAAAGATTTCCTCTACTGGGATTACATCATAAGGCAGAACAATAATGTGTAATCTGAAGGTCAGATTCATTGGCTTTGCCCAATCGTTGAGTTGCAAACCATGTGAGGCTTGATTAAGATGGTAGCCCAAATGCTGGATTACTCTTCCCACAATATGTGACTGAACTTTGCCGACATATAGTGTATTATCTTTGGCTATCGCCTTTTTGAGAATGCGTGGCGTATACTTGGGCAATTGAGCAAGAGTCTCTTTTATTGCATCGGCATGGTATGGCGAGGTAATCTCCCATCTATACAAGCATGGTAATTCATCCACCTCGGAAAGTTGTGTAAACATTTTTTTGAACGGCTCTGCGTTCCGAATGTCATGGTTGCGATACTTGTCGTCAAAGTCCTTACTGTCAATGTCAAAGGACATCTCTTTTACAATGCCAATTTCGGCCAAGTGGTGAAACCGTGCGCAATAGAGGTCAGCGGTTTCTCGGAAAAATACTTGTTCCATAATATTGATGATTTGTTAAGTTGTTTGTACAAAAAACGTGAGGCTTGTTAGCTTCTATTCGGGTTTTCGAGGAATTCTGGACTACCTTATAAGACCAAATATCTACTGAACAAGACTCACGCACTGCGTGAGCATAAAAGCCTTGTTCTTGGTCTTATAGGTTCGAAAGTGTCCAGTTTTCGAAAACCCAAGTTTTCAGCTGTATGCTTTATTTATGTATGTTGTATGTTTGTTGTTTTATGTCATAGGTAGCGGGGTATTTTATTTGATTATTCTTTGTCTATGTTTCTCCATCACTGTCCGTGCAATAAAGACGGTCAATTAAAGGGGAAAGGGGGTTGCGGCAATTGCGCCACAGGTTGTGGCGTAATAGAGTTAGCAGGCGCAAAGGTACAACTATTTTTTGAATTATGCAAGAAAAGTGAGGAAAAAAGGAGAAAATTTTAACAAATTGTATTCTCCAAAAGGCATTTGTTTGGGGATCTATATATGCAAATTTATTTGTCTTTTTTGCAAAAAACAATTAAGAGTTAGGGGTAGTGGTTTGCTTGGTGATTGTGGCGATGACGAAGTTGCGGAGGAGACGATAAGGCTTTTGGGCGGTGCGCTTTTGTTCCTCGAAGCGTTGTTGCCATTCGGCAGCCGTCTGCGGGTCTTTTAACTGACGGTCTGCCTCGGCTATTGCGTCGTGAAAAACGGCATGCCTTGCCCTCTGGCGGTCGGAAATCTTCTTCGGGTCTTTGTGCTTGGGGTAGTGGCTGACAACGGTCTCTCCCAAACGCGTGCAAAAATACATCTCACTCTCGCGGTCTAACTTGCCACGAAAGCCATTGAACGGTACTTCTAAATCGGTTTTTGCCATAATCTTGGTCGTCTTTAGTTAGGGTTTTGTCTTTATCTTTTTTCGTCCTTTTTTCGTGTTTTTTTCGTCCTTTTTTCGAGATTGACTCGGCGAGAACGCGATACAATATAGCTTCAAGTTGCCGGTTACAGGTGGTAGTTGCTATAGAGATTGTAGAGGTTATAGAAACTATAGAAGTTATAGATGACAGTTGCGGATAAAGCAGATAACGCAGGTAAAAGCAGGCGGGGACGGCTACGCGCCCAGAGGGCATTGCTTGTTCAGGCGGTTTGTCCCAAACCGTCCGCGGGCGAGACGCCCGCGTCCCCAGTTTTTTAGCCCCGACAAGTCGGGGCGACCCGGTCGCTTGCTTGATTCTGCCAATCAGCGATTAGTGTGGTTGCGGGACTGTGATTTTGCGGGATAGGGGGTGCCATTTGGCGGTCAGATAGATGACACGCGCGAGCAGGTGGGCAAAATAGCCTACATATATCGCTTGTACACCCCAAGCGGGAGCCGTCAGTACATACCCTGCCACAAACGCCACTGCCGCCCAAATCATCGCAATCATTATCTCCTTGCCTGCCGCCGCACCCACAAACACGCCGTCCCACATAAACGCCAGGGTGCTCACTATCGGCATGGCTATCAGCCAACCCATATACGGCTTCGCCGCAGCCAGCACCGTCTCATCGTCCGTCAGCAGCCCGATACACCCGCTCCCCCACAGCGCATACACCAAGGTGAACGCGCCGCCGACACCCAACGACCATGCAAAGAGTGCGCTAACCAATCCACGCAGACTGCCTTTCCCTGCATTTTTTCCTTTTTCGCTAACTGTCTGCTCCGTTTCGGTCTGTCCGACTGCCATCTCGCCTACCTGCTTACCCACCAAAGCCTCGCCTGCGTAGGCAAAACCGTCCACGAAATACGAGAACAGCATGAACAACTTCATCAGTATCGCCGACACCGCCAACTCCGTATCGCCGTACTTCGACGCCAACGCCGTGAAACCCACATACACCACCATGAAACACAGCGACCGCACAAACAACTGAGTGTTCAGGCGAAACAAAGAGGACCCACCCCGTCCCTCCCTGCTGAGGGAGGAAGAGGACCCACCCCAACCCTCCCTACCGAGGGAGGGAGAGGACCCACCCCGTCCCTCCCTACCGAGGGAGGGAGTAAGATTAGTATCGGCAGTCGAAGGTAGATTTATTTTCTCTCCCCCTTCGTAGGGGGAGGTAGAGGGGGTCATGAGGGCTGGAGTGAGTCCGTATTTCTTCCACAATATCCCCATTGCCAACGTTAGTCCCGCGTACTGGGCAATCAGCGTCCCCCATGCCACGCCCACGCCGCCCAAGGGCGTATAGACCGCCAGCACGTAACTCGCCGCCATATTCACCACGTTCACTAGAATATCCGTCGCCATCGGGCTCACCGTGTCTTGCATGCCGATGAACCACCCTTTCAGCGCCATCAGACTCAGCGTTGCGGGTGCCGCCCATATCCGAACAAAGAAATAGCGCTCCGCAAACGCCGCCACCTCCGCCGAACACGGCACCAACGCCAGCACGCCTTTCACGAACAGCCACTGTATCGCAATACACACCAACGCCCCAATCATCGCCACCCGCAGACTGCGATACAGCAAACCGCCCACTTCCGAGTCTCGCCCTACCTGAAACCTGAAACCTGAAACTTGAAACTTCTCTTTCTCCCGCCCATACGCCTGCGCCGTCAGTCCCGATGTGCCCACGCGCAGAAAACCGAAGTTCCAATACAACAAATCGAACAACATCGTGCCGATGGCAATGCCGCCGATAGCCGATGCGTCCGATATATGCCCCACGATGGCGGTATCCACCAGCCCCACCAGCGGGATGGTGATATTCGCCAGTATGCTCGGCACAGCCAGCCACAATATCTCTCGATTGATGCTCATGTCTTTCCCCTCCCTTCACAGGGAGGTCGGGGCGAGTCCGATTATCTATCCTTTCAGCGCGTACACCGCAGGGATGTTCCTGCCGTAGCCGTTATAGTCCAGCCCATAGCCCAGCACGAACTTGCGCGGTATGGAAAGCCCCACATACTCCGGCTCCGCATCGGGGAAGAGCAATGCCTCCGGCTTGAACAGGAACGCCGTTACCGCCACCGACTTTGCCCCCATCTCCACCAACATCTGCTTGAAATAGTGCATTGTCGTGCCGGTATCCACAATGTCCTCTATCAGCACCACGTCTCTGCCCTTGATGTCTTCGCGCAGCGGTGTTACCAACTCCACATGTCCCGTCGTGGAGGTGCCCTCATACGATTTCAGCCGCACAAACGTAATCTCCGACCGAACAGGTATCTCCCGATAGAGGTCGGCGGCATAGATGTACGCCCCGTTCAACACACCGATAAACAGCGGGTTACGCCCCTCATAGTCGGCGGTGATACGCTTTGCTACATCCGAAACAATACCTTTGATGTCGTCTTCCGACAGATACTCCTCAAACACACGCCCTTCCGTGCCTTGCAATTCTTTTGCCATACTTATCATTAGTGGTTAGTGGTCAGTGATTAGTGGTTAGATTACAGATTGTCTTTACAAAATCCACAAACAGCGGATGCGGGTGCAGCACCGTAGAGGAGTATTCGGGGTGGAACTGCGTACCGATGAACCACGGATGGTCTTTCAGTGCCAGTATCTCCACCAAGCCGGAGTCGGGATTCACGCCCACGCACTCCATGCCGTTTGCCTCGAAGTCCGCTTGATACCGATGGTTGAACTCGTAACGGTGTCTGTGGCGCTCGTAGATGATGTGCGAAGCCACCTGTTCCCCCTCGTTCTCTTGCTCGCCGAAGTATATCTTCGCCACCTGTGAGCCCTCTTTCACGCGGCAGGGATACGCTCCCAAGCGCATGGAACCGCCTTTGTTCACCAGCGCTTTCTGCGCCTCCATCATATCTATCACGTTGTGCGTGGTGTTCGGGTCAAACTCCGTGGAGTTGGCGTCCGCATAGCCCAGCACGTCGCGGGCAAACTCTATCGCCATACACTGCATACCCATGCAGATACCGAAGCAGGGAATCCTGTGCTCGCGGGCATACTTCAACGCCGCGAACTTCCCTTCCACGCCGCGGGAGCCGAAGCCCGGCGCAATCACCACTCCCTGGTAGCCATCCAACTCCGCCGCCACATTCTCTGCCGTCAGATTGTCCGACAGAATGGATTTCAACACCAACTTGCGGTCGTTGTACGCCGCAGCGTGTGAGAGCGACTCGCGTATCGACTTGTAGGCGTCTTGCAGTTGCACATACTTGCCCACCAGCGCTATCTTCACCTCCTGCTGCGCGCCTTCCAAGTGCTGTAAGAACTTGTTCCAGCGCGTCATATCAGGCTCCGGCACTTGCGCAAGGTCGAATCCCGTGCGCGTCAGCACTGCCTTGTCCAGTCCCTCCGACAGCATATTCAGCGGCACACGGTAGATAGTGGGCGCATCCAGCGATTGCACCACGCAATCCTCCGCCACATTGCAGAATAGAGCCACCTTGCGGCGGATATCCATCGGGATGTTGTGCTCCGTGCGGAGCACGATGATATCAGGCTGGATACCCTCCTGCTGCAAGTCTTTCACAGAGTGTTGCGTCGGCTTGGTTTTCAGTTCCTTAGCCGCAGCCAAGTAGGGTACGTAGGTCAGGTGAATGCAGCAGCAATTTTTGCCCAATTGCCATTTCAACTGGCGCACCGCCTCTATGTAAGGCAGGCTCTCTATGTCGCCCACCGTGCCGCCAATCTCCGTAATCACAAAATCGTAGTTTTCCGTCTGCCCCAGCAACTGAATCTGATGTTTTATCTCGTCCGTGATATGAGGCACCACCTGCACCGTCTTCCCCAGATAATCGCCTCGGCGCTCTTTCTCTATGACATTCTGATAGATACGCCCCGTGGTGATGTTGTTCGCACGGTGTGTCCTCACGTCCAGGAACCGCTCGTAGTGCCCCAAGTCCAAGTCCGCCTCGTGCCCGTCTTCCGTTACGTAGCATTCCCCGTGCTCGTAGGGATTGAGCGTACCCGGATCCACATTGATATACGGATCCAGTTTTTGGTTGGTAACCCGGAACCCGCGCGCCTTGAGCAGATTGCCCAGTGAGGCGGCAATGATTCCCTTTCCTAACGAAGAGGCAACCCCTCCCGTAACAAAGATGTACCTTGTGTCAGACATAACATTAATTATATAGAAATCAATGATTTATCAACTCTTCAATGCCGCCAGCGGTATCACCTTCACGCCATCCTCTCGCGTGTATGCCATCGGTCCGCCCGTTATCACCATCATCAGATCGGGCTCTCTGAGCGGCACTTGCTGCTCCTTGGCGTTGTAGGCGCGAATCAAGTCGCGTATCTTCAGCAGATGCGCTGCACCTTCCTCTATCTGGTGGCTGCCTAACTTACACTCTATCAGTGCAAAACGGCCGTCTCCTATCCGCAGCACCGCATCCGCCTCCAAGCCGTATCGGTCATGGTAATAGGAGAGACTGCCTCGCATTGCCTGCGAATAGACGCGCAAATCGCGTATCACCATATTCTCGAAGATAAAGCCAAAAGTCTTCAAGTCCATCTCCAGCATGCGCGGGGTCAGTTGCAGGGCGGCTACGGCTATCGAGGGGTCGCAGAACTCGCGTTTCATACCGCTGCGTATGGAGGAAGCGGAGCGGATTGCAGGGCTCCAAGCGGGTATATCCTGTATGACGAACAGCCGTTGCAACGCCAGCAGATAGTCATCCAGCGTGGGCATGGACACCGTCTCGAAACTCGCCGACACGTCTTGCAGGATGCTGCTTTTCTTCGCCAAGGTGGAGAGGTTGCGGGCATAGGAGCGGAGTATGGCTCGGGTCAGTTCGCCGTTGCGCTGCACGCCGTCCAACGAGGAGACATCGTTCGCGCAGAGGCTATCCATATAGTTGCGCGCCGTGTTCAGTTGCGTGCGCGGATTGGCAGAGACCACGGCGGCGGGCCAACCGCCTCGACATGCCGCATATATCAACTGCTCCACCGACATCTTCGACATCGCACCGTCTATATCCGTGTTCGGGTTGGCAAACAATTCCGACAGCGACACCTCACCCGTGGATTCCCGCGACTCGTACAAACTCATCGGATACATCACCATCCGCGCTATTCTACCCGTACCCGTGTGCATCACCTCTGTGCTGTCAATGGCGTTTGACCCTGTGAGGATGAACTGTCCCATCGCCTGCCGGTCGTCCACCGCCACCCGCACAGCGTCCCACAACTTAGGTGCCATCTGCCATTCGTCTATCATCCTCGGCGTATCTCCCTTGAGCAAGAGCGAGGGTTTCGTCCGCGCCGTCTCCAAAAACGCATCCCGCGTATCAGGGTCTTGCAAACGCAAGACACTCGCCGCCTGCTGCATACCCGTAGTCGTCTTACCACACCATTTCGGCCCCTCTATCAGCACCGCACCGCTACTCTCCAAATGCTCCTGCAAAAGGCCATCTGATTGTCTAAAAAAGTAATCCATAATCGCCAAAATTGAAATACGCTGCAAAAGTACTAAAAATAAATGAATTACGCAAATTTTTGGAGTGTTATTTTGTATTTTTGTGGTAATTTACTTTGTGTTTTTGTTGTATTTTACTTTGTGTTTTTGTGGTATTTTGGTTTGTGTTTTTGGGGTAAAAGAACGCCTTTTCATCCCCCAAATAAAGCAGGGCTTATTCCTCGTAGTTTTGGAAGAGGAAGTCGTTGTAAGGGTAGCGTTGGATATGGATGGCTTTGATGCGGTCGTACATCAGTTGTTTGAGCGCGTCAATGTTGCTTTTCTCGCGGGCGGAAATGAAGATACAGTCTTCTTGCAGTTTTGCCATCCACGTCTTCTCCAACTCCTCCAGCGGGATGTTCTCACGGCGTACGGGCGTGAGGTCGTCTTCCTCTTTTGGGGTGTAGGTGAAAGCATCTATTTTGTTGAAAACCACAATACGGGGAATATCCGCCACGCGTTTCTCTTTTTCGGGCTTGCGCTGTTGTCCTTTGCCCCACGGCTTGCTCTCCTGTTGCCGCTCCTCGCGGGTCAGCAGTTCGTTGATGGTTTTCTCCACCACCTCGTATTGCTCCTCGAAGTTCGGGTGCGAGATATCCACTACGTGTATCAGCAAGTCCGCCTCGCGCACTTCGTCGAGCGTTGATTTGAACGACTCCACCAAGTGGTGCGGCAATTTACGGATAAAGCCCACCGTATCGCTCAAAAGGAAGGGCAGGTTGTTGAGCGTAACCTTTCGCACAGTGGTGTCCAGCGTGGCAAAGAGTTTGTTCTCGGCAAAGACTTCCGACTTGCTCAGCAGGTTCATCAGCGTGGACTTGCCCACGTTGGTGTAGCCCACCAGCGCTACGCGCACCATCTTCCCGCGGTTCTGCCGCTGGGTAGCCATCTGCTTGTCAATCTTCTTCAAGTCTTCCCGCAGCAGGGCAATACGCTGTCCGATAATCCGTTTGTCCGCCTCTATCTGCGTCTCACCCATACCACGGCTGGTGGTGCCGCCGCCTCGCTGCCTGTCCAAGTGCGACCACATGCGGGTCAGGCGCGGCAACATATACTGCAAGTGCGCCATCTCCACCTGCGTCTTGGCGTAACTCGTCTGGGCTCGCTGCAAGAATATCTCCAAGATAAGTATCGTTCTGTCCATCACGCGGACAGCCCGTTTCTCGCAGCCTTCCATCGGCGCGTTCAGTGCTTTCTCTATGTTGCGAATCTGCCGCGGGGACAACTCGTCGTCAAAGATAACCAGCCCTACTTCCAAGCCCTTCTCCGGCGCGGTTTTGTAGAGGTAGTCCTTGATTTCCTGCAACTTGCCTTCGCCCACATAGGTGGTGGAGTTCGGCATGTCAAGTCTCTGTACAAAACGCTTGACGGGCACTATTTTGTTTGTGTCCGCCAAGAATGCCAACTCATCCAAATACTCTTTGGTGCGTTCTTCCGATTGCTCAGGGGTGATTAACCCCACCAGCACCGCGTTTTCTATTTCCTCCTTGATTTCTATCATAGATTAGAACTGCACTTTCGGTGCTTTCTCTGCGCCCGTCTCTGCCTCGAAGTAAGGTTTCTTCTTGAAGCCGAACATGGACGCGATAATGTTGTTCGGGAACTTGCGAATCATCGTGTTGTATTGTTTCGCCGTATCGTTGAAATTCTGCCGCGCCACGGTGATTCTGTTCTCCGTACCTTCCAACTGTGCCTGCAAATCGCGGAAATTGGTGTTTGCTTTCAGGTCGGGATAAGCTTCTGCCACCGCCATCAATCGTCCGAGGGCTTGGCTCAACTGCCCCTGTGCTTCTTGATAAGCAGCCAACTGCTCCGGCGTAGCGTTAGCGGGGTCAACAGTCATCTGCGTGGCTCTTGCCCGTGCAGCAATCACGTTCTCCAGCGTGGCACTCTCGTGCGACGCATAGCCCTTCACCGTCTCCACGAGGTTGGGAATCAAGTCTGCACGCCGCTGATACTGGTTCTCCACCTGCGACCAAGCCGTCTCCACGCCCTCCTCGGCGCTAACCATGCCGTTGTAGCGCCCTACTCCCCAAAACACAATAATTGCCAGCACCAACAGCACCGCAATCCAAGGTAATGCTTTTTTCATTTGTTTAGGATATATCGTTTGTTAATAGTTGTTTCATCACCATTTTCCTCCTGCTCCACCGCCTGAGGTAGAGCCGCCGCCCCATGAGCCGCCACCGGAGAAACCTCTTCCGCCGAAGCCGCCGCCCCTATTGCTGCCGCCTACATACACCGTCCGTTGCAGGCGCGGTATCACGAAAGGCATGGTATGCGTGTGTCCGCAATGCTTGCATACATAGGTGCGCACCCCCGTACCGGCATGTGCATAGGTGGCAGGCGACACCACCTGCTCACGCACCACACGGCTCTTGCGTTTGCCGCACTTCGGGCAACGACGGTACTGCGACCAATAGAGTACAAATACGAACAGCGCAAGCCCTATGCCGCACAACGCCACCAGCGCCACAATGTCGCTCACGCCAACCTCATCCTCAGCCTCATTGGCTTTATGGTAGCCCGCTCGGTCGGTTACAGACTGCATGTTGAGCAACTCTTCGGGCGCCTCTCCGCGGGTGCACTCCTCGTAGATACGCATTGCGCCGTAGCACAAGCCTTTGCCATAGTCGCCCTGCCGAAAGAGTGGAATCATCTCGTCTTGGACGATACGGTTGCACAGCGCATCGGGCAACACGCCCTCTATGCCCGTGCCGGTTATGATACGGATATCGTGCGAGTCGAGCACGAAGCACACCAGCACGCCCGTATTGCGACCTTTGCCGCCTATACCCCATGTCTGAAAGAGTTGGTAGCAGAAGTCGAACATGCCCATATCGCCGATATTGCCGAGGGCAACCACGCAGAGTTCCACCATAGCGGAGTCCTGCAACGACTTTGCGCAAGCATTCAGGAAACGCACATCCTCGCCGGACAGTATGTTGTCCGGGTTAGCCACATACTCCCATTGCCCGCGTTCCTTCGGGTCGGGAACGGTTTGGGGCGTATAGACCGCCCCCATCGTATATAAAGGGAATAGACAGAGGATTATCCAAAGACGCTTTCGCATGGTGCAAATAAAATTTGCGTGCAAAGTTACTACTTTTTTTTCACATATACAATACTTCCTCCAATTTTTTATTTACGTGAGCTCGAAATAATTTTAGAAGAAACAAATCTGATTTGATTGCTCAAACTCCAGATTTAGAGATGGTTCTGAGTCGTTATTATCATTCCCATCCCTATTCTGACAACTAAACAGCACTAACGAGAGTACAATACCGAATAATCGTAAAGTTTTCATTCGTACATAGTTTTAAATTTGAACATCAAAACCATGATTTTCTCCCTCTACCGGTCTGCTTGAATAAATTAGTTCCGTTCTTCTTTCTCCAGCCTTGAGGGTCATACTGCTTTATCTTCCACCCTACATCTAAACTCCGCCCCCTTGACTTACTCCTGAACGAAGAACCTCTTGAGCGTCTTCCTCCAGAAGAATAAACTTCATCTCTGCCATTGTCAGTAGCGAATAAGCAAAAAGGAATAATTATTAACATTAATACTACATATGTACCTATAACCAATCCTACAATACCATCTGAATCTTCACCAAACATCAAGGCTGCCAAAATTGCTGGCAAGATTGCAAACACAGCACAAGAAATCAATAGACATCCTAAATTATCTTTCTTATTTTCTATACTTAATTCACGTTTAATCTTTTCTGCATCTAAAGTTCGATAATCATCTACAATTGAAATCGGTTCGGATTCTATGTCAACACCAAATAAATTTTTGATAAGAGTTTTTTGCTTTACTTCATCTTCCACTTGATTCGTATGTATATAACGAAACAAATTCATTTCATTTTTTTTACAGGCTTCTAACTTATCCAAAAACTGAAAATAAAGCTCATTTTTGTTATCTCTAGAGTTATCGAAATACTCAGATAAAATATAATTTTGCCATAAGCAACATAGAGTATCTATCCCGCTATTTGGGTCAGTAAGTAAAATATCAAATTTGCTCAAGTCTACATTAACTGTTGTTACTTCACATAGAATGTTATTTAGAAGATTTTCCCATTCCTTTTTTATGTCTTTTAGTCTAATTAAAAAATCTATGACATATGCAGGAATTGAGGAGTCAGCCACATTGACACCTTTGAAATAAAATCCAAATACTAACTCAAAATAATTATAAAATTTAAACAAACGCGCCTTGAGTTCTGGATAATTAACTTGGTCTTTCATTGAATTGTACTTCGTTTAACTTAGATAACTATTTATGTCCATCTCATATGACCGCCCTCTTACCGCCAGCCTCATGGGTGCGTTGACACAGATGTTACCAAGTGCCGCCACGAGAGTTCCACCATGGTGGAGTCCTGCAACGACTTGGCGCAGACGTTCAGGAAACACACATCCTCGCCCGACAAGATGTTATCGGGGTTTGCAACGTACTCCCATTGCCCGCGTTCCTTCGGGTCGGGAACGGTTTGGGGCGTATAGACCGCCCCCATCGTATATAAAGGGAATAGACAGAGGATTATCCAAAGACGCTTTCGCATGGTGCAAATAAAATTTGCGTGCAAAGTTACTACTTTTTTTTTCAAACGTGCAAGAGTTGGTTCTATTTTTTGGCGCAACGGTGGCAAAAAGCATCAGAAATCTTTTACATTTTCTTCGAAAAAGTCAGCAGGATTACCTGATTGATGGGCAAGATATGTCTTGTTTTCTTGCGGCGAAAAAGCGGCGGTTTTTGTGTAAAATAAGAAGATAATTTGCATATGCGGAAAAAGAAGTGTATCTTTGCAACGATTCTGCGTTGATACGGCATTTGATCAACTATTAAAAACTATATATCATGAAGATTCGTACACTTTTCCTCGTTGCTCTGTCTGTATTCACGGTCGGTGCACAGGCTGCTGTGAAAATTACAAAGTCTGCCGGCTGGTTAGAGACCGTTTACGCCGAATGGACACCGGGTTCATTCAGCAACTACCATGCCTATGTTCGCCCCGCAGGAGGCGAGTACACCCAACTAGATGCAATGTTGCTCCGTGATTACGGTTCGTACATGCGTGTGGATGCGTTGGGTTTGAAAGCAGGCAGTTACCAGTTGAAGATTGTACCTGTGGACAATAGCGGCAATGAGGTTACGGCAGAAGCGACAGAAACGAGCACGCTGACCGTGGCAGCCCACGACCGCAACGGCTTTGCCCATTTCAACTACTCGAAGGGTGTAGGCGCGTACAACAATGATGGCACACTGAAAGCCGGCGCGAAGGTGTTTTACGTTACCAAGAACACCGCCAAGACTATTTCCACGGACGTCGTTACGGGATCAAACGGTACCAAGACCACTTGTGTGGGTATGCAGGCGATTATTGATGCCTACCAGAAAGGACAGGACAAGACCCCGATTGCCTTCCGTATTATCGGCACCATCCAAGCAAGCGATATGGACGGACTGAGCAGTTCTGCCGAAGGCTTGCAGATAAAAGGCAAAAACTCCTACTCCGAGATGAACATCACCATCGAGGGCGTGGGCATAGACGCCACCCTTAAAGGTTTCGGTATTCTCTGCCGCAACGCGTCTTCCATCGAGATGCGCAACTTCGGAGTGATGACTTTGCTGGATGACGGTATCTCCCTCGACACCGACAACTCCCATATTTGGATTCATAACGTTGATGTCTATTACGGTCCCAACAAGGGTGGCGACCAAGCCAAAGGCGACGGTGCGATGGATGTGAAAGGCGACTCGCAGTATATCACCTTTGCCTACAACCATTTCTGGGACAGCGGCAAGACCTCGCTCTGCGGTATGACGAGCGAGAGCGGACCGAACTATATCACCTACCACCACAACTGGTTCGACCACTCCGACTCGCGCCACCCGCGTATCCGCACCATGACCGTGCATGTCTATAACAACTACTATGACGGTTGCGCGAAGTACGGCGTAGGCTCCACTACGGGTTCTGATGTATTCGTGGAAAGCAACTATTTCCGCAACTGCGGCAAGCCGATGCTCGTTTCCCTGCAAGGTACGGATGTGAATAGCGGTGTGGGAAGCAGCGACGAGACCAAAGGGACGTTCTCCGGCGAGGCAGGCGGCAGCATAAAGGCGTACAACAACGTGATGACAGGTTCGTATAAGTTCATCCCCTACAGCAGTACAAACAGCACCCATTTTGATGCGTATGTGGTAAGCAATCGCAGCGACAAAGTACCTGCAAGCGTTACCTCGCTGAGCGGCAGCAATACCTACAGCAACTTCGATACGGATGCTTCTCTCATGCCCTCTATCACTCCCGATGACCCTAATCAGGTGCCTGCTATCGTTACAGGCGACAAGGGTGCGGGACGCTGCGAGCACGGCGACTGCCAATATACCTTCAACAACTCGGTAGATGATGCTTCTTATGAAATCAATAGCGCATTGGCAAATCTTGTTACCAACTATACAACCACCCTTGTCGGTATTGTAGGCGGCGAGGAGTCGGGCACCGGCACAGGCGGCGGCGAGGAGCCTGCCGACCCCACTGACCCTACTGATCCCACCAATCCTACCGATCCCACAGACCCCACTGACCCGAGCAACCCCGGTACATCTACCGGCGAGTATGAATGCCACTTCACAGGCAAGAAGCCAAGCAATAGTTTCTACACCATAATAGGTAATTATAGTGATAGCAAAGGTAGTTTTACCGCACCTAACGGCACCACTTACACGGAATGTCTGAAGATAGAATCCTCTACTTCCGTCAAGTTCACCACCGTGAAGGATATGACACTCTACCTTGGTTTTGCATCTACGGAAACAAGTGCAAATATCAAAGTGGATGGTGTAGTGGTTACTGCTGCGAACAGTGTGATTATGTACGACATTGCGGCCGGCGACCATGAATTAACCAAGAAGGGTTCTTATAACCTCTTCTATATCAACCTCTATACGGACGAGGAGGAAGAAGATAATCCGGATAATCCGGGAATGGCTGTTCGTGATGCTACTACCACAACTCTCTCTTTCAACGGATCCGCCATCCTCAATCCCGAAGGCAAGTTCTTCCGTCTCTACACCATCAGCGGTTCCGCACTCGGATCCAGCAGCCGCACGGAGGTCAGCACCGAGTATCTGCCGCAGGGTGTCTATGTGGTGGTAGCCGAGGGCGAAACCATGCGCTTTGTGGTGAAGTAAGAGGTTTGTTTCACTGCAGAATGTCAAGACAACCCACTCATCATTGATATAATTGTTTGATTGTTTGTTCAGCAAGCGCTTGTCATCGGGGAATGACAGGCGTTTGTGGTGTCATGACAGCATTACCGTTTAGCAGAATAATCATAGGAATTGTAAAGGGTACGGTTCGGTAATCACTTATGAAAAACCCAAGAATCACCCAAGATTATCGGCGGGGGACTCGGTATGTGATTTGAGGGAAGAGAGCCTATTTTGGAGAGGAGTCTTGTATTTTTTGCTTTTTATTTGCACATTTGAAAAAAAAGCAGTAACTTTGCGGCGAATTTTGAAAAGGCAATGACTAACCCTGAACTCTACACACTTATGAAACGCAAAACACCTCTTTTCGCGCTGTTGTTAGCGGCTTGTTTCGCCGTGCCCTCGCAGGCACAGCAGTATGTGCGTGCTATCGCATTCTACAATCTTGAGAACCTGTTTGATACCATTCATGACGAGGGCAAGAACGACTATGAATACCTGCCTGACGGCGGCATGAAATGGACATCGTACAAGTATGAGAACAAGTTGCAGAAGATGGCATATGCCATCTCGCAAATCGGTACAGATGAAGATCCGCGGGGGGCAACCTGCCTCGGCGTGGCAGAGGTGGAGAACATCGGTTGTTTGGAGGATTTATGCGGTGTACTGAACGGTCAGTACGAGCGCCGATACAAGCCAATCCTGCTGGAAGGTCCCGACCGTCGCGGCGTGGACGTGGGATTCCTGTACGACAGCACCGCCTTCCGCCCGACGCGCGTTACGGGGCATGAGTTGAAAGCGCACTATGCCGACGGAGGCGAAGTAAGGAGCCGTCTGCAACTGCTGGTAACGGGTTATCTCACCGGCGAAGGTTCGCCGGAGAAGGTACATATCATCGTGTGCCACTGGCCGAGCCGCTACGGCGGAGAACTGAGTTCCCGTCCGTCGCGCGACACCGCCGCCATGCTCACACTTTCTATCTGCGACAGCATCTACCGCCGCGAGCCACGGGCGAAGATAATCATCATGGGCGACCTGAACGACGACCCCTTCAACCACAGTTGCGCCGAAGTGCTGCAAGCCCGCAAGACCCGCGAGGAGGTGGCAGAGCAGGGGTATTTCAACACCATGTGGCAGAAACTGGACCGCGGAATAGGCAGCCTTGCCTACAACGGGAGTTGGAACCTGTTCGACCAAATCATCATCTCCGAGCCGCTGATGAACGCCAAGTTGGAGGACGGAAAGTGGTGCTACTGGAAATCGGAGATATTCAACAAGCCTTTCCTCACGGTACAGGACGGCAAAGACAAAGGCACACCGCTGCGCACCCACAAATCGGGTGTATGGCAGAACGGCTACGGCGACCACTACCCCACCCTGATTTACCTAATCAAACAGAAACAATAAAATGCAAATGGTTATGCACGAAATACTTAATCGCAACACCACCCCTATCCGTATGCGCAACTACGGACGCATACTGCAGGACATGATAGCCTACGCCTGCACCGTCGAGGATCAGGCGGAGCGCGAAGCACTGACCCTCTACATTGCACAATGTATGCGGCAGAAGAACTATGTCTGGAACCGCGACCAAGAGGCAGGGATGGCGCGTGTGCGCGAGGATATAAACCGCCTGTCAGACGGCAGACTGAACTGCGATTTTCCCGCGTTCAATGACCTGCCCAACAATCCCAACGACGGGAAACAGAACAAGAAACGCAAAAACAAAAACTGAGATAAGAAGACGATAAGTGGGTTTAGACCGTTGAAGAGTGAAGATGATTCGAGAGGGAAGGCACTGAGGCATGTGAGTAAGCGCAAGCCCTCGCGGAAACACGCAAAACTAATAAACAAATAAACCAACATATTATGGCGACAGAAATCAGCCCTTACAAAGTATTCGCCGGCTCCAAAGGCGTGGAACTGGCGATGCGTATCTGTGAACAACTGGGATGCCAGTTAGGTAGTGTGAACATCGACCGTTTCTCCGACGGCGAGTTTGCGGTTTCGTACGACGAGTCCGTTCGCGGGCATTCCGTTTATCTGGTGCAACCGACCTGCCCCACTACCGACAACTTGATGGAACTGCTCCTGATGATAGACGCAGCCAAGCGTGCCAGCGCCTACAAAGTGATTGCAGTGATTCCTTATTTCGGCTGGGCGCGGCAAGACCGCAAGGACAAGCCCCGCGTTTCGATTGGTGCGAAACTGGTTTCCAACATGATTCAGTCAGCCGGCGCCGACCGCGTCATCACGGTGGACCTGCATGCCGACCAGATACAGGGATTCTTCGACATCCCCGTTGACCATATCTACGGATCCAACGTGTTGGCACCGTATATTGCAAGTCTCAACTTGAAGAAACTGATTGTTGCCTCGCCGGATGTAGGCGGGTCGAAGCGTGCCGCCACTTTCGCCAAGAAACTGCACAGACTGACCGACAAGGAAGTGCCGATGGTGATATGTTACAAGCACCGCGAGGTAGCCAACCAAGTGAGCGAGATGCGCGTGCTGGGCGACGTGTACGGCAAAGATGTAGTGATTGTGGACGATATGGCAGACACCGCCGGCACCCTCTGCAAAGCCGCCGAAGTGATGAAGAAAGCGGGGGCGAAGAGCGTGCGCGCCGTGGTCAGCCACGGGGTGATGTCGGGTCCCGCCTGCGAGCGTATCGTTGACAGCGAATTGGAGGAAATCGTATTCACCGACTCACTACCGTTTGACAGCAGCCACTGCACGAAGGTGCACATAGAGAGTCTCGCAGAACCTATTGCATTGGTTATCAAAGCCATACAAACTCACACAAGTATTAGTGAACTGAACATACACTAAATGAAACAATCTATTCGTATATCTGTCTTTGCCCTCGCGGTGGTGCTTCTCGCCACCGCCTGCGGCAAGAAATCCTCCGCAGTCGGAGAGCAACGTCCGCCGTTCTCTGCCGACTCGGCGTATCAATATATCGCCCAGCAGATGTCTTTCGGTCCGCGCGTGCCCAACGGGAAAGCGCATACCGATTGTGCGATTTATCTCATGCAGTTCCTCCGCGCGTGCGACGCCGATGTGGAATTGCAGAAAGGCATCATGCCCGATTACAGCGGGCGGCAACAAACCATCTACAACATCATCGGGCATTTCTACACCGAACAGAACAAGCACCACCCGCGTTTGCTGCTCTGCGCGCACTATGACTCGCGTCCGTGGGCAGATGAAGAGGAGGATTACGAAGACCGTTATATGAATGTGCCGGGCGCCAATGACGGTGCCAGCGGCGTGGGCGTGCTATTGGAAGTAGCACGGCAGATAAGTATTTTGATGGCGGATTCTGCGCTCACCACGCCTGTGGATATTGTATTCTTCGACTGCGAGGACATGGGCACGCCGCAGTTCTTCACAGGCGTGGAACGCGAGAACACATGGTGCTTGGGCAGCCAGTTGTGGGGTATGAGGCGGCAAGAGAACGCCGATGCACCCGTCTATCGTTTCGGTATCCTGCTGGATATGGTGGGCTCACCCGATGCCGTTTTCCCGCGTGAGTTGTATTCGCAACAGTATGCCAACAATTATCTGGAAGAGGTATGGCGCACCGCCGACAGGCTCGGCTACGGCAAGTATTTCATCAACCAAACGGCATACCCGCTGATAGACGACCACTATTACGTGAATACTCTCGGCGGTGTACCGTGTATTGACGTAATCCACTACGACACCCGCTCCGCAACGGGATTTCCCGCATGGTGGCATACACGCGAGGACGACATGCGCAATATCAGCCACGAGACACTGCAAGCCGTAGGCGAAGTGGTGATGGCAGTGGTGCGGAAATAAATCACCCACCCCATCCTCCCCGCACAGGGAGGGAGAAGATGATAAGAATCAGAGGATTATGGTATTATTGGAAATCAAAGATTTGCACGCGAACATTGCGGGCAAGGAAATACTGAAAGGCGTGAACCTTTGCATCAACGAAGGGGAGGTGCATGCTATCATGGGACCGAACGGTGCGGGCAAGTCCACGCTGAGTGCGGTACTGACGGGCAACCCCGCCTATGAGGTTACCGGCGGCGAAGTGTGGCTACGAGGGAAGAACCTGCTGGAGATGCCGCCGGAGCAGCGTGCACGCGAAGGGGTGTTCCTCAGTTTTCAGTACCCCGTGGAGATTCCCGGCGTGAGCATGGTGAATTTCATGCGCACGGCAGTGAACGAGAAGCGCCAATACGAGGGAAAACCGGCACTCTCTGCCAAAGAGTTTCTTGCTCTCATGCGCGAGAAGAAGAAACTGGTGGAGATGGCGGACAAACTCAATAACCGTGCGGTGAACGAGGGGTTCTCCGGCGGCGAGAAGAAGAAAAACGAGATTTTCCAAATGGCCATGCTGGAGCCTTGTCTCTCCATCCTTGATGAGACTGACTCGGGGCTTGATATAGACGCGCTCCGTATCGTGGCAGAAGGCGTGAACAAACTGAAAACGCCGCATAACGCATCCATTGTCATTACCCATTATCAGCGCCTGCTGGATTATATCGTGCCCGATTTCGTACACGTGTTGGCAGACGGCAGAATAGTGAAGACCGGCACCAAAGAACTGGCACTACAACTGGAAGAAAAGGGCTATGAGCAGTTTGAGCACTAACATACTTACTCTTGCCGCGGGTGAACATCGGGAGTTGGTCTTCGTAAACGAGCCGATGCTTAACCTGCATATAGTGCAGGAAGCGGGGTCATCGCTCAGGGTGCATGCGCTCTACCTGCCTGCGTTGCCTAATCAAAGTGGCACGAATGAAGCACAGATAACGGTAGAGCAACAGGGTGAGGGCTGTCTGACGGAGATTTACGGATTGGCATTCCTGCACGGTGAGGAGCAAGTGCATTTGACGACGAATGTGCAACATCTTATCGGCGGCGGAAGCAGCAGACAGTTGATTAAGTTTGTATTGGATGATGCTTCGCAAGGAGAGTTCTACGGGCAACTGCGTATCGCGCCCGATGCGCAAAAGACAGAGGCTCATCAGACCAACCGCAACCTGCTCCTGAGCGAAAAAGCCCTTATGCGTACACGTCCGCAACTGGAGATATACGCTGATGACGTGAAAGCTACCCACGGCGCCACCACGGGGCAGTTGGATGAATCGGCACTTTTCTATATGCAGCAACGCTGTTTGGATGCCCAAACGGCACGCAAACTACTTATCAATGCCTTCATGCAAGACGTCGTCAACACCATCAGTGATGAACAGCGTAGGGAAGAACTACGGCAACAAATAACCAAATTATAAATCCACTTTACAACCTTTTAACACCTTTATGAGTATGAAAGAGAAAACTCCGGCACCTGTACCTGCGTGGGTAAAATACAGTTTGATAATTGTAATCGTCTTCGGAACGATATTTGCATTTTTCGTGCGTTGCACGCGAGTGGACAGCAGCGCGGTAGGCGTGCGCTTCAACAAGTTGTCGCTCACGGAACAGGGTACGCTGGATGCTTCGCCGGTAACGGGTTATGTGTTCTACTGCCCCATTACGACGGATGTATTCAAATACCCCACATATGTGCAGCGCGTTGATTACAAGCCCTTTACGGTTACCACACGCGATGCGGCTATCTTCACCATGGACCCCACGATGGCATACTACTTGAATCGCTCCAAAGCGGTGGATGTGTTCTTCAAGTACCGCCGCGACCTGGCGGATATTGAGGCAGGCTATATGCATACCGTTATATATGATGCCTATCGTATCTCCGCGAACAACTACACGAGCGATGAACTGATGGCAAACCGCGCGAAGTTTGAGAACGAAGTGCGACTGATACTGGATAGTGCCCTGACCGCAGAAGGCTTTATCGTTACGGAGTTCACCTCGCAGATTACCCCGCCGGAGAGCCTGCGCAAGATGATTGACGCAAAGAACGCGGCAGTGCAGGCGGCACTGAAAGCCGAGAACGAAGTAAAAGAGGCGGAAGCCAATGCCAAGATTGCCGTGGCGAAGGCCGAAGGCGAGGCGAAAGCAATGAAAATCAAAGCCGATGCAGAGGCGTACTACAACCGTACCATCTCCGCCTCTTTGTCGCCGCTTATCATCCAAGAGGACTGGATAGAGAAATGGGACGGCAAGTTGCCGCAGGTGCAGGGCGGCGACAAGATGATGCCCGTAGTGAATTTCCAACAACAGTGATATGAACGAGTTTTTAGAGCAAGAGGAGCAGGTGCTCAAGATGATAAAGACGGTGTTCGACCCTGAGATTCCCGTCAATATCTACGACCTCGGACTGATATACAAGATAGACCTCAGCACACCCGCCGTCTGCAATATCGACATGACGCTCACCGCCCCGAGTTGCCCCGCGGGGGAGTTCCTCGTGGAGGATATCAAGCAGAAAGTCGGCAGCGTGGACGGGATAGAAACCGTAAACGTGAATATTGTCTTTGAGCCTGAGTGGAGCAAAGACATGATGTCCGAGGAAGCCAAACTGGAGTTGGGAATGCTGTAGTATGGCGGTTTATTTTCTAAGCGATGCACATTTGGGTTCGCGAGCCATCGCGGACGGACAAAGCCACCAACAGCGGTTGGCGGGCTTGTTGCAGTATATCGGACAGGATGCCACAGCCATCTATTTGCTGGGGGACATGTTCGACTATTGGTGCGAGTACTTTTGGAAAGACAGTTCCAAGGCGCAGTATGCACCCGTGCTGCAATGTATCCGCAGCCTGACCGACAAAGGCATCCCCGTGCACTTCTTCATCGGCAACCACGACCTTTGGACTTTCGGACGCTTGGCAAAAGCCACAGGCATGACAATCCACCGCCGCCCGCTCGACACTACGGTAGCGGGCAAGCGAGTCTATATGTGCCATGGCGACGGAGTGCTGCCGTCCGATTATCACTCGCTTTACCCTGCACCCGTATTGAAGAAAATAAAACGTTTCATTTGGCTCCGAAAACTCTTCCACAGTCCTTTCTGCCAGTTTTGGCTGCGCCTGCTGCCGCCGAAGTGGGGCAACGAGTTGGGCTACGAGTGGGCAAAACGCAGCCGACTGAAAGAGATGGCACACCCCTGTCCCTACAAAGGCGAGCAGCAAGAAGAACTGGTGCTCTTCGCCAAAGAGCAGGAGCAACAAGGCAACCACCGCGATTTCTATATCTTCGGACACCGCCATATAGACCTCGACCTGCAAATCACGCCGGACAGCCGCGTCATCATCCTCGGCGACTGTTTCCAACAATGGACGTATGCCCGAATGACGGATACCCAATTTGAATTGACGAACTATGAACCATAAGACGATGCACACACGTGAAGAACAACTGAAAGCCTTCGACCGCCTGCTGACGGTGATGGACGAGTTGCGGGAGAAATGCCCGTGGGACAGGAAGCAGACCTTCGAGAGCCTGCGAGAGAACACGATAGAGGAGGTCTATGAACTCGCCTCCGCCATCGTGCAGCAAGATAAAACGGAGATTAGCAAAGAGTTAGGCGATGTGCTGCTCCATGTGGTGTTCTACGCCAAAATGGGCAGCGAGACGGGCGATTTCGACATTGCTGATGTGTGCAACCGTATCTGCGACAAGTTGATTTTCCGCCATCCGCACGTCTATGGCGAGACGGCCGCCAAGAACGCGGAAGACGTCTGCCACCTCTGGGAGCAAGTGAAACTGAAAGAGAAAGGCGGCAACAAGACCGTGCTGGCAGGTATCCCCGAGGCACTGCCCGCGCTGGTGAAAGCCTACCGCATACAAGACAAAGTGGCAAACGTGGGTTTCGATTGGGAGAACCCCGAAGACGTGTGGGCAAAGGTGAAAGAGGAGATCGGCGAGTTTGAAGCCGAGTGCCGCAAAGAAGGACAGACACGCGAAGCGATGACGCAGGAGTTCGGCGACCTGCTCTTTGCGCTGGTGAACGCCGCCCGCAAGTACAAGATTCGCCCTGACAACGCACTGGAGATGACCAATCAGAAATTCATCCGCCGCTTCAACTACATAGAGCAGCAAGCAGCGAACACGGGGAAGCGAATGGGAGAGATGCCCCTCGATGAGATGGAAGCCCTCTGGCAACAAGCCAAACAAGGGGAATGAAAAAGAGGGCTGCGATTATCGCCGCCCTCTTTTGGATATGATGTTTGTCATCGCCGCCCTTTGTGGAATGCCGTGACACTATCCCCTCCCAAAGGGAGGAACGGGAAGGGGTTTCTCACTCCGCCGTCTGTTGGATAGTGAAACTATTAGGCGAGTACTTGGAGTCGGATTGTACTTCCATGGTGAAGTCCGTGGTAACACTTTTGCGCGGGATATAGCGGATAGGGAACACCGCCATGTTGTACCCGGGCTGGAACACCAGCGTACCCGCAGCAATATCGCTCTTGGCGGTATCCAGCGCAAAGGCAATAGAGTCCATGGCGAGGTACTCCAATTGTAGCGCTGCCGTGTCCCACGTGGTTTGGAAGCCGGTCAGCACATTCCCTTGCGCACTGATAGCCACCACTACGCGCACCGTGTCCCCCACGTGAATGGTATCCAACACGGCTTTCCCGTCTTTATCATAGCGATAGCCCAGCGTGTCCCGCACCACCACCGTGTCTGCATGCCCGCAGGTACGCACCGGCAGAGAAACGGCTATTTGCGGAGTGTACTGGGAGTTGTTCTCGAAATTACAAGACGCGGCAAGCACAACCACTGCCATCGTCAAAATAACAAAAGAAATCTTTTTCATACTACTGACAAACGATTGATTTTATTACTAATCTACAACTATAGTTCTTTTTGCAACTGTTATCTCCTCTACAAAAAACGAGCCAAACCGGCTCGTTGTGCGGCATAAAGGACTCGAACCTTCACTCTGTTAGGAACCAGATCCTAAGTCTGGCGCGTCTACCAATTCCGCCAATGCCGCATATTTACTCACGAAATCGGCTGCAAAGGTACAAATTATTTTTCATATATGCAAGAGAATAGCGAAACTTTTTACCATAATCTGCCCAACGGTGCGCGCGTAGTCGTGCGCAGAACCGACTCTCCCGTGGTCTATGTGGGAGTGATGGTCGGTGCCGGCACACGCGATGAACAACCCGCGGAGAACGGCATGGCGCACTATATCGAGCACTGCGTCTTCAAAGGGACGGAGAAACATACCGCCCGACAGATTATCAACAGCATAGAGGGTATCGGCGGCGAGATCAATGCCTACACCACCAAGGAGGAGACCACCTTCTATGCCGCCACCCTGCCCGAACACACTACGCGCACCCTGCGCCTGCTGGCAGAAATGGTGTTGCGCCCCACCTTTCCGAAGCACGAGACGGACAAGGAGTTGGGGGTTATCTTCGACGAGATAGAGAGTTACAACGATTCTCCGAGCGAACTTATCTACGATGATTTCGAAGGCATGCTGTTCGACGGGCACCCGCTTGCCATGCCCATCCTCGGCACCAAGAAAACCCTGCGCAAAATCAGCACCTCCCCTATCTGCCCGCAACGGTGGATGCGCAGGCACTATCGTCCCGAGCGGATGGTGGTCTTCTGCCAAGGCAACATCGCCCCCGATACCTTCTTCCGTCTCGCCGAATGTGAGTTTGGGAATATCCCCGCCTGCCAAGAAACACCTGCGGCCGACCCGCGATCGACCCGCGACAGACCCGCGACAGACCCGCGACAAGGACAGCACATCGCCTACAAGCGGCACACCCACCAGGTACATGCCATGTTGGGTAATATCGCCTATCCTCTCGGGCACGAACTGCAACTGCCGTTTTATCTCCTTAATAATATAATAGGCGGCGGGAGTCTCAACTCGCGGCTCAACCTGCGCCTGCGTGAGTCGCGCGGGCTGGTCTATACCGTAGAATCTACCTATACGCCGCTCTCCGACACGGGCTACTGGTGCACCTATTTCGCTTGCGAGCCCGAACATTTCGACGAGTGCCTGCGGCTCTGCAATGAGGAACTGGATAAACTATGCTCTCATCCGCTCAGCGAATCGCAAATAAAACACGCTCTCCAACAACTGCGCGGACAGATGGCTATCGCTTCGCTCAATCAGGAAAACAACGCCCTCGCCATGGCAAAGTCGGTTTTGTACTTCCGACACGCACCGATATGGGCGGAAACTTTTGAGCAAATTGCGCGGACTACTCCCGCCCAACTGCGCAAAGCGTCAGAAGAAATACTGACACCTTGTCATTTGTCTATCTTGACCTACGAATAGGCTTATTTTTATGTTGTATAGCTTAAATTTTATCAATTTTCTATTAAAAAATATGTTTTATAACACAAAAATGAAGAAATATCGCTTTTTTCTTGCCAAAAACTTGCACATATCAAAAAAAAGCCGTATCTTTGCGCACTAATTTCTAATAGTTATTGCTGTGTAGATTACAAAAAGTAAGCGGACGGAAGGAGATACCGCTGGAATCGGGCAAATCTGATAACAAAACTTTTAATAAATAAACAAACGGATGAAAAAGTTCTTTACACTTATGGCGCTGTGTATGCTCAGCATCGGGATGATGGCGGAGCAGCAGGTAAGCGGTGTGGTAGTAGATGAGAAGAACGAGCCTATTATCGGTGCAAGTATCCAGGTGAAAGATGGCACTCAAGGTACGATTACCGACTATGACGGTGAGTTTTTCCTGACGGTACCCGATGATGCTACCGTATTGGTAGTAAGTTATGTCGGAATGCAATCGCAAGAAGTGCCTGTCAAGCGCAATGTACGTGTCGTTATGCACGAAGCCACCGAGGTGATTCAAGAGGTGGTTGTAACAGGTTACGGCAACGTGTCGAAAGGCAGTTACGCCGGTTCTGCACAGGCGGTGGATGCCGAGACGATAGAAAAGAAAAGCCCGACCGAAATCTCCAAGGCATTGGCGGGCGAGGTAGCCGGTGTGCAGGTTATCAACACCAGCGGTCAGCCGGGTACCAATGCTACTATCCGTATCCGCGGTGTCGGCTCACTTAATGGTAGTAGTGCTCCGCTCTATGTGGTGGACGGTGTGCCCTATGATGGTGATATCTCGGCCATAGACCCTGGAGATATCGCATCCACCACCATTCTAAAAGATGCATCGGCAGCATCCTTGTATGGTGCGCGCGGTGCCAACGGTGTGATTGTCATCACCACTAAGAAAGGTAATTCCGGCGATGAAGGCAAGATTGATGTGGACGTAAAATACGGCGCCAATATGCGCTTGTTGCCGCTGTACGAGACTATTTCCAGTCCTGAACAATATGTAGAATTGTCTTGGTTGAGTCTCTACAACGGTTTCCGCGCCAACGGTTCTACGGCTTCTGCCGCACAGGATGCAGCGAACAAAGCGTTGTACAGCAGTAGCGGTTTATCCACCGGTTATAACCTATGGGAAAATGAAGGACGTTTTTTGATTAATTCTACGCTCGCGGAGGACGGGAAATCGTTGGCAAGTTACGGGTTTGACCCAAGCATGATGACCCGTCGCAAAGGCTATGAGAATTTGGAGTCGTGGAAAGACGCTATCTTCCGCGTGGGACAGAAATTGGATGCCAGCATCAAGTTCCATGGCGGCACGGAGAAAATCAACTACTATACCAGCATCGGCTACTTGATGGACGAAGGTTACTATCAGGCATCTGACTACAACCGTTTCACCGTGCGCAGCAACATTGATTTCAAGCCTAAAAAATGGTTGAAAGGTAATGTGAATATCTCTTATACTTATTCGGATATGAACTCGCCTAACCAAGACGGCGATGGTGCAATGAACAATGGTTTCTACTATGTGAACGCCATTCCTGCGATTTATCCCGTTTATCTGCGTAACGAGAACGGCGAGACCTATACTGACCCGCGCACCGGATTGTTAGCGTACGACTATGGTACGACGCTAAACAGGGCTTTCGGTTTCGGTATCAACCCTGCGGGTTCACTGCGTTTGGACAAAGAACGCTATGTGGAGAACACTTTGGATGCCAAGGGTATGTTGGAATTTAAGCTATATGATGGCTTAAAATTGAGGATAAATGCAGGTATGCTCTATTTGAACGAAAAAGCATCCCAATTGACCAACAAGTACTATGGTGATGCCGAAGGTATTGGACGTATATATCAGCACAGTTACAACCTTCTTGCCATTACGGCACAAGAATTGCTGGAATATGACAAAGAATTTGGCGACCATACCGTTAGTTTAATGGCAGGACATGAGAACAACATCTGTCAGTATGGTTACATGTATGGCAGCAAGTCATACTTAGCGGATGGAAGCAGCTTGGAATTAGGCAATGCCATTCAGATGAATGATATATCAGGTACAACGAATCGATTTGCTATAGACTCTTGGGTGGCATCGGCGAGATATAGTTACAAAGACCGCTATACCCTTAATGCTTATTATCGCGCAGAAGGTTCCTCGCGCTATGCTCCGGGGCACCGTTGGGGACACTTCGGTTCCGTAGGTGTGGCATGGACGTTCACCAACGAAGACTTTTGTGAACCTGCGCGTGAATACTTAAAAGACGGTAAGTTGCGTCTGAGTTGGGGTGAGTTGGGTAACCAAGTAAGTTCTCTCTACTCCTACACCGACCTCTATTCGATTGAGAATGTAAACGGCGAGATTGGCTATGTGTGGGGAAGCAAAGGTAATGAGAATATTACATGGGAACGCACCAGCCACACAGACCTTGGTTTGGAGTTTTCTATCGGCAAATGGTTGGACGTGGAGTTGGATTATTTCTACAAACTGACCGACAATATGCTCTTCCCTCGTGCAGTAGCCCCCTCTTTGGGATATAGTTCGCTGCCCGTGAACGATGCCAAGATGGTAAACCAAGGTGTGGAATTTGGTTTCAAGGTGCATGCCGTAGATACCCGTAACGTAAAATTGGATATCCAACTCAACGGTGCACACTACACCAACAAGATGTTGGAAATGCCTATCGACTATTATGACGAGAATGGTAACCCCGTACGTCAAAAGATGAACGGTGCCATGTCCGTAGGGCATTCTCTATACGACCACTATACTTACGTATATGAAGGTGTTAATGAGAATGGCGAAGCGCTCTATCGCGCGTGGTACGACCCCAGCAAAGGCGAACTCGGTGCTGTGTTGCCAAACAACGAGCGCAACTATATCACCTCGTTGCACCTGTGGTTACTGGAGAACCCTGACAAGACGGAAAAAGACCTTGCTTACGAAACAACACCCGATTATACCATAGCAACCCAGCAGTACACCGGTCAGTCCTACTTGCCCGATTTAGACGGAGGTTTCGGTATTGATTTGGAGGTGTATGGTGTAACGCTCTCGGCCTCGTGCTCCTACCGTATCGGTGGCTATGGCTACGACATTACCTATATGGCTCTTATGGACGACGGCGTAGTAGGCGGACACAACTGGCATGTAGATATGCTCAACTCATGGACAGAGTTTAACACAGAGACCAACATACCTAAGTTAACCAACGGGATGGGAGATTATGCTTCCTTCACCAACTCGGCCTCTACCCGTTTCCTCACCAGCAACTCGTACCTCTCGCTCAACGATGTTCAAGTGGGATATAATTTCCCCAAAAAGTTGATTGAGAAAATCAAACTGAACCGATTGAATATCTATGTCAGTGCTACCAACTTGGCAATCGCTACTGCCCGCAAAGGTTACAACCCGATGACCTCATTCACGGGATCGTCTGACACCCACGGCTACAGCCCTCTCTCGACCATCATGGGTGGTATCAAACTATCGTTCTAATGTCTAACTGAGAAATAGGAGAACAAAGCAATGAAAACAAGATTTTATATACTGACGGCTATTGTAGGAGCGGCTTTGGCAGGGTGTAATCTCGACCAACTGCCGAGCGGTAGCACCATCACAGAAGGTCAGTACGAACAGATGGACAACAAATTGGAGGGTACGGTGCGCGGTGTTTATTCCAAATTATATGAATACGGCGGTGAGCACGACCTTTTCGGGCAACGCGGTATTGATTTGGCAACCGACATACTCAGTAGTGATATCGCTATGAAGTCGCAGCGCTACGGCTGGTTTGTGAGTGACGAGCAAATGCTGACTGCATACTATCGTAGAGACTATGTTTGGAGTTACTATTATGATATCATCCGCCTCTGCAACAAGGGTATCAACGCCTTAGAGGTTTCCGGCATTCCGGCAGCAGACCCGGAGGCTGTTAAGACTATGACAGACGAAGAATACACCAACGGCTACTATTATGCTCAGTTGCTCACTATGCGCGGTTGGGCATATGCGGGGCTGCAACGCTTCTTCTGCAAGACCATTGATGAGATAGATATCAATACGGAGTTGTCCGTTCCTATCTACACGGAGGAAGATACCCGTGCCGATACCATCTTGGGTGCACCGCGCTCTACCGCACTGGATGTTTATCTGCGTGTAGAAGAGGACCTTTTGGACGCCATCAAATACTTTGAAGTGTTCAATGCGTTGGACCGCGGCAGCAATAAGTTGGAAGTGAACATAGATGTGGCTCGTATGACGCTGGCATATTCCTACCTGAACAAAGGGGACTATGAGAATGCGCTGAACCAGGCAGAGGAACTCCTCGGAGCGACTACCGCAGAGATTTTGCCCCGTGCGGAAGTACTGACCAGCGGTTTCAACAACAAGGATACGAAGTCGTGGATTTGGGGATTGGATGTAACGGTAGAGAACACAACTATGTTGGCATCTTGGTTCGGACAATGCGATATCTATTCCTATTCCTATGCTTCGGCAGGAGATGTCAAAGGGATAGATGCTAATTTGCTCAAACAAGTGCAGGATATGAAGTGGGATGTCCGCGAGGGTTGGTGGAACAAGTACTATAACGCGAACCCCAAAGCAGACCCCAACTACCAATATGCACCCGATGGCAAGTTCTATTCCGCAGCAAGCACGGAGCCACAGGGCGACCGCGATTGGCTGAGCGACCAAGTGTATATGCGTGTGGAGGAAGCCTACCTGATTGCCGCAGAAGCCGCATGGCGCGGGAATGATGACGTAAAAGCATTGGAACGCCTGACAGACTTGCTACAGGAACGTTACAAAGACGGACAAGAAACGGTTTTAGAGACCTATCTGACAACCTTGTCTGACCACGAGGCATTAGGCGAGGCCATCCGTTACAATTGGCGTGTGGAACTCTGGGGAGAGGGACGCAGCCTACAGACTTTCCGCCGTTGGGGCAAAGAGGTGGAGCGCGGGGATAACCATATGTACAAGAGCCGTTCCAGTCAATCGCCTTTCCAAGCAGGTATCATCACTTTCGAGATTCCGACCGCAGAGACTACGTACAACCCCTATCTGCGTCAGACGACAGAATTAGCGACACAACAATAAATAACAATTATCAACAACAAACTATTTTTTAAGTTATGAAAAAGTGTTTTATGCTTGCGCTTGGCGCAATCGCAATGGTGGCATTCACCAGTTGCGAACCCACAAACACCCCCGGCGGGAACAACGGTGGTAATGGTGACGATACGGTAGTATCAGTAGTAAAAGTGGCTCCCGAGACACTTGTTATGAGTATAGGTCAGACCGAGAAACTCTCTGCAACAGTTACTCCTACTCCGACTACCGCAGTTACATTTGTTTGGACTTCTGATGATGAGGAAGTGGCTACCGTAAAGAACGGTATCGTAACTGCAGTTGCACCGGGTACGGCAAACGTCATTGTATCTGTAGAAGGTTGCACTCCTGACACTTGCTTGGTGAATGTTACGAGAGACGCTGCGCTGGACAACTATCAACTGATGAGTTACGGTCTCTTCGGTTCACCCGAGATGATTCCCGGCACCGAGCAGGACATCACCATGACCAGCGGTGTAGTATATACCTGCCAATTGGGTTATATCTCCATGTATGCGTGGGACAACAACGTTACTTTTGTGAATGGTCAGGGTTTCGGCGGAGAAGGCTATTTCTTCATTGCTGACCTGCCGGTATTTTGGATTACAGAGGGTACTTACGCAGGCTATTATGTAGGTAACAGCGAAGGTTTCCACATCGCTCCTAACCCCGAAGATACCATTGCACCGTACTACGCTTTGGCAGGTGAATTGGTTAACCTGCAAAGTTATGGCGACTTCTGGAAGATTTTGGTTGACCCCACTACCGAATCGCTCACCGAGGAGCAGTATGCACTCTACACCGACGCGCAAGTAGGTACGCAAATCTTCTATATGGACTTCGAAGAGGGAAGCCAGAGTTGGTATCTCGGCAATGTAGCAAATGTACACATGTATGAGAATGATGCTGACGAACTCCAATACAACATTACGATTGATTGGTACGACTATGTAAACGATAACCGTCTCTACGGTCTGCTCTGCAATGTCAACGACTCCGGCTATGTAGAGAGCCTTGTTGAGCCCTACGACATGCGTATTATCACAAAAGATTACACTAATGTGGTAGCTGAAGACAATGGCGAGGAGAACGCAGGTGTTATGTTTGTAGGCAGCAAAAACCTCTATCGCAATGCCGACTATGCTGTAAAACAAGTTAACAACATGAAGATGAACGCTCTGTATCGCAAATAAAAAATAGCGTTTTGTTCATTGTAGGTGAGCATCGGCATTCCCGATGCTCACTTTTTTATACAAAAGACGTTAAAAATGGTCGATACATTTGCATAATCCAAAAAATATACGTAACTTTGCACAATTTTTGAATAGGTAATGCGGCGTACGCACAAACACGCACAAAACAGATAAAATATGAGAAAAATATTTTTTACTATTGCTTTTGCTTTCGTCTGCCTACATATATCGGCGGTGCCTGCTGCGCCCTACCCCATCGAGATGACGCAGCCCGATGGTTCTACCATCACGGTTTATCTGCATGGCGATGAGCATTACAGTTATTATTCCCTCCCGGATGGTACGCCGCTACGTCGGATGGAGTCGGGCTTTTTCCAAAAAGATTCGTCCGTGCTATTGCCCGCGGAGGAGATTCAGACACGCTTCCGCAAAGCGCAGCAGACCTATATGAACACCACCTATCCGCTTACGGGGAGTCCGCGTTCACTCGTTATCTTGATGAGCTTCACTGACCTCGCGTTCGCGCAAACCAGAGATAATTTCAACGAGTTGCTCAACGAGAGCGGTTACTCTTTCAACGGAGCAACCGGCTCGGCACGCGACTATTTCATTGCTGCCTCCGATAGTATCTTTTCCCCTATATTTGATGTCTATGGCCCCTATGTAGCCGACCATGACATAGCATACTATGGCGAACCGGAAGGCAGTTACCACGACAAACAGCCCTATATGCTCATCGTGGAAGCCTGCCAAAAGGCAGCGGCAGCGGGGGTTAACATGCAAGACTACGATACCGACGGCGACGGTATCCTTGATAATATATTCGTCTTCTATGCCGGCAACAACGAGGCGGAAGGCGGTGGAGAGAACACCATCTGGCCTCACCGCAGTGACCTCACAAGCCTCAACATACAAGTGGATGGTGTACGTTTGGCGTCCTACGCCTGCACCTCCGAGTACCGTGGCACCGGCACTACGCGCGCCCCTATCGGCACCTTCTGCCACGAGTTCGGGCACGTGCTCGGCTTACCCGATTTCTACGACACCTCCTACGACCACTACACCATCGGCAACTGGGACATCATGTGCTCCGGCAGTTACAACAACAGCGGACGCACACCACCCACCTACGCAAGTCATGAGCGTTTCTATTTGGGTTGGCTCAATCCTGTGCAACTCACCGAGCCGGGCGAGTATTTCATGCAGCCGCTCACCGAGTCCAACAGTGCCTACCTCATTGCCGCAACTACCCACAACCTTGTGGGCGACAGCCCCTCCCCAAAGGAGTATTTCCTCTTGGAATATCGTGCCCGCACCGGCTGGGACACCCCCTCAGGAGCACTGCCGGGTACGGGCATGCTGGTTTGGCACATCGACTACAACGAAGCCGCGTGGTTCAACAACACACCCAACAATGGCAAGCAGATGTTGCGTACTCACTTAGAGGAAGCCAACGGTATCTCGTGGAAAGACCGCTCGCAAGGGGAAGACGGCAAGCCCTCCGACCCATACCCCGGCACCCAAAACGTAACCACCTTCACCCCGAAACTTCACGATGGTACCGTCCTGCACGAACAAAATATATTCAACATTTCCGAAGCCAACGGACTCATCAGTTTCATCTATTCGTCCCTCGGCAGTGCTGCTATCTCAGCCACACCGCGTGTTCTCTCGCTCACCACTACCGTAAGCGACAACAACACAATTGAAGATTGGAAGCCGCTGTCGTTCCTTCTCAACGGCACGGATTTGGATACCGCGCAGGTCGTTTCGCTCACCACATCGGGCAATTTCTACCTTGCCGCCGCAGACGAAGCACCTTCGCGCAAGGACAATGTATGGAAAAAAACTATCTCCGTCTCGCCCGATAAAGACGGGAATTTGGAGCAGCGCGTGTGGGTTAGTTTCTTGCCTGTAAAGAAAAACTGCGATGCGGTGTCTTCCATCGTGAACATCGCGGGGCATGGAGTGGGCACCACCGTCGCCCTCACCGCCACCGCACCGCGCCACACCTATGTGGAAACGCCCGTGGTGAAACCGGTAAGCAACCTCTCTCCCTACTCTTTCCGTTTTGCGTGGGAGCCCCAAAGCGATGCCACGGCATATTACCTCACCATGTACACCATCACCGAGGGTACGTCCACCTATATGCAGAGCTTCGAGAATTTCAATAGTGCCGATGCGGTGCGTAATGAGGGTTGGGAAACGACTACCTATACCACTACCACTTCCGCCAAAGCAGAGGGGACGCGTGCCTTATACCTCAAGAACACGGGCGACTGCATCACTACGCCCGACTACCAATCTGCCGTATCTGAGATCTCTTTCTGGCTGAATGCTTTCGCAACGGACATTGATACGGTTGGCATCCTCGATATCGAGGTATGGAACGGTACCGAGTGGCTGACTCGAGACGAGTGCCGAACTGCAATCCTCAGTACCACCAAGAAAAAGACTTTCACTTACTCGTTTGGCACCGAGGATAATTTCACTCGTTTCCGCCTTACCTATACAGACAATGGGGCTTCCGGATGCGCTTTGGATGTTTTCACCGCCACTTGCTCACAGAATATCAACTATCTGTACAACAGCCTCGAACTGGCAGCCATGGACGACCCTGCATACACCCTCTACGATTTCACCGACCTCAATCCTTCCACCACCTATTACTGCACCCTGCAGGCCACCGACGAGGGACTCGGCTGTGAGCCGCACCGGACGGCATTCTCCGAACCGCTGGCGGTAACCACCCTATCCGCAGAGAACACTGATACAGACAGGTATCTGACTTACGACGCTGCTACGCACACCGTTTACGTACCTGCCCCTGAGAACGGCAACGAATTGCACATCTTTGACCATGTTGGCAGGCTGATTTACAAATGCCCCGTCAAAGCAGGTCAGGTATCTTATCCCCTTCCCGTTTCTTCCATGCGCAAATATGCGCTGTACATCGTCAAATACGTTGAGAAGAACGATAAAGGCGAGTTGAAAATGAAACGCAAGCAACGCTACGTCAAAGTGGTCTTATAGAAAACCGATGAACGAGGATGTGCTATCACATCCTCGTTCATTTTTCATTACTCCCTTATCCTTTTCCACTTCCAATAGCGCACAACCCTCTGATCTACAAACAAAAGGCAGACGTTTCCGTCTGCCTTCCCACACACGCCTTTTCGGCGGAAAGAGAGGGATTCGAACCCCCGGACCCGTGAAGGTCAACGGTTTTCAAGACCGCCGCAATCGACCACTCTGCCATCTTTCCGAAAATTCGGCTGCAAAGGTACTGCTTTTTTTTCAATTATGCAAATCCGTATTGCATTTTTATGATTTTTTGCTCTTTTATTTGTATATCTCATTTTTTTTCCGTACCTTTGCACCCGATTTGAGAAAACCAAGTGGAACAAGGACTGAGGAACCGAGAACAAAAACCTATTACATCGTCTCTGAGTTTTCAGAGTCGGAGTTGTTTGGTCTGTCATCTTTCTTCCTTTGCTCTTAATCGACCGCTTTGTTAAAAGAAGAAGGAGAAAAAGACGCAGGAACACCATAGATGCAGGTAATCTCAGTCTTCTATCCTTTATCCAAAAAAGAATATAAACCAACATTTTTATAAAGATGAATGTTAAAGTAAGTAATGTGAATCAACCTCAGTGGAAAGAGGTAAATGTGCGTGCCAAGTTGCCCGCAAACCTTGACAAATTGCAGGAACTCGCCTACAACCTTTGGTGGGTATGGAACTCGGAAGGAAAGAATCTCTTCCGCCAAATTGACAACGACGCATGGCATCGTGCACAATCCAATCCTATCATGCTGCTCAACACCATCAGTTACGAGCGCATGCAGGAACTGAGCAACGACAAAGCCTTCATGGAGCAGTTGGATAAAGTGTATGCCGACTTCCGCCGATACATGGACGCTCCGCGCGACAAGAAGAAACCCACTATCGCTTATTTCTCGATGGAGTACGGTTTGACCCATGTGCTCAAAATCTATTCCGGTGGTCTCGGCGTGCTTGCCGGCGACTACCTGAAAGAGGCATCCGACTGCAATGTGGACATGACCGCTATCGGTTTCCTCTATCGTTACGGCTATTTCACCCAGACTCTCTCGCCCGAAGGACAGCAAATCGCCAACTACGAGGCGCAGAACTTCAGCAACCTGCCTATCACGCAAATGAAAGAAGCCGACGGAAGCCCCCTTATCGTGGATGTGCCTTACCCCGGACGCACCGTGCATGCCTACCTGTGGAAAGTGGCAGTGGGACGTATCAATCTCCTGCTCCTTGATACCGACAACGAACTCAACTCCGAGTGGGACCGTCAAATCACCCACCAACTCTACGGCGGCGACTGGGAGAACCGTATCAAGCAGGAAATCATGCTCGGTATCGGTGGTATGCTTGCGCTGAACAAACTCGGCATCAAGAAAGATGTATATCACTGCAACGAGGGACATGCCGCCCTTATGGGCTTGCAGCGCATGGTTGACCTCGTGCAAGGCGAGGGCTTGACCTTCAACCAAGCCAAGGAAGTTGTACGCGCCAGCGGCCTCTACACCTGCCATACCCCCGTGCCCGCAGGACACGACTATTTCGAGGAAGGTCTCTTCTATAAGTATATGAACGAATACGCCGGCAAACTTGGTATCGAGTGGCACGACCTCATCGGACTCGGACGCACCAACCCCGAAGACAACAGCGAGAAGTTCTCCATGTCGGTCTTCGCGCTCAATACTTGCCAAGAGGCAAACGGTGTAAGTTGGCTCCACGGTGAAGTCAGCAAGAAGATGTTCTCGCCCGTATGGCCCGGCTACTACCCCGAGGAGTTGCACGTGGATTATGTTACCAACGGCGTGCATATGCCTACATGGGCAGCCAGCCAGTGGAAAGAGGTCTACGAGCGCACTTTCCCCGCAGAATGGATTAACGACCAATCCAACCTCGAGATGTGGAAAGCCTATAACGATATCCCCGATGAGGAGATCTGGGCTACCCGTATGAACTTGAAAAACAAGTTGATCGACTATATCAAGGAGAAGTTCCAGGAAGACTGGATGAAGAGCCAGGGCGATCCCGCTCGTATCGTGCGCGCGCTCAACGAGATGAAGGCAGAGAACCTCATCATCGGTTTCGGTCGCCGTTTCGCTACCTACAAGCGTGCCCACCTGCTCTTCACCGACTTGGAGCGTCTTGACAAGATTGTCAATAACCCGCGCTATCCGGTACAGTTCCTCTTCACCGGCAAGGCACACCCTGCTGATGGTGGCGGACAGGGACTTATCCGTCGTATCATCGAAATCAGCCGTATGCCGCAGTTCCTCGGCAAGATTATCTTCCTCGAGAACTACGATATGCGCCTCGCGAAACGCCTCATCAGCGGTGTGGACATTTGGCTCAACACCCCGACGCGCCCCTTGGAGGCTTCCGGTACATCCGGCGAGAAAGCACAGATGAACGGTGTACTCAACTTCTCCGTCCTCGACGGCTGGTGGTACGAGGGCTATGTAAAAGGCGCAGGATGGGCACTCACCGAGCGTCGCACCTACGAGAACCAAGCACACCAAGACCAACTTGATGCCGCTACCATCTACCAGATGTTGGAGAACGAGATTATCCCGATGTACTATGCCAAGAACTCCAAAGGCTACTCGCCGGAGTGGGTACAGACCATCAAGAACTCCGTTACCAAGATCACCCCGCGCTTCACGACCAAGCGCATGATGGACGACTATTTCAACAAGTTCTACAACAAGTTGGCTAAACGCCATGCTCTGCTTGCGGCTAACCACTATGCCACCGCTAAGGACATCGCTGCTTGGAAAGAGAATATGGCTGCCCACTGGGACGAGATAGAGGTAGTGAAGGTGGAAATGCCCGATATGTCGCAACCCAACGTAGGTGAGAAAGTGCGCGTAGCAGTAGAACTCGACACCCACGCGCTCAACGACAAAGGCTTGGGCGTAGAACTGGTGGCTATTCGCACCTCGTTCCACAACAACGACAAGTTGTACGAGGTAGAGCCGCTCAAACTCGTCAATGCAGAGGGTACGCATCTCTTCTTCGAGACCACCTACCAATTCGATTATGCCGGCGGCATGAAGTTCGGCTTGCGTATGTACCCGCAGAACGACCTCCTGCCCCACCGCATGGACTTCTGCTACGTTCGCTGGATTTAATCGACAATAGTCTGAGAGCCGTACGCTATGACGGCACTTGGCAAGAAACTGCAAGGTTCTGCTTGATAGGATACTGCCTGACAAAATCATTTGTCGGGCAGTATTATTTAACGTGAGTTCGAAATAATTTTGGAAGAAACAAAGTTGATTTGTTTGTTCAAACTCTATATTTAGAGGTGGTTTCTTCGGGAAATACGAATAAGCAGCCAAAGCGGCAAATGGATTGCATGGAAAATCAGCGATTGAGTCTGTGGCGTGAGTGTCCCGCATGCGCCATATTTTTCAATTCGTCATCGACGGACTCTATTAACGCCCGATGTCTCAAAAGTTGTTATTTCTATGCCGGTTAGAAAATCCAAGTTAACAAATGGTGGTTAGTGGTCAGTGGTTAGTGGTCAGTGGTTAGTGGTCTGTGGTCTGTGGTCAGTGGTTAGTGGTTAGTGGTCAGTGGTTAGTGGTTAGTGGTCTGTGGTTAGTGGTCTGTGGTTAGTGGTCTGTGGTTAGTGGTCTGTGGTTAGTGGTC